>JBKBWO010000007.1:0-70535 GCA_046314495.1 Fimbriimonadaceae bacterium
CAGACCGGGGCTTTTATTCTTTCCGGCCCTGTTCGGACCGGTTGCAAGCCATAGGCTCGCGTACCCAGGTGCGGCTCTTCGAGCCTATGGTTTGGTGCCGCTCGACCACTCGATCTCGCTTCGTAATGCTCCCTCCCCGCATAGGGGAAGTTCGACGTATTGTTTTGCAGTCACTTTGCTACTCGCGGGCTTAGGTAGAGGCTCTTCGAAGGGTCTCAAGGACATGCACGGCGAGCCGTTACCCGCTTCGCAGTCGCCTCGAGAGACTCAGGCTGCAGGTGGTATCCACACCCGCTACGGCGACTGGGTTGAAGTCGCCACAAGTTCGGTCTGCACCTTCAAGATCACATCCTTGCCGAACCGGTCCCGTAGCGCCTGAGAAACCTGGTTGACCACCTCCGGGTTGACCGGTTCAGGTGATTCAACTACCGCAAGAACCAAGTACACCCCGTTAGCCTGCTCCCGAACAGAGCTCTCGACGAGCCTCTGGCGTGGCGAAAGCGGGAATCGATCGCCCACGAACGCTTCGATGTCGTCTAGCAGGTCTGCGCGTTCAATTCCTGCGTCCTCGGCGCGCACGAAGAGGAAGCTGTCACTGGTTGCATCTCTCGTTGCGATAGAGCGAACAACCACATTCAGATCAGGATCAATTCGCTCTCTAACGAGCTTTTCGATCTCTGCAACTTCAGCAGGCTGAATCGGGCGAGGGGAGTGGACCTCAAGCTTTAGCCAGCGCTTATCTCCGTAGTTCAACCGCCTCACATTCGAAATTTCAATCTCGATGTTTTCTCGGAAGAACTCATTGGCGATCTCGTTAGCTTGCGTAAGAACTTCGCGGGTCTCCTGGTTGTCTCCTACAGATTCAAAAGGGCCTGGCAAATACACCCGACCTTCAGGGCCGATGTCCTCGGCAATAAGGGACCGAACAATCAGGTCAATTCGGTCGCTCACGTTCGATCTCAGTGCATCCTGAATCTGCTTGACTTGCTCTCGGCTGAGCTCGCGAGGGGTGAACGCACTGGCGATTACTTCGACCCTGTCACGAGTGTTGGAAGTGAGAATGTCGGATAGTTGACCCCCAGACGATGACGCAATCTGCTCTGCAAGGGTCCTGCGGAGTTTGAGGTCAAACCACTGCTGGGCGGTGAGGTTGAGCAAGGAGTTGGTGAGGAAGACGGCAACGACCGCGAACGCCACGATTGAAGGGGCGAATCGAAGGAGCACCTGTTTGGTCGTCGCATCGGCGTTTCTTCGAAACTTGGAGAATCCGAAAATACTGAAGACTACAGATGCAGCGAGTTGAATTGCGAGGAAGTTGGTGAAGAAAAGCAAGAACGCACCACCGGATTCCTTCGGCATTCCCATCGCCAGCAAGATCCCGCATGCCGCCAGCGGAGGAACCAGCGAGACCGAGATAGCAACTCCTGCTAGCGCAGGGCTGACCTTCGGGTTCACAAACCCATAGGCGCCAGCCAAGCCCGAGGCGAGAGCGACCCCTAGGTCCAGCAGGGTCGGCGTGGTCCTTGCCAACACCTCGGGGGTTACCAATAGCCCTACTGGCAGCGAAGCGATGAGAAACCCGATCGCGATAACAATCAAGACTCCGAAAAACTCTGCCAGCAGTGACTTGCGAGTGAGGGAGTGACTCGCTGTGGTCAACCCCATCGCAGAGCCCATGATCGGCCCCATAAGTGGGGCGATGATCATGGCGCCGATCACTGCGGCGGTACTGTTGGCGAGAAGCCCGCACGCCGCAATGATCGTGCTGAGAGTCAGAAGGATTACATAGCGGGGAGAGAAAGTAGCGTTGTCGACAATCTCGTTGAAGACCTCGGTCTTGAACTCCTTTTCGAGCTTGAATGAGAACCAGTTAGAACCGACGGACATCTGCGTGAGCTAACAGTTTGGCGCATCGGTCTCAGTCTGTCCAGCCTCGCCCTTTCAGAATGCCGTACTTGCCGGAGCCGGTGAATACTAAAGCCAGACTTCCTGCCAGGAAGAGGAGCGCCAGTTCTGCCTCCGGTCCACCTGTACTCGTTAGTGTCCAAACCTGATGGATTCCGACGAGCCAGATGGCATTGATCATCGTAAAGGCGATGAGCAGTGCACCGATTCGTGTGCCAACACCGAGCAGCACCATGATCGGCGCCAGGACCTCGCCCACATAGACCCCGTATGCGTAGAATTCGGGCAATCCGGCATTAACGGTCATTGTCTTGATCCCGTCAATGCCGTTGGTCAATTTTGCAATTCCGTGCATCAGCATTAAGCCGCCGACCCCGATCCTGAGAAATAGCAATCCAAGGTCTGCGGATTGAAGGAAATTTTTTGTTTTCGCCATGTTCACCGTAAATACGCAATTCGGCCCTACATCGGCTGTGGAAAAGCTGCTGTGCCTAATGTTCGCTCCCTAAAGCGGTAAACTTTTCGGCATCCCCTTGAGCGGAGAGATGGCTGAGTGGTCGAAAGCGCCCGCCTGCTAAGTGGGTAAGGGGCTTAAACCCCTTCTCGGGTTCGAATCCCGATCTCTCCGCTCTTGGACGACTTCAGTTGCCCGCTATTCTTGCTGGCGATGCATTTCTTCCGGAGTCGAAACCCCCAGTAGGTTCAAAGAGGCCACCAAGGCGCTCTTCGCGCCCTCGCACAGGGCCAGCCTTGCGCGGCTAAGTTCTGGGTTCGCGGAGTCAAGTACGCGGCAGTTGTCGTAGAAGCCGTGGAACGTTCTGCCCAGTTCCACGCTGTAGGTCGCCAGTCGGTGCACCCCGTAGTCGTCCGCAGAGCGAAGCACCTCGGAGGGAAGGTCGCAAACCTTTTTGATCAGGGCGAGCTCTTTCGGATGGTTTAACAGCCCAAGTGCCAAAGGATCAGCGGCGAGGTTGAGTTCGGCGGCTTTTCTGAAGATCGAGCAGATTCGAGCGTGGGCGTATTGGGCGTAAAACACCGGGTTTTCTTCGGACTGGCTTGTCGCCAAGTCGATGTCGAAATCCATCCGCGAGTCGTGGCTGCGCATTAAGTAGAAAAATCGGGCAACGTCCCTTCCGGTAGCGAGTTGCTCTTCTGCCGGGCGGTCGGCTGCTGCAGCTGCGCCCAGTTCCTGGATCAGATCCCTTAGCTCATAGATATTGCCGTCCCGCTTTCGCATCGGGGCAGGCTGCCCTTCTTTCAGAAACCGCACGAGTTGATAGATGATCACCTCGAACCTGTCCAGGCTTATGCCGAGGCTTTGCACCACCGCTTTCATCCTGCCGATGTAGCCGTGATGATCGGGCCCGAAAATGTCGATGACCTCATCGTAGCCGCGTTGAAACTTCGAGCGATGGTAGGCGACATCTGAGGCGATGTAGGTCGGCCGGCCATCTTGCCGGATAAGGACACGGTCCTTGTCATCTCCGAACCTGGTCGACCTTAGCCAGAGCGCACCTTCAGGCTGAACTTCTTGGGTAAGAATTTGCTTACCGTCTTCGTTGACAAGAGCATTCATCAGAGGCTCGCGGTCTGCAACCCCCATTTTCTGCAGGTCTTCTAGGCACTCCAGGACCTCGTTTGAATCGTGTAGTGACTGTTCGCTGAACCAAGTCTCGAACTCTACTCCGAAGAGCTTCAGGTCCTCTTTCTGGCGCTCCAGCATCGCCTCCTGGGAGACCTTCTGGAAGAAAAGATCCTGGTTGGCAGCAATATGCGCGCTGTCGAATGCTGAAAGAGGATCGAGCTTGTACGCCTTAGCGATCCACTCGCGCACCTGCTTGCAGGAATCTCTGTCCGTGTTGACCACACCAAGGTATTCGGCGAGCAACTGATCGGCGGAAGCACCAGCCAGAGCTTGCTTTAGGGGACCCAGCAGGGCTAGGTTCTCTCCGAGCAGGGAATCGGCGACATCGCTGACGTAGGTGCCCTTGTAGCCGCTCTCGGGGAAGGGGATCTGCAATCCCAGCTTTTCGGCGAAGAGGCTCTGGACCGATAGCCCGAACAGCCGCATTTGCTCACTGTTGACCCCGTCGTTGATATAGTATTCGGCAGAAACCTGGTGCCCAGCGCTGCGAAGCACTCTGCAAAGTGAGTCACCCAATGCTGCGCCGCGCCCTGAGCCGACGGTTATGGGGCCGTTTGGGTTCACGCTTACGAATTCGACGTTGATCTTCCTCGGATTCGGATTGTGATGCTGGACGTACGATGGTCCCCGCTCTAGAACTTCGGACAGGTGACGGGTGATGAACGGAGCGGCGAGCCTGAAGTTCACGAAGCCGGGACCGGCTACTTCGGCCGAGTCGACTTCGGCAAGCGATTCCATTCGTTGGGCGAGCTTTTGCGCAAGATCTCTCGGGTTGGAGCCCCAGCTTTTGGCATGAACGAGAGCGTAGTTGGTGGCAAAATCGCCATGCTCGGGTGATTTCGGTTCGATGATGTCGGGTTTTGCGGGAGTTTCCGCTAGCCCATGCTCTTTTGCCAACAGGTCGAGTTGTGTACTGACCAACGCTTGAAGTGAATCCCGAATCAACCTGATGCCTGCCCGCCGTTCTCGCAACAGAAAGAACGAAGCTGAGAAAAATTGAACCCGATTCAGCCCTTGTTGCCGCTAGTCTTATATGAAAGTGGGAGAAAATCGGGTTACTCGAACGTATTTGAACAGAGTCTGGTGCATGTGCCGTCTAGAAGTACAATCGGAGAAGCGAAAACTCCGTAGTCGGCCACTGGCGATACAGAATTCGTCACGGGTCGGTTACACTAGCCACGGATGTGATCGCATCTTCGAGGTCGGGTGCTCCTCGCGCTCGGGTTCGAATATCAGATAAGGTTTAGAGAAGAACAATAATGTCTATGGCGCCACAACGGGTTCCGATGCATCAGTTCCTGCTTCAGAATGGATTTCTAACGCAGGAGCAGCTCAATGAAGCGCTTAGGGTCAAGGAACAGACCAAGAACCCCGATCTGGGCAAAGTACTGATTTCATTGAAGTTGGTTGGCGAGCGAGAAGTGCTTGCCGCCAAGGCTCAAGAAGCCGGGCTTCGATTCGTCGACCTTGATAAGGAGTCGATCGACTCCAGCGCAATCAACATCGTTCCCGAGAGGATCGCCAAGACGCACTCGGTGATTCCGTTCAAGAAGGAAGGCACAGTTCTGTACCTGGCGATGTCGAATGTGAACAACATTCAGGCAGAAGACGACGTTCGAATGGTTTCCCACTGCAAGGTGGTTCCAGTGGTCGCCGTTCCGGGCGCCATTGAAGATGCAATCCGCAAGTACTACGCGGGCGCCACCAACGGCGAAGCGAAAGAGGCAGAAAAGCCGCAAGAGCAGCAGCCCTCCAGCATGAGGTCTGACCTTAACAAGAGCATTGCCGAAGCGCAGCTTAACCGGCAGGCGTCGGGCGACCTCGAGGAGGTCGATTCAGAGGCCGAAGCCGAGAAAATGGCGGAGCAGGCTCCGATCATTCGAATGGCGAACGCGCTGATTCAGCAGGCGATCGTTGACCGAGCATCTGACATTCACGTTGAGCCCCAACAGAAAAACGTCCGGGTCCGGTACCGCGTTGACGGCGTTCTGATGGAGGCAATGAATCTGCCAAAGAACCTTCAGGCACCTCTCATCAGCCGTTTGAAGATCATGGCGGATATGAACATCGCCGAACGCCGAATCCCACAGGACGGTCGTATTGAGGTTCGAAGCGCCGGCAAAGAATACGATCTTCGTGTTAGCTCGATCCCGACGCCGTTCGGCGAAAAGATCGTTGCAAGAATTCTGGATAAGTCCAGTGTCCTTCTAGGTCTTGGCAAACTCGGGTTCACGGAAGAGGTCCAACTGCGAATCGAAGAGCTCACCTCGCAGCCGAACGGTATGTTCCTTTCCACGGGTCCGACGGGTTCTGGAAAAACAACCACCCAGTATTCCGTTATCAACCGGCTCAATAACGTTGAGGTCAACATTCTTACCGTTGAGGACCCGATTGAGTATCAGCTGAACGGTATCTCCCAGGTTCAGGTGAATCGAAAAGCCGGGTTGACCTTTGCGAATGCTCTTCGCGCATTCCTCCGACAAGACCCTGACATCATCATGGTCGGCGAGATGCGTGACCTTGAAACGGCAGAAATCGCCGTCGAGGCGTCGTTGACGGGACACCTCGTTCTCTCCACGCTACACACGAACGATGCACCATCTGCAACGGTTCGTATGGGTGACATGGGCGTGGAACCGTATCTGATCTCAGCCACTCTCATTGGAGTAATGGCACAACGTCTTGGTCGTAGAATCGACCCAGAGAACAAGGAGCCCTACACAGTGAAGGCGATCGACCTTCGCCGGTTTGGCTTCCAGGTGACCGACCCGGACGAGGAAATCACGCTCTACCGAGGTGTTCCCGCCGAGAACAACAGGTTCACGGGCTATCGGGGCAGAATCGGCTTCTACGAGCTGATGACCCTGAATGCAGAGATTGCAGAACTCATCGTTCGACGCGCACCGCTAGCCGATATTAAGGCCGCCGCAAAGGTCAATGGAATGCACGAGCTTCGGGAAGATGGACTTCTCAAAGTGCTTTCTGGCATGACTACTCCAGAAGAGGTCATGAGAGTCGTCTTCACCGCTGGTTACTAATCGGCATTAAACGTATAAAATAACATTCAGATGCAGAACCCTCACAACATGCAGAGCCAGGCTGGCGCGCCTCCGCAGCAAGCAGCTGCAGGCCAGGCACCGCCCTTTATTGCTGGCGCACCGCCAATCGGAGCCGCTCCTCCTACTATGGAAGAAAAGGTCGACATGGCATTCTTCAATGCAAACGGACCTCCTGCCGACATGGAAGACGCCCACATCGATGAGCTGCTCCACATTGTCGTCGATACCAATGCCTCCGACCTGCACATTTCAGCCGAATGCGAACCGGTCATCCGTCTTGACGGCCAGCTCCTGAAGCTGAACTACAAGCCGCTTACGCCACAGCAAACCCAGCGGCTGATGTACGAAATCATCGCAGACGAAAAGATCCACCGGTTCGAAACCACAATGGAGCTTGACTTCTCATATGCGTTGCCCAAGCGAGCTCGCTTCCGTGTGAACATGTATCGCGACCGGGGAGCCTGCGCATCCGCGTTCCGATTGATTTCAGACCGAATTCCAACCGTCGAAGAGCTCAATCTTCCGGTGTTCCTGAAGTCACTTTGCGACAAGCCCAGAGGCTTGATTCTGGTTACTGGCCCCACAGGTTCCGGTAAGTCGACTTCTCTGGCGGCGATGATCAACCATATTAATGTGTCTCGGTCAACGCACATCATCACCATCGAAGACCCGATCGAGTACCTGCACAAGAACAAACGCTCGCTGATCAACCAACGAGAGCTCGGGCAGGACACCCACAGCTTTAACAACGCGCTTCGTGCATCACTTCGTGAAGACCCGGACGTTCTGCTGGTCGGTGAGATGCGCGACATCGAAACCATTGGTCTTGCCATCACCGCAGCCGAAACGGGACACTTGGTGTTCGCCACGCTTCACACCAATACTGCAGCAGAATCTGTCGACCGTATGATCGACGTTTTCCCTCCCGGACAGCAGGAGCAGATCCGAATCCAGCTTTCCAATAACCTCGTGGCGATCATCTCGCAGCAGCTGCTACCAAAAGCATCTGGCAAAGGCCGTGTGCCCGCCAACGAAATCATGATCGCCTCGCCCGCCATCCGAAACCTGATTCGCGAGGCAAAGACGCACCAGATTCAATCTCACATCCAGACCAGCGCCAACATCGGAATGGTTACGATGGACCAGTGCTTACGCGACCTGTACAATAAGGGATGGGTGACGCTGGACGAGATCATGTCGAGAGCGGTGAACGTCGACGAGCTGAAGAAGATGCTGGTCACCACCGCACAGGCAGGACCTGGATCGCCCGGCATGCCTGGAGCCGAACGGAGACCCCCAGGACGCTAGTCGCGTCAAACAATAGCTACGAGCGAATACACCGATGCCCGTTTATAGTTACACCTTAAGAGACAATCTGGGAGGAATCCAGAAAGGCACGGCTGAGGCCGAAACTGAAGAGCTTCTAAGGCAGCGGTTCAGTGAACAAGGGTTCACCGTTACCGAGATCGAGGTCATTCGGGCTCGGTCAAAGAAATATCGAAGCCCCGGAAGAGTCAGCCAGAAGAATCTCGCCGTCTTCTGTCGGCAGTTTTCGACCATGGTCGACGCCGGTGTTTCACTGGTTCGGTGTCTCGATGTTCTTGCGCAGCAAACCAACGATCCGAAGCTGAAGAAGATATTGATCGACCTCGGCGAGCGGGTTGAGAGTGGTGAAAGCCTCTCGAAGGCGATGCAGCGACACCCGCGGACATTCGATAACCTGTTTATCGGCTTGATCCGCGCGGGTGAAGTTGGTGGTGTGCTTGAAGAGTCCCTCCAGCGTCTTTCACAGTTCTTGGAAAGAAACGTCGAGCTTCGCCGAAAGGTGAAATCGGCGATGACCTATCCGGCGTTGGTTTTGTTCTTCGCCATCGCGATCGTCGGGTTCCTCGTCTTCTGGTTTATCCCGCAATGGGTTGAGATTCTCAAAGGTTTGGGAATTGACGAAGACACATTGCCGCTGCCCACCAAGTTCCTTATGGATCTTTCGTACACTATGGTGAACAACTGGTACATCTACCTAGGCGTCATCATCGTGGTGATCATCGCGTGGAAGCTTTTCGTTTCGACACGGTTTGGTCGAAGAACCTGGGATAGGGTCAAGCTCAAGATTCCTCTGTTTGGTAAACTGCATCACCGGCTTTGCATGACTCGGTTCTCCCGAACGATGGGAACACTCCTCGGTTCTGGTGTCCCGATCTTGCAGGCGATGGAGACGGTATCCGGTACGGTTGGCAACACCATCATGGCAGACGCCGTGCTGGAGGCCCGTGCAAAGATCCGTGAGGGTGACCGAATCGCTGACCCTCTTGAAAGGTCAAGGCTGTTCCCACCAATGGTCGTTCATATGATCGGTGTTGGAGAAGAGTCCGGTTCGCTCGACTTCATGCTACAGAAAATCGCCGAGTTCTATGAAAGTGAAGTGGAAGCGATGCTGGCGCAGATGACTGCTGCCCTCGAACCGATCATGATCGTGGGTCTCGGCTTCATCGTCGGCTTCATCGTTATCTCGCTCTTCTTACCGTTGGTTGACGTTATCGCCAAGCTGTCCTCAGGTGAGGATACGGGTAGTGGCGCAAGCATCGACTAGCGCCCAGCGACCCTGATTCAGGCGTCCCAAGCATCGCTTGGGACGCCTTTTTGCTAAACTTTGCCCGTGTTGCCGGCATGGATGATCGTTATCGTTTTCATCTTCGGCTCGATCATCGGCAGCTTTCTCAATGCGCTGATCTACCGGCTGCCGAGAAATATCTCTCTGCTGAATCCCTCGAAAAGTATCTGCCCCAAGTGCAAACACTCTTTAGGCGCGCTGGACCTGATCCCCGTAGTCAGCTGGTGCATCCAGGGCGGCAAGTGCCGCTACTGCAGAGCCAGAATTAGCCCCCGGTATCTCCTGGTTGAACTCGCAACAGGCGGCGCTTGGGCTGTGCTTTGGTACCAATACTATTACAACCAGGAAGACGCCATCCGGTTTTTCGGATTCGCTCTGGCGGTTTCCGTGCTGATCGCCATTTTCCTTATCGATCTTGAACTCTATCTGATTCCGGAGCAACTGAACGCTGCGTTGCTCTTCATCGGGTTGGGAATCAACTTTGCGCTTATCTCGGTTCACGACCCTCTGGCTTTCCAATTTGGGTTACCGTCTGCTATCGTCGGTGCACTGGGCGGTTTCTTTGCCCTTTGGCTGATCACGTTCATTGGCAGGGTGCTATTTGGCAAAGACGCCATGGGCCATGGCGACATCAAAATGGCGAGAGGAATAGGAGCGGTACTGTTCCTATGGGCAGCTCTGGTCAGTTTCGGGCTGGCGGTGCTTCTTGGGGCAGTTCTAGGCGTGTTGCAGGTCGTGTTCAGCCTGAAATCGAACCCCGCAGAAACCTCAGGGGCGGATCGTGGAGTGGAACCGCAGGAGCACAAACCCGAGAGCCTCCGCTCTTTGATGTGGTGTGGGCTCGGTTACCTTTTGGTCATTGACGTTATCGGACTGTTCTATCAACCGCTATATAAATGGTGGTTCGGGGAGGATCCCTTCGAGCCGCCAGAAGATCTGGAGACGTTTGAAGCGGAGCGGACGGTAATTCCTTTCGGACCTTACCTCGCTTTGTCTGCTTTGCTCGTCATTCTCTTTCAGGAACAGATTTTCGGGCTACTGGAACTGTACGCTCAGTGGGCAGGACTAACGGGGGATCCGGGTCTCGGAACACCGAATGGGCTTTAGCAGTCAAAATCAAAGATCAATTAGGCAACAACGAATGAACAGAACGCTCCGGGGATTCACTCTCATTGAACTGCTGACCGTTATTGCGATCGTCGCGATATTGGCAGCGCTGATCTTTCCCGTTTATCAGCAGAGCCGAGTTACCGGCTTCAAGAACTCGGATATCAGCAACATGAACTCTATCCGAACCTCTTTACAGTTGTATCGGACGGACCAAGGGGCATATCCGCCAGCTTTGCTCGGCTACGTGCAGGTCTACCAGCGCGGACCCCAAACTGGAGACTTGATCCCAGCAAACCAGCTCCAAGGAGCGCTCTTCCCCCGGCGCATAGAGTCCCTTGACACATTTAAACCGGCTTACAACAACCAGAACCCTGGAACGATCACCAACGGCCCAAACGTCCCGCCGCTTCCGCCCGGAGCGAGGCTGCTGACTGCGGCGGTCTGGCCGAACAGAGACCCGTCGCTGGCCCCTGGCCAAAACCCCTGCTCGATTCAAGCGCTTGGCCCCGGAAACGTAGTCTTGAGACTTAACCCCGCCAACCCTTCGGTTCCGCTTCAAGCTATGTACTACGGAATTAGCGGCTATGACGTAGCACCGGACCGCGTTGCCCCAGGACAGGCGGGCGCGGCAGCGGGTGCCTCTGTTATGGCCCTTCGGTATTCCCTTTTCTGGTCTGGGTGGGGCATCGGCTCCAACCTGGGCGGCCCTGGTGCTTGTGGCACCGCCGGTAGCGCGCTGGATGACCCAAGACAGCTCGGATACACGTTGCCACCAGAGGACACGATTGTCACCTGGAACAGCTTCTTCCGCGAGTACAGGGATGGAATCCCACCGAACACCCGAGGCGACATCGTCTTGTTCCTTGGCGGCGGAGCCCGCTTCTATGACTCTCGTGACATCTGGGAGAGGTCCTACCGGGCAGAACCCTGACGCCGATTTCTCAATCCCAAACAATTGCCGGGAAGACCGAGCGGTTCCGAAAACATATGAAACGATTTAGCGTGAGTTCAAGAAAACAGGGTGCAACTCTTATCGAGTTGTTGGTCACGATCGTGATCTTCCTTGTCGGAATTCTGGCGGTAGCACAGATCTTCCCAGGTGGCTTAAGAATTCTCGACTCCACCCGGAATACGACCATCGCGGGGGCGCTGGTCCGAACCGAGTCGGATCGACTCAAGGGTCTGAGTAACCAGATGCCGGAGCGCATCGTTCCAGTCCGCTATGATTGGCGCGCGGCCACGCTCGTCATCTCCGCACAGACCGATACTCCGCCAACCGTGCTCATTCCCCCGATCGATCCGGCGACGACGACAATTTCCAACACCGGAGACATCATCGAAGCAGGAGTGAACCTGGGTGGATGGGAGTACATCGCCGGTCCCAACATCATGCGGCGAATCGTCGGAGAAGCTGGCGGTATGGGCTCCCCCACTCAGCTTCCTTCCGGTGAGTTCGCCTCCCAGATGTATTTGCTGTACGCGCCGATTGTGGACAACCCCGCGTATCCGAGCTTGCTGACGGTATACGGAAACGATCTCGGGCGCCGGTTTGGAAACCCACCGGGTGAATCCAATCAGGGAACCCCTGAAATCTTTGAAACCGGCCGAGTCCGGCAAGACCTCTTCTGGCTTTCGTCCTGGAACGATCCCGATGCGTTTGTTGCCCTACCCAAAGTTTCCGGGCGACAGATGCTTTACCGAGTCAGTGCGACTCTCTACTATGACGATGGGGATGGCAACGTTCGATCAGTTGACGTTATCGATGCTGACCCGGTAGTCGTCGCCCCAACCGTTGAGCGCGGTTACCAAGTCTTTCCGCTAGTCAATCTGCTTGCGGTGCCGGGAATTAACCCATCTGACTTTATCGGCGTAAGTGCCTCAACAGTCCGAGTTCAAAGGCTCTTCGACCGGCTTGATCCGATGGTGCCGTGGACTCCCGGGGATCCCTATCAGTATAAAGTTGATAATGCAGACACCGGACTCTTGGTGTTCAACCCGGCAGCATTCGGCGCGACGGTAACAAGAAACAACCGAAGCGTGCCCTTGACCCCGCGGGTCAACTACGACGTTTTCGACTGGCGCATCCTTCGCCAAGAGTTTCGCGTTCCTGTTGGCGCTCCTCCAGTACAAAAGCTGATGATGGGCAACCTGATGGTCAAAGACCGTCCGGGCGCAGATGGGCAACGATACAACGGCATGAATTTGCTCGTTCCCTATGTCAGTAGCGGCGCGATCGTTCAGCCGAACCCGGCGAACACGCTGACCAACCCAGACTTTATCTTGGTCGACGTTTCCACTGGTGGAGTGGTGCTGTTTGATCCACAGGACCCAACAAGAGGCTCTTATCTGATCGACAAGTCAAGCGGTGTGGTTACGTTCAACGACGTCGACAACGACTTCAGTAACGGAATTCAAGGCTACATCGGCGTCCGGCTTCCGAATGGGCAGTGGCAGTTGCTTCCGCCCCAAAACATGGAAGGACGGCCAGTAAGAGCGCTATTTAGGGCGTTCAACGAGTGGGCTGTGCAACCTATCTCTGTTCCAACGGACTACCGGTTGAGCTGGAATCGCCCGAACATCGGTCAGTACTACGTTGGTGGAAGCAATCCGCTGGTCGGCGGCGACCCTTATCGAATCTATTTCACTGATGCCGATATCAACCAGACCATCTTGATTCAAGAGGCGTGGTTTACCAACGTGCTCGGTCAGCCGCAAGTGCTGGAGAACCAAAGCTTTGTGGTCAGGCGCAGTGCAGCTGACCCGTTCGGACCGTTTATCGACATTCGCGACGCGATCGACCCGGCAATTCTTCCTGGAGCAGGCGGCGGTTTCAATTACAGCCGTGGGTACGCCGTTCGGTCCGTTCGAGGCAGCACCCTTAGGGTTCGCGCAACTTGGAACATCGGTAGGTTCAATCTAACCGGCGACACAGAGGAGAATCTGGTCCGGTTTGAGCGATGGGCCCAGAACTGGAGAACATTTTCCGTGGAAACCTTCTCACAAAGAGGAGAACAGTGAGGAACCCTTTGAACAGACGCTCTGGCTTTACTCTCGTCGAACTGCTGACAGTCATCGCGATTACCGCGATTCTGCTGGGAATCATCCTGGTTCCTCTGGTTCAGAGTCTTAACATCGCCCAGGCGGCCGCTGGCTTCGCTGAGGCCCAGAACCGCGCCCGGATCGTGATGGCGAACATCTCCAGGGAGATTGGTAACTCAGTCGTCGTTCGAGACAATGCTGGAGACGCAGGTGCGCTGGTGATTCGAGTTCCTGCACGGCCGGGAACCGTCACCGCAAACCCGGATGGTCAGGTGCCTATGCTTCTCGATAACGTGAAGCTGGACATCGTGATTCCCGCCGAAGGTGAGCCGCCGCTTCCTGGACAAGGTTTCATCGACCCTGGGACAGGCAAGGTAGACCCGACCCTCCAGCGACCGAAAGGGCAGGTAGTACTGCCTGTCGCACCAGGGCAAACACTGGTTCGGTACTTCATTGGCCTCAATCGACCGCTACGTGATGTCGGAGGGCAGCTGGTTAACAACCTGTATCAGAACCCGTACGACGGTTTGCTGATGCCGCGAGGCAGCCAGCAGGACAACCTTTTTGTTCTTTTTCGTGCAGAGGTCCAGCCGTATCGGCTCGATAACGATGGCTCCAGCCCCAACTTCGGGCGGTACATCGTCAATGTCGACTTCTTTGAGCCAGTTTTCGATCCGAACTTTCCGGGTGATCTGGAGCGCGCTACCCCGCTGTACGATGACCCTTGGTTCTTCGTAATTAGGCCCGGCGAGCCAGATCCGGTAGCGAAAGCTAACCGAATTCGCAACTGGAGAAACGCTTCCGTCGTTCAAACCGAGATCTCTCGTTACGACATGATCATGCCGGTCTTCGACCGAAGAACCCGCGAAGTCGCACCCGCTTTTTCGTTGGATGGCGTCAATAACGCTCCCCGAATCATGCCGTTGGTGCAGTTCACGCCTCAGGGAGTGAACAACCAGCCGGCTACCAGCGCGCAGCGCTTCCGATTGGGCGACGAGACGGACGATATGGACTCCATCTCGGTTGACATCTTCACCACGCAGCTTGGTGGATGGTCAAGTGCTCTCACCCGAATCTATCCTGCAAACTTCGATCCGCAGCTTGCCGAACCCTTTGTGCCTCATCAGCCCGGGCAGCCCTACCTGTTTGGAAGGTTCATTACCGGCGTGGATTCTGGCTACAAGCTCTTCCGAGTGGACCCGACACTGGGTCAGAACGAGAGTAACCCGGGTGTCGAGGTTTTCGACATCACCCGATATGAAAACTCGGTCGCCACGGGTAACCCGTTCCCGTTCGTAGATGGGCTGGCTCCGCTGTTTAGGCCCGGTGGTGGTTCATCGGCAGATGAGCGAGATTCAGTCGTCGCGCTGTTTAGCAACCCGCAGAAAGGTCGAATGACCGTCAGCTTTGGTATCGACGAGTATCCGACCAACCCGGGGCGACCGGATAACTGGCCTGCGGTCCTATCTGGTCCCGCCGTGCCGCCTACCGTAGGTCCGCAGCCGCCAGTAGACCTCACCACGCCTCCCCAGGACCGGTTCGGAGGGTTCAACTTCCGGACGAGTTCGATTAACGAGCGTTACAACGAGACCTGGCAGAGAGTGCCCGAGTTTCGCGGCTACCTGCACCGATTTATCGACCTGAGAGTAGTGTGGGAAGCACCAGGAGTGCCCGGACCGCTTCACCCAGACCCTTCGATCGGATTCAGCCGAGCCCGAATCGTGCCTGGCAGTGAAGTAGTGATCGGCCCAGACCAGCGACCAGGTCCGAACTACGGTTCGCCAATTCGCTACATCCGTACGACTCAGGTTCCTGGCGTTAATCAATACCGAATCAACTACGTCGACCTACGGGAGCCGTCCGATACGATCGGTGGCGTGAACGAAGTCGACTACCGAATCATCGATCCTCGGTTCCCACAGAATCCGGGCGACTACGACGAGACCGATTTCGTTTCCGCAGTCATTCAGCCTCGGTTCAAAGCTGGCTATCTCCAGCTGAACAGCGATCCGAACAACCCAATCCCTGCTGGCGAACTCGTTGTCTTCTACAGATTCCAATTCACCCGGCCGAACGACGTGTTCTCAATTGACCACGACACTCGCCAGGTGATGAACGTGCAGCTCACGATTCGCAACTATCCGCAAACGACGCTGCCAAACCCGCAGACCATCACTTTGACCTCCGCCAACGCGGTAAGGAACTTCTCTCGATAAACCATGAGCATTCACTCCCTCCAGTCCAGAACGAATCGAGAAAGGGGCGGTCAAACGCTCATCATCGCGCTCATCGTGCTCGGCGTATTGCTGATTGTCGCCACCTATTTCTTGGGGATTATCAGCAGGACAATCAACCAAGCGGCCGCCTTCAACCAGCGGGTGTCTTCAACCGACCTTGCTGAAGCGGGTGTCCGGTTCGCTCATTACCAACTGCTGAACAGTACCGAAGGAGCCGACTGGAGGCCATCGCAAACTCCGCTAACCATCACCCGAACCGTTGGCGCAGCACAGTTCACAGCCGATCCCGACGCCGTATTCTTGCGACCGAGCTCTGGATTCACGCTTTCAAATGGGCTGTTCGATTTCGGCGGTCCCGACGGACTCGGTGCCTTTACGCGGGTCAACTTTTCGAGCGGTCGTTCGCTGGTTCGTGTCCGCTACGCTCCGAGTGGTGCGGATGTCATCCGAAATCTGCCACAGCCTCCCGGAACGTTGCAAGATCCAGGTAGGGCGCGTAACTATCTGATTATTGAGAGTGTCGGCCGGCCTGGGCAGTTCATCCCCAACGACCCGACTCTTGGCCCCGCTCCTCTACCCGGCAACCTCGCAAGGGACTTGCAAGTCGGTGGCTTTGCCAATGCTGGTGAAGCGGAAGAAGCGATCAGTCTGGGCCGTGAAGGTGCTGGGCTGGACGTATCGAGCCGACAGTTGATTGCCATGGTGCCGATCGGAATCACGGAAGCCGGACGATTCATTACAAACAAAAGCCTGACCAGCCGGCCAGCTGAAATCGGCTATCCACAAGACTTAGGTGCCCGCATCGGCGTTGACCCAGTCTCCGCGTTCGTGCAAATGCAATGGGGTTCACCGATTGGGCTCCCGTTGATCATCGGCGGCGAGCCAGTTCCGTTCGGCGGGTCGCTCATCTCCAACGCCGATCTACTGGTGCACGGCCGCCACAGTGTCAACCTGAACAAGACTTTGGGTGATAGCTGGCTGGTCAGCGGAAACATTTCCGGTGCGAACAACAATTCGATTCTCGATGTAAACGTGGTAACTGTCGCACCAGGCGGCTCAACTATCGGAGGGCAGCAGTCGATCGTTCTCACCAGAGATGGCAACCCCAGCTACTCTAGCCGGAGCTTTAACTTCAGTACGGCGGAGGGACTGATTCGAGATGGCTCGTCCCGAACGGACAATCGAGGATTTCCGAGGCAAGTCGGTCGCTTGGAACCGCCGTCGATCACCGCTGTTGATCCCGTCTCTAACCTCAACCGGTACCAGGTGCTCACGAGGAACAGCGGCGTCAACCGACGCCGAGGCAACAGCGGTCAGTGGGGCCAAGGCAGAGGGGTCTACGTGGGTAACACGTTCGACCGCCAGATGCGAACCGATGGCGACAATCGCGCCGAAGTTGGCACCGCAGAAAGCCTTGAGTACGACTGGCTCAACCCAAACAACGGACGGGTGAACCGATCTGGCTGGGATGGACCGTTCTATGCGCCAACTGGTGCCTATCTTCTGCTTCAGCAAGATGGATTCACGATCACGCTTGATGGCCAATACGATCAAAGTGGTCAGACAGGGTTCTGGAGAAACCGAGATGGGGTCAGTACAGGTCAGAAGGTCAACCGGTACCGAATCGGACCAGTAAACACCCTTCTGCCGAACGGCAATACCGCGCAGGTTCCGTACATCATCAACAGCTTTACGACCGATCCAACCACGGGTCAGTTCATCGACATCGATGCAGCCAACCCGAACTTCGCAGTGGGTCAGCCGTTTAACGGAGTTCTGTACTTTGAAGGGAATGTCCGGGTACGGGGAATGATCCCGACCGACATTCAGCTTTCAGTGGTTTCGAACTCGACCATCTACATTGAGGGTTCGATCACGAAGGGCATCATTGAGACAGTCTGGAGCCAGGCTTACGACAATAACTCGAATCCGATCAACTCGATCCTGGATCGACCAAGTGCCTCCACGTTGATGCTGATGGCTCGTGATTACGTCGCGTTCAACAGCACCCAGATTGTTGGCCGCCCGGCAGATGATGGCCAAAGAGGGCTCCAGCGTGACCCCAACCCGCTCAGCCCAAACCCGGTTTCGATGTCGTCCAGCGGCGGCTCGCTCAGCCTTGTTGCCGATTTGCTTCTCAACCCGTTCACCCCTGGTGGCTCGCCGCTCAACCCGAGCACCTGGCAGCCTTACGCCAGTACCTATCGCCAGATCGGAGACAACAGCCCGATCGGGACGGTTCTGATGCTGACGCAGGCATCTGCTGGAAACGCTTCCTCGTTCATCGGTATGCAAATCAATCCGGGACTCGGAGTTACGGATGGCTGGAACTACCGATTCGATCGAGGATTCCCGAACGGAGCTGGAACGCTCTTCACGGGCACCGGTCCGGTGGTGCCAATCTACGGCCTTACCAACCCGGCAACACAGTGGGCACCAAGATTCGAGGCGATGCGGTTCCCGATCGCCCTGAGCGGCTCGTTTGCAAACGGCGGGTCGAACGAGTGGGTCGGTACTTCCGATTTCGGAAACTACCGCATCCTCGGCAACTTCCCGAACTTCTTCTCGATCCGGCCTCGGCCAATCGGAACCTCCGTCAACGGGGATTACCAACTGGCGAGAGCAGCACTTGGACCACACAACGTGCGTATCGAAGCGGCAATCTATGCTGAAGAGGGAAGTTTCTTCGTGATTCCGGGAATGCCGTTCAATTTCAACCCCAACGACCGCCGAGACTCCTATGAGGCGGGCTACGGCCTTGGACTGACAGGCGAAGCGCGCGACCAGATTCGGTACGAGCAGTTTGGCGCCACGCCAGAAACTCCGTTCTTTGGCGAGACCTTGCCCGTTCGTATCGATATCATCGGAGCGGTGAGCGAGAACATGCCGCCAAGCATGAGCAAGCAGGCTGAATGGCTGAGAAGCTGGGGTTGGGTACCCACCGCCCTCGGTGCAACTGGCCTTACTGTGCCCGATCAGGTAGCTGGCCAGGCATCTGCCGGCCCTTTGCCACCCGCCTTTTCTAACCTCAGCATCACGTACGATCCAGTGCTTGCTACCGGCAGGCCTGCTGGATTCAGCAGTGACCCGCTGGTGCCAAACGCCAACCGTTACATCCGCCGAGACGAATTCGGTCGGCCCCTTCCCCCAATGCCACGCTTACCCGTGAGCCCCACAATCGCCTACTTCGGAGAGGTGAGATAGCCCATGAGACACCTAGTATTTGCCCTTGCTTTTGCGACCGTCGCGACAGTTTCGTTCGGTCAGTCATTCAACTTCGCCCAGAGGTTGGAGAGGATCAATGCAGGCGTGCTGATGCTGGACACCCAGTTGGTCAACGGAGGAACGCCGCAGGCTGCCCAGGCGAACCTGGCACCGTATGTCTTCTGGAATCTGGATTCCGCCCCCGGAATCAAGCCCGCCGGCTGGCAGTTCGTAAACCCCTCGGCGCCGAGCTCGACTTCTTCGACGGTGCCGGCTCCGGACGGAACCCCACAAACCGTAGCCCAGCGATGGAGCAACATTACTGGGGGCGGAATCGCGCCCGGCCAACGAATAACCAAGAACCTCGCCCCATACTGGGAAGTGTTCTTGCGGAACTCAACCGTTCAGCAGCTGAGCCAGTACGACATTCTTCTGGTGCCCGCATACGGCACGAACATCAACTTTAATGCCGCGGAGCGAGACTCGCTCCGTGCCTACATCGACGGCGGTGGCATCCTTTGGGTCGATTTCATTTCCGATGGAGCCGGCTCCGCGCTTGATCCCGCTAATGGACTTCCTGTACCGTTTGCATTGGACCGAGGAAACCGAGCCCTCAACCCAGCGACCGATCTGTTCCAGCCGATTTTTAGCTTCCCCTATCAGCTCAGTCGAAACGATATCCGCGATATGGAATGGAACCCGCAAGCGACTACGAACCTGGCGGGCGTGCGGCAGTTGGTGCCTGCCGATTTGGGTGGTGTTCAGGCGCTCCTTTTACCGCTCTTTACAGGCTTCGATACGTTCATCACTGCTGCCGCCGATGGAAACCTAACCAGCGTCGGGTTTGCCCGCATCGGCGATGGCTTCCTCGTGGTCACAACACGGGGTGTTGCTCGAACTGCCAACCGTGTGGTTGCCGCAGACGGCTCTTACGTACCCAATTTAGGCTTCAGTTCCTTCTATGCCAGTGCGCCACGCACTGACTTCAGCTGGAATGCTTCGGCAAGGTTCATTGTCAATGCACTGAACCTCGGAACCGGTAGCCCGACCCCAGGTGGAGGCAGCCGTCGAACCAGCGCACAGCCGATCGATATCGGCGCTCCGCTGCTTAAGCGATATTCCGTAACCAACGAAGACCTTCAGAATCTTCTTGGCATCGCCGAGCCCAATATTGGTGGTTCAGCCGGACCTAACAGTTCGCACCCCCCAGCGCTCTACAAGGGTCTGTTGGTGGTTACGTCGAACGTCGGCAGTACAGGCAGAGTCTTTGTTTTCGATGCCACTCCGGGGAGAGACCTTGATGGTGATGGCAACCCCGATGATGGAATCCCCGATTTCAATACAGGGGCTTCTTACGACTTGGTGTGGGTCTCTGAGCAGATCAACGCCTCCCTTTCGCCGCCCACCGTTACGGAAGTTCCGGGAACCAACAACGAGGTCATCCTCTTTACCGATTCGCAAGGCAGGCTCCACGGTTACGACCTTTTGCAGCTTGATGCGAATGGATTTATCCGTCGGGATCTTGATGGATCGATCGCAGCGAACAGGCTTTTCCCGGCAGTGAGCCCGCCAAGCGGCGGCGCCTCGGTTGCTGTGACTCCTGATCCGGGTCCCTACGCCCCTGCCGTCCATGAGGGCACAGTCTTTATCGCTGACGCGGTTACCTCCGGCGGAGTGCCGCGCGGCCGGGTCTGGCAGTTTGACCTTGTTGCGCGAGAGACCATCGGTTCACCTGATCCCTGGTACCTTGGCGCAGAAACAGCGCAGCAGATCAACCTCGACGCCCCGAGTTTCACGCCTACCGTTGGCTACATCCCTGTAGCAGATGAATCCGGCGCACAAGACCGCGTACTGTATCTGCCAACAAGACCCGTTAGTGGAGTGCGCCAGTCCCCAGGGATTTACAGCATCTGGGTAGGCACCAAAGGCGAGCGGCCACCTCAAATCAGCCGAAATGCTGGCAACCTCAGAATTGTGCTGCGCGCAGCACAAGCAGGCGGTTCCGGCTCTCCTTTGCCTGTCTTCTTGCCCCCTGGTTCACCGTTTGCACCTGCAAGCCGCTACGGGGTGAGAATCTCTGCGCTCGACCGAGAGAACGGCGACCCTCTTTCGGTCTCCGAACTGCAGGCGTTCTTCCAGAACGGAGCAACCATAACTCAGCCATCTCCAGGCATTATTGAGATTCCGCTCTCTAACCCTGCAGCCTTGCCTGACATCGCCATTCGAGTGGATTACACGCTGGATTGGGGTGGTTTGCCACCAGCAGCGAGAGGCTCGTTTATTCGAGGCTCCCTCTATCTGCCTAATGAAGGCGTTCCGGGACCAGACCGAAGAATTCTCCAGCAAATCGCGCTCGCTCCGAACGGAAACATGTTCGTGACGTCGAGCTCGCAGCGGCCGCCTACGATTCCGCAGTTCGGCGATCCGTCCACGGTCGAGGCTCGCCAGCCCGGCGGCGGCTTGTTCTGCCTGCAGGAAGTTGGTCGAGGTTCGTTTGTGCTCCGGTACCGCTGGGAGTTTTATCCGCAATACGAGGTCAACCTCAGTCAGGGTGGAACAGCCACCTATGAGGAAACTCTTCGAGACTACGACACGCTGAACCAGCTGATTCCGTTCTTCCGGCAGCGGCTTACGCAGTTCACGATGATGTCCGCGCCTTCGGTTGTCGGAGACACTGTTTTTGTGACCGCCTCAGCGATCAAGTCGCCGGGTATTCCGGTCGCCATCCTGCTGGCATTCCAAGCGAATCCCCAGCCACGGACCATCTTCGTAGATGGCGGCGTTACGGGCAACTTCGCGATCTTGCAACCCGACATGGCTCGGTCGACCAACAAAACCAGGCCAGACCAGTTCAATACGCTCCAAGCCAACCAGAGAGAATTCCAGGCAGGAACCGGTGGCTCTCCTGGCATCATTCGGATCAACAACATGATGTCTTCTTTCCGAGACCAGATGCTGAACGGCTTTAGCGCGAGCCAGCCAGTAATTCTGAGGGTGCCCGGACGACCCGACACGGTCATTGAGCCCGATGCAAACGGATCGAACTGGAGCCCGCTTCTTTGGTTCACCACCTTCAACGGCTTGCGGCTGGCAAACTACGGTCAGACCTTCCCGACGGGCTCAAGCCCGGCACAGGTCTATTACACCGGCGCTCCGGCCATTACGGGCAACACGATCTTTATGACCGGCGCCAGCACCCTCGCGGCGTTGCTCGAAGGGACGAACTTCTTCCAGACCCGAGGATCGGTTCTTGGTCTCGATGTGGAGCAGTCCACAACCAGCCAATACGTGAGGACTCTCTCGCCCAACAACAACCCGGGCATCCCAGGTGGCGCAAACTTCAACCGACCCTGGTTGAACCAGATCACCGCGCTTCGGCTGGATGCTGACCCAACTGCGAGCGTTCCGTTCCAGTTCAACCTGATTCGCGAGGTCAACCCTTCGTTCCGTTGGCCTCAGATTCGAGGGATCCTTGATGCGGAAGACTTCGTGGTGCGAAACCGCCAGACGACACTGGGCAGCAGCGTTGGCGCAAACGGCGTGGTCGCGGGAGATGGCAGTATCGTGGCTTGGACCAATAGCGGCGTTTTTGGCTTCGACCGAGCAGACTTCTCAGTTATCGATCAAGGCAGAGTCGCTAGGTTCGACCCCGCGGGCAATCCGCTCTGGCAGTTAGATGCTGGTTTCACTTCCGGCCCAACTGGCGCCTCGGCTGCTGCGCGGCAGGTTAACCTTGTCGAACCCACCCGAATCTATCCGGTCACGGCTTCTGAGCAAGTGATTGTCGATACTGGTGGCAACCGAGTAGTCCGAGTCAACAATGCAGGCTTCGAGACGCGCTCGATCAATCAATTCATGATGGATCCGGTGTTCGTGCCTTCTGGCTGGGGCTACTACCAAGGACAGGTCTCGCCAGACGGCTTCGGTGCCAGCCCGCCAACACGGCTAAAGATGCCGCGAGATGTGCAAATTTACACTAGTTTCGTAGAGGCGGCGCGAAATCCGTTCGCTCCCGCAACTCGGCAGCCTCTCGAATACTGGGTGCACTACCTGATCGCCGATTCCGGCAACTTCCGGATGATTGAAGTGGTGGATCGGTACGCCGCAGACCCCGTCACCCGTAGAATCGGCGACCCGGTGGTCTATCAGAACTACGTGATGCCAAATGGAAGCGTCCAGAATGTCCCCGCATTCGGAGTTCTTCTATGGCACTCCCCGTCAAACCTTTCAGGTAACCGATACGTCTACACGGGCGTCTCGCGGCTGGAAACCAGCGGTCCAGGTGGAACGCGCCGTATCGTTTACGCGGCTGGGTTCGCCAACCAAATGCCCACCATTGCCGATACTGGTGGTGGACTTGGGGCAATTCCGGGAGACGCACAGAGAACTAGCGTTTCCGGAAACGGTGGAGTGGTTATTTTCGATGGGCCAGACACGGTTGTCATCAACAGTGTCGTGGTGCCAGCGATCACCGGTGAACTGTGGAACGATGAGGACCTGCAATGGCAGCCCGCAAACCTTCCACAGTCCGTCAAGGGATTGAACAACCTGTTCTCGGTAACCATGAGAAACATCTTCGACGAGACGTTGGGGACCAGAGTCGCAATCATGTTCACCGACGGAACTGGCGTCTACGAGATTTGGCAGCCAGACACCGATGCAAACGCTCCGTGGGTGGTGCGGTGGATGCTTCCGAGCGCCGCATATCTCAACATGAGAAGAAGCAATTTCGACGGCATCCAAGATCGACCGAATACGGATAATCCGCTCAACTTCGTGCCGGTTTACGCCCGAAGGCTGGACGATGGCGACGTTATCATCACGAATGCCTACGTTGGTCAAAACCGATTAATCCAGCTCTCCAACGGCAACATAATCGGTGGTCAGCGGTTCGGCGGCGAAATCATCCAGATCGACGGCGAAATCGGCTCTACGGAACAGATCCCGACTTCCTATGATCTAACCAGAAGGAACCTCGGATTCAACACGAGAAGCATTAAGTTCACCCTTCCGCCGATTACGGGTTCCAGACAAATTTCGGCTCCGCTCTTCGGGGACAGGCGGTAACGCAAAGACAATCGATAAACATGAACAACTTCAGAAATCGACTTCTGACGGCTGCTTTCGCCATCGCAGTGATGGCAACCGCCTCGACCGTGCTCTCGCAGGTGAGCAACTACCCGACATACCGAGGTACCAACCAGCGACAAGCGAGCGGGCAAGCAGAGAGTGCCTTCAACCCAGGGGTTCGCGGCTTTGGATTGGGGAACCTGACCTGGTTCCGACCGAATGCCATCTTTGACACGGCATTTGGACCGACCCTGATTCGGGACAACACTTCGCCTGCAACAGAGCAGACTCCACCCGGCAGCTGGATCAGTCCACCACTTGATGGACTCGCGAGTTTTGTATTCAGCCCAACGGATATCGATCGAGACATCGATCCTAACGTGGGACCCGGTGGCGATCCATTCTACGTTTACACCACGGGCGTGCCCTCGACCTCGCAGACCAACCCGAGCTTGGGAGCAACTCGCACGTTCACCTGGATCATGGGCCCAGCCGATGGACAGGTAAGGGACTACGCGCTTTATGTTTGGATCCCGGTTGGACCAACCTTCATCGGTCCAACCCCATCGTTCCAGCAGCGCTTCCAGGTCTATGGCGTAACGACCGGAACAGGCCCTGAACGAATCATCGTAGTCGACGCTTTCTTGGCGAGCGGCTGGACCCGACTTGGTCGAGGTGGCCCTGCAACTGATGAAGTGTTCCAGTACAACGGCACGAACCCGATTCGGATCACGCTGTATAACACCATCCCTCTGAATGAGTTCAACCAGCCGGTTGAGGCCCCTGGAAATCTGGTCTATGCTGATGCCGCGATGGCGGTTCCTGCTTTCGGTAACTACCGAGCGCAGCCGGTTGTCAACTTCAGAAATACCGGCCCTCTTGCCACCCCGATCGTTGTCGGTGCGCGCACCTCTGTAACTCCCGACCCAACTCAACCTGGCGGAGTACGCCGGGTGGGCATCGTCGAGGGATACACATGGGAGAACGGCCAAACCATGTGGCAGGTGAATCCAGCGGTAACCAGCACCGAATTTGGTGCTGAGCTGATCGCTGGTAACGCGATCTCGGCCGGTGTCAACCAGAGCCCATCCTTGTGGTTGGCAGGTAACGATTCGGACTTCCCGGGTGTGAACTCCAGAGGCGACAGCTTCCGTTACCGACAACTCGTCGATGGTTCTGACCCAACCCAAATCGCTGCTGTAACCTACGCGCCGGTCTTGCCCGATGGCGAGTACGACGTGTTTATCTGGATGCCCGGCAACCCGACATCGCCGCAATTTGGTACCGCTGTTCGGTACGAAGTGCAGGAAGGGGCTGACCCCGTCGTTCAGTTTTCGCTTTCCCAGCGCCAGGGCGGCTGGGCGCGCCTCGGAAACCGATCTTTCCGGCATGTCGGAGGAGCATCGGGTGGACAGCTCCGAGTATCGGTAACCAACATCACCGGAAATCTCGATGACCTCAACAACCCGCTAGCTGCTTCTTACGCGAATGCTGTTCGGTTCGTCGGTGCAGGCGAAGGTGCTGATATCGTTGTCGATTCAACGCCAATCCTCGGCCAAGCCCGAGTGAACGTTGGAGGTGATATCGAGCTTCGAGACGTCATGGTCATCGCCGCGGAGGACGGCAGAATCTACTGCTTCCAGGTGAGCTATGAGCCATTCGTCGCTCCCACTTTGCTCTGGGCGTACCCCAGCTTGCCTCGGCTATTGCCGAACGGCGAAGTCGACCCGACTTGGCAAGACCCCAACCATGTAGCCGGGCTCGACGGTCCTGGCGGTATCGCGCAGATGCCTATTGGTTTCTCGATCTCATCTGGCTTGATTGCCGATCTTGGCGGAGAGGATGTGCTTTTCATCGCCTCGCAGAATGGCCGGGTCTACGCGATCAACATGACCGGTCGTGGCGACGGCAACCCGTCTACGGCGACCGCCGGAACAACGACCAGGAGATGGTCTTTCCCGAACGACTATCCGTTCCAGCCAGCGCAAAATAGCGCGCTGGGAAGCTTCATCGGCTCGGTATTGTACGACCCGGTTGGCGCAAACGGCGAACCAACGATTTATATCCCTGCCCGCCAAGGGCGAGTCTACGCAGTCGATGCTGCAGGCAACGCTAATCGCACCACAACAGTTCGATGGACTTATCCGGCCCTGAACGAGCCGGCTCTCGGTGAAATCACGATGACTCCGCTCATCGCGGGTCCAAGACTCTTCTTTGGCACGAACACCGAAGATGGAATCCGGTTCGGTGAGCTTTACTGCCTGAACAAAGACACTGGGGCTCCTTTCTGGTTGCTATTGAACGACCCGGATGCAAATCCGGACCCGCTTACCATCGGTCAGCGGCTGAACTTCGACAGCTTCTTCACCTCGCCAGCGTATGGCCCCGGTCTCGACCAGTCGCCTTACGGCGTCAACATCGACACCTTCTTTATCTCGAACGATAACGGGTTCGTGTACGCCATCAATGCAGCGAATGGAGACATCATTTGGGCAACTGACGAGCTCTTTGCGGCTTCAGGAAGCGGCGTGGTGTTCACCTACATGGACACCTACAACTTCAACCGCGCTCTCGAGCTTGAGATGCCCGTGTTGATTGTTCCAACAAGCGACGGGCGCTTCAGTGCATTGTTCGCGGAACTGCGGCAATACAACATCTTTACCGACTTCAACTTCCAGAACCTCTCGAATGCATTCCGACTGGCATGGGAATGGGGTGCCGCTGGCAACTTCATTCAAAGTTCCGTAGCACCAGGTCAGGGATTCATGTATGGCGGCGACAATGTCGGCTATTTCTATGCCTTCAGCAACAACGCTACCATTCCTGGTCAGGGACCGTTGCCCGGGCAACAAACCATCACGCCGAATGATCCGAACATCCCGGATGATCTGCTTGCCATTCAAGATGGTCGGTCGATGCTCATTACCAGAGAGCGCTACCAAGAGCTGATCACAGGCACCATTACCAGCTACAACGTAGGTACGGATGCTGCAGGCCAGCTGAACCGTAACCCTCCGGCGTTTGACTGGGGAGAAGAGCTGTTCGTTCTCATTTACGACTTGCCTCCGACCACTGAGGTGGGGCCTTATACGATCACGGTGAGCGTTTCTGCCTCTGGTTCTTCGACCCGAAACATCGGGTCGGAAGTTAGGGACTTTAACCCTGGAACCGGAGCTCCGACGGTTGACATCAACGGCAACCCTGTCGAGCTTCGGGGCTATGCAGTGGTTCGATTCCCGCTGACCGCGGGGGGTCAGGCTGCTCTTGCCCCGGGTGAAGGTGCGATTTCCGTATCTGCTCAACGCCGCGTTGGAAACAATACGCAGCAGATCCCGCTTAACCCGCAAAATTCGCGAGTCCGATTCTTGGTTGCGAACCCGATCGCCCTCGTGATGGGCTTCACGGATTCGAGCTTCAACGTCCCAGTGCCAAACCTCACGGTCGGCTTCCCGGGCGTTGGCAACCCCAATCTATCGCCGGTGACCGCGCCTGAAAACCTGGTCAACGGTAACCCGAATCTGGGTCTGGGCACGAAGAACATCGCTGCGCTCCGTACCAGTACGGGCTTTGTGGACCATGGCGGACAAGCAACGTCCATTATTGGCATCGCAGACCGAAGTTTGATGACGCTGCTACGGGGCCCGAACGGTGGTTTGGATAACGTCCGAATTGATCGTCGGACGCTTGCCTGGCAGTCGCCGGATATCACCAATCGTGCGGCTTCGGTTTGGAAGCCGCTCAGTGATTCGCTGTTCCCCAACTTCGAAGACCTGCCGGTCAACTTCCCGAATACGAGTATCGACTATCCGGACATCGCCGCCGACAACTTGTCAGCAGTTAAAGATCCGCTAGGTGATGCTCAGAATCCGTTCTTCCAGTCGGTGAGCCTGATTCCTCCGCAAATTACCGGTTGGAATACTGGCGGGGCACCAGTTCGACCGACTCAAGCCGCCATCGACACTAGACTCGCACGGCCGACTAGAACGGACCTGACTATTCAGGTTCCGCGCTACCAGCCAGCCAATGGAACAACCATTGCGAATTCGGTGGGCACACTTCTGCCTGCGGGATATTCCGGAAGGTTGTTCGTGTACGTCGATAGCGACGGAAACAGCACGCTGACTACCGGTGGTGGAAACCGCGAGGCGTTCCGCTCGTTCAGCTTTGGCACCAGCGTGCCCGTAGATGAAAACATCTTCGTCGGGACCCCGGTGGTGGACCTTGGCACTCTTGCTGGCGGAAGTGGCTTCACGCCGTACGCCCCGTGGGATCCAAATAGCACGCTGAGCCCGTGGACTGGCAACCAGTTCTCTCGGTTTGCGCAACCGTTCACCGTTTTCAACCAAGGAAACGTGAACATGCTCAACCTGCGAGTGGCGAAGGGAACCCAACAAGATGGTCAACCGAACCGCTTCGGCTGGCCGCTGTTCCCAACCACCAACAACAGCAGAAGCTGGCTTGATGCTTGGCTCTATGTGAAGTCTGATCTTGACCCGATCCAACCAGGCAACCGCGTATTCGCGCCGATGGGCGATGTAACTCCTGAAGCTCCGGTGATTCTGCAGAAGCCGAGGGTAGGGGACAGAGCTCCAAGCGAGCTTACGACCAACCCGCGTCGCCGCCCGAACGCCAATCTTGGCGTACTGGGCAGCCCCGCAGGTGAAGGACTCGTAGACGGCATCCCAGCTCGATCTCCGAGAATCATGGCAGCGATCCCGATCGGTGCCCCGACAGGGCCCTATGCGCAGCTGATGCGAGTGATCGAGTTGAGCGAGCTGGGACCGAACCCGGACCCGAACCCGATTCTGATCCCCGGCGAAAACATGATCTTCAATGGGCCGCCTGCGAATCCGAACTCAACGAGCCTGGTTCCGTACTCTGACCCGACATTTAACATCCGGTTCACGGTGGGCGAAACCCGATTGACCACAGCGCCTACACTCGATGCCGGGCAAGCTGGCCGGGTGCAGTCTGCGCCGATGGCTGAGCTCATCCCGAGCCCTTCCGATCCGGACATTCGGACTCCGTTCAACTTTTCGAACATCGGCCCAGCCGCTCTCTTGTTCCCGACAGGAAATTTGATGGTCGCTTGGACTTCAAACCGGCTGGAAACGGATGCTGCTACCGGCCAGATCACCGGTGGGCCAGTTCCCATCCCTGCTTCTCGGCCCGCAACAAACGTCGAATCCGAGGCATGGAGGATCTACTTTGGTGCGCTAACTTCGGGTGGCACGACCCGAGAGCAAATGGTTACCAACCCTCCAACGGGCTGGTCTGATTCGAATCTGCGCGACCTTTCGACCTGGCAGCCGGTTACCGCTTCTCAGTGGTTCAGCCGCGCTCCTGAGGCATATCCGCAAGAGTCCGCGATTCCTTCGATGTTCAACCCGTTTGGTGCCTCTGGCGTAAGCGTGATCCCTGGAACTGCCGTCTTCGGAGCTCCGAGCTTCCCGACCAACGGTGGAATTGATCCTGCGAGTGCGACGCCAAACCAGCCGCTTAGCGTTCCGGTATTCATGGCGTTCATGGGTTCGGCCCAGGTTCAGCTACCTGAAACACGACGCGCAGAAAACCGCATCTACCTTGCTCAAGTTGCGCAAGGCGCAGGTGGGCAACCCATAGTCGGCGCCCCAGTTCTGCCCACGTTGCCGAATGGACGTGAAGCGATCGATCCTACGATCGCCAAGAGCCGACCTAGCATCGTGCAGACTGGCAATAGCGTAATCGTGTTCTACAGCGCGACTGCCAGCAACCAGAGCCGCCTCTATGCGACCCGCTATAACGTTCAGAGCGGTGCATGGACGCCAAGTGAGGTCATTAACCTGGAGCTTGGCTTTACAACCATCGATTCGCCGTCAGTTTCTGCACGGCGAGACGTTCAAGGCAATCTCCGCTACGAGCTCACGTTCTCTGGAAAGTCTCAAGATGCAACGAATCCAGAGATTTACTATGCAACGCTGAGAGCCGGCGGTGGCGGCGGTTGGGGAGGCTTGCGACCGGTACTGGAATCCCAGCCGCGCATCGTTGACGAACCGCTGGTGCCTGTAGATGCTACCAACCAGGTTTTCCGCGCCCAGGGTCTCGCATGGCAGTTGGGTCAAAATCCGGCAAGCCCGAACTACCCGTCGTTAGCGCTTCTACGGCCAGATGGCACGAGAATCGAGCTTGAGGTGCCCGATACCCGACAGCTGAACTCCACGACACGCTTGGTGAGCTTCCAAAGCCGCCTTGGTGGAATCGTTTACCTCGATCCGAACGCTGGAACCGTTCGGCTGACCGACGCGCTGGTAGCACAAGGGAACCGACTGATGCTGACCTATCGCCCGAGAATCTTTAGGGTTAGCGAGACGGCAAGCGCTTCCTCGATCAATCCGTCGATTCAGTACGACTACCGGTTCGCCGGCAACATTCCCGCAACCGCCCAGCCGGGTGGAAGCTGGTTCCGAGTTAGTGGTGGAACGCTGTCGCCAGCAGTAGTGCCAGATGCCATCCGAACCTCTCGGCTACTGTTCACCTATGGACGGCTGGCAACAGGAGCAGGACAAGGCGCAAGACCGTTCATGCGAACGATGCGATTCGGAATCCAGCTGCCGCAGCAAATTCACGTCCAGGGCAACGGTAACCCGACGGGCATCACCGTAAATGGTTTGCCCGCTGGCACTTTTGTGGAGATCGATCCTGTAAATGGTCGGCTGTACGTGACCGATACCGCAGAATTTGCGGACAGCGTCACCGTGCAGTACGTTTCGGTTGATCCTGTTACAGGAAACCCAGGACCTACGATTTCGGGCACGTACGCCATCGGCGTCGTTCCAGAATCGGGCGAGGCACCTGTCCCGATGACCAACGCACAAAACGAGTCGAGCATGATTACAATTCTCGACCCGATCAACCCTGCGCCCGTCAACACAAGCGTCTTGCGGCCCGGTCTGGTTTGGATGTTCTGGACAAGCACAAGAAACGGCTTCCCGGACGTGTATTTCCAGACTCTAGCACCGCGCTTCTCTGCGCAACCGAGGCAGTGAATCAACATCATGAGGAGTGGTGAAACAGTGAGAGATCCGGGTTTCGCCGCTCACCATGTGTTGCCTCGTACTTTCTTTGCGGTTGACACGTCTTGGCTGACGGGTGTAACATTTGCACCGCGAGCCAGGAGGGCATCACTCGCACAAACCGGAAATGGCTAAAAAACTCAGTAGCGTTGTCGGGGTCGACATTGGATGTCGATATATTAAGGTTGTGGAGGTCCGCCAAGCTGGCGGGGGCGCAGCCGTAACCGCCGTCGGAATGATCGATACTCCGACCGGAGCAGTCGATGAGACCGGTCTGTACAGTGCGGAAGAAGTAGCGCAAGCGCTTAAAGCGGTATTCACGGAGGCCGGCGTCTCATCGCCAAACGCCGTCGTTTCGCTGCAAGGCAGCAGTTCTGTTCTCGTTCGTGTTCTTCCCGTACCCAGAATGGGCGAGGAGGAGCTCGAGACCCACATGCAGTGGGAAGTGGAGCGCAACAACCCGTTTGCCGAAAGCAACCCCATCAAGGATTACGGCGTGCTGGATTCTGGCGACCCAAGCGGAGATGAGATGGACGTCGTTATGGCGATTGCTTCGCCAACCGCTGTCGACATGATGATTGACACGCTGAAGAAAGCGGGCAAAACCGCGGCAGGTATCGATGCGGTTCCGCTAAGCCTGTCCCGAAGCTATTTCACGAATTACTCCGACGAATTTCCCTCGCAGACAGTCGCTGTGGTCGACATCGGTGAAAAGACCGTTTCTATCAATGTGTACCGAGACGGAAAGCTTTACTTTACACGCGTGGTCCCGGGTGGAAGCGAGACCCTCACGCAGGCAATTGCCAGCGGAATGGGCATCTCTTCAGAAGACGCTCTCTTCAAGCAGATGAACGAGCTCGTCATTCCGGATGACGCAGTAGCGTACGACCCCATGGGGGTTTACACCGGAGTAGTTGACCCGACGGTTGCTGTTCCTGCAACGGAAGAGCCCGCATCCTACAACCCATTTGCCGATTCGGATACCACGATCGCAGGTGGAGAGATGCCAGAGCCTCCGGTGGTTGAAGAAGGAGACGTGCCCAGCGCATTCGCAGAGGGAGGCGCGCCTGAGCCAGCCGATCCAGGCATGACGCAGGCGCTCGACATTCAGCCTCCGGCAGCAGTTGTGCCGGCAGGGGGCGACTCTGCGGTGTTTGGTGCGGCGCGATCCGCGCTTGACGAGTGGGTAAGCGAGATTCGGCGCTCCGTCCAGTACTTCCAGTCCAGCAGTGGCAACATTGAAGCCATTCTGGTTTGCGGTGGCGTTGCAGGTATTGCCGGGTTCGAAGGCTATCTGAACCGTGCCCTCGGCATTCGGTGTGACCGCCTCGATCCGTTCCGGCGTCTAAGCATGAACGTGCGAAAGGGAGACCCCCAACTGGCGACGGATCGCCCAGAGGAGTTTGCCGTAGCCGTAGGCAACGGGCTTTACATCTTCTATTAAGAATTCAGGATGAAACTTAATCTCATACCTCCGAAACAGAAAAAGGAAGGCGGCTCCTCGTGGGGCATACCCGTTGGTGTGCTGCTCCTAATTGTAGGAATTCTTGTTTCGCTGTTCCTCATCGGGTCGAGCATCGCGGCAGAGAACGCAGCGCGGGCTAAAGTTGAAGCCCGACAGCCGGAAGCTCAACGTGTTGTCACCTTTGCCAACAGCGCAGAGCAGACGATCCAGCTTGCTACTCCATTCAATGTGAACTACCAGCTCGCTCAAGACATGAACAAGGCGACGCTCGCCTATCCGGACCTGTTCGATGACATCCGACCGTACATCCCAAGTTTCTTCCGTGTAACGAGCATTTCGGCGTCGCCGTTTTCTGGCCAGGCTGACCAGTTCGCTGAAGTAAGGATCACCGGGGTGATCGCTTCTTTCCAGCAGTACACAAATCTTCTCCTTGCTCTATTGCAGTATCCGAACGCTGTCAGCGTCATTCCTTCTGCCTACACCTCGCCTGCACCTTTCCGCCCGAACGTAACAGAAGACAGGCAGAACCCGCAGATGGGCTGGCCCGGTGCGCGCTCGCTTGAAGGCGTTCAAGATCCGCTTCAGCGGTTGGAGATCATTCAATTCAACCAGTCGCTGTCCCCGGCAGCTCCGAGGTTGACCTACAGTTTCATCGACGTTGGTAACTTTGGAACTGACAATCCAGGTCCTAAGGGGCCGATGCCAGGTTACTCTGAGGTCACTGTCCAGCTTTATGTGATGACGGATCTAAGGGTGCCGGACCCGAGAGCCACCCTTACAGCAGCAGCTGCAGGGGTGCAAGCTGCCGCACAGCAAGCGGCTGGAGGCGGTGGATTTGACCCGGGGGGTGGCGAGTTTGAGCCAGGCGGTGGATTCGACCCTGAAGCCGGAGGTGCACAGTAATGAAGCTCGCTCCAGGCGCATTTGCAGCGATAGGTTTTGCACTTGCCGTAGTGGCAATCGCTTACGCGTATTTTTACTACTATGAGCCCAAGATGGCAACGGCCGCGAGCTTCAATGAAGTCAGTGACCAGTTGGACAGCGTGATTGCCCAAGCTCCGCGAGCGCAACAGCGAGTGGACGAGGCGAATGCTGAAGTTCAAGAAGCGGTTGACCGCTGGAACGCGATCGCGGTTCGAAAGACCCCTCCAGCAAGCTGGAATCAGGCCGGCGTTGATTTGAACATGAATGCATGGCAGGTCACCAACATGTCGATTCCGTATCGGAACATGCTGCAGAAGGCGGTTAATCACCAAGTTAAAGCTGGTGGAGTAAAGGTCATCAACGGACCTCTGGTACCGAACTTCAGCCGGAATGCTGCTGAAATTCTTCGGGTCAATTACAACTATCCGGTTCTTCAGTTTCCTGTGGTCTTCGTTGGTCCAAGCACGGTTGTCGTTCGAGGCACATACAGCCAGATCATGTCGAACGTAAGGGCTTGGAATTGCATGCCGAACTATCTGGCTATGGCAACAAACTTACGAATCACAGGGACTTCGCCAGAGCTAACGGGAACCTACCAAGTCATGATCGTTGGCTATGTACGCGGTCAAGAAATCTTCCCGCCCGTACCCCAGGGCACACCTGCAGGCTTGAGGCTCCGCGACCCAGGAATCCCAACTGGTGGCGGATCTCCCGGCGACCCTAATGCCGCACCAGGTGGGCCTGGAGTGAACCCGGCACCGCCAATGGGAGTGCCCGACGAGGATCGATAAGATGAAGAAAATTATTCTAAGCTTAATCTCTCTAGGCGCACTGAGCATGGCTTTTCTCTCCGTTTCAGGTTGTGCGCCGCAAGATGAAGCGGACATGGCGCCCGTGCCAGAAGCAAGTGGAGATTTTGGAGGCGATGCGGACGTTCCGAAAACGACTGATGCACCCACAGAGACTGCAGCGCCGGCAATGGGCGGACCTGGAGTAAATCCTCCTCCTCCCATGCCAGGAGAAGGTGAGTAACAATGAACCGAAGAATTTTTGGCTATCTTTCAATTGCAGCACTAGCGGTTGCCGTTCCGTTTGTGAGCGGGTGTGACGTGTTGTTTGCAACACCCGACGACAACCCGCCACGAGCTGTACTGCGCACGCCGCCTCCGCCTGATCTATCTTCACCCGCTGGCATCCCGGCGCTTTATGATCCCATCGATCAGTCACAGAGCCGTTTGCTTGCGCTGGTTGAATCTCGAACCTGGCCACGACGTAGCGATCCGTTCGCACTAATGCCGGCAGAGCGGACGTTCAACGAGCAGCAGAGAACTGCTCGAATCGTGCAGGACAGTGGCGGATTTAGAAACTTCTTCGATTGGCAAGACCCGACTCAATTGCCCGGACAAGAGGATCCTGTGCAAGTGGTGCCGCTGCCAATCTGGCGATTAGCGGGAATCATCCAAAGTGAGGACGGCATTCGTGCAATCTTGATCACAGGACCTGGGCAGCCAGCCATCGACATCCGGCCAGGAAGCTTCGTGCCTCCCCACTGGACAGTCGTTTCCATCGATTTGGAGAAGGCGGTTCTCCGCAGACCCAGCAACTTGGTACCCAACGAACTCGTGGTGCCGTTGCGACCGGATTTCCAGTAGGGGTATCGTTACTGGGAGTTCGTCGGTGAAACATTTTCTAAGCAGGAACATCAAAATAAACAGAACAATGAAAAAGTTGTCTTATCTCGCAGTGGCGCTGGCTTTGGCAGGAGTGCTGACGGCTGGCTTGCCCAACTCGGCGTATGCTCAGGGCGTTGATCCGAAGACTGTTCGGATTCAGAAGCTTGAGCTTGATCAAGCCGACATCAGAGACGCGCTTCGCGTGCTCTTCAACCAGGTCGGAGTTTCCTATGTGATTGCTCCCGAGGTTCAAGGCACTGTTAGCGCTTCGCTCAACGATGTTCCGTTTGAAACAGCACTGAGGAACCTGCTCGATCAGGTAAGGGCAACCTACCGAATCGAAGGCGGTGTCTATCAGATCGTTCTGCGTGAGCAACAGACACCCGGTGGTGGAACGGCAACCCCGACCACTCCCACATTGCCGACAGCTCAACAGAATCGCCCTCGAGTCATCCGCGTAAACAGCGCTGACCCGCTGGTAATCGCTTTGCTGATCACCTCAACCCAGGCAAACTTCTCGCTTTATCCAGAGGTTTCCGTGATCATCAATACCCCGTCCGTTGCAAGTGGTGGTGGTAACTTTGGTGGCGGTGGCTTCGGCGGAGGCGGTGGCCAGGGTGGCTTCGGCGGGGGCCGAGGCGGCGGTGGCTTCGGCGGTGGTGGCTTCGGTGGAGGCGGCCGTGGAGGCGGTGGCTTCGGCGGAGGCGGCTTCGGCGGTGGTGGCTTCGGTGGCGGAGGAGCCCGAGGCGGCGGCGGTGGCGGAATCTCCCGCTAGGTTCGTCTACGTCTAGTAAGTAATGGAGTTTTTGGGGGACCATTATGGTCTCCCAATATCTTAGGGAAGAGAAAATGCGAAAAAACTGGAGTGGGATTGCACTCGCATTCAGCATGCTTTGCATGTCGTTTGCAGGAGCAACACAATTAGTCGGGCAAGCCCCGACCTCAAACTTGGTTGACATCACCTTAAAGGATGCTGACCTGGTCATCGCAACCCAAGCACTGACAGCCCAAACAGGCATTCAGTTTGTGATCGAGCCTTCAGCTGAAGAGTTCAAGCCGATCACGCTGTCGCTGAGCGGCGTCTCTGCAGAGGAAGCGATTCGGTACATCACGTTGGCGGCTGGCGCCGTTTATCGCCGAGATGAGAGCGGAGTGTTCATCATCAGCATGCGAAGGCCGGGCGTAACGCAAGAGACGATCCAGGTGAGCGTTCAAGAGGAACTGCCCCTGGGTCGGCAGCCAAGCGTGATTCGAAGAATTAGCGTCGTTCGTGGCGATCCCGAGCTGATTTACCAGCAACTTACGGGAACCGTCATGTTCGATCCAAACAGTGGTTTCAAGAAGATCAACGCCATGCGACAGATCGTAGGTGTCGATGCAAAGAATCAGCGAGATCGAAGAGAGACGTTCCGACCTGGAACCTATCCGATGGGATCTCCGCTGGCATCCTTCACCGCTGTCGATAGTCAGACGGCGTCACGCCCGATGACTGGCGCTGAGAGCGGCTTCGATATCTCGCTTCCGGGTGAGAGCAACCAGCAGCTAGCTGCCCCAGGTGGCGGCGGTGGTGCAGGTCGAGGTGGCGGTGCCGGATTCCAAGGTGGCGGCCTTCAAGGGGGCGGTCTTGGTGGTGGCGGCGGACTTCAAGGTGGCGGCCTCGGTGGTGGCGGTGGACTCGGAGGTCAGGGTGGTGGCTCTGTGCAGTTCCAGCCCCAGGAGGGCAACCTTGTCCCCCAAGGAACCGAGTCAGTCATCTACGATCCGACGACCAACAGCTTCATCTTCAAGGGAACCCAAGAAGCGTTCGAACAGCTTCAGGCAATCGTCGACTCGCTCGACGTAGCGCCGGAGCAGGTTGAAATCAAGGTCGAGTTCATTACTGTTACCGACATCGAGACCCGAAACTTTGGTATGGATTGGCTTTACCAGAGAGGAACTGTTAGCGCAGGAAACACTCCTGGCTCGTTCACCTCCAGCGACGACCCTATCTTCATCAACTACGCCACAGGCAACTTGGTCACCAGGTTACGAGCTCAGCTGACTCAAGGTGGTGGAAAGATCGTCCAGGCACCGATCATCCGTACGCTCAACAACCAGCCGGCATCAGTCGGGTCTGAAGTCGAGCGAGGCTTCCTCGTTGAGCAGGTCATCGTACAGAACGGTGTCGCCGTTCGTGCACAGACACTTGAAATCTTCTCGGCGTTCACCGGACTCGATGTTGCACCGCGTATTAACCGCGATGGAACGGTAACCATGTTCCTTGCGCCACAGGTTCAGGAACTCGAGCCGGTTACCATCGGTGCACAAACCGTACCGCTGACCCGAACTCAATTCGTCCAGGTGGTTGCAAGAGTACGAGATGGTGAGACGATTGTTCTTGGTGGATTGACCCGAAAGGCAGATTCACGCAGCGTTTCCAGATTCCCGATCCTCGGAGACTTGCCGATCATCGGACAGTTCTTCCAACGAAGAGCTACTTCTCGAGACAACGCAGAACTTCTGATCTTCGTTACTCCGAGAGTCATTCGGGACGATACCGCACCCGTTATTGGCCCGTAATCAACCCTAGCGAAATCTTCCCGGGCGGCGAAGCACACCAGCTTCGCCGCCTTTCGCTATATTCAAATGGAGAGAAATTGGTATCTGACCGGCATGATGGGAGCTGGAAAGACAACCGTCGGTCGAAAGCTCGCTACATTATCTCGAAGAGAGTTCATCGACCTTGACGAGCAGATCGCAAATGCAACGGGTATGGGCATTCCGGAACTCTTTGCGGCACTCGGAGAGGCAGAATTCCGTATTCAAGAGTCACAAGAACTGCAGAAGCTTCAGGCTGAAGGTTTGGTCGTTGCCACCGCTGGCGGAAGCATTCTGAGCGAACTAAATCGTCAGCACATGCAAAGTACCGGGACCACAATATATTTGCGCGCAGACCCGGGATCACTGATTGAGAGATTGGGTCAGGAGCGGGCCAAACGGCCACTGCTCTCAGATGAAAACTGGACCGCCCGGCTGGAAGCCCTCTACGACCAGCGCCGAGATCTCTATGGGCAGGCTGACATCATCATCGACACGGCATCGTGCACCTCTGGCGATGTTACCGAACTCGTTTTTCAGAAGCTGAAAGAACTGGAGGGCAAGTCGTGCTGACAGAATTTGTCGACCCGCGTGAAGTTTTCCACAGCATGCCGGCTCACCCGCTCATCATCACCGATGAAAATGTCCTTAAGGCTTGGGGGAGCATCTTTCCTGAGTCCGTGCCGGTCATCGCCATCAAGCCTGGTGAGAAATCCAAGACCTTAGAAGAATTTCAAAGAATCTGTGAACGACTAACCGACAACAGATACACCCGCGAAACAACCATCATGGCCATTGGAGGCGGAGTAGTCGGAGACTTGGTCGGGTTCGTCGCGGCAACATACATGCGTGGGCTAGACATCATCCACGTTCCAACGAGCCTTATGGCGATGGTGGATTCGTCAATCGGAAACAAGGTCGCGGTCGATCTCCCGGCTGGCAAAAACTTGGTCGGAGCTTTCAAGAAGCCCGTAGAAATCCGACTCTGCCCCAACTTTCTTGAAACTCTGCCACCCGCGGAGGTGGCCAATGGCCTGGCCGAGGTTCTCAAGTATTCATACATTGCCGAACCGAGCCTTCGGGATTACTTGAAAGGTTGGGCAGAAGCCTCTGTCAAGACCTGGCATCAGGTGATCGGTGAATGTGCGGATATCAAGCTGGGGCTATGCCTGCTCGACCCGGAGGATCGGTACGACATCCGGGCAAAGCTAAACTTCGGGCATACCGTTGGTCACGCTCTCGAGCAGGTCGCTGGCTATCAGACGATCCGCCACGGAGAAGCTATTGGAATCGGCATGGTCGTCGAATCAGTGGTTGCAGCTGAGATGGGCGTTACCTCTTGCGAGCTGTCCATGAAGATCGCCCAAGACCTTGCGACGATCGGTCTTCCGACCAACTCTCCGCTGCTGAACGAAGAAAACGCCATCATCGACGCGATTCTGCGAGACAAGAAGAGAACGTCCGAAGGAATCGCTCTCGCGCTCGTAACCGAACCTGGCACATGTAAACTGTACAAGGATTGTCCGGAGTCTCTGATTCGTGAGGCAATCGTACAGGTTCGGAATACGTGCTCATCCTGAGGTGGACTCTAACAACATTCGCCCTTCTCTGGCTCGTAGGCGGCTATGCGCTTAGCCAGATCGCGATGCTGCGCGGAGTCACCATCGAATACTATCAGTGGGTGGGTCAATCGCCGGTTGTTGTTGCCGGTTCTTCGCTTCTGTTGATTTGCTGCATCGCCTGCGTTTTCTTGAAACCTGAATCTGCAAAGCCCAAAGAGGACCAAGGGTGATCGGGCGGCTCGTCGATGATCAGTACGAGATCATCCAAAGTCTGGGCAGCGGCCCAATTTTTGATGCATTCGTAGCAAGAGACCGTAGGCACGGCTCCGATGTCTCCCTTCGGTTCTTTAGAGACGAGTTCCGCGAGGAGCACCGGTTTATCGATGCGGTCAAGCAAGTTTCCGCGCGCGTCGGCAGGGTCAACAGCTCCCGAATCGAGAAGATCTTTGGAACCACCGACGACGAGCCCTCAGGCTTGATTGGCGAGTACGACCCTGGGGTCACTTTGCACGAACGGGTTAGGAAGTTGGCACCGTTCTCGGTACCGCACGTTCTCACCTACGGCATACAGATTTGTGAAGGTCTTGAGGCGCTCCACGCGAAAGGCATCATCCACGGAGATGTCGGCGCCCACAACATCATCATCTTGCCGGACGAGAACCTGAAGCTTCAGAAGGCAGGACTCTGGGAATCGTACTCGCAAAGTAGACGCGCCGGTATGGCGGCGCTGCCGCTCATGGCGCCCTATCTTGCACCAGAGGTCAGTGCCGGGGCGATGCCATCCGAACAGAGTGATCTTTACTCGCTCGGTGTGGTTTTGTTCGAGTGTTTGACGGGTCGGCTTCCGTACATCAGCCAGTCAGCCAGGGAGCTCATGCAAATGCACTCCGGTGCAACCATCCCCCGCGTGCGCGACTACAATGCCGCTGTGCCGGGGGTGCTCGACAAAGTGGTGCAAAAGTTGCTCGCCAAAGACCCGGCGGAGCGCTACGCCAGCGCAGCAGAACTTGAACGGGAGTTGAAAGTCCTCCAGGATGCCGTGCGGTTTGGCAAGCCCCTCAAATGGCCGATAACCAGCTCCAAGGCCGCTACACCAACCCCCAAAGTCGCTCCCAGAGTTGGAGTTATTCGAGACGCCGAGCCAAAGAAGTCTTCTTTGAGGAGGCGAAAAAGGGAAGAAGACCCCGATCTGCCGCTTTGGGCAAGATGGGGCATGTTCGGTCTTGCCGCCTTTGCCGTTTTTGTTATCGCCGGACTTCTGATTTTCAATTACATTCAGCCGCGAAAAGTGACCATCCCCAACGTTACTGGTTCAACGCTGGCAGAAGCGACGAACGTGTTGGAATCGACAGGTTTCCGAGTTACAGTTACCTCCAGGGAACCGAGCGAGCAATTCAAGGTCAACCAGGTGATTGAGTCCAATCCAAGAGCTGGCGATAGCCTTGCGATGGGCTCGACTATTGGATTGGTAGTCAGCACAGGTTCGAAGTTTGTGGTGGTGCCGAACCTCCGGGGAAGAACCTATGACGAGGCGAGGCAGATTCTGGAAGAGATCTATCTGACCATCTCTGAGCCTGTCACTAGGGAACGTTCAAGCGAGCCCCACGGAACTGTCATCACCCAGAACCCTGCTCCGGGCAGCAAACTTGCCCAACAGCAGTCGGTGCGAATCACTATCAGCCGGGGACCTGAGTGGACGGGAGAGCGACCAGAGTCGGCTTTGCCCAGTTTTGCGCCCAGAACGGGCAACGAGCAGGTTTTCTCGATCAACTTTGTACTGGAGGCTGATTCTGCGATACGGGTCCGTATAGAGGCAACGGACGACTCAGGAACGAGAACTATCTTCGATGGTGTACGCCAGCCCGGAGACAAGATCACGGCTTCTGCGGAGAGTCGAAGCCCTGAAGTGAGTTTCCAGATCTACTATAACGACAGACCTGTGGGAGACCCGATAAAGCAGCGTGCAGCAAACTAGCCGACCCTTATCGCTGGCGCCCAGCATTCTATCGGCAGATCTCAGCCGGGCGTATGAAGTTGTAGAGAAACTTGTTGCTGCAGGAGCCGACAGGATCCACTTCGACGTGATGGACGGTCAGTTTGTGCCTCCCATCACTTTTGGACCCGTTCTTATCGAACCGATGAAGAACCGCTTTCCGGTGGCGTTTGAGGCGCACCTGATGATTGTGGAACCAGAGCTACAGGTAGACGACTTTATTGAGGCTGGTTGCAACACTGTGATTTTCCATACAGAAGCAACAAACCACTCAAGCCGTTTGGCACAGAACCTGCGCCAAAGGGGCGTAAGGGCGGCTGCAGCTATCAACCCAGGGACCCCTGTTGAAAATGTGTTGACCATCTTGTGCGAACTGGATCAAATTCTGGTGATGTCGGTTAATCCCGGGTGGGGAGGTCAGCACTTTCTCAACCTGGTGCTGCCCAAAATTGAGCGAATCCGTAGTGAAGGATTTGAAGGCGATATCGAAGTCGACGGTGGAATTGACCCAGAGACTATAAGGCGGTGCTGGGATGCTGGCGCAAACGTGTTTGTTTCCGGCAGCTACGTAACTTCCCAGCCAGACTTCAGGCAAGCATTGCAAAACTTGAGAGAAGCATGCTCTGGAAAGTACTGACCATCGGATTTCTCGCGCTCGGCGTAGGGCTCATCGTTCTTTGGCCCTGGCTCGTTGGCTCGCCTCCCCAGCAGAACGCCCCGCTCATTGAGAGGGAAGGCTATGCAGTCCGAAGCGCTTCCGTCGCAATCGGCTCTCTGCTCTCCATCATGGTTGCTGGCGTATGCAGCTACATCCTAGTGAAGGTGACACAACGAAACGTTCGCAAGGAGAGCAAAGAAAACATCCGGAAAATGCTCGGGCGGGATGAACCGAGTGAGTGATGCAGCAGACAAGACCTACATGCAAATGGCGGTCGAACTTTCGCGGGGAGGATTCCCGGCCCCGAACCCTCACGTCGGTTGCATCTTGGTGAAGGATGGGGAAGTGATTGGTCGTGGATTCCACCAGTTTGCCGGCGGTGACCATGCCGAGGCGATGGCACTTCGTGAAGCGGGTGATCGAGCGCGAGGCGCTACCGCATACGTGACTCTTGAACCCTGCAACCACCATGGTCGCACACCTCCTTGCTCAGAAGCCCTGATTCAAGCAGGCATCTACCGGGTGGTGGTTGCAGTAAGCGACCCCAACCCTAAGGCGAAAGGCGGCACAGAGAAGCTGCTATCTGCAGGTACAGAGGTCGAGACCGGGGTTTGCGCAGCGGAAGCCTATTGGGCCAATCGGTTGTTTCTGGAAGCGCACTGGCAGCAGCAAGCTGTTTTCGGAATCAAGGCAGCCGTTACGCTCGATGGACGAATCGCATTACCCAACGGGGAGAGCCAGTGGATTACTGGGCAGCCTGCACGGGTCAAGGCGCATCAGCTCAGGGCAGAGTATGGCGCTGTGCTCGTCGGTCGAGCCACGGTTGAAGCGGACAATCCCCGCCTTACCGTCAGGCACCTAAAGGTTGCGAACCAGCCCGTTCGCGTTGTGCTCGACCCTGAGTTCAAACTTAGCGAGCGAATGAATGTTTTTGACGGAGCTGCCTCGACCTTGTGGGTCGGCGAGAAAGGAAGGCGGGCTAGTTCTCCGGCGCGGAACGTCGAGATCGTGGAATTGGAGCGCCTTGAGGACGGAATGCTCGACCTTATAGCGCTATCGGTGGAGATGTTTCGGAGGGGTCACATTGCGGTGCTAGTGGAAGGGGGCGCGAGGACCGTTTCCGGGGTGATGAAGGCGGGTCTGGCAAGCGAACTTCATCTCTTCCAGGCACCGGTTGTGTTCGGAGCAGGACCGACCTGGCTGGAAGGCCAACTCGCCGGAACCGTTGCCGAGAGTCCTCGGCTGAAGCTGGTTCAACGAGAACCGATAGGGAAGGACCTATATTCGCACTACGTCTTCGCTACCTCTACGCCTCAGGAATCTGCGAGATGATGCTCTGCAGCTCTCGCCAACGAGCGCGAAGATCTCTCAAGAGCGGCAGATTGGTCTGACAGACAGCGACGATCTCGGAGTCATATTCGGAGATCACCATGGCTTCGTCCCAAGATTCGCTGCAAGCGATCACATCTCCCAAAGGCCCAACGATGAAGCTTTGTCCTACAAAGCCTTTGCCACCTTCAAAGCCGCAGAGCTGCGGGTTCATTCCAAATACCCCATGCTCACCGCAGATGCCGCCCAGCATCCGCTTATAGTGAGAGAGGTTTCCGACTTCCGGGTTGGAAAACCCTCGGGCTGGGGATGCCGACGGGACCACAAGAATAGATGCGCCTTGAAGGGCGAGAAGGTCACCGAGAAGGCTGTGCCAGAGGTCTTCACAGATCAACAACCCAACCGTTCCAAGACGGGAGCGAACTAGCCCGAGCGAGTTTCCGGGAGCGACAAATCGAGCCTCGTCGAACACCCCGTAGGTTGGAAGAAAGAACTTCCGGTAGCAAGCGCGCACAGAGACTCCGGTTGGCGTGGACTCAAGGTAGGCAGCCGAGTTATACAGCTGACCTCCCTCTTTTTCGTAGAAGCCAACTACAGCATCGACCGGTTTGCTCAGTTTGCCCGCTAGCCTTCGTTCGAGACTAGCTGCAAGTTCATGCTGTGTATCGGCTTGTTCTGCTACTCCACCTTCCAGGAAGTAGCCAGTGGTGCAAGTCTCGGGGAAAGCCAGAAGTTCGACCTGCTCTTCTGCTGCTTTTCGAATGGCGCCAGCGACTCGGTCTAGGTTCGCCTCTTTGTCACCCTTAGTGGGTGAAAACTGGTAGCAGGCGATGCGGAACCGCATGAAAGCGATTGTACCGGCTAGCTTAGCTCGGACCACCGGACTACCAAATGGCTTGGGTCGGCAAAGTTAACGCCGATGCCTTTGGGCTTGAGGATTGAGCTCAACACCCGGCCCTGCCGCTTCACGTCTGCGGAGCGTGCTTCGAAGGCGAGCACCTTCCGCGCTCTTGTGAGGCGCACATACTCTTTTCGCAGAGCTTCGCTCTTCTCTTCCGCCTCAATCGCCTTCACAATAGCGCTCACGGGCGCAAGGTGATTTTTGCTCGGTACATAAGCCAGAATCCCTGTCGTTTCTTCAAGCACCCACTCGCCCAGATAGATGCTCGTGCTTCGCTTTCCGTAGGGCACGAAAACCAGATCGAATTCCAAGCCCTTTGCGTGGTGGACGGTCAATATCTGGATAGAACTCTTCAAGTCGTCGTGCGTAGCGGCAACAGTGTGGATCCGGCGTTCCAGCTTCAGCTCTTCCGAAAGTGAAATGAAGGTGTCGAGGTCCCAGTCTTGGTTGGCACAAGCGAGCGCTTGTAGCTGCTGCAAGTTGGGGAGCACCGTGTCCCTTGCGGGTAGGCGCGCGGCTGTCTCCAGCCAGTTGGACTCATGAAACAATACACTTATTGCCTCCCAGGCAGGCAACCGGGGGATCACATCTCTGCACCTCTCGTGCCACACAAGAAAGTCTGCCGCCTTCTTGGCATCTTCCTGCATGGGCCAATCAAAATCAGAAAGAGACGCCCAGAGGTCTTGCTGCTGGGCGAGCAGAAGGATGCTGTCCATGCTCAGCCCAACGTACGGGCTTCGCAGAAGCGCTATCAGGGGCGGCTTTCGGTGAGGATAGAGAAACGTCTCAAGTGCGTTCGCAACGTCCCGGATTTCCAGGCGTCGATGGACAGTCTCCGACTGCTCCAGGATCCTTGCTGGTACGTTTGCAGCGTTTAGCACTTTGTAGAACGCCTGACCTTCGTCCCAACGGTCACAAATAATCGCCATCGAACCGTAGCCAATCCCCGAGTCGTTCGCCCGCTTGAAATGCTCAACGAGCTTAAAGGTGGCGTCGGTCCCATCAGCGATCCACGCTTCTATGCTTCCTTCGCTTGCAGTAGAGTCGCTGCTTCGCATCGTTCCGAAAGAGCCTGTAGTAGTCGAGAAGAGGTCGTTCACTAACCGAATAATCCGTTCTGTTGACCGAAAGTTGGTGGAGATTGTGAGAGGCTCTTCGGATCGAATCAGCTCGCGGAACAACTCCGGTTTAGCATGGCGAAACCGGTAGATTGACTGGTTCGGGTCACCAACCAGCAGTTTGTCTGAGATAGGCATGGCGCGAACCCAACGATGCTGGCGAACATTGATGTCCTGCGCCTCGTCGACCATCAGCATTTTGAATCGGTCCCGGATGAACTCTCTGACCGATTCATTGTCAACCGTTGCTTCGACAGCGAGTTGCTCCAGGAATCCAAAGTCGAGCTTCTGTTGCTCGGTCATCATGCTTTGAAGTCGCCTCTGGACTTCGCACGCTGCGCGAACTAGGAACGAAATCACCTCCGCTTCTTCAATCCATCGCTTCCACGCCTCATCGTCCATCGAAGGGAAGCGCTCTTCTGCTGCAAACCGCAGTTCCGTGCTCGAGCTGTCTTCAGCAAGAGGAGATTCGCCCACCGCCGCCAGCCACTGGCGCAGCACCGTTTCGGTAGAAGAGTAGTTCTTCTCATACCAATCGATGCCTCGATCGCCTCCGAAGAGCAGGTCGACGAGCTTCTGCAAGTGAGTCTCCACGAACTCGTTGCGCTGCCCAGACGGCACGAAATGCGCCCACCCGCGAACGCGCTCTAGAGAAGAAGACTCGTTTCGGTAGATGTCGGCAAGCACTTCTGAAACCGACTGCCGTAGCCAGGACTTCTTCAGCCCTTCGTCCAGAATTTCGAATCCAGGAGAGAGCCCCAAGTCGATTGAGTTTGCGCGAAGCAAGCTTTCAGCGAAGGAGTGGAAAGTCTGGATCGGTGAGGCATCGACTTCTGCTGCGAAGTCTGAACGGCCGAGTTCAAGAAACCGGCCAGCGATTCGCAACTTCATTTCTGCGGCGGAAGCGCGGGTAAATGAAATGGCAAGAATTTCGGAGGGCAGAATGGCGTCATCCAGTACCGCTCGAACGTAACGCTCAGTCAGGCATCGAGTCTTCCCGGAGCCCGCCGTAGCCACAACAGGAAGCATTGCACCCCTTGATCGGATTACGTGAAGCTGCTCTTCTGTGAAGTCGAACCCCATGGCTAAGCAGGCCCTCCAAAGGTGTCCGGGTTGTCCCGTAAGTCTGGTGCAGATCGGCACAGCTCCGCGCAAGAGCAGAACTGGCAGACCTTAGGACTTGGGCGGGGCTCAATCGAGACAGACCGCAAGACCTCCGATGCGTCGTTGAGTACCTCAAGGACAAACTTCGTCAGGTCTTCGTTTGCTGTAAGGTCGCGGTCCATAACGAGTGCAGACTTCGGAAGTCCACCAGGGCTTCGACCCCGCCAGAAGCAAATTTTTCCGCCAGGTGTGAAGTACTCAATCACCCTTGGGCGCACCTGCGACGGGTCCTCTGGCTTGATCATCGCCGCTAGAACGGGTCTCAAATACGGCTTGAAGAGTTCGGTAAAGTCTTCTCCGTTTTGGGAGCCTGGATGGCTACGGATCGAGCGGCCGTCATAAATTCTCGCTCCGAACTCAACCCCCTTTGGAAATTCAATCTCAAACCACTGGTCCACACTTGCCTCTACCAAGACCGGCTCAAGAGCTTCGCCGAAGTGTGCGTATCCCTTAAGTTTGAGATCTCGCTGGACAGCTGATCTTACGAATCGGTCGCGAAGCGCGAACTCAACCGCCACCCATTCGTCGATGGTAGCCAGTGCCCGAACTTTAGCCTGGAAGCGAACTTCATCGGAGAGGTCGGCCCGTAGGTTCTCTACCACTCTGTCGATTGCCTCTGTAAGCACCTTTCGCGCCGTTTCGCGGTCTGGCTGCTCACCCAGTTTCGCTTCGGCGGGGATGGTAGAGAAGATCCGCTCAACTGCTGGTCTCCACCGGACAGGCACCCGTAGCCGCTCCATAGTGCTTCTGAAGGGGCACTCGACGGCGCTAAGCACGGCTCCGTAGTCGACCGGCTTTGTCGTCACAGACTGCCTAAGTCGCCTGCCTTCGTCGGTTTGCAGAACAGGAAGGGGCAAAGGCTTTGGCGGAATCTGGAGCAGTTCGTTCATGCGCCGGTCAAAGCTGGTAGCAAACCCATCCTGAACCGGCTCAAAGGACTGCAACCGAGTGTCCACCGATCGAACTCTGATTCCAGCGGTTTTCAGTCTCTGAATAATGAGGGCGGGTGCGGCTTGCCGGTCATCTTGAACTCTCGGATACAAAAGATGGATCGACCGATTGGCGCTGTTTAGAGTTCGTAGAACGGCGTCGCGGTTGATTTGAGAGCGGAAAGAGGAGGTTGGAAGCGGGTTTGAGAGCTGAAGGGCGTGCGTTAGCTCTTCCATCTCCGAGTCGCCGAGCAGCGGAGACTCTGCCGCTCTGGAAGGGAAGTTTCCATCTGTTGCTCCGACCACCATCAGGTGATCAACGTTGGGCAAGGAGAACGAATCAGAGAAGACCTCGTGGTCGGAGTTCTTGCGAGGAACTGTTGAGGTTGAAGTCTCGACGAGCCTGCGAACCTTGTATACGAAGGCGGAAAAGTCGATTGCCTGGTCCGAACTCAGTCGAGCCACTTCGGCATCTGTGCGGAGAGCCTGAACGAATCTGAACTGCGCCCGGGAGGTGCGCTCGCCGAGCAACGGGTCGCCCTCGACGAGTGAATCCGTCCATGGAACGACTTCAATTATAGAGCGCATCTCTTCGACCCACTCGAGGTAGGTTTGGCGCGTTGACCGAAGGTCGAAGCACCAATCCAGTACCGCTAGGAACCATTGGTCCCTCTCAAAGTCCACCGGCTCCAAGGCGGAGAGCTGCTCTAGGATATCGCCTCGCGGTCTTCGCATCATCTCAATGGCGGTCTGCGCAAACTCCACCGAAAACTGGTTGAAGGTAGAAGCAAAGAACCGGATGAGTAGGTGAGGCTGCCGGAAGGCGAGCGCCTCGAACAGATGGCACAAGAGGTTGACCCAGGGGTCGGTTCTCAACGGCTGGCTACGAAACGCGCTGAGCTTGACACCATGCTTTCTTGCAGCAGCCTCCATTAACGGGTTGTAGCTCTCGGCGCTGGTGACGAACACGGCGGAGGATTTTGGATCTTGCGAAAAGTGACGGACTGCCCAGTCGCACTCTTCAGAAACATTGGGCGTTGAGACGAGCGTTACTTCCACCTCGCTTTCTGCCGCAAAATCCCCTTCAAGTGCCAGTAAGATTTTGCTTACCGGCTGAACTCCCTTCTCAGGCTCTCCCAAGTGGCTTCGCCATAGTCGCGAAATCGCCGAAGGCGCCGTGGGTGAGCCTTCGAGAGCAACGGTGATGTTAACTCCGACACTTCCAAGATTTCGTACCCATTCGATTACTGAAGGTCTGAATTCTTCAGCGACAATCAGCAAGATTGGCTCCTCTGGGAGGCGCAAAATGGAAGAATCCTCAAAGGTTGCCAGGACCTCGTGCTGTTTGTAGAACTTCAGTTGGTGAAGAAGTTCAAGCTGATTCGCTTCAATCGAAAACAGGGAGGCTAGCTTTGTGCGAAGCGCCGACGGAACCTGCGGGGCAGCATAGTTGTGTTCGTTAACCCCGTAGCCCCTTAGCAGGCTGAAAGTTTCTCCAAGTACCTCGGTGAACTCTGGCCAGCGGCTTGCCTCGGCAAACTCCGGGTCCTTTGACGCCTGGCAGGCTGCGAGGAGGGTGGCGCGTTGAACCTCGGAGCCAGCGACCCTAAGGTCTTTGTCGAACAGCATCGACTGGCACCATCCCACAAGCTCCTGGAACGTCTTGATCTGGCAGCGATCTTCGTCCGGATCGAGATAGGTTCGGGCAGTTCGCAACAGCCCACCAGAGTCGGAGGTGATGATGCCCCCGCCCTTCTTGGAGAACTGGCTGATCAGAGTTTTCAAGCCACCCTGACCGATGCTGTAGCCGACGAGTTTCAGCTTGCTGCGCGCCACAATGAGATTCGATTATAGGACGCAACAGGAGACGGGCGCCGAATCTGTTATCCTGTTTCGCGTGGATGCAAGCGTCTGGAACGCGCGAAGGAAGTGGCTGGGGAACCTGATCCCCGGCGTTGTTTTCCTGATTCCCTTTGGTTACGGACTGCTTCTTGCGCTTCTATCTCAGCCGATCCCGGTTCAGGCATACGTGTGGATGGGAGCAGCGATTGTTTGCGGATACTTTGCCCTTAACACCTGGGGGCTCTTCCGGAACTCTCAGATGCGATCGGAAATGAGAAGGCGAGTCAAGGCACCGCCTTACGCGATCTTTGTTGGGTTCGCAACGCCGGGGTTTGCCAGCGCCCTCGATCCGCACGAGGATGTAGGATTTTTGTGGGTCGAAGACCAGAAGCTCATCGTAACCGGCGAGCTTTACTCCATTGTTATCGACCGAGTTGACGTTGCGAAGGTGTCCTTTTCGCCAAACGTGCACACGATTTTGGGCCTAGGAGGCTGGAGCGTGATTGACGGGACGATCGGGAATGACCCGTTCAAGTTGAAGATCGAACCCAGACAGAAAGACACCCTCTTTGGGAACCTCGGTGTCGCAAAGAAGTTGCGAGCTTCGCTTCGAGCATGGCTAGAGTCAGGCAGGTTCAGCATCTGATTACTGGTACCATTCGCGCTGGCTTATGAAAGTCGTCACCCTATTCGGTACCCGACCTGAGATCATCCGGCTTTCACGGGTAATCGCGCTGCTCGATGAGTTTTGCGACCAGTCACTCGTATTTACGGGTCAGAATTACGATCCGAACCTGAGCGACATCTTCTTCGAACAGCTGGACGTTCGAAAGCCCGACTACCATATGGGTATTCAGTCTTCGAGTTTCGGTGAGCAAGCGGGTCAGATCATCGAGAAGGCTGATCGGTTTTTTGAAGTGACCCAACCAGACAAACTATTGATCCTGGGAGACACCAACAGCGGGCTCGCAGCGATCCCTGCAGCCCGTCGGGGCATCCCGGTGTATCACATGGAAGCTGGGAACCGAAGCTATGACGACCGGATACCGGAAGAGCTCAACCGGCGGCTGATCGACCACGCCAGTACGGTATTGATGCCTTACACTCAGAGAAGTAAGGAAAATCTTATCAGAGAGGGCATTGAGCGGCAGAGAATTTTCGTGACCGGAAACCCGATCCTGGAGGTGCTAGAGCACTTTGAGCCCAAGATTGCTGCTTCAAACATCTTGAGCGAACTCGGAGTCTATCCGAAGCAGTTCTTCCTGGTGACTCTTCACCGCGCCGAGAACGTTGATGTCCCGGAGCGACTGCGAGAATATGTGTCTGCGTTCGAGCAGCTGGCGGCAGACTACGGCTGGCCGGTTATCATCAGCACCCATCCGCGGACAAGGGTGCGGATGGAACAGCAAGGCATTCAAGTTTCCAATCCGTTGGTTCAGTTCTTGGAGCCGTTTGGGCTTTTGGACTTTATTAAGCTTGAGAAAAACGCTGCGTGCGTGTTGACGGACAGCGGAACGGTCCAAGAGGAAGCTTGCATCTTCCGAGTACCGAACGTTACGATCCGAGACGTAACCGAGCGTGCGGAGACCACCGAAGTGGGCAGCAACGTGCTTTCTGGAGCCGATCGAGAGCAGATTGTTCGGCTCGTTCGCTTGGTTCTGGCTTCTCCACCTGAATGGGACCCGCCAGAAGACTACACAAAGAGAAACGTGGCTGACACTGTCGTCAGGATAATGCTAAGCCACTTACATCAATAGTGTTGCAGGTGCGATTCATCGCGAACTTGCTATAATCATGTGGGAGCCCTCTACGATGGGGACTCTCCAATTCCTCAGAGGAGAAAAATGAACAAAGCACTTACGAGAATTCTCGGTACAAGTGTCTTGGCGGCTGGCTTGGTGGGCGCAGCATTTGCAGCACCAGCCGACCTCCAATACACTTCGTTTCTTCCTTGGTTCAACATCGAAGTCGCTCCGGACAACGCCCACGTGGTAACTAGTGGGCCCGCTGGAGGCGCAGTCTTGCGCAGACTTTCTGATGGTGGAGCCGTTAGACAATTCGCCGTTCCCAACGTTCCGACCGCTGCCACAGTCCGTGGCACCTCGATCAGCCCAGACATGTCGCTGATCGCGGTTGCGAACCAGACTGTTAATGGCGTTCAGGTGTTCGATTACAACACCGGCGACCTCGTCACAACGATTGCAGTTCCTGCAACTTCGCGTGGCGTTGCGTTTTCGCCAGATGGAACCAAGTTGGCAGTTTCGCACTGGACTCCGCTTTCGGCGGTCCGCGTTTACAACGTCGGCAGCTGGGGCGCTCCCGTTTGGGAGAACAACGTGGACTTTCCCGGCACGAACGCTCAGTTCCTTTCCTGGTCACCGGACGGTAACACCGTTGCTGTTGGTAACAACGACGGACGAGTTCGCGGCCTGAGCGCTGTGGACGGATCACTGACTTGGATCACTGACATTGCGGATTCCCACACGGGCACTGTCTTCACAGTCCGCTGGGTTGACAACACAAACTTAGTGTCGTCTGGTCTGGTACCTGACAGCACAATTCGACGCTGGACCGTTTCTGGATCGACCGTTTCACTTAACGGCTCTCCGATCGGACTTAACGGCGGTTCGACGACATTTTCGTTCAATTCAGACAAGTCGCTGATTGTGACCGTTGCTGGGACGGACATCCAGGTTGTTAACCGGGTTTCTGGAGCTATCTTGGCGACATACCCGGTCACCACAATGACGGCCGTTAATGGCGTATCGTTCGCACCGGGCGACATGACCTATATGGTTCTCGGTACAAGTAGCGCTGCTACGGTTCCCGAGAACGCTCGGCCATCGGCGCTTGAGTTCTACAATGCTACAACCGGCGGTTATGTTGGTGAGTTTGCAGGACATGGCCTTGGTGGTGGACGAGGACTTGCGATCTCACCCGACAACCAGTTTATTGTTTCCGGTACGTGGTTTGGTGCACCAACCTTCAACTTCGTCAGCTGCATCAGCCTGACTGACCAGAGCTTGAAGTGGGTTTATCACATTCCCGAAGCTGGTCGAACCGCTCTCGGATTCGCATACTCACCAGATGGGTCTCACATTGCGGTCTCCACTGGCTTCGCGAGTGCAGCGCAAATGCTCATCCTTAAAGCAAACACTGGCGCAGTCGTAACGACCTTTCCCATCGACTTCGCCAGCGCTGAGTTCTATGTGAACTGGTACCAAGATGGAGCAAACACGCGGATAGCAGTTGCTGGTAACTCGGGAATTGTAAGGGTGTACAACCCGGATGGAACTCTATATAGTTCGTCTCCTGCGGGCCTCGTGGGCCTCGGAGGCATTTGGTCGCTCGATCGATCCCCGATTGCTAACCAGATTGCAGTTGGAACAAGTGAAGCCGGCAATCACAGGGTCTATATCTTGAATGTTGTCCCAGGTGAGAATAACATGACTATCGCTGGTTCTAGCTCGGTTATGTCCGCTGCTGTCTCAATTGTTCGATACAGCCCAGACGGACTTCGAATTGCTGCAGGTCATGCCCTTGCTGCTGGAGTTGCTGAAGTTCGAACGTTTAATGATCTGTCCGACCTTTCAGTTTCAACTGTCCTCGGTACAAACCATACGAACACGGTAACTGGCATTGCTTGGTTGCCTGACAACGTTCGTTTCGGCTCCTTTGCTGCAGATGGCGCTGGTGTAAACAGCCAGATCCGATTCTGGGATTCCAACGCAGCTGGCGAGATCGGCACGCTCACAGGACGAATGTTCACGGGCGGTAGCTCGAGAGATTTGATGCTCACGCCGAATGGAACCGGTTTCGCATTCATGGGTCAGAACGGTCCTTCGATCGTTGACAACCCGTATGCGGGAGCGGTTGCCAAGTCCACCATCATGTGGGAAGGTCCGGATTCCGGCCCTCTGCCCAGACTTATGGTTGGCTGGCGCACCGAGAACGGTAGCGTTGTGCTTCCGGTCGTGGTCGTCGACATTGCTCCTGCAACCTGGGAAGTCCGAGCATTCGGTCAAATCGCAGGTGGTCCGACGGATGACCTCATCTGGCAGAACACCGATCCTGGCTTCTCGATCCCTGGCCTCGTTGCCTTCTGGGAAGTTCAGCCCGACGGTACTCCGCTCCCCGCTGGTACAGGTGGTCAACCGCCTGCATTCAGCTGGCAGATTCGCGGCGCCGCTGACTTCGACGGCAATGGAGTGACCGACCTCCTGTGGTTCAATACTGCAGACGGAATGGTTGCCATCTGGCTCCGAGATGAAAATGGCGACGTGATCGGTACACCGATAGTGGGTTCTGCAGCGGCTGGTTTCGAACTTCGCGGCAGTGGTTCTGTGACCGGTGGTCCGACTCAGGACCTCATGTTCCAGAACGCCTCCGGCGACGTCTACATCTGGACGCTCGACGGTAGCTTCGCAGTCTCCGGCTCGATCTTTGTCGGCGACAGCGGTGCTGACTGGCGACTGGTCGGCGTTGGCTCGTTCAACTCCGCAGGTGATCCTGGACTTCTCTTCTACAACACCGCCAACAGACTCGTGGCCTTCTGGAATCTCGATTCCTCTGGCGCAGTCACAGGCACAGGTGTAATTGGAGAGGGCCCGGTCGACTGGAAGATCTTGGGAACTTCAAATCTGTAAGGACCGAGAATCGTTCTAGCTGAACGGTAGGGTGGGACGCGAAAGCGTCCCACCCTTTTTCTTTGAGTACAGCCACTTAAGTCGCTCGCTTTACGGCCTTTCGCCGAGCAGCTATCACTAGCTCAAGTCTCTCTTTAGCGAAGACTTGACTTAGCTCGGGCCGTAGCCACAGCGCATGGAAGGGATTACAATTACTTCCGCACGTCTGAGATCTCGGAGTGCTTGAACCAGCGATAAGGAAGTCCCTTGGACTGCCGGAGAACTTTACTGACGAAGTTCCTTTACAGAACCAGAACTCGTGACTCCGATGCCGCCAGGCAATCCAGCAGTTTCTGGTGCGCCAGATGCGTCTCGACTGGTATCTGAGGATTCGAAAACCAAGACCGTCTTCTCGTGATTCGGTACATCTTCGAAGTACTGGCCAGCAAATGCTTCGTTCAGCGCATAGCCGTACCCATCTTCAACACCAGGCCGAATCAAAAGAAGCTTTGCCTCCTCGTCGGGCAGGTCTGCCGAGCGAATTCTGCGCTCAACCTCTTCCATCCATCCGTCGACATCTGGATAATGTCCTTCGCTTTGATGGTAGAGCTCGAGTGCGGTCTGGATCGCCATCAGGCGGTCGCTGCTATCCCCCGAAACGGTTCGGGTCTGCATAGGAGTAACCATTGGCTCCACGATCCGGAACACCACAGAAACCGTGTTCCAAAACACGATCGTCAGAATGATCAGAACGGCGAAGGCACCGAAACATCCCCATATGCAGCCCTTTCTCTTCAATCCCTTCATTCGCCTAACCCCTTACTCCAACTCGCTGATGAGCTCTCTAATTTCGACGTTCAACTCCAGCACTTGGCGGCTCGCCTGCTGCATCTTGAACCCTTGCTCTTCTTTGCCATCGAGAATCAGCGCCGAAGCTACTTCACCTAACTGAGTCGCCGTGTCGCGAACTTCATCCACCAGCTCATAGAGCTTCTTGGTCTTTTCGGTTGGTGGTTCATGAGATCCGCGAATCTTGGAGAGCTTAGTTCGTAGCTCGCTATAGGAAGCCATCTTCTACCTAAGACGCGAGGGAGGCGCGATGCGTTCAGCAAAAGATTAGCCAAGTTTCTGGCAAATGGTGGAAACTGTAGGCATGAGAAGAAACGGATTGCTCATTTTCGTGCTCGCCTTGTTTGCCGGCATGTTCGCCTTTAGCGCCAGCGAGGCACAGGCGCAGTTCTTCCGCGTTGCGGGCCAGGCAACCTGGCAGGGCAACACGGTCGTCCCTACAGGCACATCTAAACTGGTCATTGATCTTGTGGAGATCGTATCGCCGTCCAACACCGAGACCGTGGCAAGCCGGTCGGTCAACGTGTTTGGTCAGCCCCAACCGTTTTCCGTGGTGTTTGCCGAGCGGTATCTGCGCCCTGGCCGTTCCTATGCCCTTAACTTCACTATCGAGAACGATGGAAGAACCCTCTATGTCGCTCCAGCGCCACTTCCTGTAACTTCTGCAGGTTTCCGAAACCGAACTGTTTCACTTATGGAGGCTTCTGTGGTTCAAGGAGGTTCCGTGCCCTCAACGATTACGCTTTCGGGCTCAGTGTTCTACCTCGAGCGAATCTTGATGCCAGAAGGTTCGTTTGTCACTTTTGAATTGCAAGAGAAGCAGTCGATGAACGTCTGGGCGACTCTTGATGTGGCCCGAATCGATTCGAACAGCCCACCCGTTAACTTTAACCTCTCCTACGACACTACCAAATGGCTGGCAGGCGCCACTCACCAATTGGTGATCTATTGGAAGGACAACGACGGTAAACCCTGGTTCGCGACTCCGGAACCCATTCCGGTGACCTTCATGGGTTGGCCGGCGCCCAAAGAGATCCGAGTAGTACGGGTGGTCGAATAAGCGACCCAAAGACCAATTCTGGCCAGGCAGGGGGCGCAAACAGCCTCGATAAACGCCTGGCCAGAATTGAGGGTCAGGTGCAAGGGATTCGCCGCATGGTCGCGGCGAATGAGTACTGCATGGATGTCCTCACCCAAGTTGCTGCTGCCCGTTCCGCGCTAGAACAAGTTGCCATCGAGGTTTCGCTAAATCACTTGCAGCACTGCGTCATCTGCCGAGACGAGCAGGCTCATCCAAAGGCGGCTCAACTTACAGAAGAGGAGCTGCTGAACGAACTGCGAACCCTCTTCAAGAGGCTATATGGGTAACGCAGCGGGTATCCTATATACCCCCAAGGGGTATAGCTCATGATTCAACTAGAAGTTCAGGGAATGGTCTGCGAGAAGTGCGAAGAATCGGTTCGCACTGTGTTGACCGGGGTAGGTGGAGTGAAAAAAGTCTACGTGCATCGAGACCAAAACCTGGTCGAAATTGAGCATGAGGATGACATTCTGATTCCCGAGGTGCTAGCAGCAATCGATCGTGCCGGCTTCGAAGCTCAGCTCCAATCCTGAGACCGTTCGTCTCCAGATTGATGGCATGCACTGTAGTGCATGTGTTGTACGTGTTGAAAAGGCACTCGACCGAGTCGAAGGTGTAGCCTCCGCAGAAGTCAACTTTGCCACACACAGTGCGACAGTTCACTTAGAGCAGCCCGTTCCGATCGGACAACTCCAGCAAGCACTCACTTCAATCGGCTATGGTGCCGAACCGGTTCAATCAGCTCTGAAAGAACAACACGACGAGGGCAGGTCTTTCCCCTCGAATCTCGTTCTTTCAGCGGCGCTGACGATCCCGATAGTGGCGGTCTCGATGGGGATGCATGTTCGACCAGAGTGGCTGAACTGGCTCTTGATTGCCGGCGGCGCGGTGGTGGTCCTCTTTTGCGGCCGTGGCTTCATAGCCCGTGGGTTTCCTGCACTCTTTCGAGGTGCTCCTACGATGGACTCTCTTGTGGCTCTGGGTACCACGGCTGCGCTCGTTATCAGCATCATAACCATGTTCCTGCATCGAGGGATGCCGGAGCACCAATCGATGGGCCAGTACATCGAGACAGGTGCGGTGATCGTGACCCTCATCCTTCTCGGCAAGTACTTGGAAGAGCGCTCGAAGAAACGGATGGGGCGGGCGATCGGCCAACTCCTGAGTTTGTTTCCCAAAACTGCCCGCAGAAGAGGCAAAGACGACGAGTGGGAAACTGTTCCGTTCGACACGCTATCAACAGGTGACTTGGTTCAGGTTCGCGCTGGTGAGTACATTCCTGCCGACGGAGAGGTGGTTTCAGGCTCGTCGGAAGTGGACGAAGGGATGCTTACGGGTGAGCCTGAGCCGGTCCTGAAGTCTGATGGCTCTCAGGTAACCGGAGGCACCCTCTGCATGAACGGAACGATTGAAGTTCAGTTATCTGCGGTTGGGGAGAAAACCCGATTGGCACAGATAGCCGAACTGGTTACCCAGGCACAAGGGTCGAAGGCCCCAATTCAGGCACTGGTTGACCGAATCTCAGCAGTATTCGTGCCGGTGGTAATCGGAATCGCGGTCTTGACTCTTCTCGGGCACGCTTTCCTCGGCGGAGGTTGGACCCCTGGAGTCCTCGCTGCCATCGCGGTATTAGTCATTGCTTGTCCCTGTGCGTTGGGCCTTGCCACACCAACGGCGTTAATTGTGGGAGTTGGTTTAGGAGCCGAGCGAGGCTTGCTACTCAAAGACGCCATAGCCCTAGAGCGAGGAGCGAAGTTAAAGACGATGGTGTTCGACAAGACTGGCACCGTGACGGTGGGGCGTCCCCAACTCAAGTTCACCGAAACACTGAAAGGTTTCTCTAGCGATGAGGCGCTGGCGATGGCAGCCGCGCTCGAAACGCAAAGTACTCACCCCATAGCCTCATCCATTATCGATGCGGCGGCAGAGAGGGAACTGCATATACCGCTGGTCGAAGATGTAAGGGCAACACCTGGGAAGGGAATCTCGGGCACCATCGAAGGACAACAGGTCGAAATTGTCTCGTCGCGGCATGTTGAAACGGGGCTGCCAGAGATAGTAGACCGGTGGATTGAGGAAGGGTTGATCGTGTTTGCGCTCCTGGTTCAAGGCAAAGCCGTTACTTGGTTCGCCGCAGGGGACGTGATTCGGTCCTCCGCGCGCGAGGCTATTGCCAGGCTGAAGGATCAGTCAATCCGAACGGTGATGCTGTCTGGCGATCGAAACGCGGCTGCAAAGAAGATCGGAGCAGAAGTTGGGGTGGACCAGGTGATTGCCGAGGCAACCCCGGAGCAGAAGCTAGAGGAGATTCGTAGGCTTAGCGAGGGTGGCGTTACTGCGATGGTCGGGGATGGGATCAATGACGGGCCAGCGCTTGCCGCCGCAGATGTTGGCATTGCCATTGGCACCGGCACTGATGTTGCCGTTGAAGCAGCGGATATTGTCATCATGCGCTCCAACCTGCTGGCGCTTCCGGCATTGGTAACCCTTTGTCGAAAGACCGTAGGCACGATTCGGGGGAATCTCTTTTGGGCGTTTGTTTACAATGTCACGATGATCCCCTTGGCGGCGCTGGGAATCCTGACGCCGATGTTCGCCGCTGCAGCTATGGCGCTTAGTTCGGTTTCCGTTGTCACCAACTCGCTTCTGCTGCGCCGCCGTGTTCCGCAATAAGAAGCGGCATTTTAAGGAATACTCTAGCGCGAAGTGGATCCTGATAGTGCCGACGGCCATGGAGCATAACTCTTGACCGTACTGTTGATCATCATCATCCTGGTGCTAATCAATGCGCTCTATGTGGCTGCAGAGTTTGCCACCGTAAGCACCCGCCGCTCCAGAGTTCAACAACTGGCCGAAGAGGGCAACGCGCTTGCCCAGCGATTGCTGGTCTTGCTGAAAGATCCCAAAGGGCTCGACCGCTATGTTGCCACGTGCCAAATCGGCATCACTGCTTCAAGTCTTGTCCTAGGTGCGTTTGGTCAATCAAACCTTGCCCAAGCACTAACGCCGATGCTCAGCAGCATGGATGGACTGCAGATCGCAGCGGCTCAGACCGTCTCTGCAGTGATCGTTTTGGTGCTACTGACACTCTTCCAAATGATTCTCGGCGAGTTGGTGCCGAAATCGATTGCGCTGCAGCATCCAACGTCGACGGCGCTGGCAACTTATTGGCCCATCCAAGTCTCTGCAAAAATCCTCAAGCCGTTTATCTTCCTCACCAACGGTACGGCGTTCTTCATTCTTCGACTTTTTGGTGCAAAGCCGGTGCCCCATGGTCACGTTCATTCCGCTGAGGAACTGGGGCATATCATATCGGAGAGCGCAGCTGGCGGGGTTCTTTCGGAACAGCAAGACGACAGACTAAAGACGGCGCTAAAGCTTAGTAAGTTGCCGGTCCGACAGCTAATGACACCTCGCCCGATTGTGCACGGGATCCCGATCTCGTGCACCGTCGATGACGCGATGAAGATGTTGATGTTGAGCCCGTACACGCAGCTAGTTGCGTATGAAGGCGACATCGATGGCGCAGTTGGGATGGTGCACACCAAAGACGTTCTGCGGGCAGACCTTGAAGGCAAAGGACAGACAACAGTGCAAAGTCTGGTGCGACCCGCTGCCATTGTCCCACCAAATCTGAGTTCTAGTTCGTTGCTTGATGTATTCAAGCAATTCGGATCCAGCCAGGCGTTTGTGCTTGATGAGCATGGAGGGTTCGAGGGCTTGGTGACCCTCGAAGACGTTCTCTCTGCGATGTTCGGCTCGATCGACGACGAGTTTAAGACCCGAGAAATGCCCCAGGTTCAAGAAGAAGATGGCTCTCTTCTGGTCTCGGGCAAAACCCACCTGTACCAACTAGAGGAGTGGACGGGAGAAGTGGAGTCACCGCAGGCGGTCACTCTTGGCGGGTACCTCGCCGAAGCTCTTTCGAAAGTGCCAGTAGTAGGGGATGAAGTGCGGGTAGGCAAGTGCGAAGCGACGATAGAAACGTTAGACCGGCACTCGATCGAGTTGGTCCGCCTGCGACCGATTGAGGAGGAAAATGGCAGAGATTAACATCGCTGTTGTAGCTGGCGTTTCCGTCGCGCTGATCGTTGTCAATGGCTTGTTCGTTGCCGCCGAATTCTCGACTGTCGGTGCCCCTCGGCCCCAGATTGAGCAGATGGCAACGAAGGGAAACGGGTCGGCACGGTACCTGGCCAGGCTTTACACCGATCCACGGATGCAAGACCGGTACATCGCAACCGCCCAGTTGGGCATAACGCTGGCAAGCCTCGGTCTGGGTATGTACGCGGAACACTCCTTTGCAGAATGGCTTGCGCCGGTTTTTGAGTCGTTCGGATGGGCGCAGTGGTTGGCTGCCCACGTTATTGCCAGCGTGTTCGCTATTGTACTGCTCACCTACCTGCACATTGTATTGGGCGAGATGATTCCGAAAGCACTGGCGCTGATGAGCCCGGCTAGGGTGGCAACTGCCTTGGTCACGCCAGTACGCCTAACGCAGTTCGTCTTCTTTCCTCTCATTGCAGCTCTGAATGGGCTAGGTTATGCGGTGTTGCGTTTGATGAGAATCGAAAGGGCGTATAACAAGGTGGAGAGCTTGGTCTCGACCCAGGAACTCGACATCATCATCAAGGAAAGCTCTGAACTCGGTCAACTCGACCCTACAGCGGCAAAGGTTTTGCAGGAACTATTCGATTTTGAAGAGCTGACCGCTTCCGATGTGATGGTGCCGAGGGTAAAGGTCGATGCGCTTCGTCTTGGCCAAAGCTGGCCGGAGATTCTCGACTTCGTTCGAACCCATCCGCACACCAGGTACCTCGTCTATGATGGCTCGATCGACGTTCCCGTAGGTGCGCTTCACGTTCGTGATATCGTCGGCCATGTGGAGGACGACGGGGTGCTGAATCGGTCTGAAGTCAGGCCGTTGCCACTGGTGCCCGGCACCTCGACCCTTGAGAGTGTGCTGGCGAAGATGTCCGATTACCGAACCCAGATTGCGGGAGTGCTCGATGAGCAAGGCGGCCTTGCGGGAATCGTGACCATCGAGGATCTGTACGACGAGGTGGTAGGCAACCTCGATGACGTTGCGGAGATTCGGAAACTTCCGACTGGCAGCGTTATGGCAAGTGGTACGGCAAGGGTTACGGATGTTTGCGAGCAGTTTGGGCTAGATGAGGAGCACGAGGAAGTAGAGACCGTCAGTGGCCTCGTGTTGATGCTGCTGGACCGGCCTCCGGTTCTGGGGGATGAGGTCTCTTGGGGTGGCTTGGTTTGGCGGGTGATCTCGACTGAAGGCAACGGCGTGGGTGAATGTGTGGTCCGGCTGGCAGCAACAACCTGACATGGATATGGGGCTCTAGTGTCTAGCGGCGCGTTGACTCTCTATGGCGAATCAACGACATTTTGACCGCCACCACGAACGTCCCAAGAGCGGCGAACAAGTACATGCACCTGTGGGCAATGTTAACCGCTATCAACCGTCGGTCTTCGTCAAATCTAACGGAGAGCGACTCAAAAGAAAAGAATCCCGAGAGCACGTAAACGCTTGCAAGTACGACCATCACCAGAACCCAAACCACACCGCAGGCAACCGCCACCATGTGGAGGACCCGAAGTGCTGGGAGCTGGGTTCGAAGGTTGACGAGCGCTAAGGAAACCCCTGCGATTGCGCCCGCCCACCAGCTTGCTACAACTCCCCAGACAAGCGCCATAACCCAGGGCGATTCACTCTCAACCAGTGTCGGGTGATGGACGGTAAAGTACTCAACGGCAAAGTTCGCTGTGACCAGATCCAAAGCGATGCCAAGAAGGCACGCGAGCCCAATCGTCCCGCCGAAAACAGCTAGCGCTTGTAAGACCTTGCCCAATCCTCAATCTGCCTCTAGCGCCAAGTATCACCCGAAACAGATCGGACCGGCAACGGCTGGTCGGGCTTTGGGCGAGCTAGAGGCGTGAAGCGAGGTTGTTTACGGGTTTTCTCCCCGGGCTGCTGCTTCGATTGTGGCGACGTCGATTTTTTGCATGGTCATCATCGCTGCGAGCACTCGCTGCGCTACACCAGGGTCTTCATTACTGAGGCCGGAGGTCAACGCTCGGGGAGTGATCTGCCAGGAGAGGCCCCACTTGTCGTCGCACCATCCGCACTCGCTTTCCTTGCCACCGTTTCCGACGATGGCGTCCCAGTAGCGATCGGTTTCAGCTTGGTCATCCGTGGCAATCTGGAATGAAAAGGCCCCGTTGTGTGGGAATTGATCTCCGCCGTTAATGCCAATGCAGGGGATTCCAACTACAGTAAACAACACGAACATCACGTCTCCCTTCTTGCCTGCGGGGTAGTCGTCTGGTGCCCGGACGACTCGGTCGACTGAAGAATCGGGGAACGTTGCCGCATAGAATGTGGCGGCTTCTTCTGCCTCGGTGTTGAACATGAGGCTAACGGTGTTTTTTGCGAATTGGTGTTTCATTTTCTAGTTCTCTGGGTATCTGGATTCTTGGTCGTCCCAGCAAGTTTGTAAGTAATCGATCTGTCCGGCGTGCTCCGCGAGATGGAAGCCCATGAAGTGCATGATCTCGTGCAGAGGAGCCGCGCCAACCGGGGTCTCTGCCGAGCTTGCGTAGAGTTCTGGAGACATGATCTCCAACGCTCGATCGAACTCGGCAACGCTTCGATCTAGTTCTCGGAGCGCCTCTTCTTTGCTTGATAGCTTAAATTCCCAATTGGAATTCTGGGGTCCCGGGCCCCCCATCAAGGCACGGGCAATCTGCGTGTTTGCGTCGACGCAGTGGGAGACAATGTGCAGCGCAGATTTGGCGGTTGGTGTGGGAGACCAATCGACCTTGTCCTCTGGCACTGCCAGAAACGTCGCTCGCATTCGCTGGTGGGCGTAGCGCATCTGGTTGCGACAAAGCTCATTGTGTGCTGTTTGCTCTGGAATCATGCTGCCTCCAAGTATTCAGAAAGTGCCGTGAGCGAGCCGGTCCACCCTTCGCTGTGAGAGTCTCTGGATTCGACAGAGCGCATCCGCTCATGGGTGAGGGTCAACCGGGTCCCCCCGTCAATCTCGTCGCATTGGACTGTGAGGTAGGTCTCCGGGTACGGCTCTTCATCTTCAGACCAGTCCCATTGCCAGGTCATTTCAATTCTGTTGGGTGCGTCGATTACTTTCATTACGCCCGAATAGCCGAAAATTCCTTCGTCCATGATCATGTTGATCCGGAACGCTCCTTCGACCCTGGGTTCGAACTCGAGGATCTCAATATTGCAGCTCGGGTTTGGCTTGATCCAGTGCATCAGGGCTTCTGGGTCGAGCCAGGCAGAGAAGACACGATCAATCGGGAAGTTGTATTGTGCAGAGAGGACCAGAGTCGAATCATCCGTCGAGAGGTCCAGCACAGAGAAGGTGTTAGTCATTGTTGTTTTCGAAGTGGTCGTTCAGTCGGCGCAGAGCTTGGCTCCAGAAGGTTCGAGTCTGGTTCAGCCAGTTTTCGGCATTCTGTAGGCGCTCCGGTTGGAGGGCGCAAAACCTGGTCCGTCCACGCTTTTCCGTGCGAATCAACCCGCTTGCTTCCAAGACTTCCAGATGCTTCATGACTGCTACAAGTGACATGTCCGATGTCTCGTGCAGCTGACTGACGGTTTTCTCCCCTGAGTTCAGCGACGCTACAAACCGACGCCGATTGGGGTCTGCCAGGGCTCGAAAGACTTCGTCCAGCTCGCGATCCGAATACTTAACCACACAGTTAAGTATTGTCTGTTTGCTGAGGAGTTGTCAACTGCTGATACCTTGGGCGATCTTGCTGAACCGGAGCAAGATCAACTCTGGTTCGAACCTGAGAAACCCACCGCGCACTTCGAACGGAGTCCTTTTGACAGGGAGGAGAATTTTGGCGCCCTTGGAGGCCTGGCGAGAAAGAACGCCCTTTCCGTACGAATGAGCTAGACCACTTTTGGGTCACTCAGAAAGTCCAGCGGCAGATAGAATCTGGTCAACGACTTCGGAAAGAGGAAACGATGTATCGATGATGACATGCGACGATCGGCGCAGCACCGGCTCAAACTCTTCTAAGTCGGCGAGAATACGAGCTCGCTCGGTCGCTGATTTCCCAAAGGTGTTGCTTTGGCGTTGCTCCAGCCGGGCCAAAAGCACCTCTACGGGTGCAACCAGCAAGATGACTCGGTCGAACTCGGGGTAGAAACGGCCTTGGTTTGATGCGCATCCGGACAGAAAAAGTGGCTCATCACATGACTCCGATAGAAGTTGAGAGATTCTTGACTCGATCCACACCCAGTCGCCTTCTGGGCCAGCCTCCGAGAACCCATCGTCAGCATCAATGCCCCGAAATCCACGGTGCCGAAGCTCGGCGATCGCCGACGACTTGCCTGTGGCAGACATTCCGGTAATCAGAAAATTCGCGGACATTTGTTGAACGATACCTAGCGGCCCTTGTGTCCATCCATTTGCGTTAAGCAAGCGAATACGCTACCGGTGAAGTCACGTCTATGCTATCGAAAGATCCCGTCGAATCCGAACTTTAGGTTCAGCTCAGGTGCTCGATTGGCTATGGCGTGCTGGGCGCCTTTGCGGGCAACCGTCGTTCAGGTCCAAATCAAGAGTTTGAACAAACCGGCTCACAACGGACTTACGCAGAGGGAGACACTATGCTGACCGGCATTCTCCACAAGCCGGAAGGTCGATGCAAGATACTCCGCAGAGGCGCTTGCCGATGCGGAGAAGCTTCTTAACGACCTAAAGACTATTTGCTCAGAACATCCGTAGCTGCAAATATGAACTTGGCGCCCTCGGAGAGATTCGAACTCCCGACGCCCTCCTTAGGACGGAGGCGCTCTATCCCCTGAGCTACGAGGGCAACCTTCTAGAGTTTACTTTCTGCACCAAAAAAGCGTCTTGAGTGCTTGAAGCTGCTGCGCGAGGTGCGCTCGGTGGCAGCCTGGCGTGCAAAGGGGAAGTCTGCCGGGTAGGTGAGCTTTGCTGCCACGCCGATGAGAAAGTCCCTTTTGCACTGGTCCGTTGCGCCAGCGAGTTGCCACAGCAAGGTTGGCAAAGCGAGCCTTCTATGCCTACGAAAAAGTCCCCAGGGCTTTGGGCCCTGGGGACGAGTGCTACAGTTAAGGAAGGTTATAGGCTAGGCGAAGCAAAAGGCTGCCAGGTGCCACTGAAACCTGTCGTTCCCTGTTGAAGGATCGTAGTTCCGTCCATTAGGAAGAAGCTCGCTGAGGAGCCTGAACCGGTCATGACATCGTCGCGGCCATCGCGGTTGAAGTCATTTGTCCCGACCACGACCTGTCCAGCGATATTCACCGTAGCTGTGTCTGTAATGGTAGAGCCATCCATGATCCAGATTCGCATATCCTCAGTAGAGGTGCGCTCGAGGAGAATGTCGTTTCGACCGCTGTAGGTAAACCGAGGGAAAGCTCGTGGAACAAAGCCGTCCAATGCTGTGAAGTTCGTGCTCGAATCGACCAGAACGCCATCCATGAACAAGATCTCCATAGAGTCGCCACCGGGGTTGTGCACTACGATATCTTGGCGGTTGTTACCATCGAAGTCACCGGAGCCAGAGAAAATCCTGTTGGAACCAAGGGCGTATACGTTGGTTGCGACGTAGTCCAAGCCGTCCATTTGCCAGACCGCCATGTTCATGTCGTTGTACCAGACTAGGAAGTCCTTGCCGAGACCATTAAGGTCAGCTGCAAGCATGGGCATGTAAGTTCCTGTGCTGTAGATTCTGGACCCGATTACAGTTCGACCGTTCATGAGCCAGATCGCCGTCTGAAGACCGTTCGTCAGCACGATATCCGAGTTGCCATCGCCATTGAAGTCGCCGGTGAACAGCGGGCTCCAACCGACTGGCAGCGTGTAGAGCATCGAACCCGTGATTTTCGTACCTGTCATGAACCACGCAGCTATCTGGTTCGTGCTGGAGTTGAAGAACAGTGGGTCGCTGGATTTATTGCCGGTGAAGTCTCCAAAGCCTACGAGCCCCCAACCTGTTGGTACCACGGACGCAAAGGCGTTAGAAGTCGCGGTGGTGTCTTGCATGTTCCAGAAGCCGACCTGCCCTGAAGTTGTGTTAAAGAAGGCGGCCTTTGGAGCAGTCGGTGATGGCGCGATTCCTCGGAAGGCGTAGTTTGCTCCGCCATTCGCGAGATCGTTGACGGCGCTCGCAGGACCAGTGTCCTCGAGCGAGACGAGGCGGTTATCTGTTGTAATTGCGAACAGAGTGTTGCCTTGCCTGGTGACTGCGCGAGCACCGGTGCCAGCACCCATGCTGATTACATAGCTGAAGGTGAACCCAGATGGACCGAGGTCGTAGCGCTGAATGCCGCCGTTGACGTTCGTGCGATCGTCGGCAACATAGAGAATCGTATCTGCATTTGCGAAGGTAAAGCCGTAGGGGCTAGAGGTTCCGGCAGTGTCGGTAGCTGCGACTTGTGTTGTTATTGCGCCAGCGTTGAAAGGATAGCTCTGGACCTTGTAGATTCCGCGCACCTGCGGGGAGTTTGACCCAGTGGAGTAATAGAGGTTTCCGTTATATGCTTCGACGACTCGAAGGTTCACGTTGCCTGTGTTGACCTGGGTCGGTGCCGTTGTCGCTCCGAGTTGGGCAAGCCGGATTCCGCTATTTCCACCAGCAGTGTAGAACCGGACACCATCGGGCGACGCAGCGCTACGAGGGTTGTTTCCGCTCTGTGCATCGGTCAACCGAGTTGAGGAGTCGGCTTTTCCGAATGCGTCAACTCGCACCACGGTTCTGGGGAAGTCGGCTCCGGACGAGCTGTTCAGCGCAACTGCGTTGGGCAAACCTGCGTTGTACGCGTAGTACACGAGGAATCGACCGTCTGCAGTTCGGGTGAGATGGCCTTCAGACGTTGCCGTTCCACTGTTAAGGATTCCGTCAGCACCTACGGTCTGGAATTCAATCACGTTGACGATCGACCCGTCTGGGGCGAATTCCAGGAACGAGACTGGATTTCCTGTGTTAATGAGCGGGTTTGTGCCGTCGCCGACTCTAGATACGACGACGTTCCCTGATTGGAAGAGTTGAGCTTGTGCAAGTGGGGCAACCACGATAGCACAAGCGATTAACGCAAATGTTGTCTTCTTCATGTTCGAATTCCGAGGCGAATCGCGTTGCAACCGACCTCGGTAGTAGTTTTCGCCAAGAAAACAGCAGTTTTAGTTAAGAGACTGTTAAATGTAACACCGCCCCCTACTATAGTAAGTAAGGGGCGGCGTTTTAGGGGGACTTACTTAGCTGTTAAGCAGTCCGACAGGCAGCCAGTTCGGGCCTGTGCTGTTGAGGATCGTCGGGGTCGGAACCACGCCGTTCATTTGCCAGACGGTGTTGTCACCGCTCGGGGATGTCCAGAACAAGTCGTCTCGACCGTCACGGTTGAAGTCGTTTACTCCAACGAGGGCGTATCCGTCAACCACATAGGCTGCGGTTTCGACAACACTGGTTCCGTCCATCAGCCAGAAAGCGTAGGTGGTACCGGAGTTCCAGATGATGTCTGTCTTACCGTCTGCATTGAAGTCACCGAAGCCGACAGGGATGAAGCTGCCGAGGCCAAGGTAAGCCTGCTGGGCAGTTACGTCCACGCCGTCCATCAGCCAGATGGCTGCGCGGCTGCCGCCTTGATCCATGAAGAACACGTCGTCGTTACCGTCGCCGTCGAAGTCTCGAACAGCGGCGATCGCCCAGACGTTGTCGATGCCGAAAGCACCGGTCTCATCAACGTCGGTTCCATCCATGAGCCAGACGGCAACAAGCTGCAGTGAAGCGTTTCGCCAGATGATGTCGGAGTTTCCGTCGCCGTTCAGGTCGCCGATGCCAGCAACTTCCCAGCCGCTAAGGCCGGGGAAGAGCGCGGTCTCGAAGACCTCGCTGCCGTTCATGAGCCAGATCGCGTAGTCGCCGGAAGCGTTGACGAACACGATATCGGTGACGCCGTCACCGTTAAAGTCGCCCGTCGCGCTGGTTGGCGAGAAGCCAGGGGTGATGCCGAAGACAGCGGTTCCAGCAACGGTCAGGTCCTCCATGAACCAGATTGCCATGAGGTTGGAGCTGCTGTTGAAGAACAACCAGTCGTCGGAGCCGTTGCCGTTGTAATCGCCGACAGCCACTGGTGACCAGCCCGAAGGAAGGTTGCCGAAGACGTTCGATGAAATGACTTCGCCGCCATCGTAGCGCCATGCAGCCAAGTCCGAGGTAGAGGTGTTGAGGAAGGTGACCTGCGGGGCAACCGGAGCCTTTGCAAGACCTCGGAAAGCAAAGTTTGCGCCTGCCGTTGCCAAGTCGGTAACGACGCTGGTGGGACCGGTGTCCGTGAGCGAGACGAGTCTGCCATTGGTGGTGATCGCAAACAAGACCCCATCGACTTCTTCGAGTGCTCGGGCGCCAGCAGAAGCTCCGACACTGATTACGTAATCAAAAACGAAGTCGCCGTTCACCGAAAGGTTGTAGCGTTGAATTCCGCCAGATCCGTTGGTTCGATCGTCGGCGACGTACAACGTGGTGTTGTTGTTAGCAAAAATGAAGTCGTAAGGGCTGGAGTTGCCAACGCCGTGGTCAGTTGAGACAACCTGGGTTGTCATCGCACCAGCGAGAAGCGGGTAGCCAGCCACCTTGTAGATTCCTCTCACCTGCGGAGTATTCGAGCCGGTCGAATAGTAGAGGTTTCCGTTGATTGCCTTTACGACACGAAGGTTGGTGTTGCCATCGTTCACCTGAGTCGGCGCAGTTGTGGAACCGACTGTAGTAACCCGAATGCCACCATTAGCGCCTGCAACATAGAGTCGGACGCCGTCTGGAGACGTAGCCGAGCGAGGATTATTGCCGCTTTGCGCATCGGTCAATCTGGTCGACGTGTCGACTGTGCCGTTTGCATCGATTCGAGCAACGGTTCTCGGAATGACTGACCCGCTCGACGAGTTCAAGACAACCGAGTTTGGAAGTTCTGCGCCGTAGCCGTAGTACAGTAGGTAGCGGCCATCAGCAGAGCGAACGAGCTGCCCTTCCGAAGTGGCTGTTCCACTGGAGATGATGGACGTGGGGCCAGAGTTCGGCAGGTCGACACCACCAAGGACTGTTCCGTCTGGGGCGAACTGGATCAGGCTGATGACGTTTCCGGTATTCAGGAGAGGGTTAGTACCGTCTCCGAGTTGAGCGACAACGATGTTCCCGGCAGTGAACGCCTGGCCGAAAGCCAGGGGCACTGCAGCAAGCATCGCGGCGGTTGCGAATAGTTTTGATTTGGACATATTCAGACCTCGAATGAGATGAAAGATCGGAGGTTCAAGCATGGTGTCCCTCTCCTCCACCCTAGAGTCTATGAAGCTTGTATTAACGGATTGTTAAGCCTGCGGGCGGCAGATGGAAAAGTTTAGGGAAGAGTCCACCGATAGCGTATGTTCAATCGGTAAACTCCTAGTACCAAATGGCAACTCGAATTGGCATCAACGGCTTCGGAAGAATCGGGCGACTTACCCTGAGAACTATCCTCGAACGAGTTCCGAACTCAATTGAGGTCGTTGCGGTGAATGACCTCACCGATACCCGCACCAACGCGCACTTGTTTAAGTACGACAGTGTTTATGGACCGTTCAAGGGGGAAGTGAGTCACGACGAGCAACACATTATGGTCAACGGCAAAGCCATTCGTAGCTTCGCCGAGCCAGACCCAGCGAATATCCCGTGGGACGAGTACGGGTGCGAAATTATCGTCGAGTCAACCGGTCGGTACACGGATGCTACCAAAGCTGTCGCGCATAAGAATCACGGCGTCAAGAAAGTTCTCATCACCGCGCCCGCCAAGAACGAGGACGTGACGATTGTGCTGGGCGTGAACGAGCAGATGTACGACCCAGCCAAGCATCACGTAGTCTCAAACGCTTCTTGTACAACCAACGGATTGGCACCTGTTGCTAAAGTGCTCCACGACCGATTCGGGATCGACCGTGGACTGCTCACCACGGTCCACGCTTATACCAATAGCCAGAGTCTCGTCGATACTGCCGCCAAGGATCTCCGCGATGCGAGAGCCGCAGCTATGAACATCGTTCCCTCGAGTACGGGAGCCGCCAAAGCAGTTGGATTGGTGATCCCAGAGCTGAAAGGAAAGTTCACGGGAATGGCTTTCAGGATTCCTGTGCCCACCGTGAGCGTCGTGGACTTCACCGCGCTGCTGCACAAGGAAGCTTCCATCGTAGAGATAAACGAAGCAGTGAAGAGCTACGCAGACGGGCCGATGAAGGGAATTCTCCGGTATACGGATGAACCGCTGACCTCAATGGATTTGGTAGGCGACGAGCACAGCTCGATCTATAGCTCGATCGATGCCGTCGGGCTGGGCAACTTGGTCAAGCTCGTGGCATGGTACGACAACGAGTGGGGTTACAGCTGCCGAATTGCCGATATGTGCAAGTTCATGGCAGACGCTGGGCTTTAACTAAGGGCTCTTCAGCGCAATGGTCGTCCAGAAGCCGAGAGTAGTGTTGCTGCTCAGCGGTGGTCTGGATTCCGTAACCTTGGGTGCGATGCTCCGGCGTGAAGGTTATGGGCTCATCGGGCTTACTGCCTTCTACGGTCAGCGGCATACCGCTGAACTGGAAGCATCCAAGAAAGCCGCAGAGATGCTTGATGTGGAGGAACACCTTCTTTGCGAAATTGAGGGAGGAGTGTTTGCGGGGTCAGCCTTGGTTGGCTCCATGCCAGTCCCAAAAAACACCGACCCAAGCTTAATCGGGCAGTCGATTCCGGTTACCTATGTTCCCGCCAGAAACACTGTGTTGTTGTCGCTGGCTCTAGCAACTGCCGAATCCCGCGATTGCCGCAATATTGCTATCGGGGCGAACGTGCTGGATTACAGCGGATATCCAGATTGTCGCCCTG
>JBKBWO010000008.1:0-9239 GCA_046314495.1 Fimbriimonadaceae bacterium
ACTCCAGTTCCACTGCGTCGGGCGTGCCGCTGGCAAACACGAACGCTTCCGACTCGCAGCCGGGCACGCGGTTCGCCTCAGGAAAGGGCTGTGTGGGCACCCACGAAGAAGATGCGGGCTCGAAGCTCTCCGCGACTTCGATCAGCGTCTCGATTCGATCCTGACGGTCCATTTCGCGAAGCATCGCCGCCAGATCAGTCAGATCAGAAAGTGCCAAGCGCAGACTTCCTAGCGCTCGATGGGCAGGCCCACAGAGTTGCCCCACTCGGTCCAGCTACCGTCGTAGTTCTTCACATCCGGAAGACCGAGCAGGTACTTGAGAACGAACCAGGTGTGGCTGGATCGCTCCCCGATCCGGCAATAAGCAATAACGGGCTCCTTCGGGTCAAGCGCTGCTTCCTGGAGGTAGATGTCACGCAGACGGTCTGGAGGTAGAAAGGTGCCCTCTTCTGGATTGACTGCTCGAGCCCACGGCACATTCTTGGCACCAGGGATATGGCCGCCGCGAAGCGCTCCCTCATTTGGATACTCTTCCATGTGCAACCGCTCTCCTGAAAACTCCTGCGGCGAGCGAACGTCGATCATCTTGCCGCCCTTTTTCATGTGTGCCAGCACTTCGTCTCGGAATGCGCGGTTCACCGAATCGTCCCTGTCCTGCGCCATGTAAGTGGTCGGCGAGAACTGGGGGATGTCCTTGCACATCTCTCGACCCTCCTTGACCCACCGGATCCTGCCGCCGTCCATCAGCCGCACATCCTCGTGGCCAAACAGCTTGAACAGCCAGAAAGCGTAGGCAGCCCACCAGTTGTTTCGGTCCCCGTAAAGAACCACGGTGGTATCGTTCGAAATGCCTCGGTCTGAGCAGAGCTTCTGGAAAGCCTCTCGGTCGATGTAGTCTCGCCGAAGAGGGTCATTGAGGTCGCGGGTCCAGTCAACCTCTACCGCACCCGGAATGTGACCCGTAGCGTACAGCAGCGGGTCTTCGTTCGATTCAACCAGCCGGACATTGGGGTTGTCCAGATTCTCGGCGACCCAATCAGTGCTTACCAGTGCCTCTGGAGCGGCGTATCCGCGCTCGATGATCCTGGGGTCGGCCGCCGGCCGGGTTGTAGATGGGTTAGGATTGTTCACAATTCTATATACGTGACAAAAAAGTATACAATCCGGCATCTTCAACGAGTGCTTGAAGCGGACGTCATTGAGGCAGCGATTGGGCTACTCGGCTTTTCGGTCCAGCACCAAGGCAGGGAAGCCATGATCATCGAGACAGAGGCGTATCGCGCCGAAGATGATCCCTCATGCCACGGCTACGGAGGCAAGACGGACCGGAATGCGCCGATGTTCGGTCCGCCAGGGCACGCCTACATCTACCGGAGTTATGGCATTCACTGGCTACTCAATGTCTCGGCTCATCCGGAGGGGCGATGCGCAGGTGTGCTTTTGCGGGCCGCCGTACCTGTCAACTTCGCTGCCGGCGACCGCCGGTTGCTGAGTGGACCGGCGAAGTTGACGCGCGCACTTGATATTAGCGGAAAACTCACCGGTATGCCACTTTTCACGGGAGGAGATTTACAGATCGTCGAATGCTCCAGCAAGATGCTCCGGCAGAAAGCGAGGAAGAGCCAGGTGCTTTGCAGCGAGAGAATAGGAATGAGTCATGAGTACGGCAAGACACTGCCCTGGAGGTTCGCCTTAGAAGATTGTCTGGCTCAGGTTTCTGCCCGAACGTCCCACCTTCGGCCCATTGAGGCCCAGTTGCACCCTTCAGGCGGCCGTCCGCAGGACCCCACCCGAGAAACCTCCGAGGGTTCGGGAGCGTAAGATTCCAGTATGCTGAACAATTAACCTGAGGTTAAGGGGAGCGCCCTGATGGCGAACCCAGATCCACCGGTTGATGGATTCGCCAGGAATAACGACAGTTTGAATAAGGGATTTCGAATTCTCCTCCTAACGGCTGCGGTGATGCTCACCGTCATCTTTCTCGCCAACTTTTTTGGCCAGCCCGGCTTTACCCGCCAGGGTCCGGTTGAGCTATCGGTAAGCCAGTTCGAAAACAAAATCGATGCCGGGGAAGTGCAGTCGGCTTCTTGGGAAGGGACCACAGTTACGGGGCAGTTGGCAGATGGTGGCGATTACACCGTCCGGGTTCCCACCGTTGAATCTACAGCAGGCGCGGCGCTTCAAGCCCGGCTCCAGAACCAGAACGTTAATCTTGAGTTAAAGGGACCTCCGTTTGGTCATCAGTTCCTCGGAGTTCTGGGAATCATCTTAGTCCCGCTGCTTTTAATCGGTCTGCTTTGGTTCCTGTTCATGCGCCAGGCGCAGGCGTCCGGAAACCAGGCGATGTCGTTCGGCAGAAGCCGCGCCAAGCGGGTCGGCGAGCAGACACAAAAGGTCACTTTTGAGGATGTCGCTGGGATCGACGAGGCGAAGCAGGAGCTATACGAAATCGTCGACTTCCTGAAGAACACCAAGAAGTACACGGCGCTCGGAGCCAAGATTCCGAAGGGGATCCTGCTGACCGGTCCTCCTGGCGTCGGAAAAACCCACATTTCGCGCGCAGTTGCCGGAGAGGCTGGCGTGCCGTTCTTCCACATCAGTGGCTCCGACTTCGTCGAGATGTTTGTCGGTGTGGGCGCTGCCCGCGTGAGAGACCTCTTCGAAACCGCCAAGGCGCACCGGCCGAGCCTCATCTTCATTGACGAGATCGACGCCGTAGGCCGCCAGCGTGGCGCGGGGCTCGGTGGAGGTCACGACGAAAGAGAGCAGACCCTGAACCAGCTTCTGGTGGAGATGGATGGTTTTGACCCCAACAGCGGCGTTATCATGATCGCTGCCACCAACCGCCCAGACGTTCTTGACCCTGCACTACTTCGACCGGGTCGTTTTGACCGGCAAATCGTGGTCGACGTGCCCGATGCAGTGGGTCGCGAGAAGATTTTGGATATTCACGCCAAAGGGAAGCCGCTGGCAGATCACGTCAGCCTGGCGACACTGGCGAAGAGAACGCCGGGGTTCACGGGAGCCGACCTGGCAAACCTCTTGAATGAATCCGCATTGCTCGCCGCTCGGCGAAATCACCCGCAGATTCAGCAGGATGACCTAGAGGACGCCTTGGACCGCGTGATTGCTGGCCCGGAGCGCAAGAGCCGGGTGGTCGCCAGCAGAGAGCGAGAAGTGATCGCCTATCACGAGGCGGGCCATGCCATCATTGGCCATCTGGTTGAGGGAGGCGACCCCGTTCACAAGGTCACCATCCTCCCCCGAGGGATGTCTCTTGGTTCGACCTGGCACCTTCCTACTGAGGACCGGTTCCTGGTAAGCCGAAAAGAACTGCTCGACCGGATTGCGATGCTGCTCGGAGGCAGGGTGGCAGAAGAGATCGTTTATGGCGAAGTCTGGACGGGCTCCAGCAACGACCTCGAGCGAGTGACCAAGATCGCCCGCGACATGGTGATGAAGTACGGAATGAGCAGCCGGCTGGGAACGCTGGCGCTAGGTCGCCACGGAAGCAACCCGTTCCTCGGGCGAGACTACTCCGAAGAGCAGAACTACTCCGAAGAAGTTGCCAAGGTGATTGACGAAGAGGTTCACGCCATCGTTGATGACTGCCATAGCCGAGCGAGAAACCTTCTGACCGAGAACCGAGAAAAGCTAGATGCAGTGGTTGCCGCGCTTCTAGAGCACGAGACCCTGGACAGAGAGGACTTCGAAGCCCTGATGGAAGGGAAGCCGCTACCGGCAAGAGAGCCCAAGCCAGCGATTCTAGATTCCAAATCGAATGAAGAGTCCTCCCCTTCGCGGGAGTCCGGCTCCGAACGTTCGCCCAGCCTGGGTCCTCCGAGACTCGAACCAAGCTAGCATCCAAGTAAACTCGGTGCGATATCGGAAGGCATGTATGCTATACTGCCTTCCATTCCTGACACCTTATGAGTTCTGCATACGACAGAGGATTCGAGTACCGATGCAACGGAATGTATGCAGAGGCGAAAGTGGAATTCCAGAAGGTGCTCGCAGAGGAACCCAACCACGCAGATGCCCTCTGGCAACTCGGTCTAGTTCTGGGTTTTGAGGGAGAATTCGACGAGTCTCTCGCGACCTTACAAAAGGTGGTCACGATGCAACCCAATCACGAGAACGCCCGATACGATTTGGCTATGACCTTCATGATGCTCGGGATGATCGATGAGGCCTGCGCAGAATTCCACAAGGTTCTGGAGCAGAATCCGACCCACGAGAAGGCGCTTCAGCAAGTAGCTTTCTGCCCATGAGCGCCAGCACTCCGAAGTGGGTGACGAGAATCCTCGTCCCCCTCGCCTTTTTCCTGTTGTTGCCCAGTCTGCCCCTTTGGCCTGCGCTTATGTCGGGCAAGAGCCTCGGCTTGTTCGAACCGATTCAGGCGATGGGGCCATGGGATGCTCAGCGAGAGGCACAGCCCTGGGATGTGCTCATGGCCGATTCAGTGCTGCAATCCTACGCCTGGCAACGTCTGCTTTCGGAAGGGGTTCAGGCAGGGCAAAACCCCACCTGGAACCCGTACCAGCTCCTTGGCGCGCCGATGGCAGCCAACGCGCAAAGTGGAACGGCATACTTACCGAGAGTGGTGGCAGCCGGGCTTCCGGCACCTGCCGACGCCCAACTTCTGCTTCTCGCCTGGTTCCACCTCTTTCTGATGGGGGTCGGGGTCTACTGGCTCGCCCGGGCGTATGCCACCTCTAGGGTCGGCGCTATGGTTGCTGGCGCCAGCTTTGTTTTCAGCCCGTTCGTGCTCTCCTGGCTCGCTCTTTCCAGTGTGCCCGCAACAGTCTGCTGGATCCCGATTCTTCTGGCAGGAACCGCGTTGTGTTTGCGAAAGGGGACCCTCAACTACGCTTGGGCCGTGTTCCTGGCACTAGCGATGCTACTTACAGCGGGCCATCTGCAGTTCGCTTTCTACGGTCTCCTCGGGGCTCTCGCGATCGTCGGGGTTCACTTCGCCTACTCGTTCCGCATGCCAAAGAAGGGGAAGGAGTTCACCTGGCTGTCGGTGGGCGCGGTTTTGGTTCTGCTTGTAGCCACGCTTCAGTTTGCGCGGCACGTGCTGATGAAGCCGGTCTTCGAGTTTGCCGAGAACTCACACCGAATGGCGCAGGCGACCGCAGAGGGCTACGCTGCGTACCTCGGTGGGGCAATCCGCTGGCAGGAGTTCTTCGGTGTCGGCTTTCCCAATTTCATGGGTCTTCCACGAGATCCGTCACCCGTTTCTGGGGCCCTGAACGCCTACTGGCCGCAACTGATCGACGCTCCGCTCAATTTTGCCGAGGCGGCGTTCTGGCCGGGAGTGATGGTTCTATGCCTCATCGCCATGATTCCCATGTGGAGATGGAAGAGCCGCTCCGTAGTCGCCATGATCGCCGTTGGAGGGATCGGGGCGCTCCTCGCCTTCGGAAGCCCGTTCAATGCGCTGCTCTACTTCGGGATCGAGGAGTGGTCCGCCACGGGTTCACCCGGCAGGGCGCTGTGCCTGCTGGTCATCGCGCTTTGTGTACTGGCTGGCTACGGGGCGATGCGGCTCGAACGGCTTCCGGCAGACCGCGAGCTCAAAGTACTTGTTCCGGCTGGAGTCATGGGATTAATTGCCTTTGTTATCGGCATTTTGCCGGCTCTTGGCGTGATTCCCGCGCCCGTCAGGGAGGGGTTCTCGGGTGATCTGTTCCAGCAGATCATTCAGCACACCATCGGCGCACAGATCATCACTTCGATCATCGGGCTCGGGATCGCCTTCGCCCTGATCTACTTCGCTAGCCGCGAGCGGCCCTGGACTCTGCCAATGGCTGCGGTCATTGTTCCAATGTCGCTCTGGGCGCTGTTCCTTGTGCCGTTCAGTGCGGGCACACTGCCCGAAATCCGCGAGCCGCTGCGCGGATGGATCACCGGCAACCCGAACGAGCGGGTGGCTTTCGTTAATTTCCGCTGGGAGCTAGCCGCCGGAGTTATGGCACTCATGCCGCCAAACACTGCAACCACCGTCCGGGTCATGGATCCGGGAGGATACGATTCGATCATCGACCGGACAACTGTAGAGATGCTCCGAGACGTAGTGGGAGAAGACCCGGCACCCCGAGCGAACGGGAACATGATGTTCATCAAGCCCATGTTCAACCCTGAGGCGCTGGCGGAGCTCGGGGTCACCAAGGTGATCACCCAAAGCGAGCCGGTAGCGATTCCTGAGCCTTCCAGCGAGTTTGAGCGGTTCCGCCTTTACCAGCTAGAGAGCCCGGGAGTGGTTTCACTGACGGATGGTGTGGCAGAGCTCGCTGAGCTGCGAACCGACGGGTTTGATGTCCGTGCAACTGGCAGTGGCACCCTAACGGCGCGATTCCGGGGTTTTGCCGGCTGGCGCGTCACCCGAAATGGGGAGACAGTGCCTATCGCCGAAGGGCAGTGGATTGAAGTCGAGCTTCCCGAGGGAGAGCACCTACTTGAGTTCCGTTACGGCGAGGGCCGTTCGGCGGGAACCCTGTTCCTCTGGATCGGACTTCCTTCGCTTTTGTTGGGTTTGGTGGCCTTGAGAAGACCCCTCGGTGCGACGCTTGCACGTCGAAACTCGAAGAACTCTCCGGGCGAGTAAACGCTAAAATAGTTATAACTCGTTCAATCAAGGGTTTCACAAACAATGGTTGAAACAGCTCCTCTATCAGCAGAACAGTTGATCACGTCTCTTGGAGACGGCGCATACTTCGTCGTGATTTTCAACAATCCGTTCACCCTCTTCGACCAGGTTGTTGAAGCGATTGTCAAGTACACCTGCTGCTCGTTTGACCGCGCGCTGGAACTCACGATGCAAGCCCACAAACATGGGTCGGCGATCATCTTCTATGGTTCGCTGAGCGGCTGCGAGGCAGTGGCGAAAGGGATGGGAGCCATCGGTGTCAAAACTGAGGTGAGGTCTGACTGTGCCGAGTGATGTATTGACCCCGCCTACTCCTGTCCTTGACCCTGTCGAAGATTCAGAGGCGATCAGGACTGAGCGGTGGCTGGTAACCGTATTCGATAACGATCACAACACGTTCGACGAGGTTATGGAGATCTTGATGCTCGCCACTGGTTGCTGCTACGACGAAGCCGCGACCGAGACCTGGGAAATCCACCATCTCGGCAAGAGTGTGGTACACGTCGCCGAAGAGGACGAGTGCCGTTCTGTCGCTGGAAGAATCCGCGAAATCGGGATCGAAGTCGTCGTCTCGAAAGAACCCTAGAGATCGATCTTCGGTCGGGATCTGATATTCGGCCTAGGAACTACGGGTTCGTCAGAGCGAACCGGCGCATTGGGGTTCCCTTCCTGAAGGGACTGCACAAACTGCTCCACCTGCCAAACGTACTCCCGCACCTGACGCTCGTACTCTTGCCGCTGCGCGTCCATTTCCTCCAGCAGCCGGAGAACTAGCTCGACGCCGGCGAGATTCACTCCCATCTCCTGAGTCAATCTCTGAATCTGGCGCACACGCCGGATGTCGGCATCGCTATACAGCCTGTTCTTGGAGCCGACTCTGGCAGGTCGCACCAGACCCAGCTTTTCATACTGCCTCAAGGTTTGCGGGTGCACGTTGCACAGCTGCGAAGCCACGCCGATCATGTAGAGAGGCCGGTCATTCGTTTCCATTCGGCACCTCCAACTGCTTCATCTGCTCCAAGAGATCTTTCATTTCTGACGAGAGCTCGGTGGGGACCTTTACATGGAGCTTCACCAAAAGGTTGCCTCTCTGGCCGCCGCGCCGCATGATGCCTTGGCCTGCCAGCCGGAAGACGCGGTTCGCAGAGGTGCCCGGGGGCACTCTCATTGACAGATTCCCTCTGAGGGTCGGTACCTGGATGCGCCCTCCCATACACGCCATCCAGAAGGGAACCTCGCAGGTGGTTTCCAGGGAGTCGCCGATGACTCGAAACTGAGCATGCGGGCGGTACTGAACCTTTACGAAGAGGTCTCCGGCGGCTGTATTGGAGCCAACCGAGCCCTTTCCGGCTATCCGAAGCTTCTGCCCGTCTCCGATTCCGGCAGGAATCTTCACGGTCACTCTTCTTGTGGTCGAGACCGTCCCGGCTCCTTTACAGTCCGCGCAGGTCTTTGATCGGGTGAATCCAAGCCCCGAGCAATCCGGGCAGGCTTGGGGGATGAAGAAAGTCTTTACAGAGCCTGTGCCGTCGCAACGGGAGCACTCCTGGCTTGTCTGGCTTCGAACATCGCCCGTCCCGCCACACTTCGAACAAGTCATGTTGCACGGGAAGGTTAGCGTACGGGTGCAGCCCCTGTCCGCTTCTTCCAGCGTAATCTCAATCGTTTGCTCAATGTCTTTCGGCTCTACATGGGGGCGTCGACGGTAGCTGAAATCGAGATCGAGGTCTTCAAACAGGTCCTCGAAGTCCACACGTCCCGAACCAGTACTGCTTGCGCCTGACCTCCAGGAATCGGTTCTCGGCTTTGCCTCTCGTTTGCCCATGCCGTCGTACTCCTTGCGCTTTTTCTCATCTGAAAGCACCTGGTACGCCTCGCTGACTTCCTTGAACTTCTCTTCCGACTTCGGGTCGTTCGGGTTTACGTCTGGGTGATACTGGCGCGCGAGCCGACGGTAGGCGTCGCGAATCTCCTTCTGTGTGCAGCCCCGCTGCACACCAAGAACTGAGTAGTAGTCTTTCACCATTTGATAGTAGGTCGCTAAATGAATTGATAGTTAGACGCTTAAGGTGAATGGTTGGTTCGCGGTGCTTCTTCGGTTTGGCGTAGTATGAACTTATGGTTCCAGCCGACTCCTACCGAAAACTCCTGCAAGAAGCCCTGAAAAGTCATCTCTCCACACCAAGATCGCTGGAGCGAGAGCAGTTAGAGCTCCGGTTTCGAAAGTCTCTCGGGCTGCACCCTGCACCTCCCAAGCCTTCACTCAACGCAAAGGTTGAGCCCTTTGAAATCGTTGAAGGGGTTCGGTGCGCCAGGCTTCAGTTCGAGGCACATTCAGGAGTGCCGGTCTCGGCACTTTCCTTCTGGCCAGAAGATTCGAGTTCCTTGCCGGTCGTGATCCACTCCCTGCACAACTGGCCGAGCGGCAAGGCGGAGGAGGTCGTGCAGGCGAGAGGAATCGGGTTTGCGCTCGCCGGTTTTGGGTCGATCTTCCTCGATCCACCTGGCGCTACCGGCGAAAGCAGCGAGCGTTTCGGCAGACGATCGTTCGGTGAATGGGGCGAACCTCTCTGCGACATGGCGCTGC
>JBKBWO010000008.1:9336-67636 GCA_046314495.1 Fimbriimonadaceae bacterium
CCGGGTTCTTCTCGCACGTCGTCAGCAAAGTCAGCGGCGAGAGCCGGCCAGAACTGAAGACTGTCCGGGCGGAGGGTCTGCTTTCGTCACTGACTGCAGCCCACCTCAAGATGCTTCGTTCAAGCGTGACCATAGAGGTGAGCCACACGGTGGCTGATTGGAGGTCTCTCGCCCTCACGCGCAGCCGCCCTGCGAGTTTCCCCATGGCACGGTACTTGGAGTGCCCATATTCGTGGGTTGAGCGTGCAGAATCCGCCTCTGAGGCAGAGCCAGTTTGAACCTGAAATGGTTAAAATACCGCTTTAAGTGCTATAATCTTCAAAAACTAGGCGGAACCGAGAAAGGGGGCTGCTACAGCCCTCTTTTTTTATTCGCGGATCGGGAGAAAGCGCTATGGATATTTATCAAGTATTGACTCAGATGGCAAACGAGCGCGAGCTTCCGCTAGATGAGCTAAAGGCTGAACTGGAGCAGGCGCTTGAGAGCGCGTACAAGAAGTTTGTCGGGCACCCCGGCGATGTGCGCATCAGCATCGAGCCCCAGAGTGGCTGGTCCATCTTTGTGGAAAAGGAAGTGGTCACCACAGTGGAGAACCCTGCCTATCAGATTCCTTTGGAGGTCGCTAGAAAGCGGAAGCAAGATATCGAGGTCGGGGATACCGTTCCGGTGAAGATCGATCCGAACCGTTTCGGCAGGATCGCTGCCAATACCTTCAAGCAGGTTCTGAACCAGAAGTTGCGAGAGGCAGAGCAGCGACACACCGAAGAGGTGCTTAATGAGCAGACGGGAAAGGTGGTCACCGGCATCGTGCAGCGGGGCGACCCAAGGGGTGATGGTCGCGCTATCTCGGTGCTTGTTGGCAAGGTCGAGTGCGAGCTTCCCCGAGAGGAACAGGTGTATAGCGAGGCAAGAGACCGCTACACGCCGAACTCAACGATCCGGGTCTATATTTTGCCGAGAAGAGACAAGGACCGCGAGATGCGGAGGCAGCGCGTTATTGTCAGCCGGTCTCACCCAGAATTGGTTAGAGGGCTTTTCGAGATTGAGGTGCCTGAGATTCAGCAAGAGATTGTGGTGATCAAGGGCGTGGCACGAGAGAAGGGCCAGCGCAGCAAGATCGCGGTGATCAGTACCGATCCGAGTATCGATCCGGTTGGAGCGTGCGTCGGGGTCCGTGGTGCCAGGGTTCAAGCGATCAGCGAAGAACTGCACGGCGAGAAGCTCGACATTGTGCCGTTTAGCGAAGACCCGAATGAATTTATCAGCAATGCGCTCTCCCCTTCGAAGGTTCTCAAGATCACCTTTAGCGAAGTTGATCAGGGTGAAGAAGAGAACGTGAAAGTCGCAACGGTTGTCGTGCCAGACGCCCACGAGGCAAAGGCGATTGGCAAGGATGGCGTCAACGCCAAGCTGGCAGGAAAGCTGACTGGCTACATGATCGCCATCAAGAGTGAGTCGAAGGTAGCGGAGGAGGCTGCAGGAACGTAACAGGTAGAGGCGCACATATACCGATCCGCCAATGTGTGGCGTGCCGCGAGAGGCACCCCCAAGCTGAATTGCTTCGCATCAGATACGACCGAGACGGAAACATCGAGGTCCACAATGCGAAGTCGAAAGCGGGAAGGTCGGTGTACCTCTGCCAGACGGAAACCTGCGTGGAGCGAGCCCTTTCCAAGGGCGCTCTACAAAAACGGCTGGGTAGGACGACCCTGCCGGAACAATTGAAAGAAGATATTCGAAACGCATGCAGACAAAAGTGAAACCAGTAGAGACGACCATTACTATTGCCGAAATTGCCGAGGAGACCAACAAGGTCCCCGGTCAAATCTATGGCGTGCTTGCAGAGTTGGGTGTTCAGCACGACTTCGCAACGATTGAGGCACAGGAAGATGAAGTCGAGCTCATTCGAGAGGCGATCAACGAATTGCCCTCGGATGCGGTAGTGCACCTGCTGCCAGGTCGAACCCCCCGAGACATGGCTCTGGCATTGGGCAAAAAGCAGCCAGAAGTTCAGAAGTTGCTGATGACCAAGCTCAAGACGATGGCACAGCTGACCACGTCGCTGAAAGACGAGACCATCGTTGCCCTCGCTGGTGAATACGGCTATAAAGTGGAGTGGCTGAAGCCCCAAACGCCGAAAGCCAAGCCAAGCGGCGCTGCACCGGTGGCAACCGGAAACAAGCGACCTCCAGTGATTACGATCATGGGTCACGTTGACCATGGCAAGACCTCACTGCTCGACTACATTCGAAAGGCGAACGTTGCTGCGAAGGAGCACGGAGGAATTACCCAGCACATCGGTGCGTACCAAGTTTCAACCCAGCAAGGGCTACTTACTTTCCTCGACACCCCCGGCCACGCTGCGTTTACCGCGATGCGGGCGCGAGGTGCGCAGGTAACCGATATTGCCGTTCTGGTTGTAGCTGCCGATGACGGCATCATGCCGCAGACCATCGAGGCTATCGACCACGCCAAGAATGCCGAGGTGCCCATCGTGGTGGCGATCAACAAGGTCGACCGTCCAGATGCAAATCCCGACAAGGTCAAGTCGCAACTAACCGAGCATGAAGTGATTGCAGAAGAATTTGGCGGCGATGTAATTACAGTTCCTGTCAGCGCAATTACGGGTCAAGGCGTCGACGAACTTCTGGAGATGCTTACTTTGCGGTCAGACCTGATGAATCTGGAGGCGGACCCGAAAGGGGACTTCTCTGGCACCGTCATCGAAGCGAAACTGGACAAGGGCCGAGGACCGGTTGCAACCGTATTGGTCCAGTCCGGCACGCTGCAAGTAGGCAGTCCGATCGTTGTAGGTCGCTGCTACGGTAAGGTGCGCGCACTCGTTGATTACCTTGGCGAAAAAGTTGCTTCTGCAGGACCTTCTGTTCCTGTTGAGATATTGGGGCTGAGCGATGTGCCCGAAGCCGGAGAGCAGGTGGAGTTGGTCGAAAACGAAAAGATTGCGCGCCAGATCGCCGAGCAGCGAATGCAAGTAGAGCAAGATCGAATTCGAACCGGCGGAGGCCGACGGATTTCTCTAGGCGATCTTCGCGACCACATGGACCAGACCGGCCAGAAGACGCTGAATCTGATCGTCCGAGCAGACGTGCAAGGTTCGGTCGAGGCAGTGAAGGGGCTTCTGGAAGAGACCAAGAACGAAGAAGTCGAAGTTCGAGTCATTCACTCTGGTGTAGGTCCAGTCACGGAGAGCGACATCTTGCTAGCCAGTGCGGCCAGCGCCATTTGCGTTGGGTTCAACGTGAAGCCTGAAGGCGGAGCCAAGAAGGAAGCCGAACGAGCTGGAGTCGAAGTCCGAACCTATCGGATCATCTACGAACTAATTGAGGATATCGAAAAGGCGGTCAAGGGGATGCTCGAACCGAAGTTCGAAGAGAGCTACCAGGGCACAATCGAAGTTCGCGCCGTATTCAACCTTTCCCGTTACGGCAAGGTCGCAGGGTCGCACGTTACGGATGGCAAGGTCACCCGAAACTCCCGCGTCCGGGTTCGCAGAGATAAGGAACTGGTCTACGAGGGTCAGGTCGAGTCGCTCAAGCACTTTAAGGAAGATGTTAAGGAGATGGCAGCCGGCTTCGACTGCGGTCTTCAATTCGTTGGTTGGAGCGATTTCCTTGAGGGAGACGTAGTCGAAGCTTATGAGCTGGTCCAAATCAACTAGTGTCCTTCTAGCCGTTGCTCTTTTCTTCTCAGTGGGGTTTGCACGGCAAAGCCCGTTGGTTCAGCCTGCAGAATTGCAGGCTGCAAAGCTCAATCCCGGGGTGGTTGTCATCGACCTTCGACCGGAGGAAGAGTTTCTCGCGGGCCACATCCCTGGCGCGGTCAATCTCGAACCTGCCAAGTTAAGGGATGGGCGAGACCGAGAGACCTGGATTCCTTCGCCACCTGAGATCGCCAAGATCATCCGGCCGCTCGGGGTTAACAACGACTCGCGGGTGATTGCCTATGATGACGAAGGCGGGAGGCAAGCAATCCGGCTCTGGTTCGTACTGGGTGCCTACGGCTTCGAGAACGTGCAGGTTTTGGATGGGGGCATCAAGAGCTGGGAGAGGGAAGAGCTTGAACTCTCAACCGAGCCGGTGCGCCCCGGTGCAGGTGACTTCACCCCTAGAGTCACCGAAAACTGGGTTTGCCCCGCGACAGAGTTCCTGGAACGGGATCCCAGCGTACTGGTGATCGACGCGCGGAGCCCCGAAGAGCACACAGGGCAGCAGGCAACACCAGAAGCCGAGGCGGGACGGGTGCCCGGATCGGTAAATGTCGAGTGGAAGCTGAACCTGCGAGAAGATGGAACCTTCAAGTCGCTGGACGAACTCCGAGAACTCTATGAGGGTCGCGGAATCACGCCCGATAAGACCATCATCATCCATTGCGGAAACGGTGCCAGGGCGGCGCATGTCTTGTTCGCCTTGAGAATGCTCAACTACCCGAACGTTCGCGTTTACTATGGCTCCATGGTCGATTACAGCGCCCGACCAGGGGTGCCGTTTGAGCGTTCGCCGAACTAACACCCACTGAGGAACCAGTCGAATGGAAACCGGCTTTACGTGCCTCATGTACCATCGACTAGGTTCAGCGCCAGAAGGCACGATTTTGCCAGGCCACTACGTGGAGGTGCATACCTTTGAGCGTCAGCTAAGGCTCCTGCAGAAGCTAAAGCGCCCGGTGGTCACGCTGGGTGCCGCGTTGCAGACGCTAGAAGATCCACAATGTGTTCGACCCGTTTTGATCACCTTCGACGACGGTTATCGCTCGTTTTCGGAGCTTGGTCTGCCCATACTTCGTCGGTATCAAATGAGCGCGCTCGTCTTTTTGGTAACCGGGCTGATCGGGAAAACCAGCGAGTGGGATGAGCGAGAAGGCGATGTGACCGAACAGCTGATGAACCGTGAGCAGATCCTCGCAACTATGAGCGAAGGAGCCGAATTCGGCGCACACTCCCATACACACCCACGACTGTGGGATATAGAGCCCGATGCCATGCAGCAAGAGATTGCGGCAAGTCTGGAAGGGCTTCGAGAGCTCAGAGTTGAAGCGCCGCTCTCGTTTTGCTATCCGTATGGGGGCTATAACGGCGAGGTTCAGGCTGCCGTGCGAGAAACTGGCTTTGATTGTGCCTTCGCCACATCAAAGGGCAGAAACGACAGCAACACAGACAGGTTCGCGTTGCACCGAATCAACGTTCGGCGAGACACCGGTGCCATGGGCTTGATGTTCAAGCTGATGCGAGAGCGGACGAAGAAGTGAGAGTCGTCCAAGTTTGCTCGGCTGACGCGCCCACCTATGGCGCAGCGATGAGTGTGGTGACTCTGGTGGAAGGGCTACGCGATGCTGGATGGGAAGTCACGTGCGTTTGCAAGCCAGGCTCGGAGTTCGCGGATCACCTCTTGCAGCAAGGCTTCGACGTTCGAGAGGTGCCGCTGAAAGGGAAGCTCAAACCCTCTTCCGTGCGCCGGATGAAACAGATCTTCAGGGAGCTCAAGCCAACGGTGGTGCACACCCATCTTTCCGATAGCACCTGGTTGGGAAGCATTGCCGCCCGCCGCTCGCGCATCCCTTGCGTCGCAACGGTCCACGGCATGAACCGTCCGTGGACTTACAGTCTTGCTAGGCGGCTGATTGCTGTATCGGAAAGCGCTCGGGAAAACCTGGTTCGTGGTGGGGTTTCACCTCAGAGGGTCGCCGTGGTTTACAACGCCATTCGGCCGCTAAAAGCCGATGAGTTCATGATTCGCGAGCATGCGCGGCAACGGCTTGGGATCTCACCCGAGGAGTTTGTGCTGGGCACTCTGGCGCGTCTGGTTCCGCTCAAGGGCATCGATACCGCCATAAAAGCCTCTGCGTTTGCGCTCGACCGAAACCGGGGCTGGAGACTCCTGATCTTCGGAGACGGCAAGCAGGCTCGGGAGCTTAAGAAGCTGGCTAAAGAACTGAAAGTCAGTGACCGAGTCGAGTTCCTCGGTTTTCGCAGCGATGCCAGGGGGCTGTTATCCGCGCTCGATGTTCTGCTGTTTCCCTCCAGAAAGGAAGCGATGGGAATGGCGCCGGCAGAGGCGATGGCTGCAGGAGTTCCGGTCATAGGGAGCACGGTTGGTGGAATCCCCGAAGTGGTGGGCAACACGGGGCTACTTTGCGGCGCAGAGGATGTGTTTGGCTTCGTAAACGGAATCACCGAACTCTACAACCATCCAGAGAAGCGGGCGCAGTTGGGAAGTGCCGCACAGTGCCGGGTTCGAGAACACTTTAGTGTGAATGCGATGGTCGAGGGCGTCCTGAATGTCTACGCTTCTGCCGCATCAGGCAAGTCGCTGGGCTCGTGAATACTCACGACGGGATCCTTATCTTGGTGAAAAGCGGATTCTCTGCCGCATAAGTTCTTCCGTTCGTCTCTGCTTGGCTTCCTGGTCGAAAACCAATTCGCCGCCCTTGTGAATCTCGAGAACCTTCATGTCTTCGTGGCCCGAAATCGCGTAGCCGTTCGAGTGGAGTGCTGGTTCGATGCCGTCCGCTCTGCGCCGGTTCTCATCGATCAAGTTGATCGTGAGCATGTGATCGAAGGGCATTTGGGGAGGCAGCGCTACTGTAGCCGTGAAGCTATCGTCACCCTCGCGCCAACTCAAACTGACTGTCCCGGGTCGGCGATGGATCGGTCCGTAGCGATAGAAGTCCGGATGGTCGTCAAACTCCCAGTGAAGGATCGCTGCAACGGGCTCGCCGTCCACCACAACATCGGAAACGGTCTCCGGGGCAAGGATCCCGAAGGCAACTCCTCCAGGTTTTGCCCGGTGCTCCAGAGAGCCGACGGTCAAAAAGCCTACGGTCGCTCCGCCGACGATAAAGAGTCCTAGAGCAACATAGATGAATATCCACGCTTGCTTCGTCATCGGAGGGAGGCTCTTAGTTACCGAGGGGAAAAGCGGGGCGGTTGATTCTTGCTCCGTTCCTTCTGGATTCTTGCCAAAATCTCTTCGTTTGAAACAACTTCGCCGTTCTCTTTCACCTCGAGAACCTTGAGCCCACGGGCGGCAGACGCCGCGTAGACTTCTCGGGGAAACACCCCACTTTCTTCTCTTCGATTCCGTTGCCACTCGGGAAACAAGTTCAACTGAAGCGCCAAGTCGAAGGGTTTCTGCTCAGGGATTACGATCTCTGCCTCGATCTTATCGTTCCCATCTTCCCACTGCACGACTGCCGGACCAGATCTGCGATGTACCGGTCCATAAAGGTAGAAATTCGGGCGGTCTTCCAAGTCCCATTGCAGCTTCGAATTCATCGGTTCACCATCCAATCGAACGTTCTTGATCGGCTCTTCAGCCAAGATCGCAAACGCAACACCTCCAGGTCTTGCGCGATAATCGAGTTCGTCCTTCGCATAGTAGCCCGCGATTGCTACGCCAATTAGCAACAGCCCTGCCGCTACGTAAATGAAAATCCATGCCTGCTTCGTCATCTTGGGTTCATCCTTGGTTATTATAGATTAGGGTATTCGCTCTGAGAGATTCACCGTCGTAGACCCAAGGACCTGTCAGGACCGATTTCCAGGCAGAAGCCAGTAGGTCTGTAGCTTTCCGAGCCCTTTGGCTTCCACCTCGCCCCGTTTCTCCAATTCAAATGCGCCTTCCAGTCGCTCTGCCACCACATCGCTCACCTGGACCCGACCGACTTCGCCGGTCTCCTCCATCCTCTTCGCAACATTTACCGTGCTTCCCCAAAGGTCGAAGGCGTACCGGACGGTGCCAATTACACCGGCGACCACTGCGCCTTGGTGCATCCCCACTCTAACGCCGATATCGAGCGAATGGCGCGCTCCAAATTCTCGAACGATTGGGTCAAGGCTCAACGCGAACTGCGCCGCCCGAGCCGCACCTTCTTCGGCAGTGAGCTGCTGAGCACTTGATAGGCCGGTAACCGCCATATAGGCGTCTCCGATGGTCTTGATCTTCTCCACGCCTAGTTGGGTAGCCCGCTGGTCCATCTCAGAGAAGAGCTCGTCCAAGTACCGCACCAACTGATCTGGCTCGATCGAACTGCTCAGTCGGGTGAAGCCTGCGATGTCGGCGAATACAACGGTTACGTCGGGAAGTGCCTCCGCATGGTGTGATTCGCCGCGCTTGAGCTTCTGTACGATCGAAGGAGGGAAAAGGCTCTCCAGCAGCGCATCGGCCCGCTCCCGCTCTCGGCTGACCTCCGCCAGATACGCCTTTTCTTGGTCGGCAAACCGTTTCTTCTGTAGCCCCGCCTCAAGCCTGGCGCGGAGAAGCGTCGGGTTGAATGGCTTGGAGAGGTAGTCCTCGGCGCCTTGCTCAATGCAACGCACTACGGTATCGATTTCGTCGAGAGCGGAGATCATCAAGACGGGAAGCGAAGCGGTCTCGGGGTTCTGTTTGATTTTCGAGAGAGTTTCTGGCCCGGACATGCCGGGCATCATCACATCGAGTAGCACGAGGTCCACGGGTTGTCGCGAAATCACCTCCAAAGCCTCTTCGCCGCCAGCGGCATAAGAGACTTGATGACCCTGTCTCTCCAGGTACCGGCCTAGTAAGTGGCGGTTCTCCTCTAGGTCATCCACAACCAGAATCTCACCCGTGAAGGCGCTGCGTTTTGGTTCAAGGGCGGTTGCTGCAGCCTCTGAGGACGGGTTTTGCTCTCTAGGACCGGTTCGTTTGGACTGAACTCCGAACGACTCATCTGCCAATAGCTCGTTCAGGGTGTTCAGCAGGTTCTTGCCGGCGGTCAGGATCCGATTGGCATCCTGGGAATACTCCTCAAGGCCCCCTCCCTCCAGGTCTTCTGTCAGCATTTCGCTGTAGCCGATGATGGCGTTGAGGGGGGTCCTCAGTTCGTGCCGAATGTAGGCGAGTTCGTTTTGGTCGGGTTTCATCCCGTTTGGTTCTCGGGAAGCAGCGCGGTCATCTTCTCTAGCAGGCGAGTAAGGTCTACAGGCTTGGTGTCGTAGTCATCGCACCCTGCTGCCAGTGCCTTCTCCCTCTCGCCGCTCATAGCGTGCGCTGTGAGGGCTATGATTGGGACTTGGAGCTGCTGTTTGATCTGGCGTGTCGCCTCGTAGCCATCGATCTTGGGAAGGCTGACGTCCATGAGGATGATGTCGGGCTTTTCGCTCAGCGCAATGTCGACGCCCTCTTGGCCATCAATGGCGATCGTAACCTCAAAGTCACGCTTGATGAGGCGCCGAGACAGCATGTCCCGATTCATTTCGTTGTCTTCGACCAGAAGCACGCGGTACGCCATGAGCCTCCCAGCTTATCAGCGAAGGAGGCTCTGGCGCAACCTGATTAGATCGTTTGGAGGCTCGGGTCGTTCTGAAGAAGCGTGCGGGCGCGATAGAGCCAGCTCTTGATTGTGCCCTCGGGCTTACCAAGCGTCCCGGCAATCGCCTCTACGGACATCTGAGAGTAGAGCCGCAGCCGAATGGCTTCGCGGTAGCGGATCGGCAATCGGTCGATCGCCTCTTCCAGCAAGCTGGCACATCGCGCCTCTTCAGCCTTGTTCTCCAGACTTGGACCACGGTCGGGAATCATAAACTCATGCGCGTCCAGGTTCTCGTGCTTTCGCCTTGAGCGGATCAAATCGATACACGCATTGTGGCAAATAGTCTTTAGCCAGGGTTCGAACTTCCGTGAAGTGTCGAATTCGTGAATTTTCCGGTGGACCTTCAGGAATGTCTCTTGCACCACATCATGTGCGTCCTCGGAATTTTGCAAGAGGCGCATGGCCTTTGCCTGAAGCTCAGGTCGATACCTTTCGACAAGAAGGTCCATTGCAACCGCATCTCCTGCGGCCGCCTTCTTGACGAGGATCTCCTCCCAACGATATATCTTCTTGATGCTGATGCCTTTTTTCATCGACGCCCTCACAGATATTAACGCTACGGGAGTGCCTTCGATAGGTCCAGGGACCTATTCAATTGAACAATAAGTTGGTTTGCGGGTTCAAACGCGCGCCCGTAAGGGGGAAAACCTGTTGAAATTTGGACCTATTGGGGCTTGATTCGGATGACTGCAGGGTTCTCTCGGACCACTTCGTAGCCATTAAGCTGTGGGACCCTCTCACGGCTTTCGACGAGCCACTCGGTTCGAGATTCATCCGGACTTCCTTCGACGACCACCAGAGAGCGGTGGCGCACTGAGACGTGCCTGGCGAAGTCAAGTGCAGTGCCGGCGGAAAGGGTGTCATCCGAGGCGGAAACCGGGGGAAGAACGACCCAGTACTCAACTGCTGGCTCTCGGTCGGTCTCGAAGATTGTAAGTTTGAGCGTTGCTGGCCAGGGTGCCTTGTTCTCGACAGGCAATTCGAAAACAGTGTTGCCACCGCTGAGGTTCTGCTGAAGAACTCTATGTTCACTGCCGAAGTCGATGGTTTCTTCGAGCCGGAATCCATAAGGTGCCTCAAACCGAAGCTGGTACTTTGAATCGTCCGTAACGACCTTCAGCGAGCCATTGACTTGTGCGGGCGAACTCTGCTGCCCGAATCCGTTAAAGAGCCCCATTCGTGCGAACTGCTGCTGAGGCTGGATCGCGAAAAATCCAATAGCAAGAACACCAACTGCCGCCGCGCCAATCACAAGCTTGCCAAGAAGCGAGTGAGAACCAGTTCTTTGGGTTCGCTTGGTTTCCCAGCGCTCTCTATCTACGCGGCGGGAAATCGTTTCGTACAGGTCGGAAGGAACGGGGACGGGCTCTTCTGTCAACGTGTTGAGAGACTCCATTACCTGCGAATACTGCAGATATTCCCGATTCAGGTCGGGATCATCTTCGAGGAGTTGCTCGAGGCGGGTCTTCAACCCATTTGCGAGTGTCCCCTCATAGTAATCGCTGAACAGCTCTTTGGCTTGCTCTGGTCTCATGTTCCTTCTGCTCGGTGGTTCTGACTTGCTCTGGCGCAGGAAAGTTCCACAGGTCTCATTAGTCCCCCAGCCCTCCCTGTTCCTCCAGGATTTGGCGTAGCGCCAAGCGGGCTCGGTTTAGACGGCTTTTTACCGTACCGATCGGCATCTGCATTACGCTCGAAATCTCCTCGTAAGAGATCTCTTCCACGTGGTACAGCATAATCATGACCTTCTGATGCTCGGGCAACTTTTGTATTGCCCGGTGGAGTGTCTGCCGCAAGACGTTTTGCTCATACTCCTCGTCTGGGCCCGGTTCCTGGTCAGGAAACTGAATTTCGCTGGTTTCAGTCGGATCGTCTCGGCCCGGCTGCTCCAAAGATATCTGCTTTCTCGCCCGCTTTTTCTTTTCGAGGTCGTAGTAGCAATTCGTGACGATGGTGTAAAGCCAGGTTTGAAAGCTGCTCTTTCCCTTGAATTGGGGCAGTGCGCGGAAAACCCGGACGAACGCCTCGCCAACGATGTCCTCGGCTTCGCTCTCGTTTCGAGTGAGTCGGTAGGCGTATTTGAAGACCCGCTCCTGGTGGAGCCCGATCAACTGATTGAAAGCTTCGTTATCCCCTTTTAAGGCGCGCTCGATGAGGCGCCGTTCGTTCTGGTCCGAGCTTCTCATAGATGCTGTTCGTTCTCGCCATCGTTCACCAGAGATTCCGCAGCCAATTTGATCGCCTTCTTTTCTTCCGGAGTCAGCTGCGAGGCACATTTCCCACCTCGGAGCGACTTACAGTAGGTTCTGCTATCCACACGGCCCATCAATGTAGTTACCACTACGCCGTCGCCGCGATCGTCGAACAATGCCAGCGAAAAGCTTTGCTTGCCCGCGACATCGTCGAACGCATCGTACTTGACCATCCCGACGTGCCGCTTGGCGGTTTCGATAGCGGCCTCGCAGTCAGCGAGCCTGGTTTCGTGGTTCTCAGCGGTGTCCTTGATGTATTCGAGCGAGTTCAGCTGACGCTCGAGCATCCCCAACAGTTCGTCGCCTTGCGTCGCCTCGATCAACCGATTCCAGGACTCCATAGTCTTGCGGTAGTCCCGAAGTGAGACGAAAAGCACTGCGCCCAGACCCAAGTTGAACGCTACCAATAAACCGAAGATGATCCAGATCGCGATGGGCATAGGGATAACGGTTATAGACGTAGCAGCGATGGCTGCCGAACCGAAAGTATAGTCAACCCGCTTGCTGACCCGAACCTGCTTGCGCACACAAACTTGAAGACGTCCCGTTGGTGGCAGGGATCTTCTTGATGGACCCGCTATCGAAATAACGATGCGCTTGAGTAACGTAGACTCAAAAGAGGATGCGATTCAACAGGAGGTGGTTCTTTTACGGGTTTCTGGCGATCGCGCTCGGGATAGCGATCGGCATGTACTTTACGGTGCGCATCGTCGAGCTCAGTGGTGACTCTATGCTCACGACTTATGCTGACGGTGATCGTCTGGTGGTAGCAAAACCCGGACCACTGCTCGGGCCGATTCAGAAGGAAGACATCGTTGTGCTGGCTTACGGCGACGACAACGAGTACATCATCAAGCGAGTCAAATTCATGCCAGGAGAGGAAGTGCCTTGGTACTACTACCCACCAAACGTTCCTCTTAGCCAGAAGAGCTACCGCGTGCCCGAGGGAACGCTTTTCGTTATGGGGGATAACCGATCCGTTTCAGAAGATAGCCGCATGTTTGGACCCGTACCGGCAAATCAGGTGCTTGGGAAAGTGCTACAGGCTCAATAGCGAATGTCATCTCGTCGCTTCAAGCCACAGCTCAGCGGGCGCCACCACCTGGAGTTCTTTCCTGCGCCAAAACAGCCCGATTTGCGGCCGTTCGCCGCAATTGTGATTCCGTGGGTGGATTTCGATCACGTGCTGCTGTGCCAGATCGAGAATCGCGGCTGGGTGGTCCCAAGTGGGCGTCTTGAGCCAAACGAGTCCTCTCGAGAAGCAGCGCTGAGAGAAGTGCAGGAGGAGGCAAAGGCGACCCTCAAAGGGCTCACCTATATTGGCTGCTACCGGATCTCGCATCAGGACACGAAGCGTTGGGCCGACCTCTACAGTGCGAAGGTGAAGGGGCTTGGTGCATTCGAGCCCTCCAAGGAGTCAATCGCACGGAAGGTGGTCAATCTCGACGAGTTGCCCGGGATGTACTACCTGTGGAACGAGTTACTGGCAGAAATTTTCGCCTATTCACGCGAAGTCACGTTCCGTTGATCTAATGGTAGCAAGAGCAGAGATAGAAGCTCACTGCTTGCGGCTCTTGATCATCTTTCGGTCGAAGCTCTGTCACGGCGGCAGGCATTGGAGTCAGCCGAGGCCAGTTCGAGCCCATTCTGTCAATCTGAGCCCGAATGGCTCGAATACGGTGATTCGTATCGGGGTGAGTGCTGAGCCACTGGGGTGGACGGTTCCGTGAGGCGTTCTGCTGGAGCCTCTCCATAACCGTGATCGCCGCGTTCGGGTTAAAGCCGGCGTCGACCATCAACTCGATGCCCATTCGATCTGCTTCGTTCTCCTGTGCACGGGAGTAAGGCAGGCCGACGAGCAAGTCGTTGGCGACACTCGCGGCAGTTACCGCCGTGCGACCCGGGCTCAAGATGAGCGCCAGCACGGTGATACCGATACTTCTTGCTTGTTCATCGGCGTATCGCCTTGCCCAGTGCTCACGGCGCACGTGGGCGATTTCATGCGCTAGCACGGCGGCTAGCTCGTCCTCGCTGTCCATGATGTCGATCAGACCGGAGAAAAAGTAGATGGGACCGCCAGGGAGAGCAAAAGCGTTGATCTCGTTCTTGTCGATCACGTTGAACTTGTATTCCCAAGGCCTGCTCTCCTCGCCTTTGATGGCGTCGACCAAGCGGTCGCCCAGCCGCCTGATGAGGCGGACTCGTGCATCGCCATCTGGAAGCGTGTCAAATTGACGTTCGACATCGGCAATTGCCCTTTGCCCCAGGTTGACTTGCTCTCGCATGCTGGGCTTGAGCGGGTTCGCCTCAGCAATCATCACGGACGATGATGCAAGTAGAGCGAGTGCCAAAACGGATGTGCCGAACTTCATGATTCCTCTCAGTAATTGACTCCTGGGAGTCTCTACGCGATACGTTGGTAGAGCCTAACGTCATGCGGGCGCCCGGCTGGCAGCGAGTTCTCGAACGCGAACTTTCGCCTCCAAAGCGCCACGGCGAGCACTTCGTCTTCCGACGAGTTGTCCCTTCCATACAATGCCCCGATGAACCCTTCGATCACCGAGAGTTCACCCATGATTCTTCCCAACTCCTGCTCCAAATCATCGCCATAACCCATGTCGGCCCGCCGGTCAGTCAGCGAGAGGAACTCTCCCACAACAGTGTTCTCGGGCCTTTGGCCAAGAACTTGGGCGATTCGCACCAGTCTGAACTCCAGCATTGAGTCGATGGATTCAGCAACGTCGTCCAAAATTTTGCTGTCTGCAACCGCCGCTCCCGCCGTCTTCCAAACCTCTTGCGAGTCGTAGTCGCCCACTCCAACAAACTCTCTGCCGTCGCCGTCGATCTGCCAGGTGGTGTAGGACCTGACTCCTTCCATGGGTTCAAGCAGCTCCTCAATCCGATGGCCCACGTCTACAACTTTCATCGCATTCTCCGGGTCAGTCCGTAAGAAACTTAGCGACAATATTGAACTCATGCAGGGAGTTTGAACGATTCAGTAAGATGATTGCACCGTTCGGAGAGATTGACCAGTGAAGTTCGCCCTAATGGGAATTCGGATGGTTCTTTTTCAAAAGGGTTACAAGCGTTATCTTTTGATGCCGCTTGGGATCTCGTTCGGCATCTATTTCTTCGCTCTTCTGCTCGGAATCTTGTTCCTGGTTCCCCGGATCAGCGGTTGGCTAGAGTTGGCTCGCCTCCCACCGGCGGTGGCGAATTTCATCGGCGTTCTACTGGTGATTGCTGCGGTTGTTCTGTTCGCCTGGGCGTCCTTGCTTGCCGTAACTGCAATGATCAGCCCCTGGTTTTGGGACGCATTGACCAAAAAGGTGGAGTTCATGGCGACTGGAATCGAGCCAGAGATGAACGCCCATTTCACCACCGTCATTGGTGATCTGTTGCTTCGGTTGTTGTTCTCAATGTTCGTTCTCGTCGTGATTTTGTTCTTTGGCTGGTCGTGCTTTGGCATAACTGGTGCGCTCCTGCTCGGTCTGCTCTGTTTGTACGATGCGACCGCTGCCGCGCTGATGAGGCGAGGGGTCTTCTTCAACAAGCAGTTCTTCTCAGTGTGGAAGATTCCCCAGGCGCCACTGTTTCTTCTTACTGCAGCTGGGATCGCGTTGATCCCGATCGTCAATGTCCTGCTTCTTCCTGGGCTGGTCGCCGGTGGCACCTTGATGGTGGTCGATTACGACTCCAAAACTGCCGTGAGAACGAGAAACGGGCATCATTAACAGGGAAATGGCAAGGCGGGTCGGAATTCTAGGAGCGGGAAGCATGGCGCAGGTCCATGCGAGGCACTACAGCGCAATAGGAGACGTGGAGCTTTACTTCTGGAACCGCAGCGCCGACCGCAGGTTGGAGTTTTCAAACCGGTTTCAAGCCACTCCCTGCGGGTCGATCGATGAGTTGATTGACCGAGTTGATGCTGTAGACATCTGCCTGCCCACAGACCTCCACTTCGAAACTGCCATGAGGGTTCTAGAGGCCCAGAAACCGCTTTTGGTGGAAAAGCCGTTCACCCGAACCCTGGATGAGGGCATTGCGCTTGCTGAGTTTGCACAGGAACGCGAGGTTCCCGTGATGGTAGCACATGTGGTGCGCTACTTCGAGGAGTTCGAGCGGGCAAGGGAACTCGTCTTGTCTGGCTCGATCGGCCGGCCGGTGGTTGCCAGGACCCGTCGGGGAGGTGGTGCCCCCTCCGGCAGCGACAACTGGCTAATCAACATCAGCCGCTCGGGCGGTGTATTGCTGGACCTCGTGATCCACGACTTCGATTGGATTCAGTGGACGTTCGGAAGAGTCGAGTCGGTGTTCTCAAGCTCGCTGAGCGCGAAATTCGGTAACGGACCGGACTATGCCCTCACTTCGCTCAAGGTTGAGGGCGGGGTCCTTGCCCACGTTGAGGCGACCTGGAAAGACCCTGCAGGGTTTCGAACTTCGATCGAAGTGTCAGGGAGCGATGGGTTGATCCAGTTCGACTCTAAGGATTGTGTGTCCTTGGCGTTCAACAGTGAAGACCGAAGAACAGCTATGCGGCCACGCAGCCAACAGGCAGACCCGTACCGCAGAGAGTTGGAGGCGTTCCTTGCGATGTCATTCGACGGAGCACCGAGCCCAATCCCTCCGAGGGACGCACTGAACAGCTTGGCGATCTCACTGGCTGCGCTGGAGAGTGCCCATACCCGCCAGCCGGTTTCGCCCGTCTGGTTCCCGATTTGAGTGGTTCGGCGGTTTAATCAACTATGCCAGCCGTAATAGCAGCAAGGTCTCAGAGGTGATGAAGAGAAGCCTAATGCAATTCAGTTGTCCAACATTCCGTCGATGGGTCTCTGGACTGCTTCGAAAAAGGGTTACAAGCGGTTTTTCTGGGTGTCTGTGACTTCGCTCTCAAGGTGCGCAGTTTAAGGGTTACGCTCCAGAAATCGTTTCACAGTTTGAACCACATACTTGCCCACGAGGTCAAATTCAAGATTGACCGCCCGTTCAGGGCGATACGTGTTCATTATCGTACGTTCAAAAGTGTGAGGGATGACAGCGACCCAAAAGTGCCCATCAGTCGGCTCGTTCACCGTCAGGCTGATGCCATCGATCGCTACGCTACCCTTGTCAATCAGTAGCTCCGAGAACTCCTCTGGCGCCTGGAAGTCGAACCGCCAACTTCCTTCTACTTCTTTGACTGCAAGCACTTTGCCCAGCGTGTCAATGTGGCCCGAAACCTGGTGGCCGCCGAACCGAAACACTTCAGAGAGCGCGGGAGATCTCTCTAAATTCACTGGAGCTCCGGGTTCCAGTTGCCCCAACGAGGTCCGTGCCAGGGTTTCTTCACTTAGGTCAAACTCGAGAATGTCCTGCCCGCAGACCACTGTCAGGCAGCACCCGTTCACCGCAATACTCTCTCCGAGTTCAATGTTGGCAAAAGATCTCTGAGCAACGCGAAGTTTGGGCACTGACCCCACGTTCTCGAGAGAGAGCACTTTGCCCATCTGCTGCACGATGCCAGTAAACACTTATGGCGACTCCGTAGAGGGTTCTACCCGCTCCACTTTTTGCACCCACGGAACCCGTTTCTTTAACCGGTCTTGTAGCATGACTTTGAGGGTGATTGTCGAGAGGGGACAGTGGTGGCAGGTACCGGTCATCGAAACGAACACGACGCCCTCATCGCTGACGGCCTCCAGTTTCAAGGTTCCCCCGTGTCCTCGGGCATACTCCTTCACGTCGTCAAAGGCGGCGTCTACTTCAGAGAACCGGAGACCACTCCGTTCGGCACCTTCCACTGGAGAGGAGCCTGCAGCCCACCGCCTACGGGGCTTTAGCATCGTCCTTGCCGCCGATCCAACGCATCACTTCGCGCAGAGAAGGCTCTTTGCCATACATCAGCACCGCAACAGTAAAGATGCGACCCGCGACCCATCGCATGACCCAGACAGAACCGAGAAGCAAAACGATGGAGAGCAGGTACTGCCAGAGTGGAACGTCAGTAAGAACCAGTCGCATCGGCATAACCGCGAACGAGGTGAGAGGGAAGATGCTGAGCGCCTCAACCGCTAAACCGGAAGGGTTGCCCATGGCTACGAAAGCCGAGCCCGCCGCCAGCATGGGTAGCACCATGAACGAGTTCTTGGAAGAGGTGTTGGGGTCGTTGATCGTTGCAGCGATGGCTGCCAAGAATGCCAGCCAAAAGAACACGCCAAGAAGGGAGATGAGCAGAACCTGCAGCAATATTCCCAAACTTCCAGGCTGAAAGAAGAATCCACCAGCTATTGCCTGCCCACCAATAGCGACAATCGCGATTCCTACGGGCACAACGTACACCAAAACACAGGCAAACGCCACCAAAGAGAGCCCGATAATCTTTCCATCCACCCAAGCCTGCGGGCTAACGGCGGCGATGACTTGCTCGGTAACCCGTTGCTGCTTTTCCCCTGTAATGCAGATAAACATGTATGAAGTGGCGGTGATGGTAGCGAACATCACGAGAACAACCGAGACCAACGCCACGATCATCCTGCCACCTAGATCGTCGGTTTCGGATTCAAGGGAGACCACTGAGAGCTTGGCAGATCTGGTGGCTTCTTCTAGGTCCTCTTGGTTCACACCCAACTTGGCAACCTCACGCTCTCTGCGCATTGTGGAGAGCGTGGAACGAAGGGAAGCGGTCCACGTAGGCTCTTTCATTACCGTCAATTCCGCATCGCCGGTTGGCAAGAGGTTTATGTGTCCGCTTACATCGCCTGCGCGGACCAACTCGGCTGGGGATTCTCCTTCATTGAGGTCGGTGAACCGAAACCGCGAGCCGGCGATTTCTGCCAGCCCGATGGTTCCTCCCGATTGTCCGCTCACCGCCTGCTGCATTTCCTCAGCGGAGATTCCTGAAACGGAGATGAGGATCGTCTGCTGAGAGGTTGCCACCCACAGCTGCATCGCGCCGAAGAAGACTCCTGCGGCAACGCCAAAACCGATACCGATGAGAAGATCTCTGATCTTGAAGAACCGGCGAAACTCCCAACCGGCGATGACCGAAACTGCCTTCCAGTGGTTCATGCGATCTCCTGTTTTCCGGAAACGTGCTCCTTAACAGCGCGAACGTACACATCATGCAGCTTGAGAACTTGCGAAGAGATTTGTTCGATCTCGCCGAGTTCGGCGGCAAAACGAATCAAGTCACTCTTGGTGGTCTCTTCGGTGCCGATGATTCTCAGGCTGTGCCCTCCGATCCTCACGATCTGGAAGCGCCCTTGCTCAATTGGATCGGTTGGAGGCTGCGAATAAACAACGAAGAGCTCTCTAGGGATCGGATAGGTGCGGCGGACGTGCTCGATTGGACCTTCGAGAATCTTCTCTCCGTGACTCAGCAGTACCAAGACGTCTGCCAGTTTGTCGACGAGGTCCATCTGATGGGCAGATAGCACGATGGTCATCCCCGAATCTGCGAGCTCGCGAATCATGCCGCTCACGAGCTCTTGGTTCAAAGGGTCAAGACCAGAAAAGGGCTCATCGAGAAATGCGATCGTTGGCCGGTGGAGGATTGCCGACACGAACTGAACCTTCTGCTGATTGCCTTTGGAGAACGTATCCAGCTTGTCATTCTTGCGGTCGGCCAGTTCAAACCGCTCCAGCCAGCGAAGCGCCTCGCCTTTCGCGTCTTCTCGGTCCATCCCGCGCAATGCCGCCAGATAAATGAGAGTTTTGAGAATGGGCTGGTCCTTGTAGAGTCCCCGCTCTTCGGGCAGATAGCCGACCATCTCCGGAGGGAGCACCCTCAGCTTTTCGCCGTCCTTCAAGTACTCGATGGTTCCAGAATCTGGATGGTTGATGCCCAGCAGCATACGGACCAGGGTGGTCTTGCCAGCACCGTTAGGGCCTAGAAGTGCAAAGATCGAGCCCTTTCGAACGGAGAAGCTTACGTTGTTGACTGCATGAACCGAAGCAAACCGTTTGTTTACATCCTGCACTTGCAGGATTGGGGCCCCGGCTCGTGGGTTCAGTTCAAATATAGGTTCAGTCGCAGTGCTCATGTGACTTCTCTCGCCAGTCGGTAAGCCGTCAACAGCCGCACGAACTCGGCATGTGACCAGGTGAGAGGCGCCACGGTTAGTGATTCACCCGTGAAGGGGTCGATCTGCTCCGGGAGGATTCCTGTCTCCAGAGCGTGGTTTCGAACCCAGTTGATCGTGTTCTGGGCGTAGTCGATCGCGCCGACAGCGTTCGGAGTCAGCAGCTTGTGCCGCGCGAGCCAGCAAGTAGTGATGATCCAGGGATTTCCGGGCACGTCGTGAGAAATACGGGCGTAGTAGTCGTCCTCGTTTCGGGCAACGCCCCCAATGGCGGTTCGCACGGTGCAGGTCTCTTCAACTGCTTTGGCATTTTGAACGACCTGATCAAACTCTGGAGCCTCGACTCCCAGCAGAGAAACAGCCAGAGAAGAGGAATCGATGATGGTATCCGGTTCGAGCGTCTCGGGAGAAAGCATCCTGAAGTAGGCGCCTCGTTCGTTGTTGAACAGGCGATTTCGCATGGCTAGCCGAACCTCTTCCGCCGCGTCGGAGTAGCGCTTGCTCAGTTCTGGATTCCTGGTTTCCAGCCACTTGCCAACATTGGTCAGCGCGTATATCACCGTCGCTGTGGTGAACGTGTGAATCCCGAACCGTTCTTCCCAGAGGTCGTAGCTCGGATTCGGCAGCGAGGTCTCCGGCTCTCTGAACTCGTAGAGGAACTCCGCAAGGTGCCGACCGAAGCTCTGCCAATAGCCGTTCGACTCACTCTGGTTCTCGCGAATACTCGCTTCAGCCAGGTAGCCGATGGTGAGGGCTGTCTGATCAAGCTGAATCGGCAATTGCTCTCGGTGTCCGTTGGTCCACGGGTGCCAGGTAGAGCCCAGCGTTCCATCGGTACAGTACTTCTGAAAGAACGGAGCGGGGTAGCCGGCACCCTTCTGAATTCTGTGCGCGTACTCCAGATAGCGGTGGCCGATGTCCCAGTCTTCGACCGCATCAAACGCTTGTGCCACAAAAACCGCGTCGCGCGGCCAGCAGTAGCTGTAGTGCGACCGATTGGTCTTCATGATGTCCGTATCGGTAGCAGCCATAATCGCGCCACCTCGGTCGATTTGAGTGCGCATGACCATACAGTGGAATCGGCTCTCGGCATCGCCCAGAGTTTCTTCATCGGGTGTTGGTGCAGTGGAGAGAGAAACCGAAATCTTCTTCTCCCGCACTTCGCGGACTGCCTCTCGAAGGTCATAAAGGTTGTTCGAGGCGACCATGAACCAATGCAAGAGAACGGGATTGTCGCCTGGCGGAATCGTGATGCTGAAGGTTGAGTCGACTGAGCCCTGGGCGATGGCGTTGTTGCTGAGCTTGCCGTCCTCGGCATCAAGCCATGTGCCGTGATGCCCATCGACCCCCTTGAGCCCGCAGGCGTATCGGTCGATTCCTTTCGTTCCACACCAGCCGCCAAACGCAAAGTGGTGTGCCCGCTTAAAGTGGATCACACAATCTTCAAAAGGATCGAAAAGGGCAGTATCGCCGACGTCCGACTCAGCAATCCTGAGGTCTTGATAGGAGAACAGTGTCAGTTCGTGCTTGCGCGGTGTATGAATCTCCAGAGTTTTGAGGTGGTATGGCTGGTATTCGGGCACCTCATCGTACGCCGTGATCTGGAGGTGGTTGCGGTGGTTGTAGAGTTTGGTAACGGAGACACCGCGGTCGTTGATATACGAGAACTGCCGACTCCAAATCGAAGAGTCGAACCAGTCGGTATGAAGCCCATCCCAGATCCCTTGGCGGCAAAAGTGACCATCGATGTGGTTATCGATCCCTACATAGGGGAAGAAAAGGTCCCTGGCTCGATATCTGTCGTCGATGTTGACCAGGAGAAATCCGTTTCCCAGAACAACAGGTCTCGGCATGGAGAAGAGTCTACATTCCAGCCGTGGAAGGTGGGAAAAAAAGGAGTGGTGCCCTCGAGAAGACTCGAACTTCCAAGCCGTTGCCGGCACTAGAACCTGAATCTAGCGTGTTTACCAATTTCACCACGAGGGCAGGCCATCAAAGAATACCCGTCGCGCTGATGACGTAAATGCCATCTCCATGGGTCAAAGAGGTTATAGACCCAAAACATGGTTAACAAAATGATAACAAAAGGTTAACGTAGGGATAACACAGGGGGCAGAAACTAGCGAGCAGTTATCGAGGTTGGTGTCCAATTTGACGCCATTCGAGCTAGAAAAGAAAATGAAAAAACTGCTCGTACTTGCTGCTGTTGCAGCAGTTTCAGTCTCAGTTTGCAGTGCAAACTTTATCAGTGAATTCAACCCGAATCCGTCGGGAACCGATATCGGAAGTCAGTATGTAGAGCTTCAGGGCATCCCTGGTGCAACGTTGCCTGCCAACACCTGGTTCATCTGCGTCGAAGGTGGTTCCAGTTCCATTCAAAGCCCAGATCGAAGGGGAGAGATCACGGCTAAGATCAACGTCAGCGGTTTGACCTATGGCTCAAACGGTTTGATCCTTCTTCGTGACGGAACTGAGTTGCCGTTGACCTGGCGACCGGACGGTACATCTCAACCGCCTGATGCTGCTACCACTATCGTGACCAGCGGAACTTGGTCTGGAACAACAGGTGACATCGGAAACGATGCCATTACTGTTGCGCTCGTAACTGGCGGCGACTGGGCAAACCTGACCAATATCGACGTTGACAAGGACGGAATCATTGACGCTGGTGTGTTGACCGGCGTGTTCGTTCACGACGCAGTCGACTTCCTGGCTGACGGAACCCCAATCAACCAGTTGGTGTACGCCAGCCAAATGGGCGGCATCTCGCTGGGTACCATCCAGTTTGGCATCGGCTCTGGCACCTGGGAGCCCGACTTCGGTGTGCGGCTCCTCTCTCCGGTCGATCCCAATCGACCTACCGGTGGTCCTACCGGCGGCTGGGCGTTCGGCGATGGGTCCGGTTCTGGTCTTGGTCCTTGGTCCTGGAATAGCAACGGAAACGTGTTCGGCTTTACCCAATATCAGATTTTTGATTGGAACAACGTCGCGTTTGGCACACGCCCATCTCCAGGCTGGCGCAACCCGATCGCATTCGACAATCTCGGCAGCACGATCCTTTGGGAGGGCCCGAACAGCGGTCCTTTGCCCCGATTACTCGTCCTTTGGGCCACGCCGCAGGGTGTAGTTCAGCTTCCAGTGGTCGTTATCGACATTGCTCCTGCAGGTTGGGAGGTACAGACACTCGGTCGAAACGATATGGATGAAACCGACGATATCGTCTGGTTCAATCCTTCTAACCAACTTGCTGGTTTCTGGAACCTGGATCCTTCAGGTGTTCCGACTTTCGGTGGTCTGGCGGGCGCCGCACCGAGTGCAGACTGGCGCATCGTTGGCTTGGACAGTGTCAACGACAACGATGTTTCCGACATCGTTTGGTACAACACCGCCACCCGACAAGTTGCTGCCTGGTACCGCAACATGGACGGAACCATCTTCTCAACCCAACTCATCGCAGAGGGTCCCGATGGTTGGGTCCTCCGAGCCGCGAAGAACGTGAACACCACCGCAGGAGTCGAGCTCTTCTGGCAGAACTCCACTACAGGAGCAATCGTGTTTTGGACCGTTGACACGAACGGTAACGTGATCAACAGCACTCCTGTTGGGATCGCCGGGACCGAGTGGGTCTTGGTTGGCGTGGGTACCTATGGCGGAATCAATCCTTCGCTCACCTTCTTCAACACCACCAACAATCTCGTTGCATACTGGAACATCAGCCCTGTTGATGGCTCAGTAACCAGCACCAACGTAGTGGATGCCGGCCCGACAGGCTGGATGCCGAAGGGCGTCGGTCGAATCAAGATCGACTAATCTTTCGGTCTTCGAAAGAAGGTAAGTGGCAGACTGGCTTTTCGCCAGCCTGCCACTTTTTGTGTACAGTGGGTCCAATCGAAACCCCAAAGAGCCCAGCTAACGTAGCTTTTGAAGGTTGTTCCCTGTAAACTGCAGGGTTCTTGCTCTTATGGTTAGCTCACTTTTGCTGACGGTTGCCGTTACCACCGTCATAACTCAACCTCGGCTACTTCAAACTCCGGACGTATCCGGCGACCAAGTGGTCTTTTCGTATGCGGGCGACATCTGGATCGCCTCGCTATCTGGCGGGACGGCACGCCAGCTCACGTCTCACCCTGGAATGGAAACTTTCCCGAAGTTCTCACGAGACGGTTCCATGATCGCCTTCACAGGCAGCTACGATGGAACCCCAGAACTCTACGTGATGCCTTCGACTGGAGGCGAGCCGCGAAGACTTACGTATGACCCGGGCGCCGAACGTGTCGTTGATTGGCGACCCGATGGCATGATTGCTTACGTCTCAACGCACGGAAACCATACCAATCGGAAGGGAAGAATGAATCTCATCAGCCCGGATGGAGGCATGCCGATCCCGACCCAGCTCGATGAAGTCTTCCGAGGCTCGTTCAGCCCAGATGGAAACCGGCTCGCCTACAACCGAGCCAACTCCGAGAACTATAACTGGCGGCGATACCGAGGGGGAACCCAGGGCATTGTCAGCATCTACGACTTTCAAAACAACACGTACACACAGCTCCCGCACGGCAGAGAGCAGAACTACTCGCCGATGTGGGTGGGAGACAAAATCTACTTCCTCAGCGACAAGCACGACTACACGCAGAACCTGTACGAGTACGACCTGAACACGCGCAGAGAGCGACGATTAACCGACTTCAAGGACGCCGACGCCCGGTTTGCCAGCACAGACGGGAAGACAATCGTTTGGGAGCGGGACGGCTACATCGAGACCTTCGATATCGCCACATCTCGGCTCGGCCGGTTCACCCCCGAAGTACGAGGAGAGTTCACCGGAACCCGTCCGCAGCTTCGAAACCTGACTCCGAACATCTCTTCGATGTCTCTGTCGCCCTCAGGCGCCAGGTTGGCTGTAGAGGCGCGAGGCCATATCTTCAGTGTTCCTGCAGAAACGGGCGAGACCCGAGAACTAGCTCCGAACATGTCAGGTCGTCAGCGATTCGCGCAGTGGGCACCGGACGGTCAGAACATCGCCTTCCTTAGCGACACGAATGGCGAATATCAAATCTTTAGCGTTCCGCAGCGCGGAGGCACACCGACTCTGATCACGCCACAGCGTGACCTCGGAATCAACAGCTTCCGCTACTTGCCGGATGGAAAATCGTTCTTGATTTCTAACTCGAAGGCAGAGGTTCGGCTTATTGACCCTGTGACCGGTCGCAACGACTTGGTCTTCCGTGGCAATTTCGGCTTCCCGAATCTTGGTGCCGTGGATGTTTCACCTTGTGGCAGATATCTGGCGTACGTCAATACCGAGCCGAACCTATTCAACGCGATTTACATCTACGATATCAACACCCGTCGCAACACTAAGGTGACGGAAGGGTATTTCGCAGATGAGTCGGTCAGCTTTGATCTCAACGGTCGTTATCTTTACTTCACATCTGTGCGAACATTCATCCCCCGCGCAGGTCAGTTTGAGTTCGGTTTGGACTTCGCAGAGGGCACGCGAATCTACGCCATGATCCTCTCGGCGGATACTCCAAGCCCACTGGAGAGACAGCCCAGCGAAGAGCCGATCAAGGAGCCACCGGCACCTCCTGCTGAACCCAAACCTGAAGGTGAAGCTGCTGCGCAGCCAGCGGCACAGCCTCAGCAACAGCAGCAGCCGCGTCAGCCCGCTAAGCCGGTTACCAGAATCGACTTTGATGGTCTGGAAGCGCGTTCAGTTGTACTTCCGATGCCTCCAGGGAGCTACGGGCAAGTCATTGGTGCCAACAACGGAGTCTTCTTCTTCACTGCGGGCGGCATGTTCCTTTATCGGTTCGATCAGGACCAGCCGGCGCAGATCATCTCGGGCGTCAGCAACGTTACCTTCAACCAGGCGCGCAACAAGTTCGCCTACCTTTCTGGCCCTCCCGGCAATCGCGTGCTAGGCATCGCTGACGTCCGCCCCGGGATCCAGGCAGGACAGGGAAGAGTCAACACCTCGGGAATCGAGGCAATCATCGATCCTCGTGCCGAATGGGAGCAAATCTTCTGGGAATCCTGGAGATTCCAGCGCGACCGGTTCTATGATCCCGCCATGCTCGGCCTGAACTGGAGACAGATTGGAGAGCACTACGCCAAGATGTTGCCGTACGTGCGGCACCGCGCTGACTTAAACCATATTCTTGGACTCATGGTTGGCGAACTGGGCACCGGCCACGCCTACGTTAGCGGCGGAGACATGAATGTTGGGGTGGCCCCAACGGTGAACGTCTCCAACGGCTCGCTTGGAGCGGACTACGAAGTTGTGGGTAACGCTATTCGCTTCAAGAGAATCTATCCTGGTCTCAACTTTGATGCCTCCAGACGTGGTCCTCTTGGCGCGCCGGGTGTCAATATCAAGGAAGGCGAATACCTTGTGGCGATCAACGGCCAGCCGGTTGATGCCAAGAACCCACCGAACTCCCGCCTGCTCAACCAGGCCGGAAAATCGGTAATTCTTTCCGTAAGTTCGTCTCCGACAGGTATAGGCGCGCGGCAGGTTCGAGTCGTTCCAATCTCGAACGAGACAGAACTTCGCTACATCACTTGGGTAGAGGACAACCGGCGCTATGTGGACGAGAAGTCCGGTGGGCGGCTCGGGTACCTCCACGTACCTGACACCTCCATTTCAGGAATGATCGAGTTCACCAAGGGCTTCTATTCGCAGAGCGACAAGGAAGGCTGGGTGATTGACGAGCGCTACAACGGTGGTGGAATGATCCCGACGTTCTTCATCGAGCGACTGGCAAGAACGCCCCAAACGGCACTCAAGAGCCGAGACCTCGAAATCATCGGCTTCCCAACCCAAGCACTTGACGGGCCCAAGGTGATGCTGATCAACCAGTATGCAGGTTCGGGTGGCGATATGCTCCCCTGGCTGTTCCGAAGGAACAACCTCGGTCCGCTCATTGGAACGCGAACCTGGGGCGGCCTGGTTGGCATCCAGGGTTCTGCGCCGCTGGTGGATGGTGGCTCCCTTACTTCGCCTGGCTTCGGAATCTTCGATCTCGAAACCGGCAAGTGGATTGCCGAGAACGAGGGCGTGGATCCCGATATCGCTGTGGACAATGACCCTGCGAGCGTCGCTCGTGGTCTGGACCGACAGCTGGATACAGCGATCGAATACTTGCTGAAGGAACTGGCGAAGGGACAGAGGGAGCGACCGCGTCCAGTATTCCCGGTTGCCCCAAACCGACCGAACTAGCAGGAGCCTGAGCTAGAGAGCCGGAGGAGCCCAAATGGGTTCCTCCGGTTTTTTATCGGCTGAATTGGGGAACGGGCTGGCTGAAGTTTGCCAAATAGTTGGGGAGCACCGTGCGATTCGTTAGATCGATGATGTCCGGTGTTTGAAGCTGCTTCTTCAGTTTTGTGTAGGCTCTGCGTCCGCAGATCCGGAGAATTCTCTCGCTCTTGATCGGATCGCTCAGATACCATAGCAAGCTGGCAGATTCGCCTTCTGGGTGGAACTGCGTGCCAACAATAGCATCCGAGAAGCGGATTGCCGTTACCGCCTGTGCTTCTTGCCCGGGAGGTGGCTGCGCTTCGTGGCTGAGAACGGTGTATCGGCCATTCACAAAGAGTTCTGGAAGAGGGTCGATCAGCTGCCAGTCTCTGTTGTCAATGGCGTTGAACCGAGTTGGCAATCCGCTAAGTAGCGGATCTTGCTTTCCTTCTGGTGTCTTCACCATCTTGCGGATCCCGAATGCGGTCGAGTTTCGATTGGTGATGGCGCCAACTTTCCAATGGATGCAAGCAACCTGGAACGAATAGCAGATCAGAAAGAGGTTCTTTGCTTGGTCGGGATTGCCCTCGTTCCAGGTAACAACGGAATCTAGAAACTCTCCGTAGGGCTTGCCCCAATCTGAGTCGCAGTAATCGTGAGGGTCATCGGGACCGCCGGTTGAGATAAAGACCTCGTGATCTTCGAGCTTGGGAAGTTTTTTGGCTCCGCGCGTGTCGTACACACGGTAGTCCAGCCCGCTGCCGGTCACCAGGTTTTTGATGCACTGCATGCCCTGATTGGGCCTGCCATCGTGCATGTCCAGAATTGCCACCTTTGCAGGCGTTGATCCGTTCTTCGATCCTCGTTTGTTCTTTGCCATCATCGACTAGAACCTGCCACTTGCAGGTTTGACCAGTTTAACCCTTGAGCGCTTCTGCGCCGCCGACGATTTCCATGATCTGTTTGGTAATGGACGCCTGGCGTTCGCGGTTTGCTTTCAGAGTCAAATCTTCGATCATTTTGCCAGCGTTGTCTGTTGCGCTGGTCATGGCGGTCATTCTTGCGCCGTGTTCAGAGGCAGTAGCTTCGAGCAGTGCCTGCCAGACTAACGTCAGCAGGTAGCGGGGAAGAAGTGCCTCCATCAAGGTATTGGCATCTGGCTCGAACTCGAAGTCGAGGTTGTGGCTGTGTTCGCCCTCTTCAGCAGCTGGGGGCTCGATCGGCAACAATTTCATGGACTGCGGTGTTTGCCGGATCGCGCTATAGAACTTGCTGTAGACCGCGTATATTTCATCCAGCTCGCCATCAACAAACTTTTTCTCGATCAAGTCCGTTATTGCCTGCACGTCATCCAGAGTCGGACCGGTGTTGGCAATTGTGAAGCTGTCGACGATGGGATAGCCTCGCTTAGAGAAAAACTGCAGCCCTTTCTTTCCGACTGCAATGATCTCAACTTCCGTACCTGCGGGGAAGGACTTGGCGAAGTCGAGCCCCTTTCGCAGCAGGTTCGTGTTATAGCCGCCTGCAAGCCCACGGTCAGCCGTGATCATCAAGATTCCGACCTTCTTCACAGAGGCTCGGGGAACCATCAAAGTTGATGAAGGCAGGCTGTCTTTACCCTGGCTAAGCAGCTGGATCATTTCCCGGAGCTTTTCGCTGTAGGGCCTGGCTTCCAATACACGGTCGGTCGCCTTCTTGAGGCGTGCTGCAGCCACCAGTTTCATCGCCTTCGTGATTTGCTGGATGTTCTTGGCGGTGCGAATCCGCTGCCGAATCTGCTTGAGTGTTGCCAATCCTTAACTACTCCAGGTTGTGCTGCTTCTTGAACTCAGCCAAATACTCTCGGTACGCCTTGACCAGGGTCTCCTCGACTTCCTTGCTCATTTGCTTGGTCGTTCGAATGGACTCCATGGCATCCGGATACTTGTCCTTCACATAGGCAAGCATGCCGGCTTCGTATTCCTGAACCTTGTCGTTCGGGATCTCGTCCAGCACTCCGGAGCTTCCGGCGAAGATTGCGACGACCTGATCCACAACGTCCATGGGCGAGGTCAATCCCTGCTTCAGGAGTTCGGTAAGTCGCTGCCCTCGAATCAGCTGCATCTGGGTTGCCTTGTCCAGGTCACTGGCAAACTGACTAAATGCAGCTACGTCGCGGTACTGTGCCATGTCGAGCTTCAGCTTTCCTGCGACTCCCTTCATAGCCTTGATCTGGGCGTTACCACCTACTCGGCTAACGGAGATACCCACGTTAAGCGCCGGTCGGATACCTGCAAAGAAGAGGTCCGGTTCAAGGTAAATCTGACCGTCGGTGATCGAGATAACGTTGGTGGGAATATAAGCCGAGACGTCACCCGCCTGGGTCTCGATAATCGGAAGTGCGGTAAGGGAACCACCACCCTTCTCGTCGCTCATCTTCGCAGCGCGCTCTAGAAGGCGGCTGTGCAGGTAGAAAACGTCGCCAGGATAGGCTTCGCGGCCTGGAGGACGTCGAAGGAGCAGCGAAAGGGCACGGTATGCCTGAGCGTGCTTCGAAAGGTCATCGTAAATGACCAGGGCGTGCATTCCGTTATCGCGGAAGAACTCTCCAATGGCAGCACCAGCGAACGGTGCAAGGTACTGCATGGCGTTGGAATCCGAAGCAGAAGCGGCGATTACACAGGTGTATTCCATCGCTCCGTTCTCCTTCAAGGTTTCGACGACACGGGCTACGTTCGCCATTTTCTGACCAATGGCGACATAGATGCAATAAACCGGGCTGCCACCAGGCTCATGGGTGGAGCGCTGGTTGATGATGGTGTCGATGCAGATACTGGTCTTTCCGGTTTGGCGGTCGCCAATCACGAGCTCACGCTGACCTCTACCAATCGGGATCATGGCGTCGATCGCCTTGATGCCTGTTTGCAATGGCTCGGTAACCGGTTGTCGCTCAACAACACCTGGGGCGTCCGTTTCCAGTCGTTGGAATCGCTCGGCGTCGATCGGGCCCAAACCGTCCAGAGGTTGACCCAGTGAGTTGACTACACGGCCCAGAAGTGCTCGCCCAACAGGGATTTCAATGATCCTTCCTGTTTGCTTTACGGGGTCGCCTTCTTTGATCTCGTTGCTTTCGCCGATCAAAACCGCGCCAACCGCGTCTTCTTCCAGGTTGAGCGCGAGGCCCATGACTCCCTTGGGAAACTCGAGTAGCTCACCCATCTGGCAACCCTCCAATCCGTAGATTCGGGCGATGCCATCACCTACCTGGAGAACTGTGCCAATGTGCTCAACCTCCAGCTGCCGGTTGAACTTGGTAAGTTCCTGTTCGAGAATCGATGTAATTTCTTCTGGTCTGATTGCCATTGGTATTCAGGTTTAGTTTTGTTTGAGAACTTCGTATCTGAGATGATCGCCGAGACGCCCAATGGCGCCCTCCAGCGTTCCATCGAGTTGGGTGTTGCTGTAGATCACTTTCACCCCTGCCAGTGATCTTGGGTCTATATGGAATTGCGGTTCAATCCGCTTTCCGGTATCGCTCTCCAGCATTTCCAGCAGCTGTTCACGCTGCCGCGGATCCATGGGCTCTGCTGTAGTGATATGAGCATAAAGCAGGTTCTGAGCTTCGTTTCGAATGCGGGTGAACCCGCGGTGAATCTCAGGGAACAGGTTTTCTCGCCGCTTCCGATTGATCAGCTTTAGGAACTGCATCGTAAGTGGGTGCGCCTTTCCGGCGAGCACCTGCTCGAAGAGTGCGTCTCTCTTTTCTCGTGCCAGGTCTGGATTAAAGAGCAGATGACGAAACTTCTTTTGATCGTAGATTGACTCTTGGATCGCCTGAAGGTCGTTGGCAACCGCCTCAACGGCGTTTGCCTTTTCGGCCGCTTGAAACAGCGCCTTGGCGTACTTTTTCGAAACAGCCTGCTCCATAGTCTCTCTAGTTCAGCGCTCCCTTCTGTGAAAGGAACTCTTCGACGATCTGCCGATCCTTTTCAGGATTGATGGATTCGCCGACCAGCTTCGAGGTTGCAGTGAGTGTTAGGTCAACGACCTGGCGTCGCAGTTCCGAGATCACCCTTTGGCGATCTTGCTCTGAAGCGGTCCGTGCCTCTTCGATCAACACGTCGGCATTTCTCCGGGCTTCTTCCATCATCTGATCGCGCAGGCGTTGTGCTTCGCGAATCGACTCCTGGATTTTCTCCCGTGCTTCTGCCTCTGTCTGCTGAATCCGCTTTTCGTAGTCGGTCTTCATCTGCTGCATCTCTGTGCGGAGATTTTCGGACTCTGTGAACGCCCGAACGAGCTCGCTATTGCGCTCGTTCATGGCGTTCGTCAGAGGGTCCCAGAAGAAGATCTTGATCAGCGGGATCCAGACCAGCAGCACGCCAATATTGGTAATGGTTTTGCTGAGGTCGAGGCCGAAAGCCTGAAGTACCTCAGGTCGAGTCCATGGTTGACCATAGGTGAGCCATCCGGCAAACATGAATACGAATCCCATCAATACCCAGAACCACCAGATGAATCCTGACTTTTCTTTTTCGGGTTTTGCTATTGTTGTTGGTTGTGCCACTAGCTTTTACTGTTCTTGTTCGAGGGCACACGCCCTCAGAGCCGCTGGGTTCTCTTACGAAAATCTAGCGAAAGATTGATGACTTAAATTTTGCCGTTCATCAAGATGCCCAAAACGAAGGCGAGAATGAAGACGAGCTCCATAAACACCAACGCAATGATCATCGCGGTCTGGATCTGACCAGCAGACTCTGGTTGACGTGCCATTCCTTGAAGGGCACCGTTAGCTGCCAAGCCTTGGCCGATTCCGATTCCTAGTCCAGCCAAGCCGGCCAGAATCCCGATACCAATTGCGATTTGTGAAGTATCCATTTGATTTTTCCTCCTTCTGCTGGGCCCTCTCAAGCCCGCTGAAACTGTTTAGTGTGCCGGAACCCCCGCAGGAAGGTCACTGTGCTCGACAGGGTCCGGGCCATGATGATCATCGTGATGATCGTCGTGTGAGGTCATAAGTTTAAGATACACGCCAAATAGCATGACCCAAATATATGCCTGAATGATTGAAGCGAAGAACTTCAGTACGAAGATCACCGCTGAAAAGGGAACGGGCCAGGATGCGCCGCTCGGAGAGGGAATCTTGACTAAGCTGTCCAAGCTCTCCTTGACGATGTGACCGCCCTCAATATTTCCGTAAAGCCTAATGCTGAGCGAGAAGTTCTTCAGGGCTTCCGAAGTGATTTCGACCATGAAGATCAACGCTGCCACAGCGAAAAGGGCAAGAGTCAGACCGATGAACTTCAGAAGGCTCATGAAAGTCTTGCCGATCTGCGGCTTGCCGATGGTCGGACCAGCAAAGTGCCGCAGGTAGCCGAACAATCCGTTTGCCTTGATCCCCTCGTATTGAACATAAATGACCGTGATGATTGCAGCGCCGAGGTTAAGGCTGAGGTCTGCCGAGGGGGAGGTGGGCAGGAACAGTGCCATCATGTTAGCGAGGAACACGTAAAGCCAGAAAGCAGCCAAGACCGGGACGTACTTCTGCCCCGAAGGACCCATCAAGTTTGTGAGAAGACGTTGGATGAACAGGATGAGGTGCTCACCCATCCTGGAGAAAACGTTGGTGAATGGCCCCTGAGTTGTTATGCCTAGCCGAACAAAAAAGATTAGGATTGCCGCGACTAAGAAGAGAATCGCAGAGAACGCAAAGACGTTAAAGCCAAGACCGTACGGATCTGCTTCCTGATCACCTGAGCCTGCTGCCGCGATCAGCGATCCAGCAAATCCACCAAACCTATCCATGTCGGTCAAAAAAATGCCGTCGTCTCATTCCGGAATAACCGAGATTAGCGACGGCTCCTGAGTATACCAAAACGACAGCTACTGCAAAGGAGCCAAGTGCGTGTGCGCCTATGGTATTCAGGAACAGCAAAACAAGTACCAAGATCGGAATCTTGAAGAGCAGCAGCAAGACGGCGGTCAAGCCGCTCCCCTTTCCTGAGGTGCCCATAGCCCCAGCCAGAAAGACGAATCCAACAACGCTGGCAAAAGCGACAACGCAACCTAGGACCGATCCGATTAGTATCGGAATCTGCACGAGTACCAAACCAGACACGATTACCAGCCCGGCACATGCGAAACTGGCACGCGAGATCCAGTTCGTTGGCCGTACAACGTCTGATACAAGTTCCGCGGACGTGAGGGCTGTGTTCATTTACGGGTGAGTTTGACGATGACCAGCGCCGTTCCACCAATTGCCCCGACGAAAGCACCGATGGTGCTGGCGGGCCCAAACCGGAAGCCGTCGATGATCCACCCGACCACGAACCCGATCAACAAGGCGCCAATCATGGTGTAGATCGGCATGATCGCTTGCGCAAAAGAGGCCTCTTTGGAAAACTCAGCGGGCTTCTTGGTCGCCGGCTGCCGCTTCTCCAACTGTTCCAGTTCTTTCTGTGCGCGCTTCTCGACTTGTTCGAGCCGTTCCGCAAATTCTTGGTCGGGGCTCTCGGCGTGGTCTGATTCAGGATGCTCGGGGTGTTCTTGCATCGTCAGTCAAAATACCCACATTCCACTTTCTCCATGTCATCTTCAAAGCCTCCGCTCACCTTGGAGACACCGGTTCAGTTCGTGCCAGGTGTGGGAGAGAAGGTCGCCAAGTTACTGGCAAAGCTCGATATCCAAACCGCGGGCGATCTATTGGAGCTGTATCCGCGCAGGTACGAAGACAGGACTAACTTGCCGCCTATCAGCAAGGTCCAAAGTGGCGAGACCGTTACCGTTCGGGGGAGGCTCTCCGGCATCAGAACGACCCAAACGAGAAACTACAAGCGGATCGTGCAGGCGGAAATCACCGATGGTACAGGCACGATGGTGCTGAAGTGGTGGAACCAGCCCTGGGTAGCGGACCAGCTACGGAAAGTGAGCGGGGAAGTTTTCGTCTACGGAACGGCAAAGCTGAGCGACTGGCACTTGGAGATCGCCTCGCCAGATTGGGAGCCGGTTCCTGAATCAGGGAGTGAGAGCTTTGCCCGAATCGTTCCGGTCTATCCGCTGACGGAGGGGATCAACCAGAAGCAGATGCGGCGAATCGTTACCAGCGTTCTTCCTGCATTGCTCCCATTGGTAGAGGATCTGCTTCCGGAATCTGTAAGGAAGGATCACAAGCTCCTGGAAAAGAGGGCCGCGCTGAAGCTCATCCACGAGCCTGGCGATCTCCGCCAACTGCGTGCAGCACGCCAGCGTCTGGTGTTCGATGAGTTCTTTGGGGTGCAGCTTGGGCTGGCGTTCCGAAGAGCGAGCATTCAGCAACTCAAGGGTCTGGCTATACCGACAAACTCCATGGCAGCCGAACTGGAAAAGATGTTTCCGTTTGAGCTGACTGAAGCGCAAACCCGTGTGATCCATGAGATATGGGAAGACATGGAACGGCCAATTCCCATGAACCGGCTGGTTCAGGGAGATGTTGGCTCGGGAAAGACCGCCGTAGCCGCTGCGGCAATACTGGCAGCCGTAAAGGCGGGTTACCAGGCGGCACTCATGGCACCAACCGAAATCCTCGCCGAGCAGCACTTCAGGAACCTCAGCGCGTATCTCGAGCCGTTTGGCTTTAGGACAACGCTTTTCTTGGGCAAACACACGCAAAAGCAGCGTGCCAGCCATATCAAGGCGATCTCGTCCGGGTTTTCAGAAGTGGCTATCGGAACCCATGCGTTACTATCGGAAGGGGTCGAGTTCAAGAATCTTGCGCTGGTAGTGGTCGACGAGCAGCACCGGTTCGGCGTCAAGCAGAGGGTGGCACTTCGGCAAAAGGCGGAAGAGAACCCGCACATGCTGGTTATGACCGCTACGCCAATTCCGCGAACGTTGACCATGGCGTACTTCGGAGACCTGGATGTCTCCAAGATCGATCAGATGCCCAAAGGTAGGATGCCCATTCGCACCCACGTGAAGCCACAGTCGGATCGCGCTTCGGTCTATCAAGGTGTTCGCAAGTTGCTAGAACAGGGCAGACAGGCGTATTTTGTTTGCCCGATGGTCGAAGAAAGCCCCAAGATCGACGCAAGGGTGGCGACCGAACTTCACGCCACGCTCAGCCAGTCTGTATTTCCGGATTACAAAGTGGGCTTGCTGCACGGGCAAATGAAGCCGAAAGAGAAGGACGGCATCATGGAGCAGTTCCGAAACCATGAGCTGGATGTGCTGGTCAGCACGACCGTCATCGAAGTCGGGGTCGATGTCCCTAACTCAACGGTCATGGTCATCGAGGATGCGAACCGATTTGGGCTCAGCCAGCTGCACCAGCTCCGCGGCAGGGTTGGCAGAGGGGAGCATCAGGGCTTCTGCGTCTTGCTCGCTCCCTCGGACTCGGCGGATTCGATCGAGCGGCTGAATGTTCTTGCATCTACAACCGATGGATTCAAGATTGCGGACGAAGACCTGCGCCTCCGTGGGCCGGGAGAAATTGCGGGGACAGCGCAGAGTGGCCAGATTCAATTCAAGATTGCGGACCTGGTTAACGACGGGGACGTTCTCGATCTTGCGCGCAACGCCGCCCGGAAACTGGTCGACCACAGGGCAAAGCTCTCAAAAGCTGATCGTGAGAAGCTGGACAGACTCGCGAAAGCGGGGATGACCGAATTGGGGCTCATAATCTCTTCGTGACCAACGACAAGCCCATTCCGGCAGTGACAGTGCACGAACTCCATGCATGGATTCAAGGAGGTAACGACGACTTCTTTCTTCTTGACGTGAGAGAGCGGCATGAGCACGACATCGCCAAGCTGGATCATCACGCACATATCCCCATGGGAGAAGTGTTGTTCCGGCTCGACGAACTACCCTCAGACAAAACCATCTTGGTTCTTTGCCGGTCCGGCGGAAGGAGCTCAACAGTAACCGAGCTTCTGATCGTCGAAGGGTATGACGCTAAGAACGTTCACGGCGGCATTCTCGCGTGGGCGGACGAGATCGACCAGACGGTAGAGAAGTACTAGGGGCTACTCCGACGCTTCCAGTTCTAAGAGTAGCCTGGGGTTTTCACGCCAGCCTTCCTGGACTTTGACGTAGAGCTCGAGAAAGACCTTTCTGCCGATCAGCTCTTCGATCTCGAGGCGGGCTTCGGTTCCAATCTCTTTCAACATGGCGCCCTTTTTGCCGATGATGATCGCCTTCTGACCGTCTCGATCGACGAGAATCGTTGCCATGATCTTGGTCAGGTTTCCTTCCTCCTCCCATCGATCGATGTACACACCGACGGCATGAGGGACCTCTTGGCGAGTCTTCAGCAACACTTTTTCCCGGATCGCCTCTGCGGCGTAGAACCTCATCGGCTGAGTGGTAAATTCATCTGCTGCGTACATCGGCTCGCCGACGGGCAGCATCTGCTCGATCATCTCGACGAGCTTGTCCAGGTTTTTGGACTTCGTCGCCGTTGTCAACATGAAGTTCGGCGTGTCCAGGAGCTTGCAGTATTCGTCGGTTCGCTTCTGAACGAACTCGATGGGCAGTTTGTCCATCTTGTTGAGGCAAACCAGCCGCCGGTCAGGTGAACCTTCATCGCCCTGAGACTCCAAGATCAGCTTCGCCAACTGGCGGTCAATCTCCGTTGGGTTCTGGCTGGAATCGACCACCCACATGAGCAGATCGGGCCCAACAAGCGCGGACTTCATCTGCTGTAGCATGACTTTGCCCAGTGCAGAGTGCGGTCGCATGAACCCCGGCGTGTCCAAGAACACAATCTGGCTCGTGTCGCTTGTTCGGATTCCAGCGATCCTGTTCCGCGTGGTCTGAGGGCGGTCGCTGACTATGGCGACTTTCTCTCCCACCAGAGCATTAAGCAAAGTGGACTTACCCACATTCGGCCGACCGACGATCGCTACCGACCCAAAACGATAATCAGGGCTATTCACGGCTACGGAACATCACATTGAGGGGAGAACTGGATTCTCGGGTTTCCATTCTTCCGAACTGGTTCTCGGTTACCGCTTTTCGTCGGCTCTTGCGCCTTCGCCGCTCAGTCTTCTGGCTGGTCACGATCACTTCATCTTCCTCAACCTCGCCATCCTCGTAATAGCCGGCGTACGAGAGAAGCTGATCTTCCGATGACTCCGAATCAGGCTGAGCCTCGACGTATTCGTCAATCTTCATCACGGGGATGTCGAAGGAGAACGCGTCGAAGCGAACGGTATTGTCTGACCGAATCGGGGGTCCATCCAACTGGCGGAGCTCGTCGGGTTCGGCGCTGAGAATCTGCTCGATCTGCTCGCGCTCTCCAACCAGGAAGACGTAGGTTGCGCCCTCGATTCCCTGGAACCGGATAGTGTTTGCCCGGACTTCAACCCAGCGCCCTTCCAACCAGTCGAACGCCGAGAAACCTTCCGGAACGTGTACGGACTTGGGCCCGCCACTCTTGCAGTGAACTGTAAGGAACGGTGGGCGCACGTGGAATACATCGTCCTCAAAGCTCCAAACATGAGCCCCTGCCAACTGTGCCAGCGCGCGCATCAGCGACGTGCTCATGTTGGGCTGACCCATAAAGATCGAGCGCCATTCTAGTTGCTCGTTTTCTCCCAAGAACTCTTTCACAACGAACGATGGAAGCCCCGTTTGCGAATACTCCGCAATCGTAGTCAGGTCATCGGGAATTGCGAAGTAGCTCGGCTCGACGGAGAAGGTGGGATCTGAAGGGTGGTCGAGCAACGCCTGGGTGAGGGGGTGCCGCCTGGGCAGAACTCTCGTTGTCGACTTCGAAAAGAACGGCTGTGCCTTTAGGGCGATGCCGGTAATTTCTCTGGCGCGCTCAAGTGCCTCGCGTCCTCGGTCGAACAGAGACGCGCCATACAACCAGAACAGGGTCTTGCCGTCTTTCTGCAGCCTGCTCTTGATCATCGAGCGGTACTCGCTTCGGATGTCCCAGGCATTGAGGAAGATGTAAAGCTTGCTTTCAGGGAAGTTCTCGCGATGCGCTAGGTCGCTCAGCAGGTAGTAACCAACACTGATGCCGGAACGAGCGGCAGCTTCCCGGACGCTGTGTACCAAGAGCTCGAAAGCCTTCGGATCGATGAGATACGCCAGTGAGCGCTCATCGATAAACAGAGCTACGTCGGGTGGTTCGGCTTCGGCAGCCAGTCGTCGCATCAAGAGGTCCGCAACCCGCTTTCCTCTGGTCCATACGCTCGGCATCTTCAGCCATCCGTTGCCCCAAAGGTCCATCCATGCCAAGCCGGTGCTACCCGCGAGGGCAGCTCCCAAGCCGCGAAGATGCACGCTCTCAAGCGCTTGAGGCGACCGGATAACCGGGTTATAGTCATCCGGCTCTGCAACCGCGGCAATCGAGGTCTTGTAGTCCTCCTCACTTACGAACAGCTTGTTGTTCAGAACGAAACTGTCCACCGGTGCTGGCAACGGCGAAACTCCGCCCGGCTCTCGGCTGCGATAGCTGGGAGGACCGGCGATCCAGTCAATCTCCTCCGTTCGAAGCAGCTTGCCCAGCGAAAGGTGGCCGCTGTACGGGTGTGACCATTCGAAGGTGTAGCCGTAGTTGGTGCCCACCATCATTCGTCCTTCTGAAGCCGCTTTGACGGCGTAAGCCAACTGCCCGATCCGGTCGGCAATCTGGTCAGAGAGGAACAAGTGGTAATCCACATACCGCTGATCTTTCTTTGAGGTCCGAATCAGCTTAAGCTCATCGGGCGACGGGGTCTGGAAATCAGGAATACGAAGGGTCTCAAAAGTGGCAGTGCCATCAAACCAAGCAGCCTGAAGCGCCTCTAGCGTGTTGCTGTATCGAACTCTGCACCACTCACGGAATTTTCGGAACGCAGCGCGTGAGGTGTCATAGCCCGTGTCGCTACTGAAGAACCACTCGCCTTGATCCAGATGGACTCCGCAAATTCGGTCCCCATTCGGCACCAGTCGTGCCAGCTTCACGAACCTCTCAAGGTAGCTCTGGGCGTCTTCCCAAAACTCGTCATCGGAGAAGCTTGGGCCCGCGGTTCTCCCAAAGTTGTCTACGAACTTGGCGTTCGGGTATCGGGCAGCCCAGTCGTTGGGGGCCTCTACAACCATTCGGCAAATGAGGTTCGCCTTGGGGTTGATTTCTAAAACTTTCTTGACCAGATAGCCGGCTAGCTGTACCGCTTCCTCCACTCCATCGTCGGACATCGGCAGGTCGACCAAGAAAGAAAAGAGTTCAACTCCGGCGTCGGTTGCCATTCGCACTTCTTCAAGAGCGTTGTTCAGCCGCTTTTCATCGGTAACGCTGGCGAAGAAAATGAGCGGTGGCTGAACCTCCATATCGATGACGATATTGGGGATCGAGCTGACCAACCCAACTTGGGGCGCATCCGAAGGGATCGGAATTGCAGGAAGCGAATCCTTTAAGGGGGGTTCGGGATCGGGCGGAGTGGCAGCGACCGCAACTTCCTTCTTCTCGGCACTGCGCCGAGTCTTGCCGGGTCTGCGCTCTTCGACCTCGAGAATGCCTGTCGATTTTGCCTGCCGCTTTGGTGGCTCCTTGCGGGACGGCGTCGGTCTTGCGCCGGACTTCGGAGTAGCCGAGCGCCACTCCATTTCCGGAAATTCGATGAACTCGTGCTCCGTTACCGGCTTACGGAGTTCGTCTTTCTCAACCCGCTTGCTGGTTGGTTTTGATGCGGGCTTCCGCGCCTTGGGAGCGGTTCTCTTTTCAGCTGGCTCCTCGGGCTTGGTGCCAAGTGCCGTTTCAGCTGCTCTGCTCAACAGGTCGTCGACGGATTCTTTCGCCTTCGGAAAGCGAGACCGTGACTTGACGGCAGGCTCCGCCTCTTCAACTACTGGCTCTTCGGCTTCGACTTCTTTCTTCGCCGCAGTTTTTCGGGTCCGAGGTTTTTTGGGCGCAGGTTCCTCTGCTTCCTCAGTCGCTTGTGGTTCAGGCTCTACTTTGGATGCCTTCGCGGGTCGCCGGGTGGCGGTTTTCTTGGGTTTCTCCGGCTCCGGTACGACTTCGGCTACCGGCTCGATAGCCTTCTTTCGACGGGTGGTCTTCTTTGGCTCTTCTTCTGGAACAGCTTCGGTTACCTTTTCTGCTACGGCGCTCTTTCGAGTGGAGCGCGTCGCCTTTGTCTTCGCAGGTTCCGGTGCCGTCTCAGGTTCAGTTGCTGTATCGGTGGACTTCTTTCGAACCGTCTTTTTCGCCTTCGGCTTTTCGGGTTCTTTTTCTTCTAGGTCAGTGGCTGACTTCTTTCTTGCCATGCATTCGTGCGGATTAAATCGGTGATAAACAGGTGAACGTCGTGCGGCGTGGCAAGCACTTGCTCTGCGCCGGCGCTAAGGAGCGCATTTGATTCGCCTGCACCATAGGATACAGCTACAAAGGGGATTCCTGCTGAGAGCGCACAACGGGCGTCAAAAACAGAATCTCCAATAAAGATTGCTTCTTGATTGGTGCAGCCCAAAATTTCGATAGCCTTTAGTGCTGCGTCTGGATGAGGTTTCGGGTTGGCAACGTCGTCTGCGCAGATGGTGACATCCACATAACGGGCTGCCCGAAACCCGACCATGAACCTCTCAAGCTCAACTGAGTTCTTGCTGGTAACCACGGCGTTCGCCAAACCCGCTTTGTGGCACAAAACCAAGCCGTCGATCGCGGCGGCGAACTCTCGCTGAAGATGCTTGTTCTGGGAAAACTGGTTCAGCGCGAGCTCCATGACTGCGTCAACCTGGTTTGGGGGCAGCTCAGGAGCAAAGTGCAGCACCTGCTGCCTCAGCGGCATCCCGATCAGTGGCTTCAGGTCAGCATCTGTCGGCTCGGCGGCTACGGTGGCGATCGCCGCCCGCAAACTTTTCAGCAGTGGTGCGAGACTGTCGACTAGTGTGCCGTCTACATCCCATAGGACCGCCTTGATTCCAGCTCGCTTGACTTCCTCCACCAGGCAAGTAGGGTACCGGTACCGTAGGTATCCTCAGCGCGATGATCCGCGACGTAATCTCCACCGAAAACGCCCCCGGGGCAATTGGCCCCTACTCGCAAGGAATCGCTGCCGAAGGGCGCCTCTATTTCTTCAGCGGCCAGATTCCGCTGCAGCCAACCGGAGGACTCATCACAGGAGATGTCACCGCTCAGACCCGACAGGTTCTCACCAACGTCCAGGAGCTGCTGGAGAGCCAGGGACTTACCTTTGCCAACGTGGTGAAAACCACCGTCTTCTTGAGCTCGATGGATCTGTTTGGCGAGTTCAACAAGGCGTATGCCGATTTCTTTCCGGAAGCGCCACCGGCGCGCTCTACGGTCGCCGTTGTGGGCCTACCCATGAATGTCGATGTAGAGATTGAAGTTATAGCCGTAGCTTGAAACACGTCGTTTCGGTCAGCCTGGGAAGCTCCAAGGGAGACAAGGTTTACGAAACGAGACTGCTTGGGCATGATGTCCTAATCGAGAGGATCGGTGTCGATGGCGACTTCGAAGCCTTTCGCAACAAGGTCCTGTCGCTGGATGGCAAAGTGGACGCCATCGGAATCGGCGGAGCCGATCTCTACCTAGTTGCAGCAGGGAAGCGCTATGCCTTCCGCCAGATTCTGCAAGTTGCAAACCAACTGAAGGAAACCCCGATCGTAGATGGCAGCGGCCTAAAGCACACTTTGGAGCGCAAAGCGATCCACATCTTGCAAGAGGCAATCGACTTCCCGAAGCTGACGACCCTGTTGGTGATTGCGGTTGACCGATTCGGCATGGCGCAAGGTTTGGAAGAAGTCGGTGCCAAGGTGATCTATGGTGACCTGATGTTCAGTCTCGGCCTGCCAATTGCCCTTCGGTCAAAAACGTCAATCGACCGGATTGGCGCCCTCGCACTGCCGGTAGTTACCCAGCTCCCGTTCAAATGGTTCTATCCGACCGGAGACCAGCAGCACGAACGAAAACCTCGATTCGGAAAGATCTTTGATGAGGCGGACGTCATCGCTGGAGACAAGCACGCCATATTCCGGAACATGCCGGCGTCTTTGAAGGGGAAGATCATGATCACCCAGAGCGTAAGGAAGTCAGACGTTGAGGAGCTCCAATCCGCAGGTTTGAAGACGCTCTACACCACCACCCCAGTGATGGGCGGCGAGACCTTCGCAACCAACGTTATGGAGGCGGTGGTCGTCGCCGCGCTCGAAAAGAAGCCCGGTGAACCCAGCGAACAGGACTTTGAAACTGCCCTGAACGCCATAGGTTGGCGCCCAGGCGAAATGAAGCTGAATGGGGAACCAAACTCGTTATAAAAGCTATCCTTTAGACCGTTGACTCCGTTCGCATTCGTCATTCATCCGCTTACCGTCAGGGACATGGGTCGGAAGTATCCGGTCGTGAAAATCCTGCCCGAAGGACTCGTCGAATGGGTTCTCAAGAGCAGAAAGCCGGAGATCGTCAGCGAGATAACGGGAATCAAAGGAATCACCGGGGCTGAGACGCAGGGCTGGTTTATCGGCTGCCCACTCACCCCGAAGCTGATCAACGAATTGCCGACTGAAGTCGTCTACGAACGGATTGTTCAGTGCACAGAAATCGCCCACTCGCTCGGCGCGAAACTGATTGGGTTAGGCGCATTTACCAGCGTAGTCGGAGACGGTGGCATCACCATCGCTGAGCGGAGTAAGATCCCCGTGACCACAGGGAACAGCTACACCGTTGCTACGGCAATGGAAGGAACCCTGAAAGCGTGCGGAATGTTGGGCATCGACCCAGATACAGCGACGCTTGCCGTGGTAGGCGCTAGCGGGTCTATCGGCAGAACCTGCGCACTCGGGCTCAGCCCGCGCTTCAGGAAGACTTTGTTGCTGGGGCGAGATCAGAACAAACTGCAAGCCGTAGAAGACGAATGCGTGCGCGCAGAGGTCGCCTCTTTAGAAGACCTGACAGAAGCCGACGCCATCGTTGCAGTGAGCTCCGCTAGCGGAGCGCTGATCGACCCAAAACACCTCAAAACGGGCAGCGTCGTGTGCGACGTAGCTCGCCCCCGTGATGTCTCGGTGAAGGTAGAAAAGGAGCGCCCGGATGTGTTGGTCATTGAAGGAGGAGTGGTGGCGGTCCCTGGAGAGGTTGACTTCCACTTCAATTTCGGATTTCCTCCGAAGACCGCCTATGCCTGCATGAGCGAGACGATGCTCTTGGCTCTAGAAGGACGCGCAGAGAGCTTCACATTGGGCAAGACGGTGTCCTTGCAGCAAGTCGAGACCATGCAAGAACTAGCTGAAAAGCACGGGTTTACGCTTTCGGGTTTCCGCTCATTTGAGAAGACCGTCAGTGACGAGCGAATTCGCCAGGTTCAGCTGGCGCGCAAAGAGAAGTCCACGGTCAAGACGCCATGACCGCGCATCCAGAGGAGACCCCGATGGAAGAGGTGGTACTGCAAAACGTCCATGTTCGCTTCGGCGATAAGGAAGTTCTTAAAGGGATTGAGCTTCAGATTAGCCGAGGCGACCTGGTGGTGCTCATGGGTTCCAGCGGCGGAGGAAAAACTACGTTGCTGCGCGTTGTTGCTGGTCTCGTAACCCCTTCAGAAGGGGCGGCTTTTGTCGCCGGAATTCCGGTGGCAAAGAAGCCCGAAGAAGCCCGAATGAAGATGGGAATGGTCTTTCAGAGCTCTGCGCTGTTCGACTATTTAACTGTTGAGCAGAACGTTGCCTTCGGGCTGGTCCGTCACTCAAGGCTCAAGCGCTCTGAGATTCACGAGCGAGTTAACGTACTGCTGGAGCAGGTCGGTCTACAGGGCTCAAACAACCTGTTCCCGAACGAGCTGAGCGGCGGCATGAGAAAGCGAGTCGGGATCGCTCGCGCGCTAGCACTTGACCCAGAGGTGATGTTGTACGACGAGCCGACAACTGGCCTCGATCCGATAACCACGTTCAAAATGGATGAACTGATCGCCGAAGTGAGAGCGACTCGGGGAATGACCAGCATCGTGGTGAGCCACGACCTTGCCTCGGCGCGCCGGCTGGCAGACCGGATTCTGTTCTTGCACCAAGGTGAAATCTTGTTCGATGGCACCATCCCCGACTTCTGGGCCTCTGATCTGCCGCCCATCCGAGAGTTGCTTGATTCGGCAGAAGCGCAGACCCTGAGTGTCTAGATGCGCCAATAGTCTCAGCGGTGTTTTCCGCCTTTCGTCATCCATTACACTGTGGTTATGAGAAGCATCTCTTTCGTTTTGGTTCTGTCGCTGCTGATGGGAATGGCAGCGCTAACCGCCATCGCCCAACGAAGTCCTACCCAACAGCCAGCTCGCCTTATGCTGGATGTAGTCATCCCGCCCGATCTACAGCGTCAGCTGAATCTGACCGCCGACCAGCGCAAGCGGCTCACAGCCCTAGTTGAGCGCAACAGCGGGCAGCTTCAGAAACTGGCGGAGGACAAGATGCTAACTCAACAGCGTCGGTCGGAGCAGATGGGTGCCATTTTGAAGAAAATGGAGCAAGACATCAACGCGATCCTTACCCCAAAGCAGAGAGAGATCAGGAGGAAGTACCAGCAGGAGATGGTCAACAAGCAGATGCAGAACATGCCTAAGGCGACCCCTGAGATGATGCGAGAGATAGTGAACATGGGTCCGGAAATGGTCAAGAAGCTAGCGGTTACGCCAGACCAACTCAAGAAGATCGACCCAATCGCCCAGCGCACGTACAAGGAGTTTGAGAAGGCGATGCAAAACATAACAAATCCTTCTCGGGCAGACCTCAATCGCATGATGACGCTGATAGACAAGTCGTCTACTGAGGTGCGCAAAATCCTGAACCCGCGCCAGCAGAAGATCTACGACGAATCTAACGCGCAGCGAAAGAAACAGTGGTCAGAAGCGCAGCGCCGAATGGAGCAGCAGCCCCCGAGGTAAGGTAGTCGTATAACGATGAAGTTCTTTCAATATCTCCTCGTTCTTTCGCTGTTAACAGGCTTTGCCTCGGTGGTCACGTTGGGTCAGAGGCAGCCGCCGCCGATACAGCCCAAGAGTCCGACCATCGAGCAGATGATCCCGCCGGATGTTCTGCGAAGGTTGCAGCTGACAGCCGACCAGGCACGCAGGCTTAACACCATCTTCCGAAAGTACGAAGCCGAGTCCAAGCGGGTTCAGTCGATGAATCTGCAGTCTGGTCAGTACGCTTCCCGTCTGAACGACATTTCACGGCGGATGATGCAAGAGGTTCGTGGAGTGCTGAACGATCGTCAATGGAAAATTCTTGACGATTTCACGAAGGCGAATGAGCGAAAGGCGAGAGCGAACATGGAAGCCAGGATGGACCGCAATGCGCAGAAGGTCACTATTACCGATAAGCGCTCCCGACTGGGGCTGAGTCGGTCGGTGATTGATCGGATGAAGTTAACAAACGATCAACTCAAACTGATCGACGTTGCAGCAGAGCGGACATTCATAGAGTTCGAAAGGATAAATCGGCAGCGGCTGGGCCCTCCTGAAACAAGAACCAGGCACGAGGCGGCACTCAAAAGAGGAAGAGACGAGGTGCGGAGGGTGCTAAACCAGAACCAGAGAAGGATGTACGAGCAAGCGCTGAAAGAGCAAGAAAGGCAATCTAAGGAGAATTGGGAACTTGCTCACCGCCTCCGCCACCAATGCCTCGGTAGCCGGATCCCAGATTTCCAATGAACACGAAACCATTTCTTACGTCCTAGCAGTAACGGTTATCAGAATATGAAAATTTATGGATTGCTCATCGCGACGCTCATGCTGGTCAGCATCAGTTCGCTATCGTTTACCCAAAACCGACCTGGCGGAAACCCGCCTGCTAACGCCGGAGGCATGCGAGGCGGCGCAATGCTCATCCCGCCCGACCTTGCCAAGCAGCTCAACCTGAGCCAGCAGCAGCAGCGCCAGATTGATGCCATCCGAAAGAAGACGGAAGCCGACCTGAAGAAGCTGGGCGAGCAGAGACTGACGGCGGAAGAGCGACGAAAGCGCAGCCAGGCAATCCTCGAGCGCAGCCGAAACGAGGTGATGAAGGTTCTCACACCTCAACAGCGAAAGACTTTTGACGCCTATATGGCAGAAATGCGAAAGAGGATGGAAGAGCGAAGACGCCAAGGCGGCAACCGTCCGGGTGGAGGAAACCGACCCGGTGGTGGCTCAGGCAGTCCCCGCTAGCGGTAAGTAGAGACCCCACTCGGGGCTCTCATCCGGATCATCACAGATCCTGTCTCCGACAACGCGCGCGCCGTACTTCTCATAGAGACGGTGCGCGGGTTCAAATTTTTTATCGCTCCATAGCTCCATCGCCGAGCGGTTCAAGTGCCGCGCTTCTTCTAGCGTGGTTTGCATCAAGCTAGACCCAATCCCCATGCGGCGCGTTTGCGGGTCCACATACATTCGCTCCAGAGAACAGTCTGTTCCAGCAACACGAAGTTTGCCCTGTTGCAAAACAACACGACCTGGCTCTCCATGAATCGTAGGGAACACCTCTAAGGCGCAAGTGCCTACCACCATGCCGTCCACCTCCGCCACCCAGAACGGAAAGCCCTTGGAGAAGTAGTGGCCTTCCAGGTCGTACAAATCGGCGTGGTACACCTCAGGATCCCAGGTCAGCTGATACTCCTCGTAAACCGCCTGAATCACGCGGATTACCGCGTCTCGATCTGAGAGAGTAGCCCTCCGGATGTAAACCATTGCCAAAGGGCTTACCTCAAGCCGGTCCCTTACTTGCGTGTAAAGGTGGCAGTCATCATCGGCACCCACTCGCCAGATTCTTCGTCCTGGAAGAACGAATCCTGCCGTCGGGTCCGATCATCGATCAAAGTGATCACATCTCGGTACATCACGGTTGCGTTGTCCTTCATCATGTGAGGTCCTTCGCAGGTGAGAGTCAGAGTCTTCTGGTCGGGGCTCATTTCGCCTTGATACTTCCACAAGTGAGAAGAAACATCGGCGATCCAGCAGCCGCGATACTCGTGAAACGTCACGTCGTAGCCGATCATTTGGTAGTAGGTGAAAGGCTGCTCACCCGGTGTGTAAGCGGTGCCCTTAGCCATCGACCAAAGGCCGCCGAAATCTTCCACCACCTCGGTACCGGTTGAAGGAACAGGTTCTCCGCCCGGATCCATGATCATCTCGTACTTAACATCCCATTCGCCAATGAGATTTTTCAGCCACTTGTGCTGTTCGACCGGTTTGGTCGCTGTCGGAGCTTCTTGTTCGTTGCTCATGCCATGCAGTATACACATGTCTACCAGCGTTTGTGTAGGTAACCTGCCAGCTTTTCCAGAGGCAATTCTATGACGAACTTCATCCTTCTCGGTCTACTATCGACAGTTGTGGCGCAGCCGCCTTCTCATGAAGCGTTTCCGGCGCCCGTTGCCTTTATCCGCTATTCGCCCGATGGAAGCCGTGTTGCCGATCTTTCCATCAGTCCGGATAACTCTTTGCTCTCCTATGGCAGTCAGGACAAGACCATCCGTGTCGTCTGAATCGCGGGCGAGCCGGTTCACCATTTCGATTCCAGCGGATGGGGAATGTGTGTGGATTTCAGCCCCGATGGCAAGCAACTAGCGGGAGCGTTTGCTGATGGCCTGCTGCGGGTTTGGAATGTAGCGGATGGCAAGGAGACCTGGGTCTCTGACCCCAGCGCGCTCCGCGCCATTCACCTCCGGTGGCACCCTTCGGGCAACCGGCTGGTACTCACCAATGCCAGCGGCTGGATCGCCTCAATTGAGCCGGGCTCGGGCAAACTGAACGGTCCGAACAAGGATCACGCCGGCACATCACGGTTCGTGACCTTTGGTCTGGGCGGAAACACCATTTTGGTATCGCATGCTCGGGGCGGAAACACCCCTTCGCTGGTGGTTCTAGACGCCAACACCCTGGCAACCACCGCTAACTTCGAATCTCTGTGCACGGATGGCTGGGTTACGCCAGATGGCCGGTCTGTAGTGGCGCTTGGCGGCGACGGCGAAATGCGCGTGTTCGACATGGGCAACAAGCAGCGCACCTACAAGGCAAACCCGATCTCACAGTACCGGTTCTTTATGCCGGCGCGCATGACGATGTCGCCTGATGGCCGCACGGTTCTGCTGGCAGGGGATCTGGGCTCGCAGCACGGCTTTTTCGTGTTGGAAGTCGCCTCTTTGAAGTAGGGGCTTTTGTGAACATGGGTAGCTCCGGATTTCGGTCCGGGGCTGCTAAGTTTTATAGGCGCCGTTTTGGTGCAAAGTTAAAGCATCTTGACTTGAAACCTTTGGTTGAGATGTTCATCGACTAAGGGCGCCTTCGATCGAAGGCGCCCTCTTCTTTTACCGGAGTAGCGGTTAGAGGGCCGATTGGTGTGAATTTCAGGAGTCTTGGTTCTTGCGATAAGGATCGAGATTCTCCTTATGTGGGGCGCTTCCGGGGGGAGGCGCCCCTTGCCTTTTTCCCCTGTAGACTGAGCCCTATGGCTTCTCCTCAGTTTCGCGGTGGACGGAACATCGCCCTTAAGATTCCTCCGCACCAGTTCGAGCAGAGTCTTGCGTTCTACCGCGACGTGTTGCGCCTGGCACCCTGGCCAGAGGAAGGCGACGGGCCCTCGTTCGTTTTCGGAGAGTGCCGGCTGTGGCTGGACAAGTGCCCGGGCCTAAGCCAGGCAGAAGTGTGGCTGGAGGTGGTTACCGACGACCTCGACGGGGCATCGGCGGCGCTTGAGGCGGCTGGGGTCACGCGGTGCGACGAGATCGAGCCTCTGCCCGACGGCTTCGCCGCCTTCTGGATCGCAAGCCCCTGCCAGGTGGTGCACCTGGTTTGCGAGGACTAGCCACCGCCGTTTGGACTCTCTTGGGACCACCCAAAATCCCTGCCGATCCTTCAATCTCAAGCCCCTAAAACGGGCAAGGTAAACTAGTCTCTTCAACCGGGTGGATCGTTAGCTCAGTTGGCAGAGCAGCTGACTCTTAATCAGCGGGTCGTAGGTTCGAGCCCTACACGATCCACCATTTCTTTCTAGGCACATCAACCGAGTTTCCGTAGTTCTTGCTGCGCTGCCGAGTTCATGGACCAGTAGATTCCTGGTTGACAGCCACCCACTGCTTCAGCTTGCCAATACAGCCATTTAGATCATCTCGCACCTCGGAGACCCAGAATTGCTTGACGTCGAAGCCTAGTTCAATCAACCTTCTGTTTCAAACCTGACGGAATCAAGGTTGATCAGGTCACGGAGTCGCCCGGGTTTGCCCGGGCCTGGCAGTTCGTAGAGTAGGCGCTACTTCAAGAGGGCGGTGTCGACCATGTGCTGGAACCACTCGGTGTACTGCTTCTCAAGCTCGCGCGAGGGGATCTTCACGCTCAGTGCCAGGGCGAACCCGGCGTCGTTTCTCAACAGCGTGTAGCGGCGGTCGGCCCAGCCGTCCTGGTTGATCATCTCGAAGCTGATGCTCTCGTAGCCTTGCTTGGTTCTGCCAATTCGGTAAGGGGTCTCGGTTCCGCCGCCCTCCCGCTTGATGAAGAACAGGCTGGTGCGGTAGAGCTCATCCCAAGAGGCTCTGGACGGTCCGGCGGTCATCGCGCCCAGCTTTCCCTCGCCGCGTTGAGGGGTCATGTCCCTCGCGCCCCACGGGGTCTCTCTGCCCACGTTCCATCCCTTCGGGATCTCGAACGAGTAGCGGTCAGATTCAAACAGTACGAACGGTGAGGCCATAAGGACCAGAATCGCGAGGATCATACGAGAGTCTACGAGGCGCGGAGCACCAAAGTCGCTTTACTGGTTCCGGTAGATTAGGTTGAAGTGCCAGTACCATCGTTTGAAAAGTTTTTGAGGCCGACGCTTGAAGCGGTTGCCGAGAATCCTGATAGGCAATGGCGAAAACTCGTTCCTATTGTTGCCAAGAAACTTGATTTGTCTGAATCAGACTTTGAAGAAATGACCCCAAAGTCCAAGACACCAAGAATTGAAGATCGCGTTAGCTGGGCATTGACCTACCTTCGGAAGGCAAAGTTGATCGAAAACCTGGTTCGAGCTCACAATCGAATAACAGAAAGGGGCAGCGTATTCCTGAGCAAGAATCCGAACAGCATCTCGCTCGCGGATCTAACTGTGTTTCCCGAGTTTAGAGCTTTTCGTAACCGGACACGTGAAAAGAACGAGCCAGTTCATGTACAAATCGATTGGTCTTGCTTCCACGAGCTCAGCGGGAGCTCTTCGGTGCGAGCCATGAAAATATCGCGCTGGTTGCGCAGTCGCTTGACTTGCTTGCTGAAGAAGCCAGAGACTTCTTGCTGTCTCGGGCAGGAGCGAAGGAGAAGCTAGAGGAGCGCTTAAACCAATTGGGCGTCAAGATGGATAAGTCGGGGTCTGCTTCGATGTTTGGTCAGTTCGAGCAACAGTACCGCGTTTACTATCCTGTTGGGACCGAGTCTTCTCGGTTCTTAGAGTGGCATTTGAAGAAGGGAACAAACCGTGACCCTAAGGACTTTATGCGCATCTACTTTTTCTTCGACGAGGAGACTGCAATGGTGGTTGTCGGCTCCCTGCCCAAGCACGTTCAGACCCCTTCCAGCTAAGTTTGTCGTCGGTCTGCACACTCCTCTTGAATCAAAACGAATCCAAGGAAATCTCCAGACTATCGATAGTTTCAGCAACCACTTAAGTGCCTAGCCTTCTAATGATTGCAATATTGGGAGTCCGTTTCCACATATCGGCCCATCTAATTCAGGGTCGCCTTTAATAAGTCTTTCTGCTCCCAAGGGATTGATGAGTGTCGGTTCAGTCCAATGGGTTTCTGGTTTTGAGGGATAAACTCTTGGTGTGATTTCCCTCGCAGCTTTTCCGATTCTTCTCGCCCTGGTGGCTCAGCCAGCGGTTACCATAAATATAAGCGGGCTGCCAGAAGGCGCCGGCGGGTATGTCGAGCTCATTACCCCAAGCGGCAACCGAACCGTAACCGAGACGACGACTATAGAAAGCGCGCCAGCCGGCACCTACCAAGCGCGGCCGCAGCCGGTTAGAGTCGCCGGGCCCCACATCGACACCGTTTACGTAGCCGAGCCCGCCTCTGCCACCATCGAAGCAGGGAAGGGGGGCAGCCTCACCGTCACCTACCGCCCGCGCGGCGGCACCGGAATGCTGTGGGTCGCCACCGAGCGAATTCACGACGAGGACTCCTTCGACATCGGAGAGCTCCGCGCTTTCCGCCTCACCGATCTCCAAGCCGGAAGCATCAAGGAGCCCACGAGGAAGATGCAGCACGGACCCAGAACCGCCACCAGCGTGCTACTGCCAAACGGCGACATTCTGGTCACCGACCCGTGGGAAGGGCAATTCCTTCGCTATCCGGTCAGCGCTCTGGCATCCGCCGGCAAGCCGACCACCCACAAGGGCGAAGGGCTGGAATACGATGTGCGTATGGCGGTCGACCCAGCCGGAAATCTCTGGCTCCTCCACCCCAACCTGCTCGTTCGAATCGATCAGAACCAGCTCGGAAATGCCCAGTGGAAGCCTAGAGCTCGGTATACGCCCGAGATGTTGGGAGTCGAGTGGTTCCCGGGTTGGCCCGTTTTCGATGCCGACGGGAATCTCTATTTGGTCGGGGTCGAAATCCTGGTGCTGACTCCTGAGCAGCAACGGAGCGGCGCAAACACCACCCCGCGCAAGCTCGAACTTCCGCCGGGAGGGAAGCAACAGGCGGCTTTCGATAAAGACGGCAACCTGTGGGTCACCGATGAGAACAGCGCTCTCTATATGGTCGCCAAGAGTGCGCTGGGCGGAAGCGGTAGGGTGTCAGCCGTTGAGGTCAGCGTTCCGTTCGCGGTTCAGTCCATCGCCTTCGATAACGCCGGAAACCTGCTGTTTACGGTTCGGTACGAGGGCGGGCAGCTCTACATGAGAAAAGCGGACGAGCTGCAATCGGGCTCGAACATTTTGCTGGGTCAGGTTCCTTCAGTCAACTACAGCAACATCATTCTCAACCCGCCGCCAGCTTGGTCTCCGCTGTCGTTGCCGCTTGGGTTGAAGTAGAAGGAAATGGGCGAGCGCAAGCGCCCGCCCGAGGTTTGCTGTAAGGTCGGCGCCCGCAAAAGCGCCGCCTCACACTCTATAAACACCTGATGACCTCTCTGGCGTTGCAGGTAAATATTCTGTAGTGAGAAAGTCCCTAGTCCCCGAGGTCGTTGAGGCGTATATTGACCAAAACTTGGTCCACCCGACCGAAGCCGAGCGCGCGCTGCATGAGGAGACGATGAAGTTGGAGAACTCTGGCATGTGCAGTTCGCACGAGGTCGGCGGGGTACTGGCGTTCCTGGTCCGGCTCATCGGCGCCCGTCAGATTCTGGAGATTGGGGTGTTTACCGGCTACACCGCTCTAAAGATGGCGAGCGCATTGCCCGAGAATGGCCAGCTGGTGGCTCTGGACATCAACGAGGAGTGGCCCAGCATCGGTAAGCCGCATTGGCACCAGGCTGGTGTGGCGGAGAAGATCGACCTCAGAATCGGTCCGGCGCTGGAGACATTGAAGGAGCTCGAATCTGGCAGGTTCGACATGGCGTTCATTGATGCCGATAAGGCTGCCTATCCTCACTACTACGAGGCGTGCCTCAAATTGATCCGGCCCGGTGGCTTGCTAGTTTTTGATAACATGCTGAGAGATGGGAGAGTGGCTGACTCAGACCACGCGGATGAAGAAGTCCAGCTGATTCGAGCGCTGAACGACCAAATCTGCAGAGATCCGCGGGTTGACGCTGTGTTGCTCACTGTTGGCGATGGACTGTTGCTGGCTCAGGTCCGCTAAAGCCCTAGCAAGTTTGCTTTTCGCCGGTTAAGCGGTAACGTAGCTTAATGAACCTATTGAAAGGTAACGTTGTTCCAGTGCTTTTGCCGGCTCTTCTGCTTGGCGCGGCAGTAGTTGTGGTGCCCAGTGGCTTGGCAGTCCTCAACGACTCTGAACCCGTAGGTCAGACCCAAGTTACGGTGGCTCACAGCGATCCATCTCAAATCGAAAGGTTTGCGGATAAGGTGTCAGTGACAATCGTCGACCCAGCCACAGGCCTAGGCCTGGCAAAATCGCAGCCCCAAAACCTACACCAGCAGGCGAGTATAAGCGCGCCAACCTCGAACTTCACAGTCAGCCTCAGCTATTGGAACGGGGATGAGATCATCGCCCGGCACACCGTTCCGGTGCATCCGATCCAGAGGGAAAAGAGAATCAGGGTTATGGGCAACCCGGTCGGTCCGATCGCCTTTGTGGAAACCGGCGACGAATTCCAGATGATCCAGCAAAACCAGCAGACCTTCCTCAAAGGTGTCGGTTTCGACTACACCCGCCTCGACCAAAATGCGCAAGGCCAGTGGTTCAAGTACGTCGACCCGATGATCGCCAACCTCGGCGCAAACGCGATTCGTACCTACGGGATCCCCTGGGCAGATGGCAACGTCAATAGCCCAGGCAGCCCCGCTTACCAAGCGAAAGATACGTCGGACATGCTCGCTTTTGCCGCAAAGCATAACATCAAGGTTCTGGTGGGTGTGTTTGTAGATGGAAGCGCCACCAACGCAAGAGTTCAGCAGTTCATCCAACTGGTTCAGCAGGACCCCAACTTCAGCTCGGTTCTGGGCTACTGCGTTGGCAACGAGGTCGCCTTGAATCTTTTCCCGCAAGTCGAGCAGCTAGTACAGCTCACCAAGGCGCAGATGACCACACCGGCTCAGGTTCGGCCCGTGATGACCGCCCTGCCAGTGGTCAATGCCGAGTTCGTGCCGACAGTCAATCAGCAGATTCCAAGCATCGACTGGCTGGGCATCAACAATTTCTATGGCTGCTATGGCAACGTCTGTGGAGGCGGCTATCTCAACCATCAGGCAGCCTGGCTGCAGCAAGCAGGGTTCAAAAAGCCCTGGGCGATAACCGAGTACTACACGTATGATCTTTACGCACAAGATATGCCCGGGCAGGTGCTAAACGGTGGCAACCGATACCTGCTTGAACTCAACTCTACGCTGAACGCGCAGAACTACGCCAACAGCTACACCCAATATATAGGTAGCGCCAGCGCCATGCAGGCTGGGTGTGTGGGCGGCTTCATGCTCAACTTCGGTCCGCCGCACAACTCCAAGCTCGTCGCGAGCTGGCTCGAGCCGATGACCTACACCGGACCGTTTACCCCGTTCGTCAACCCTCCATGGAACAACGGCGCAGACGAGTACTTTACGCTGCAAGCAGTGGATGCCATCGCGCAGGTGTACGGCGGGACGGTTGGACCTCTTGGTCCGCAAATCGTTCTTGGAGCAGATCAAGATCTGCAAGGAATCTCTTGCACCTGGAAGGCGACCACAACCAGCCCGGGCCAAAAGCTGGCACCCGGTCAGCAAGGGGTAACCGCAACCGTCTCTGCCAGCTCTGCCCAGGCTCTAACCTTCCAGTGGTATCTCATCGGTGGCAGTGCCGATGGGTTTAGTGGAGACATTACCGGCGCGGGCACCAACCCTCAGTCGTACATCGCTGCTACCAGTTTCTTTGTCGGGAACGGATCTACGATCCAGCAAGGACAGGTGCAAACCAATACGATCACGTTTACGGTGCCGAATACGACTCACCTCACCAACAACTACCAGCTCCGGGTCATCGTTTCCGACCCGAACAAGAAGGCGGCGACTGCCGCCGTTGGGTTTGCCATTGGAACTCCGACTGCTTCTGAGGGTCTTGCCTGGCGAAACAACACATCGCAGGCTTCCGTGGTTTGGTTCTTGCAGAACGGCACCGTTAGCAGCTCCGCGAACCTGGGCATTCCGCCCAGCACCGTATGGGTGCCCTCGGCAACTGGAGACGTTTCGGGTAACGGAGTCAGCGACTTGATCTGGCGAAACAGCCAGACCGGCGCTATTGTCATCTGGTTCCTTGATCAGAACCAGCACCTCGTATCTACTGCCAGCCCTGGAACCGTTGCGGATGCCAGTTGGAAGATGGTGGACGCCGCCGACGCCAATGGAGACGGCACGGCCGATATCCTCTGGTTCAACACCACCACCAACCTGATGGTGCAGTGGCTGCTGTCACCTTCTGGCTCTGTATTACAAAGTCGGGTGATTGGAACGGGACCGAAGGGTTGGTCTCCGAGAGCTGCCAGATCGATCAACGGTAGCCCGATTGCCGACATCCTCTGGCAGAGCTCTGGTCCTACTACACAAGTGGCGATTTGGTTCATGAACTCTGCAGGAGCGGTGACTTCGAGCCGGATTACGGGTCCGGCGATTACACCGGATTGGCAGCTTCGAACCTGTGCACGAGTGTTTGCTACAGAGCAGAGCGCCATCTTCCAGCACGCGGGTGATGGCAACGTGTTCTACTGGCGGCTGGCGACCGATGGGTCGCTGATCGCTACCGGCTCGCTGGGCCACATCTCACCAGAGGTGTGGACCGCCTTCGGAGGCTGCCGCTTCTAGCGGCTACGGGGTTGCTTAGGCTTTTGTGCAGGCAGCGCGTCGTGCGTTGCCTGTGCCAGCTCTGCCATCAGCTCCGCGTCTCCCCACAGTCCGGTCGGGACGATGAGGTGCGGTCTCGCGCCTGGGTAAGGCGGGGCGAACTCGGCAATCTCCAGAATGTCTTCGCCGGCTGGAGTTGGCTTCAGGAAGAGGATGTCGTCGCAGATCACCCCGATGAATTTGTCATTCAGGTACACGCCGTACTCGCCGAACATCCGCTTGACTCGCACCGATCCTGCCGCTTCGAGCGCCTGCACCACCTTCGCCGCGGTCTCGGGTTTTGTACTCACGGCTTTAGTTTCTCCGATTTCGCTTTTTTTTGGAGGCCTAGCATCTGGCCCCTTTTTTTGCGTTACGACTGATCGAGTGCTACAGCACAAACACCGTATGGAAATTTGCTGATTCATCCGGAAAGTGCTTTCTTCATTCCGGGCTATCTTTTCCGAAAAGGGCGGGTTGCCGAGGGAGGACCTCGGGTGAATCCGGCTCTTCCTGCTCTAGCTGGTGCTTGTGCACCGCTTTCGGTACTTCAATCGGGTAATCGCCGTTGAAGCACGCCAGACAAAATCCCTCAGTCTTGCTTCCTACAGAGGCAACGCAACCTCGAATGGATAAGTACCCCAGCGAGGTAGCGCCAACGTGACCGCAAACTTGGTCTACCGACATCTGGGCAGCGGCAAGCTCCTGCCCGCGAGCCATATCGATGCCATAAAAGCAGGGGAACCGGATCGGGGGCGCGGTGATCCGAACATGGACTTCCCGCGCGCCTGAATCGAACAACATCTTTACGATTTGCTTGGTGGTGGTAGCGCGAACGATCGAATCGTCGACTAGCACTAGGCTCTTACCTCTGATGTGCTCCTCAAGCGGGGTCAGCTTCATTCTCACGCCCATCTCGCGCATCCGCTGGTCGGGCTGGATGAAGGTCCGGTGGATATAGCGGCTCTTGACCATCGCCTCTTGGTAAGGAATTCCTGACTCTTTGCTGAAGCCCAGAGCGGCAGGAACCCCACTATCGGGTACCGGTACAACGATGTCGGCATCTGGCGCCGGATGCTCCCGTGCCAGCTGCTCACCCATGCGATAGCGGGCGTCGTACAGCAGGGTGCCATCCATGTGCGAATCCGGACGGGCAAAGTAGATAAATTCGAACAAACACAGCGATCGCCGCTGGGCTTCAACGATCCTCTTGATCTCCATGCCGCTATCTGAAATCCGCACCATCTCTCCGGGTTCGATCTCGTGGAGCTCTCTTCCGGCAAGCGGACCAAAAGCGCAGGATTCGCTTGCGACCATAAAGCCCGATCCGCCGATCGAACCAGCAACGAGCGGCCTGACCCCCCAGGGGTCCCTAAAGCCGATCACTTGGTCCTTCATCAACACGGTGACCGAGTAGGCGCCACGAGCTTGGGTGAGAACGTGTCTGACGGCTTCCTCAACCCCTTCGTCCAGCTTCTGTGCCAAAAGCCATGCGATGATTTCGCTGTCGCTGGTCCCGAGGAATTCAACTCCCTCAGATTCCAGCTCTTTCCTTAGTTCTAGCGCGTTGACCAGATTGCCGTTATGTGCCACGGCAAGGTCTCCCAGTTCGGTTTGGCAGAAAATCGGCTGCGCGTTTCGTACTACGCTCGAACCTGTGGTGCTGTAGCGCGAGTGGCCGATTCCGAAGTGTCCCGGAAGTTCGGAGATGGTGCGTTCATCAAACACCTGGCTCACCAGGCCCATTTCCTTTACACTGTGGATGCTCGTGCCATCGTAAACCGCGATCCCCGCTGATTCCTGGCCGCGATGCTGGAGGGCGAAAAGGGCAAAGAAGATAGTTCGTGCAGCTTCGCCTTGGGGGTCGAAAACCCCCACCACTCCACATTCCTCTTTTGGGGATTCAGAAAGCGACCAGCCCTTCACTTGCTTAGTATATCTTTCTCTACTCCCGATCTCTGGCTGATTTACGGGATTGGCGGCGGGTGCTACCGGTAGCCGCACTAAGCAAACTGGCGACTTCCGGTTCGGTCAACTTTCGGCATGTGCCCTTTGGCAGACCTTTGAGCCGGATCGTTCCGATCGAGATCCGGGTGAGCCTCTTGACTGGGTGGCGGATGGCGAGGCACATCTTTCGAACCTGTCTGTTTCGCCCTTCCTCAATGGTTATCACGAAGACGGTGCGGTCCTTGTCTTCATCGCGGGCTACGAGCTTCACCTTGGCTGGCAAGGTTCTCTTTCCGTCCACCACCACGCCGGTAGCGAGCTTCTTCAGCTTCTCGTCAGGGACCAGCCCTTTGACTTCCACCTCGTAGGTTTTCGGCACGCCAAATTTGGGGTGGGTCATCAGGTTGATGAACTCGCCGTCGTTGGTAAAAATCAGCAGCCCATCGGTGTCTTTATCCAGCCTTCCCACGGGCTTGAGCGTGTAGGGAAGGTCGGGCAGCAAGCTGAGGACAGTTCTGGTGGCATGGGGGTCCGCCATAGTGGTGATGTACCCAGCCGGTTTGTTCATTAAGAGGTAGTAGTGCCGAGGTTTTTCGACCCGGATGCCATCGAGCCGGATATCGGCCTCTGGCGAGACTTTGAACCCGAGTTCGGTGATGATGGCGCCATCCACAGAGACCCGTCCTTGCTGGATCAGCTCTTCAGCGGCTCGCCTGCTGGCAACACCGCAGGAGGCGAGAAACTTGTGCAGCCTCTCCTCTTGGGGCTCGCTAGCCACTTCTTCCTCTTCTGAAGGAGACAACCCCAAGTGCGGTGCAAAGGAAGAGAATGCCTGCCCAGGCAAAAATTCCGACAGGCGACCAGCGCGCGACGTCCTTTCCGGCTACCAGAGGCACGTCTTGCTTCCATCCATGACCATCGGAGAAGGTCAGGGTGCCAACTCGCTGACCTGCGCGGATCGGCGCTTCTAGGCTGGGTGTGAATCGGGCGACAGGGTTCAAGTCTCTGCCGCCTGGCCTTGCAAGAGCGGCGAACGAGGCACCGAACACGACCTGTATTTCGCGCTCCACTCCGTTCAAAACGGGCAGCTTCTG
>JBKBWO010000009.1:0-23974 GCA_046314495.1 Fimbriimonadaceae bacterium
TGTCCGATCCGTCCAGGTGCTCAGCCTGTGAACGGTTTCACCAGCAGCATAGGGAACGTCTTCGATCACTGACAGCTCAGTCTCGTCAGCGAATATGATGTACTTGCCAAAAATTGTTCGTGGCTCGGAAGCTCGCTCGACCATCGATTCAATGGACTGCCGCTCGCGCGCAATCTCCTGTGAAGAGATTGCTCCGGCGACGATGCGTTGATTTAGACGACTCTCGAGCCTCGAACGAACACCGGCGTCAGCTACGTTCGTTCTCGTCAGTTGGTATTGGAACGCCTGACCAAGTGCCAGAACGCCTCCTGCAATTGTGAGCGTCAGCACGAAAAGGAGCCGACTGAGGATTTTTTTGTTTCGTTCATTTGTTTGGTTGTCCTCCTAGAAAAAGCTTCGCAGATCTTTTCTGACTGATCCTACTATAGGACGCTCAAAACAGAAAAATCACGTTCTTCGCCGGCTTTTTTCACTTTAAACCTAGAACACGATTCAAATTCAGCATTTTCACGGAACTTTCCACCACCCAAAGCATCCGTACCCCCCGACCACCCTCATTTTCGGAACAATTCGCCGCCTAAAGGTGAAATCGACTGCGGCGTTTGATCATGGCTAGCAATCATGGGCGAGCCGACGGAAGCAAAGCAGCACAAACGCAAAAAAGGTCGCAAGCGAAACGCTTGCGACCGTTCAAAGAGTTACCAGAACTCCGGAACTGAACCTAGTACGGGCAGCCAGAAAGGGCGCGCTCGGGCATCGACTTCATATCGACTTCGAGGGCAACGCCAGCGTGTCCACGGATCTCCGAAATCAGAGCGTCCACGTTTGCTCGACTAAAGCCGTTCCACATCTTGATTACGTTGCCGTCATTCTCGCAGAGATAGGCAAAATCAAGGCTATTCTTTGCCTGAAAGCCGCTGGAAATCTTGCCGTCGGGATCAGCCAACAGCAAGAACTCGGCCTTGTTCTGGGTGCCGAACTTCTTGGTCTGTGTCATATCTGCGGAGAACACGCCGACCAGTTGGGCATTGTCTCCAAACGACTTGGACAGCTTGTTGAAGGTTGCAACGCTGCCAGCAGCGTGGCCGCAGGTGGACTTGATGAATACGAAGACGGTGGGCTTTCCAAAGAGTGAAGAGTTGGTGTAGCTCTTGCCATCGGTGCCCTGCAATTCGAAGCTAGGGGCGCGGGTGCAACCGCAGCCTTGAGGGTCTGCTGCGTTGACGGCAACCGCCATCATGGAAATCGCAGCGAACGCGGCGAGAAGATTTGCTCTCATTACTTTTCTAGTTTACCGCTGTTCAGAAAGGCGAAAGGGCTCCGATGCGATAGAAATCGAATCGGAGCCCCTCAGAGCAAGAAACAATAAACGAATTAGCGCTTTACGAACTGGAATCCGCGTCGGGCTTTCTTTCGACCGTACTTCTTGCGCTCTTTGATTCGCGCATCTCGGGTCAGGAAGCCATTGCGGCGAAGTGGAACTCGGAATTCCTCGTCCACTTCGAGAAGTGCGCGGGCGATACCCAGCCGAACTGCGCCGGCCTGACCGCTGAGGCCTCCGCCCTTTGCGGTTGCCTTCACGTCATACTTGCCATCGAGCTCGAGGGCGCTGAGCGGACTCTTTACCAAGATCTCGAGGACTGGCCGACCGAAGTACTGGTTGACTTCGCGACCGTTGACTTCAATCTTTCCTTCACCAGGCACAAGCCAAACTCGTGCGATGGCGTTCTTGCGGCGACCTGTGCCGTAAGCGTGATCAGTTGCTCTCGGCATCTACCTTAACCTTGTCCTTCTGCTGTCGAACATCGTAGGGCTCGGGGTTCTGAGCTTCGTGAGGATGCTCCGTACCGGCGTAAACCTTGAGCTTGCTGATGGTCTCGTGACCCAACTTGTTCTTGGGCACCATTCCCCAGACTGCTTTCTCGATTACGCGAACCGGGTGCTCTGCCTGCATCTTCTCTCTGGTGATGCTGCGCAAACCGCCGGGCCAGCCCGTGTGCCAGTACACCAGTTCCTCACCCTTTCGGCCGGTGAGAACCGCCTTCTCTGCGTTGATGATGATCACATAATCACCGCAGTCTCGGTTGTACTGAAAGCTGGGTTTGTGTTTGCCTCGAAGCAACTGGGCGACCTGACCGGCCAAACGGCCGACAGGAACCCCTGCCGCATCGACCACATACCACTTGCGCGGGATGTCGTTTCCCTTTATTGTCGATGTTCTGTTCATCTCTTTCTTGTTCTTTTCGCCATTCCCTTACGGGAAAACTGTTTTCTCTCGCACGTCCACCAGCGGGTTCGCATACCGCACTCGAACGAGCGTTAAACCTCTTGCCGGCAGCACAACGGGCCAGGTCTCTCCATCCCGTGTGCTCTCGTCGAGAAGTCTCTTGATGTAATCCATATCCCTGTTTCCGCGACCGATTTGGAACAGTGCGCCTGAAATTCTGCGCATCATTCCTCGGAGGAACGCTGTACCAATCACTTTAATGGAAACCGTGCTGCCGGAGAACCGAACTTCGACGCTGTGCAGAGTTCTCACGGTGTTTTCGACGCTTTCGTCCAGTTCCTCGGTAAAGGCTCTAAAGTCGTGCTTGCCAACCAGGTTCTTCGCTGCGATCTCCATTCGGGAAACTCGCAGAGGCTGCGGAGTCTGAAACGCATAGCGATCTTCAAACGGGTTTGGCGGGCCAGTTCGGATTCGGTATCGGTACTCCCGCGAATCGGCGCAAAACCGGCTATGGAACCTCTTGGTTACCGCAGTTGATCGGGAAACCTTTAGGTCCAGCGGAAGTTGGCGGTTCAGCACTTCTGCCCACTTGGTGGCGGGCATTGGGTTGAAAGTGTCGAAGTGACACACTTGACCCCGTGCGTGGGTGCCGCTATCGGTGCGGCTCGCACCCACCACTTCCTCCACGGAAGGGTCCAGTTCTCGGATTACATCTGTCAAGGTGCCCTGAACCGTTCTGGTGCCAGGATTTGCGGCCCAGCCGCAAAAGTCAGTGCCGTCGTACGCGACGACGAGTTTGATTCTGTTAGTCGACAAGCTCCAGAACGGCTTCCATAGCGCCGTCTCCACGGCGCCTGCCGATCTTGGTCAGCCTCGTATATCCTCCGTTTCGATCTTTGTATCGCGGAGCGATGTTGTCGAAAAGGTGCTTGACCAGCGATTCGCCATTGATCAGGCTTCGCTGTTGAAGAATGATGGTTTTCTCGACCGCGGTCTTTCCGGCGAGAAGTTTTTCCGGCAGCTCGTTCGAAGAGCTGTGGCCAACCAAAACCTTGCGCACGTTTCTGCGCGCCTGCAGGGTATCTTTCTTGCCTTCGGTGATGAGTTTTTCAACCAGCCGCTGAACCTCTTTGGCTCGCGGATGGGTCGTTCTCACGTATCCATGCCGAATGAACTGCCGAGCGAGATTCGTCAGCAGGTGCTTACGCTGATCGGACGGAAGTCCAAGTTTGCGGTGGTCGTTCAGGTGTCTCATCTATAAATCCTCTTGTAGCGGCTTAAAATTCGTCGTCGTCCATCTCGTCTTCATCATCCAGGTCAGAGAAGGTCGCCCTTCTTCCGCCCTTCGGATCGAGCATTTCAATTCCATATTCCTGCATCTTGTCTCGAACTTCGACCATTGCCTTGGTACCGAAGCCCTTGATCGCAGCGAGATCAGCGGTCGTACGCATGGCAAGCGCGCGCAGGTTGGTGAGCCCTTCTCTCTTGAGCGCGTTGAGTGTGCGCTGGCTGAGCTGGAGTTCTTCGATCTTGATGTCGGGCACGTGGGTCACATCCGGTCGCTCTTCATCTGGAAGGGCAACCATGTCCTCGTTCTCGACTCTTCCCAGTTCGAAGAACAGTTCGAAGTACTTGGAAAGGATCTTCGCAGCTTGTGTGACCGCGTCGTTTGGAGAGACGGAGCCGTTAACCCAAACTTCCAAAACCAGCCGCTCAAGGTCGGTCCTCATTCCCACACGGGTCTGCTCTACGATGTAGTTGACCTTGGTGACTGGAGTGTATTGCGCGCCCATTCGGATGATTCCGATCTGGTCAGCATAGTTCGTCTGCTGCTCGGGTAAGCGATAGCCAGAGCCGATTCCGACGTACATCTCCATCTCGAAGGTCTGGTTGGAATCGCTAATGGTGCAGATGTAAGCCTCTGGGTTGACTACAGTGACTCCGGGTGGGCATTGCACATCTGCGCCGGTAACCTTTCCGGGTCCCTTTCGGCTGATTCTCAGGGTTTGATCTGCTTCCGGCACCCCTTCAGAAACATCCACCCGAATAGCCAGATCTTTCAGATTCAGCATCAACTGGGTGGCGTCTTCCTTCACACCCGGGATCGGGGCGAACTCGTGGAGGACTTCCTTGATTTTGATGGCGTTGATGGCTGCGCCCTGAATCGTGCTGAGCAAAACCCTCCGGAGAGAGTTGCCCAAAGTTTGACCGTAGCCCCGCTCCAGGGGCTCGAGAACAATTTTGGTGTAGTTCGAATCGAGGACTCTTGTTGTGATTTCTGGCATGTCTTGTTGCTAAATTAGTTTCGCCGTCGCTTGGGCGGCTTGCAGCCGTTGTGTGGCAGTGGGGTTACATCGCAGATCGAAGTGACTTCGAGCCCACTCGCCTGGAGGGATCGCATTGCGGTCTCTCTTCCAGGTCCTGGTCCCTGGATCCGAACATCGACTTTCTTCATGCCGTGCGCTTGAGCGGCATTCGACGCCTTTTCTGCTGCCTTCTGGGCAGCGTACGGGGTGCCCTTTCGGCTTCCCTTGAAGTGAACGTGACCAGCGCTGGCTTGCGAGATCGTGTTGCCTTGCGGGTCGGTAATCGTGATCAGTGTGTTGTTGAATGACGAGTGAATGTGAGCGATGCCCACAAGCACATTCTTGGAAGCTTTCGCTTTTCCTCTGGAGGTGGTCTTTCTTGCCATTACTTCTTAGCCTTCTTTTTGCCTGCAACGGTCTTGGCAGGGCCTTTGCGCGTTCTGCTGTTGGTTCGGGTGTTCTGGCCCCTCACAGGAAGACCTCTTCGGTGCCGCAAACCTCGGTAGCAGCCAATTTCCATTAGCCGGCGACGGTTGGTGCTTTCCTCTCTGCGGAGATCACCCTCAACCTGATACTCACGGTCGATGATCTCACGAAGCTGGGACACCTGGTCCTCGGTCAGCTCCCGAGTTCGAATGGTGGGGTCGATCTCAGCCTTGGTCAAAATGTCCTTCGCGTTCTTCAGCCCGATGCCGTAAATGTGCGGCAGCGAGTAGAGAATCGCTTTTTCACGCGGAAGGTCGATACCTGCAATTCTTGCCATTAATTTCCTTGTTAGCCCTGTCGTTGTTTATGCTTCGGGTTGATGCAAATGACTCTCACAACGCCTTTGCGCTTGATAATCTTGCACTTATCGCACATCTTTTTAACACTAGCTCGAACTTTCATTGCTATAACCCAGAATCTTGCCCGTAACCGAAACCGTCTGAACTACTGGATCGAACCAAATTCGACCGCCTTCAAACAGTGCGCGGCTAACGCACAAGGAAGCGAGCACCCAACGAGGCGCAACCGTTGAGTATATTCGATGCGATTGAGACCTGTCAATCGCAAATGGGGTAGCACGCAGTACTTCCGCCCCCTTGAGCGTAGAAACTTACGGATATACTTTCAAAAAAATCTGAAAGTTCCGAAAAGAGCACCTCTGCCGCGCCCGAAATGAAAGGTACCACTATCGACCCCATCGAACAAAAGAACGCACCGGTTTGGGAGCTTCAGGGCGAGCGAAAGCGGGAGGGCGTGAGGCAGCTCTTCAGCGAAATCGCGCCGACATACGACCGGTTCAACGACCTCAATAGCGCCGGAAGCCACCACAAGTGGCGAAAAGAGGCGGTAGCGATGCTGGAATTAAAAGGAGATGAAAGGGCGCTCGACCTTTGCTGCGGAACCGGAGACTTTGTTCGCGCTCTTAGCCCCGCTTTGCCCGAATCCCAGATTGTCGGGACCGACAACTGCGCCCCGATGCTTGACCTTGCCCGCCAAAAGTTTCCTGGAGTGCAGTTCGAAGAAGGAGATGCGTGTGAGTTGCCGTTCGATGACCAGAGCTTCGATGTGGTTACTGTCGGCTGGGGAATTCGCAACACGTACGATATCGATCTCGCGCACCGAGAAATTTTCAGGGTTCTTCAGCCGGGCGGAAGATTTGTCTCTGTAGACATGGCGCTTCCCAAGAGCGGTGTCATTCGTTTCGGCAGGAATCTGTACTCCCGCTGGATGATTCCCTTCTTTGGCAGTCTCTTGCGCAAACCAGCCGAATACACTTACCTGGGAGAAAGTACCGACCGGTTCCTTTCAAGAGAAGAACTTGCCGCCTCCATGCAAAAAGCAGGGTTCGAGCGGGTTCGATGGAAGGACCTGTACCTGGGCAACATCTGCATTCACCTCGGAGCCAAATCATGAACACCGCTGCGCTAAAGGCTGCCATCAGCTCGGATTCCGACGGCTTTTTCGACCGCCTCCTTGCGGATATCGGTTCGGTTGAAGCGATTCTTCAGCAGCAAATGAACTCAGAAGTGCCGCTGGTTCAGACTGTAGGGCTTCACACCCTCGGCTCTGGAGGCAAGCGGCTTAGGCCCGCCTTCTTGATTGTTGCTGCCAGGGCAACCTTACTTCCCTTCGACTTGGAGAGAGCGTATCGACTCGGTGCCTGCATGGAGATGATCCACATGGCGACGCTGATTCACGATGACGTGATCGACCACGCGGATGCGCGCCGAGGTCAGGTAACAGCCGCCGCAAAATTCGGCAACACCGCCAGCATCCTTTCGGGCGACGTTCTGCTGAGCAAGGCGATGGCGATTCTGGCAAGAGATGGCGACATCGACATCATTCGTGTCGTCGCCGATTCCGTCGTTCAAATCGCGGAGGGAGAGGTTGCTGAGCTGCTACTTCGCAACGACCCGATGATCACCTTAGAGCAGCATCTTGAAGTTCTCCACATGAAGACCGCCTCCTTTGTGGAGTGCTGCTGCACCGTCGGTGCAAAGGTCGCCAAGGCAGATTCTGCAGTTTCAGAAGGACTTGCACGCTTCGGAGCGAACGTCGGAATCGCTTTCCAGATCATCGACGATGTTCTGGATTACCAGGGCAACCCGGAAACCACCGGCAAGGCAAAAGCCTCGGACTTTATTGAGGGGTGCGCCACGATCCCGCTTTTGCTCGCGCTCAACTGCGCTAGTGCAGAGGACAAGGCATACCTGATGGACCGATTTGGCAGACCCTGCAGCAGCGAGGAGATTTCCCGTGTCCTGGACATCATCGACCAAAGTGGTGGGTTCGCAGGTGCCCGCGAGGTCGCTGCAAAGTACGTCGCGATGGCGCTTGAAGCGCTGGAAACCGTCCCAGAAAGCAAGCACAAGCAAGCGATGGTCCAGTTCTCCGAATTCGTCCTCACTCGCGAATTGTGAAGCAGTACAGGCTGTACATTTTCGACCTCGATGGAACGCTCTACAGAGGAAAGGAAGTGCTTCCTCACGCAACTGAAGTGGTCCAGAAGCTACGGTCTGATGGTTCGACAATCAGATGCCTTACCAATAACTCTGGGCTGACTGCCAAGGTTCAGGCAGAGAAACTGGTCCAGCTGGGGATTCCGGTTGAAGCTCATGAAGTGATTACTTCCACCATGGTCGCCGCTCACCACGTACAGAAGCTGGGCATCGACTCGGTCTTTGCCGTCGGCGAACCCGGAATGGGACTGGCTCTGGAGGAAGCTGGCGCTCATTGCGTTAACTTGAATGGCGATAAGCTCGAGCCCGAGTCCAGCGAGAAAGCAGGAGCTGTTCTAGCGGGGATTTGTAGCGGCATCAACTATCGATGGCTCACCAGCGCCATGCGAAGAATTCACTCAGGAGCAATCTTTTTGGCGGCTAATCGAGATACCACCTACCCCATCGAAAACGACCAGTTCTTGCCCGGTTCTGGTGCAACGGTCGGCGCGCTGGTTGGCTGCACTGGGCGAGAGCCGGTGCTAGTCGGCAAGCCCCAACCAGAAGGAATCCTGCAGATTCTCGAAGAGAGTCAGATCCCCGCGTCGGAAACGCTGGTTATCGGCGATCGGTACGAGACGGACATCGTTGCTGCACTGCGTGCTGGTTGTGATCATGCTCTGGTCATGACCGGCGCAGCCAATCAGCCAGTCGACGGAGTCCGTTGTATCGATGACCTTAGCCAGCTTCTTCGCGACGGCCCTTAACAATTTTCTGACTTACGCTCATGTAATCTCTTGGGCGATGAGTGACCAGGAAGTTATCATTCGACCCATTGAGTTGCCCGAAGACCGAGAAGCGCATGTCGAGATGCGCACACAGTTATGGGAAGAATTCGACCGAGAGTTTCTCGACCACGAGGCACTTCAGCTCTACGGAAGAATCGAACAGGGCAACACGGAAGTTTTCATGGCAGTCACACCGGAAGGGGAGTACTGCGGATTCGTAGAAACCTCCCTACGAGATTTTGCTGAAGGGTGCAAGGGAGACCCGGTTGGCTATGTGGATGGCTGGTTCGTCGCCGAGAAATTCCGAAAGCACGGCCTTGGTGGCATGCTTGTGGAAGCCTGCGAGCTATGGGCTAAATCCAAGGGATGCAAGGAAGTTGCCTGCGACGTGAGAGTTGGAAACAAGGCCAGCATCGCCGCTCATGAGAAGCTCGGATTCGTCGAAATCGACCGGCTGGTCCACTTCATGAAGCCCCTTTACTAAAAGTTGTGGCCCCGATGGAAATCGATCGGGGCCACGTTCCTACTCAGTGTAGATCGAGTTTAGAATCGACCTGTGCCGAGCAAGTTCCAACCTGCAGGACCCTGCTCAAGGATGCCTGTTCCGGATACTGAACCATCGGGGGCGATGTTCCAGTAAGCGACCAAGTTGGATGCCGTGTTAACGAACACGATCGAAGGACCGTTCATGTCGGCAATACCGCGGGTCTGCCAATCAGCATCCGGAGCAAAGCCAACTACGACGGTATCGACAAGCGTTCCCGTTGCATCGACTGACCAGTAGGCAATCGCGTTGGAAGCAGCATCCTGGAACACGATCTGATTGTTCGTGCCAGTCAGTTCTCCCGCGCCTCGGAGATCCCAAGTCGAAGGAGCAGTTCCAACAAACGGGGTGCCGATGACATCTCCGTTCGCATCGCGGAGCCAGATGGCTACGCCCTGCGTATCGATGTTGTACCAAACAAAGTCCAGCGTTCCGTTACCATCGATATCTGCGATGGCGCGGATCTGCCACTCGAAGCTGGGAGGAGCGCCACCGATGCCCGCAGGCAGCGGGGCGCCGTTGTTGTCAAGACTCCAGAAAGCAATCAAGCCAGGGATGCTGAAGCCAGGATCGGTGTTTTGCCAAACCAGTTCAGTGCTGTTGTCGTTGTTGATATCGCCGAACGATCGAACCTGCCATGTGGGAGGAGCAACGTCGATGACAACCGTTGGAAGAACGACCTGAGCATTCTCAGTTCGCCACATAACAAGGAGTCTGGGCAGAGGACCGGAATTCGGACCTTCCCAAAGCAAGCTCGAGCCGGCTCCACCAGTCGCTTCTCGTGCAAGCACATAAGCGATCATGTTGTTTCGGTTGTTATTCGGAGCGCCAAAGGCGACTTCTCCCCAAACGTTCGAAGCGTTCTTCTGAATGAAGAAGGTGGGGTCGCTAGAGCCCGCAGTAGCAGTCTCATTGAACGCCATTCCCGTTGCGCCGGTGTTCGAACCCGTTCCACGCTGCATTTGAAGCGTAATGGCGAATGTGCCAGGCACCTCAACTCCAGGAACCTCAATACCATGGAAGGTGTAGAAACCTGCCGCATAGGCGAGAGTAGTGGTTTGCTCGTGAATCAAAGTTGTCGGCAAGCCGTTCGCATCCACATTGTGGAAGCGCAGCGTTACGTCCGTGAAGTACGGCGCAGCGCTAACTGCGGTCGAGCCGACCATAACCACTCCGACATGATCGACGATTCGATTCGTGCCACCAAGGGTGATGGTATCACCTGTTTCCAGCGAGGTGGTTGCATCAACAGCCAAGAAGCCGCCCCAAGGCGCGCCAGCGCTCCACGGAGTCTGGTAGTTGCGCTGATAAGGGTTGTCACCACCTTCGCTCAGCTGGAAGTTGTCGTAGAAGACACCTTGGCCGCCAGGAGCAACGGTATTGCCCCAAACGTTGATCGCGGCGAGACCATTCGGAGCGCCAAGAACAGTTTCCAGAGAGGTAACCGAGAGCACTTGATTACCAAAGCGAGTGATTCGGACTCGGTTGTCGAAGTCCATGACGATCTCGTAAGGGATCCAAGTGTTTCGAGTGATCGGCAGGAAGTTACCGGTGTAAAGGTCAACAATCTCGTCAAAGTCGAGATCCATCGAATCTTCCGAGACGAAGGTTTTCGCGCCCGGCGCGTTGTACTGCGAGAGCAACAAAAACGATGTTACACCTGTCAACCCAGCCGGGATATAGATCCGGTGGGTCATTGTGTACGTTCCCGTGGTGATGCCGGCAAATGTGCGCACGGCGTCCTGTTGGGACGAGATGAATAAAGAGTTCGGGCTGGAGAACGACTGAGCGTTGGAAACGACGCCGGCGAAGATTCCGACGTTATCGTATCCTGCCCATCCGTTCACGTTATCCAAAACTTGCCCGTTCGTATACGAGTCAAAGTTTTCGGTCCAGACTTGGGACCATCCTGTTGAAGCGCCGCCGAGAGCAACCGCAAGGGCTACTGAAAGCGCGCATGTTTGAATTTTCGTTCGCATGTCTGCTGTAATTCCAAGCTGCTAGAAGCAGCTACTGGTTAGCATACGAAAAATTCTTGATTCCTATTCCCGAAAGTCTTCGGCTTTACCGATTCCTATATAGTCACATAATGTCGGGGCTATTTCACAACCAGTTCTGCCACCAGTCCAGAATTTGATGAAGTCGATGCAGTCGAAGCGACGGTGGACCTGAGCGGGAAAGCCCATGCGAGCAGGACCGTGGGTACCGCACGAACCGAGATGGAATCCCCCTCTGCTGAAGCGCGGTGAACACTTGCTCGGACTGCTCAACGTTACACCGTAAATCTCCTTCACTGTGAATGATCAAGGTAGGCGTATTTACGTTTTCAAAGTAAGCGATGGGAGACATCCTCCAAAGCTCGCGGATGCTTTCGTGGTCTCCCCACGGCGTGCCCTCAAAGTATTGATTTGGTCGCCCTGGAAAGTCGGTGTTCATCCTCTTGGAGACCAGGTTCGAAACGCAGCGATCGCTGATTGCGGCGCGGTACCGGTCGCTGTGCGAAATCGCCCAGTTGGTCATATAGCCACCATAGCTCCCGCCCATGATGCCAATGCGGCCAGGGTGAACGAACGGCAGGCTCTCCATCCACCGAGAAACCGTCTGAATGTCTTCCCAGTCCTTGCCACCCCAATCTCCCTTGATCGCGCCAGTGTGCTCTTCCCCGTAGCCGTTTGAGCCCCGAGGATTGCTGAACACAACCACATATCCGCTCGCTGCCAAAACCTGAAACTCGTGGAAATACGCCCAACCGTACTGCAAATGCGGGCCTCCGTGAACTTCCAAAACCGCCGGATATCTTTTCGGGGGAAGAAAGTCATGCGGCAAAATGCACCAAGCGTGAATTTGGCCGCCTGCCCCGTTGTCTAGGTAGATCTCTTCGGGTTCCAAGATCTCTACCTGTTCAAGGAACTCCTGGTTAAAGCGAGTTAGCAAGTTGAGTGAATCTGAACCAGAGTGAGTTTCGTAAACACCGATTTCGAACGGCTTGGTCGCCGTTCCATAAACGACGCCGAACCGCTTACCGTCTCGGCTCAGGCTCTCGACTACAAGTTGCTGGTGGCCGCTGGTGAGAACCTCGATCTTCGAATTTTCCAGAGTGGTTCGAGCCAGCTGCATTTCCCCGCGAATCGACACGTTGAAGTACAACCCTTTCGAGTCCGGATCCCAGCCCATCCATGTGCTGTAGCCAGTCGCACCCAAATCGCTGGCAACGGAGGTTGAGATGTCGATATCGTCGTTTGCGGTCAGGCAATGAAAACCGCCTCCCTCCGCGGGAATCACGAAAAGGCGGGTGTTTTTGAACCAGCTGTCTCCTTGTTCGTCCTCTAATCCAAGAAAAGCAATCCACCGTCCATCTGGCGACCAGCACGGCGTGTGAAAACGCCCTGCTGGAAGTTCTTCGATCCGCCAGGTCTGACCCTCAAGGTTGACCCTGGTGACCGCATCGCGGTTCGGCTCCCGGAAGGGGGCTTCTAGCGTGGTATGGATCACCACGATCTCGTCACTCCCCGGGCTCCAGTCAAATTCCGAAACCCCCATCACTGGTTCCTCGATCAATACCGAGTGCTCTCCGGATTCAACATCAATGACGTAGATGGCGAATCGCTGCATGGCGAAGTAACCGTCTCCATCCAGCCGGTACCAGAGCGAGTCAAGCACCAATGGTGGATCGGGCAGCTTCTTTTCCTTTCGCTCCTTCTGTGCCTGAGCGCTCCATTCCTCGGCAGCGGGGCGAAAAGCGATGGCGATCTTCTTGGCATCCGGCGACCACTTCAAAGCGGCGATCGTGCCGGTAGGTAGGTTGGTGAGTCTGCCCGCCTCACCTCCGTCTGCTGCAAGCAAGTAGATTTGTGGACCCGTGTCATCCCTGCCCGAGACGAACGCGATTTGCGTTCCATCCGGTGACCACTTCGCCATTCCATCCTTGGGTCCGGAAGTCCATTGTTTAAGAGTGCCGTCTAGAGAAACGCTCCAAAGTTCGCGCTCGTAGTTCTCGTCTGATCCTATCGTTTGCTTGGTGAAAAGGACCCGCTGACCGTCGGGAGAAATCTGGGCGTCTTTCGGAACGACGATTTTGTAGAGATCTTCGACGGTTATGGAGCGCTTTGGCATAATCGCAGGTTACCAAAACCATTGGCGCCTAACTGCGTCAGAATCTACCGTTGCCCGACGAAAGCAAAACCTCCCGATCTCGAAGTAACTGGATCCTCGCTTGGGTTCTCAGCGCAATCCCTTTGCTTGGCTTCTGGCTGACAGGGTTGTTTGATCTCGACGAGGGCTTCTACGCGGCAGTTTCCGGTGAGATGCTTCGCAGGGGCGATTACATCACGCCGTACTACAATGGGTTTCCCTGGTTCGAAAAGCCGATCCTGCTTTACTGGTTCGCTGCGCCTTCAATCGCGGTGTTTGGCGAAGCAGTTGGACCCCGGCTTCCGAGCGTTCTCGCAGCGCTGGCTCTCTACGCTTTGGTCGGATGGTTCGTCAAGCGAGAAGTCAGCGAAACCGCGGGTCAGGTGGCTATGGTCGCCACCGCCACCATGCTCCTGGTGGTGCTGTTGGCGCGGCTGATGATGACCGACATGCTTCTCTTGCTCTCACTCAGCGCAGCACTGTTTCTGTTCTATCTGTCCGTCAAGGAAAACCCAAACTGGCGTTACCTGTCGTTCATTGCGCTAGGATTCTCGGTCCACGCAAAGGGGCCGATCGGCATAGGGCTCATGGTCATCATCGCGGCACTTTTGTATTGGAGGGCCCCATCTTTGAGGCAAGGTTTCAAAGGAGTTTGGTTGTTGCCTTCGGTGTTGCTGGTCGCTGTTGTGGCAATCTGGTACTTGCCTGCCTACATCCAGAACGGCGATGTCTTCGTGCAGCAGTTCCTGATCGAACAAAACATCGGGCGGTTTCTTGGGGGAGACGAAGCGCATACACTGCCATTCTTCCCAGGTGTGCTGTTCTACATTCCCATTGCGCTCGTTGGCTTCGCCCCGTGGATCTTCGTGACTCTGTCCAGCCTCCGGAAGAAGAACCGGCAGCCCGCAGATCCCTTCCAGACTTTCTGCTGGATCTGGGCTGGAGTGGTCTTCGTCGTTTTCACTCTCAGCGCTGCCAAACTGCCCCATTACATCTTGCTGATGGCGCCACCCATCGCCATTATCGCCGCATTGAGGCTGACCAGAACCGAATCTGATAGTTGGAGCCGGGGCACAAAGATGATGGCGATTGTCACCAGCCTAGTCTTGGTTTTCTTGGTAAACTTCGGGCAGTCCCTTTGGTATTCACAAACCCACGCAGGGCTGCATGAACTGGTCCGCTCTGTTCGGCACGAGGACGCGAGCTTCAGTAGCTACGCAATGACCAAACCAGAGTTCGAGACCGCGCAGATCGGCACCTCGCTGCAGGACACCGAGCATCCCAGCGTGCTCTTCTATCTCAACAAGACGGCGCTGCTGACTTCAACCTTCGATGAAGTTCTTGAGCTTGAAACCCCGATCTACGTATTCACTCGCACAGGCAGAATTGGAACGGAGCATAAGCAAAAGGCGCAACAAGAGGGCGTCGCTCTGGAAAAGCTGAAAGAAACACCAGACGGATTCGAGCTCTACCGGATCACGGCTTCAAGCGAGCGATGACGTGGTGGATATGCCAGTGCTTTTCCTTTCCAGTTACGGTTTTGCCGTCACGGTCGGCCTCCTCCCAGTGAAGAGGCTCGAAGCCAGCTAGCATCTGCTCAAGATCTTCGCGGTTGTGAACCGTGCACCCTTCAGCCGCCCAATCGTCATTTGGACCCAGAAACTGACCACAGATCAACGCCCCGGGTGCCAGGCTGCGAACGAACCGATCCCATAAGCCACCAAACTGCTCTGGATCAACGAAGAAAATAGAGAACAGAAAGACTGCCAGATCGTAGGCGCCAGAAGGAAAGTCGAACTCCTCACCCGGCACCGCAAATACGCTTAACTTCGGTTCAACCGCCGCAAGTGCTCGTAGCTGGTCCAAAGCTGGTTCATAGATATCGACGGCGTCTACGGTATATCCACGCTGAAGCAAGTCAATGGCGACCCGACCCGTTCCACACCCAAGGTCGATCGCCCTTAGGCCTTCTCCGCTCTCCGGAAGGTGCTCTTCTCGAAGTGACTGATAGAGCGGATGAAGCGGGCGGCTATCCGCACCCTCGTAGTATTCGTCCCAGTTGAAAGTGCTCATAGATAGAGGTATTCGGCGATCTTCCGGTAGTTGCCCTGTCCGATGCCCTCAACAGCGAGAAGCTCTTCTAGCGACCGGAACCCACCACTTCGATTTCGGTACTCGACGATACGCTGCGCCAGTGCGGGGCCAACGCCCGGAATTAACTGAAGCTCCTCGACGGTCACGGTGTTCAGGTCAAAGAGCACCCGCTGCTCGTCGAAAACGGGAGCTGAATCCTTTGCAGTACTTGCAGGTTTCTTTTCCGGCGCAATGGTCTTCTCCGGGACGCGGATCTGCATCCCGTCCGTCACCAGCTTTGCCAGGTTCACCTGGTCTAAATCGGCGGCGTCGGTAGCTCCTCCTGCCAGATCGATTGCAGTTCGGACTCGTTCGCCCGGTCTGCACATGACGATTCCAGGCTGATGAACCGCTCCCACGACGTGGACTTCAAAGGTTCTGTTGTCCTCGGGAGTGCCGACAGGCACCACAGGCAGCGGCGGTTGGTTCAAATTTCGGTAGGAAAGGTAAACCGCCCCCAAAAGGACGGCTGCGATTACGGCAACCCAGATGACATCTTTGCCGAAGGCCTTCTTCGCCTTTGGTTCAGGGTTCTTCTCCTCGTTTTCCATGCCGCAGTTGCCTCGCCCGCAATAGCTTAGATAATGAATACCGCGAAACTGGCACCACCAAAGTGGACTTTGTTCATTTCCTTACTCATTTCCCTTGCGCTAGTCTCCAGTTCAAGCGCACAAGAGACCGGAAGGATGACCGTCGACCAAGCGCTAGCGGAGGCGCTGCAAAAGGCCGGTCTGAACAAACAATCAGCCAGGTTCAACGCAGGGATCATGGGCCTGCTTCGTCAAGGGGAGCGAAGCACCGCGCTGTACGACACACTCGACTTCGACCCCTGGCGGCTACCAGGGATCACCAGCGCACTTCGCCGCGAAGTAGTAGCGGCAGAAGGCAGGTCGCACGAATTGCACAACTTCGGTGCGAGGCTTGTTGGTTTCGGAACCCGAAGAACACTGATCGGGAGTCCTATCGAGCCAGCAATCGAGGTCGCACGGAAGCCCGGTTCGCTTCAAGAGGTGTTGGGCAGGCTCCGCGCTGAGCGTCTTGTAAGTACTCCCTCAATCGACCTCAGCCAGGTTCCGGAACCGGTGCAGCAGGCGGCGGCGCTGATCTTGGAAACTGCCCACCGCACGATTCCCCTAAGGCGGGCTGCCCTAAACGGGCTTTCCGACCCCGAGGAGGCGTTCAGAGTTTTGGGAAGAGGTTTTCCTGAGGAGGCCGACCGACTGGTGCCGTACCTTCAAATGACAGATCAAGTTGACCTCAGACTGCTAGGCGCGGCGGCGAACGACATCTTTATGGCAGCCGGAGTAGCGGAAGAATGGCTGCTGGCGGTTGATCCGAGCGCTCGATACGATGTCACTATCGAGGCCTCTTGGGGAACGATCCGCCTGAGCGGAGGTTCGGATACGACCTACCAGGAACGGCCCTACCTGCTCATCATCGATACCGGCGGAGACGACACCTACATCAACGCCTGCAAGAACTCCAGCCCTACGAACTGGCTCAGCGTGCTGATCGACACGAACGGGAACGACCAGTACCTCTCTTCCCCAGCGCTGGAGCGAACCCGCGTACGAGACTTCCCTGGGCGAGCTTCTGAATCAACCCAACTGGGGAACGGCGCCGCCCTTCTGGGCATCGTCGCGCAGCTCGACTCCCGTGGAGATGACCTCTACCGAACCCATCGCCGTGGCACAGGAAGCGCCATGTTCGGATTTGCCCTGGTGAGAGACCGCGCTGGCAACGACGAGTACGAGGCGTACCGAAACTCGCAAGGGTTTGGGTTTTTCGGCGGCGGGATTTTGGAAGACATGGAGGGAAACGACCGCTACCACGGGTTCAACCAAGTACAGGGATGCGGCCTGACGCAGGGGTTCGGGCTACTGGTCGACAGAAAGGGCAACGATTTGTACGTTGCTGAAACCTCGATCATCGACTTTCCCTCTGCCCAGAACCGTGAGACCAACGTCTCCATGGCGCAAGGTGCAGGAAATGGTCGGCGCGCCGACTTCACCGACGGTCTCAGCCAGGCCGGCGGTGTTGGGATCCTCGCAGATTTGGACGGCAACGATCGGTACGAGTGTGGAATCTTCGGCCAGGGGACTGGCTACTGGATGGGGATCGGGTTCCTGTGGGACTACAGCGGCAACGACGTGTATCGCGGCGAATGGTATGTGCAGGGCGCTGCGGCACACTTCGCGATCGGAGCCCTCGAGGACCTGCTGGGAAGCGACGACTACACGGCTAACCAAAGCACCAGCCAGGGATGCGGACACGACTTCTCACAGGGCTGGCTCATCGACTGGCACGGGAACGACCGGTACCGAGCGCCGAATCTCAGCCTGGGCGCTGGAAGCGCAGGTGGAATCGGGATTTTCGTGGACGTCTTGGGCGACGACATTTACCTAGCCCGAGGAAACACGCTCGGCTTTGCCACCGAATCACCTGAAGCGACTTTGCGAACCCGCGAGCTATGCCTGGGACTGTTCATCGACATGCAAGGGAATGACACGTTTCCGCCGGATGTGGCTTGGGCGAAACCTGGGTCGTTCGAAGTGACCTTTTCTCGCCGAGGCCCTTCTCCAGCCGAAAGCCAGCTCGGCATCTTCTGGGACATTCGATAAGGTATTCGGCAGGTTCGCGGAGCAACGCGACGAACTCGCTTGGCACTCTCGTCGCGACTCTCTACGAAAGGGTGGATTTTGAAGCGAGACGGGGTGGTCCGAACGGAACCAATTCAGAGGCTCGAAGAGCCGCTCCTGGGTACGCGAGCCTATGTCTCGCAACCAGTCCGAAAGGAATAAGGTGAAGATGTGACTGATTCCCCTAAAGATTGACAACCCTAGAATGCTAGGAATCCTTCTCCGCAAGGAGAGAATATCCATAAAGAAAGTTAATTGCCGCGTCGGGGTGCCTGCTCACTAAGCGGGGACCATCCACATCGTTAAGGAACTACCACGTCCTTGACCCATTTGATGCCGGATTTGAGGTCGAACACCACGTCGATCCTCGCCTCCCTGCCAGTCAGCCCGAACTCGTGCATGAAGCTCTCTGCCGTAGAGCGGATCCTCTTGAGCTTCGTAGGATCGATCAGGTCTTCGGTAACCTTCTGAAGCTTGGCTCTACGCTTGACTTCAATAAACACGACCGTCTCGCTTTCCAGTGCGACCAGATCGACCTCACCGATGCCCTTCTTGTAGCGGGTTGCCAAGATGAGTAGTCCGCGCTCGCGTAGCCATTCTGCAACGCGATTTTCAGATTCTGAACCTACACTTCGAGGGGAAGGCACGGTGATTCGTAGAGTTCGCGCACGCGGGCGAAGCTCCTTCGGTGAATAGGTGAGGGGCCGTTTTCTTTCAGCAGCGCCAGGTGGCGGGGTGTCGGGTAGCCGAAGTGTTGGTCAAATTCGTACTGCGGGTATTTATCCGCCTGCACTCTCATGAGTCGGTCTCTGTGTGTCTTTGCGAGAATGGATGCAGCGGCAATCGAAGCGTGCTTTGCATCGCCCTTGACGATGGCTTCACACCGCCATTTTGGGTATTCCGGCACCTGGTTCCCGTCGACATAAACCGCTGATGCTTCATCGAACGCTTCTGCCAGTTGATCGAGCGCGCGGCACATAGCGAGAAGGCTCGCCTGCAGGATATTGATTTGGTCGATCGTCTTCACTCCAACGACTCCTATGCCGTAGAGCGCGCAGGTCTCGATCTCCAACCGGATCTCGTTTCGCTGGTCGGCGGTCAGCTGCTTGCTGTCGTTCAGAGCTTTGATTTGGACGTGTTTGAAGAACACTACCGCCGCTGCAACGACCGGTCCTGCCAAGGGACCCCTACCCGCTTCATCGACGCCAACGACGCCAGTTTCGAAGGTCAAGCGCCCTCCCAGATGACCGTGGCGACGGCGTATTCCTGCTCGTGGGAGATGCTCAGGTGGAGCCGGTCTCCCGAGGAAACGAGCTCGGGCCGGTTAAGCACCAGATGTGGGCAGCCTTCAGCATCGTTGTGGACTTCGACCTCGTGCCAGCCGATGTTGGTGGAAACCGCCTTTGCGAGAGCCTCTTTTGCCGCCCATCTGCCCGCAAGTTTCGCTGGCGAAACGGGCTCAGCTCGCTCCGCTGCTGCCAGAACTCGTTCTACAAATCGTTCGTTTTTCATGGCCTCCGCTATCCGCTGGATGGAAACGATGTCTGTTCCGAGCCCCTTGATCATGGACGAATTGTGCTGGATGCCAGCAGCGGCTAGCTTATACTAATCAACGGAGAACGGTGTCGAACTCGAGACAGCAACGGGTGGAGAAGCAGCTCATTCGGACTGAGGGGGCAACATACCTCGCAGATGATGAGGAGGTTTCGCCTGCGAAGCTGAACGGAGAGATGGCAGTTCAGAGCGACTCTAAACTTTACTCTCGTTTTCAGCTAGACGGGTGCGACAAGCTCAACGAAAAGGAATTGCTCGCGCTGGGCTTCGCTTCAAACCCCGATCATGCAGACTCTCTCCTGCCAAATGCTGAAAAGCTGCACCGACTCATCGGCGAAGGAGACAGGAAGTATTCCTCTCAGCTCTTTCGCCGGCACCTTTCGATCGACGATTTCCAGGTGAACAAAGCTCTGGCACTGATCGAATATGGTTACCGGCTTCGCAGGGCAACCACGCGTCAGCTGACCGATGAGGCTTCAATTCCTGAAGATGCGTTCGAGTATCTGCAAGAGCTATTTGAAGGCTGCAAAACAGAGCGCTTCGCCGTGCTCTACATGACGGTTCAGAATCTGATCATTTCGAGGGAAGTCATCAATCAGGGTACGGAGTCTGAGAGCCTGGTCTCGATTTCTCAGATTTACCGCCTCGCGCTCATGAAGGGAGCAAAGCGAGTAATCGTCGCCCACAATCACCCTAGCGGTCTTCTTGAGCCGAGCGAGGCAGATATAAAGGTGACGAAGAAGATCGAAGATGCCGGCAAGCTGCTCGACATCGAACTACTCGATCACCTGATTGTCAGCGGAAACCGGTTCATCAGTTTGAGTCGGCTGGGATATCTATGAACCAGTCGGATTGGGAGCAGATCGTCGCTGTACTGGAGGCCAGGCACCAGATGCGAGAAAGGTGCGTGGCAGATAGCCGGCGCATCATCCAGCTCTCCGGGAAGGCGATTCGCGCAGTCCACAGCAGAGACATGCAGAGCGCGAGTGAACTGCTCACTCAGGCTGACGAGTTGCACCTCCAGCTGATCGCCGAAGCCGCCAAGAACGAGTGGATTTTGCATACCGGACCGCTGGGCGAAGCTGAAAAGGAACTGGTCGAGGCGCACTGTGTAGTGGCGATGGTGGGCGGTTCGCCGTTGCCCCGGCCGGATCAGCTTTCTTGCCAGACCATTTCCTACCTTCACGGTGTCGGGGAAGCGGCCAGTGAGCTGAGACGGTACTTGTTGGACGAAACCAGGAAAGGCAACTTTGATGCGGCAGAGGAGCTGTTTGAGCAAATGCAGCTGGTTTATGATCAGCTTTCGTTGATGCACTTTCCTGATGGGCTGACAGGAGGGCTGAGGCGGGTGGTCGACAACTTGAGGGCAGTTTTGGAACGAACCCGAGCCGACCTAAGCCTTACGGCGTCTCAAGCAAAGCTCACAAAAGCACTGGAAAATCGTGACTCTGGGGCTTAATGCCTAGACTGTTGGACCTCTAATCCTGTAAACTGCCTAGAATTGTTGGGAGATGGGGTTTTCAGCAAAAATTCGCTGGGTAGGCTCTTTGAGTCTTGCCCTCTGGCTACTGTCCGCCGGCTACGCCAGTAACTTAGATTCGCCAAAAACAGACTGGTGGTTCGGTCGTATCACTGCCACCGCTGTTGCCAGTCAGGTTCGCATCAGTTCAGATGGGCAGAGCTATCTTTGGCTACCCTTAGTCGGTGCTCCCTATCTAGAGCTTCGTTCGGTGGCAGACGATTCGCTGATTCAGAGTTTTAGAGTCGGTGGCACAGTAACCGCGAACCGGCAGCAATTCGATGTTTCAGCGGATGGAAGGTTCGTTGCCGTTGGAACCAACGCACCGGCAGTTTTGAAAATCTACGATGTCCCGTCGGGGTCGTGCGTTCTAACTGTTCCGTCATTCAACGGCTCCTCTGTCTCCGCTATCAGATTCAGCAAGAACACCACAGGGATCCAGTACCTTGCCTATGGAGTAAATGGCGGATCTGGTCGCGCAACCAGAGTCTTTTCAGATCAAGGTATCGGGGCTTGGAACCCGAACGAGTTTTCTTCGTTTGCCACCGCAAATCTCAATGTCGGCTCGATTGACTTTAGCTCGGATAACACGTTGCTAGCTGTCGGGTACTCGACGACGGGGACAGGCGTACGGCTGCGGGTCTTCGATTTCGCCACGACTGCGGCGCTTCCTGGGTTTGCTAACCCCTCGGTCGATATCGGAAGTGGCAGCACGATCTCTCAAGTTTTCTTCTCGAATGACGACTCTGAGTTGCTGTTAAGCAACGCAACGGGATTCGCGAGGTACAGCGTTCCAGCAGGGACCGAACTCAGCGTCGAATCAGCGCTGACTTCGCCCGTTCGACTAGCTGGCTACAACAATGCAACCAGCGCAACAGCCGCCTCAACCGGGGCGAGCTTGCTCGAAGTCAATGCGCCTACCTGGTTCACTGGAGCACCTTACACCATCACAGGCCCGCAATGGCAAATGGCGCAACCGGGCACGAACAACTTCTTTGCAACGCGAAATGGTGGATTCCTCGATCGCTTCGCTTTTGGGAGCCCCTCCCCGTTTGACTCGTATCAAAGACCGTCTACAACCTTTAGCTTCGAATTCGGTAACGTGCTGTTTACGCCAGACGGAGAGTCGCTCATCATGGGAACCGCGACCTCTCGCACCGAGATCCATCGGTTCGCCAGCGAATCTGGAGTTGTAGAGGCAACGAGCGCGAACTTGGTTGGCAGTTACCGGCAGCTCGCCATGAGTTTGGACGGCTCAGTTGTCTACGGTGCTCGGGGTTCTGGGGGCGTCGGACGACTGGCTACGTCTACGATGGCACCTGTCGGACCAGAACTGCTTGCTTCTCCCACGAGCAACATGCGCGGTGTTGTGACGATTCCGGCGGGCCCGCAAGCAGGGAACGTTGCTGGATCAGCACTTAATGGGTCGATAACACTTTGGGACCCATCGACCGCTACCATCGTCGATTCGATTGCGCCCGGAGGCGACGGAGGTCGACTTGCGGTGTCCCCGGATGGTCAGTTCCTTTACGGCATAAATTCATCGGGTGTTCGGCGGTTCACCATCAACCCTTCACTCGCGCTGACATCGATTTATAGCTCAACTGATCTCCCCAGAGATATTGCGATCTCACCGGATGGACGTCGGTTGGCAGTCGTTGCAGGTACCGGACTAACGCGCCTTTGGATTTTCGACTTAACTCAGGCTGATCCTCTTGCAACACCAGCTCTTGATATTGAAGTCTCCGCCACGTTGATTTCTCGAAGTGTGCGGTTTCTGGCAAGCGATATCGTTTCCGTCGCTGTCTCTACAAACGCATTCAACAACTTCATTTTCTATAGCGCCAGCACCGGTAACTCGCTCCGGGAGATGAGGATGCCTTTTCTTCCGGCATCTCATGATTACTCATTCGACCGCTGCGATTTGGTGGTAACCGGAACCGTGTCAGTGGTCGCCCGCCAGGTAGCGCCTACATTCCCGGCGATCGTCACCCAGACCCCTGGGGGATCGATTAGATCTACGGTCATGGACGGTGTAACTGAATTCGACTCTAAGTTCCTCGGTGACCTGGGGGATTGGGAACTTGTGTTCACAGGAGATTTCAATGGCGACCGACACAGTGATCTGGTCTTTTACAACCCCGTTCTGGGTCGAACAGCAATCTGGACCATGCTCGGAAACCAGATCGCATCTACCGCGACCTTCAATACCGGACTTTGGGTCCCTGCGATGTCGGCTGACGTGAATGGAGATGGCTATTCTGATCTCCTATTCTTCAACGGTCCCCAAATGGCGATCTGGTACATGAACGGCACCCGCGTCTTGGGCAGCAGAACATTCTCCGGTCTCGCAAACTGGGAGTTAATGAGGACCGGCGACCTGAACGGCGACGGCATCGATGACCTGATTTTCAGGAACCTTTCCACCCAAGCAATTGCCATTTGGATCATGAACAGTCAAGGGCGATGGGCGTCCAGCCAGACCTATGCCAACCCTTTGAGCCTTATCCCAGTGGGAACCGGAGATTTCAACGGCGATGGGAACGCCGATCTCTTGTTCCAGAACCCCTCTGGCGGTTCATCCGTTTGGCTGATGGACGGAACTACTATTCTTGCTGACACCAACTTTGCAGCAGCGGATGTGCAGGTTCAAGGTGTGGGTGACCTGGACGCCGACGGAAAGGACGATATAGTGCTCATGGACGTCATCAACGGCTTGCTCTTCGCATACCAAGACGTAGCAACAGGGACTAGCTTCAATCCAACCACTTACGTTTATGGGACAAACCTCGGGGATTGGTTCGTTTCCTCGATCGTGGATTTGAATGGTGACAATAAGGATGATTTGGTTTGGGTCAATTCAACGACTAACGAGATTGCGGTTTGGACTCTAACGGGTCAGACGCCGTGGCTTTCGGCGAACCTTGGCGCTTTCCCTTCGGGCACGAAAATCATTGGTTCTCGCTTCTAGGAGCCGTTCGGTTGTTGGGGGAGGAAGAACTCAACTCTTGCCCCTCCTTCCGGTCGGTTAGAGGCAGAAATTTTGCCTCCCTGGACTTCGACCAGCCCCTCGCAAATCGTTAGCCCTAGGCCCGAACCCTGCTGTTCAGGGTCTTCCGTTCCTCGTTTGAATTTTTCGAACATCAGCTCGGGTTGTTCGGTTGGGAACCCTCGTCCAGAATCTGAGACCTTAAAGTGAAGGTCCCCAG
>JBKBWO010000009.1:23982-67088 GCA_046314495.1 Fimbriimonadaceae bacterium
AATTTTTCGAACATCAGCTCGGGTTGTTCGGTTGGGAACCCTCGTCCAGAATCTGAGACCTTAAAGTGAAGGTCCCCGGTCTTTGGATCAACCCAAGACTCGATCCTGATGGCTGTTTCCACAGAGGTGTGCAAGATCGAGTTTTCGATCAAGTTTTGAAGGATCTGCCTGGTTAGCGTCTCGTCTGCAAAGACTTTCTCTGCGCCTTCCATGACCTCAACTGAAATCGACCTGCCATAGGTTAGCGGTCCGAGGTCTTGTAGCACATCGTCAATTAGCTCTCGTGTGTCCTGCCAGGTCTTATCGGGCTCGATCGCTTTAGAATCGAGCTTTGCCATCTGAAGCAGTTTGTTCATCTGCGTCTGCAGCTTTTCGACGTTTTCTCTGGCTCGCTCTAGAGTCTGGCGCGCTTCGCCGTTGGTTTCGCTTCCGAGGTTTCGCTCCAGCTGCTGCAAATCGTGGCTCAGCCCTCGCATGGGCCAGTTTAGGTCGTGGGAAATTGACGCCAAGATCAGCGCCTTTTGGCGGGCGGTCTCTGCGTTTACGCGCTCGTCGTGGGACTCCTTCGCTAGCTGGGCTCGCTCCAGAGCAAAGAACAACATCCTCGCGCAGGTGTTGAGCATGCGCATTTGGGAGACCTCGGGTTTGTAGGTCGGGTCAGCGGGTTTAAGCATCAGCACCCCGATGCAGCGGCTTTCATCGATCCGAAGCGGCAGGCACAGGGCCTTCTTTCCTGGCAGCGTATTGGTTCCGAGCCCCGCAGATTGACCCTGGCTGTAGGTCCAAGCGGCCACTGCAAGGTCTTCCTCGTCAATCTTTACCTCAGGATGGTTTGAACCCAGGACTTCCAGATTCCCGTGCTTGCTTGGAGTAAGTACCGCGACATCTCCTTCGAAGATGTCGCCAATGTGTTCGCTGGCGACTTTAGCCATCCCCTGCTTGTGCCTCTCCTTTGCGAGATCGCGGCTTAGGGAGAGAAGCGTTGCAGATCTCTTTTCCCGCCGATCTGCCATAGCCGCACTTTCCCGAAGCTGATACGACATGCCGCCGATCACCAGCGAAGCGACAACCATGACCCCGAGTGTGATGACGACCTGAACGTTATCGAATCGAATCTGGCCGACCGGGCTAACGAACAAGATTTCGATAAGAACAGCGCTGAGGAACGACGCTAGGAGGCTCTCCCGCCGCCCCGCTTTGAACGCAACGAATGCAACCGCCATGAGATAGACCATGATGATCGTAGACAGGCCCAAAAACATCGAAAGCAACAAGCTGAGACCGGTGGCGACCACCAGTGCAAAAAGCACTAACAGAAAGCCGCGATTGGACTCTCGTCGGACCAGTCGCCCTCGGTATTTTTCAACTTCGGCAGAGCCCTCTTGCGTGACGACGTGGACATCGATCTCCTCGGACTTTCGGACGAGTTCATCGACCACCGACCCCTTGACGAACTCGATCCAACGGGGCTTGATCGGCTTGCCCACGACGATAGTGTCGATGTTTTTGGCGCGTGCCAGGTTCAAAACCTCGGCTACTATGTCTTGGCCGCCCAGCTTTCGGGTTTCCATTCCTTCTTGCTCCGCTTTCTGCAATGCCCTTTCAGCAAGTTCGATTCCTACACGGTTGCGCTCTTGCATGCCAGGAGTTTCGACAAAAACGACCATCGCCCGGTCGGCCCTCATTGCTTGCTGGATCATCTTTGCACGATTGACGACCGCTTCGGCCATTCGGTTGGGACCAACGCACGCCAGAACGCCGCGCCCGGTCGAATAGACCGCCGTTTGGCCGGTGGCTTGCTTACTCCGAATTACATCGGCTTCGACTCTGTCGGCAGCCTTTCGCAAAACGAGCTCTCGCAGTGCGTGCAGGTTGCTTTCCTTGAAGAACTGCTGTAGGGCTTGGTCGACCTTTTCGTCGGCATAGACCTTTCCAGCGCGAAATCTGTCGAGAAGTTCGTTTGGTGGGATGTCGATGACTTCGATTACCGAGGCGTTCTCAAGGAACGAATCGGGAATGGTTTCCCGAACCTTGACGCCTGTGATCTTGGCAATCTCGTCGTTTAAGCTCTCTATATGCTGGACGTTGAGCGTCGTATAGACGTCGATACCAGCGTTCAGGAGTTCTTCGATATCCTGATACCGCTTGGTGTGACGGGCCCCCTCGGCGTTACTGTGAGCCAGCTCATCTACCAAAATGAGTTGTGGTTTGCGCTGCAAAGCTGAATCAACATCGAATTCTCGTGCTTTTGTGCCGCGATGTTCGAGCCACAAGTACGGGATCTTCTCGAATGGCTCGGCAAGCTCGGCGGTTTCGGGTCGATCGTGAGGCTCGATGTAGCCCGCAACCACATCCACGCCGTCTTCGAGTTTCTCCTGCGCCTCAAGAAGCATGGCGTAGGTTTTGCCTACCCCTGCAGCCATTCCCAGAAAGATTTTCAGCCTCCCGCGATTCTTTGCCGCTTCTTCACGGAGAGCGTCCTCCAAAAGGGCGTCTGGGTCTGGTCTTTCGATTTCCATTTAGGAAGCTCTACTGGGGTTGACGTTTCTCGAGGGTCTGTAACAGCTCCACGTTCAACGTAACCACGTTCACTGCGAGTTCACCAGAGACACCGAGGAAGTTGTCGGCAGTGTGTTGCCGCACCAAGGCAAGGAGCTCGTTTTCCGGGATTCCCGTGTTTCTTGAGACCCGGGGGATTTGAAGCCTGGCTGAACCTACCGAGATATGCGGATCCAGCCCACTGGCACTGCTGGTCACCAGGTCAATCGGCACGTCCCCGTCAACTTCATTAAAGGTTCGCACCCACTCAGCCCGGTCTCGAACTTTAGAGACCAACTCTGGGTTGCGGGGGCTAAGGTTCGACCCTCCCGATTCGCTGGGGTTGTAGGGCGGTTCAGTGCTCGACGGACGCGAATGGAAGAGACCGTCGGAGCTGAATTCTTGGCCAATCAGCTTCGAGCCACGTACCACGTCGTCAATCTTGATCAAGCTTCCGTTAGCTTCATGCGGAAACACGGTCTGCGAGAAAACCGTGACGACAGCCGGATAGACAGCACCGCAAAGAACAGCCAGCAGAAGGGTCAATACAATGCAGGGGCGAACCAGATCTTTCATAGGAACAGGGACACGACCATGTCGATAAATTTGATGGCGATGAAGGGAACAGCGAGACCCCCGAGTCCAAAGATGAGCAGGTTGCGAGAAAGCGTCGCCGAGTTCTTTCTCGGTTTGTAGGCGATCCCTTTCAGGGCGAGTGGCACCAGGCAGATGATGATCATCGCGTTGAAGATGACTGCCGAGACAATCGCAGATTCCGGGGAGTGGAGCTTCATGATGTTGAGGTGCATCAACTCGGGGTAGGTCACCGCGAACGCTGCCGGAAGGATCGCAAAGTACTTGGCTACATCATTAGCTAGGCTGAAAGTCGTTAAGGCGCCACGGGTCATCAGCAGCTGCTTGCCCGTCTGGACGATCTCGATCAGTTTGGTTGGGTTGGAATCGAGGTCCACCATGTTGCCTGCCTCCTTGGCTGCCTGCGTTCCTGAGTTCATCGCGACAGCAACGTCTGCCTGCGCCAATGCAGGCGCGTCATTGGTGCCGTCCCCTGTCATGGCGACCAGGCTGCCTTCTGCCTGATACTTTCGAATAAGTTCCAGCTTTGCTTCTGGGGTCGCTTCTGCCAGAAAGTCGTCAACGCCAGACTCGGCGGCAATCGCCGCTGCGGTTAGCGGGTTGTCTCCAGTGATCATCACCGTCTTGATGCCCATCTGGCGCAGCTCCATGAAACGCTCCGCCAGACCTCCTTTGACGATGTCCTTCAGATAGATCACGCCGAGCACCTTATTGCCTTCGGCAACAGCCAAAGGAGTGCCGCCGGCCTTGGCGATTCGCTGCACGATCGCGTCCACTGCTGCCGGATATTCTCCGCCTTTGGACTCGACAAACTTTCGAATCATGTCGGCTGCGCCCTTTCGAATCGCCGTTTCGCCGAAGTCCACTCCGCTCATGCGGGTATGGGCTGTAAATGGAACGAATTTTGCCTCGAGCTGCGCCAAGTTTCGTTCTCGAAGCTGGTGCTTGGTTTTGGCGAGCACGACGATGCTTCTGCCTTCTGGGGTTTCGTCTGCTAGGGAAGATAGCTGTGCTGCGTCTGCAAGTCGATCGACCGATATACCGGGTGCTGGCAAGAACTCGACCGCTTCTCTGTTGCCAAGCGTGATGGTTCCGGTCTTGTCCAGTAACAGGACGTTTACATCGCCAGCTGCTTCTACTGCTCGTCCGGAGAGAGCAATAACGTTCTTCTGGATCATGCGATCCATCCCGGCGATTCCGATGGCGCTTAGCAAGCCGCCGATCGTGGTGGGAATCAAACAGACCAACAGTGCTGTTGCAACGACGATCGAGATTGGGCTGCCGCCCCCTTGAGTCGTAACCGCGTACTGCGTGAACGGAAAGAGCATCATGCACGCCAGCAGGAACGAGATGGTCATGAAGCACAGCAGAATGTTGAGTGCGACCTCGTTGGGAGTTCTCTTTCGCTTGGTGCCTTCGACCATTCCGATCATTCGGTCGAGGAAGCTTTCGCCGGGATTCGCGCTGACCCGAATGATGAGCCAGTCCGAGAGAACCTTCGTGCCGCCGGTGACGGAGCTTCTGTCGCCGCCGCTTTCCCGGATCACGGGTGCAGATTCTCCGGTAACAGCGCTCTCGTCCACGGTGGCAGCTCCGACTTCGACCTCGCCATCGGCAGGAATCATGTCGCCCGCCTCAACCAGAACCAAGTCTCCTTTCCGAAGTTGGATGGACTCTACGGGGGTTCTCAGTGCTTCAACGCTCGCCGAATCGATCCTCTTCGCAACAATGTCTCTCTTTGCGCTCCTTAATGCGTTAGCCTGAGCTTTGCCGCGCCCCTCAGCGATTGCTTCAGAAAATGTCGCGAACAGTACGGTGAACCAAAGCCACACAGCGATCGTGATCGTGAACCCTAGGCTCGCCTGCGTTACGCCAGCCAAGATGAGGAACACATCGAGCGTGATCAAGATGCTTCCCACGTAGACCACGAACATCACCGGATTTCTCAGTTGATGGCGCGGGTCGAGCTTCTTGAACGCTTCTGAACTCGCCTCTTTGAGGAGCTGCGGGGTGATTAGCGCGGTTGGTTTGGTTTGCGCGGTCATCTGACGCCCCCTGGCGGGAACAGTTGGAACTGTTCTGCGACCGGCCCGAGCGCCAGCGCCGGCAAGAAGGTGAGCGCGTTCAGCAAGATCACCGAAAACAGGAGAATCAGAAACAGTGGCGTGTGGGTAGGCAGGGTCGCGCTGCTGTTTGGAGTGACTTTCTTTCGAGCAACGGAGCCTGCAATGGCGAGGATGCAAACGATGATCAGAAACCGGCCAAACCAGATGAGCAAACCTCCCAGCACATTCAGAAACGGGGTGTTGGCAAGGAACCCGGCAAAGGCGCTGCCATTGTTGGTGCCTTGACTGGTCATGGCGTACAGAAGTTGGCTATAGCCGTGCGGGCCCGGGTTGGTCATGCTCTGCTCGGCATTCCCGAACATTAAGGCGATTCCGCTTCCCAGCAAGATGAGGAATCCAGGGACGAGGATAATGATGCCGACCATCTTCATCTCAAAGGCTTCTATTTTCTTGCCCAGATATTCTGGGGTTCGCCCGATCATGAGGCCTCCCAAGAACACACCGACCATGGCGAAGGCCACCATGAGATAGAGACCCGACCCAACGCCGCCAAAGATCGCTTCTCCGGTTTGCATCAGCAGGAAGAGCATAAGCCCGCTCATGGGGAAGTAGCTATCATGCATCGAGTTGACAGAGCCGCTCGACGCAGCCGTAGTGGCAGATGCCCAGATGGCGCTGCTTGCCGGACCGAACCTGAGTTCCTTTCCTTCCATGTTCCCGCCGACAAGGGTTGCAGTCCGCGCCTGATCGACCCCGAACTCAGCGAACATCGGGTTGGGCTGTGCCTCCTGAAGCATGGTGATTACCGTCGCTCCAACGAATATCAGAGTCATGGCAATCAGCAGCAGGTTGCCTTGCCGCATATCCCGCACCATCTTGCCGAAGGTGAAACACAACGCGGCGGGAATGAGCAGGATGGCGACAAGCTCGAAGAACCCAGAGAGGGCAGTAGGATTCTCGAACGGATGGGCAGAATTAGCGGCAAAGTAGCCGCCTCCGTTCGTGCCGATCTGCTTGATCGCGACTTGCGAGGCAACGGGACCGAGGGGAATCTGAACCATTTCTCCTTCCAGCGTGATGGCAGTCACGCTGGTGGTCATTGTTTGCACGACACCCTGAGACACCAAAAAGACCGCCAGCAAGAGGCTGAGAGGGACGAGAACGTAAAGCGCCACCCGAGTGACGTCGACGAAGAAGTTGCCCAGGTTCGCGGACTCTCGATTTCTAAGCCCCCGCATCAGCGCTGCCAAAACGCCCACCCCTACGGCGGCACTGACAAAATTCTGCACTGTGAAACCGAGCATCTGAACCCATGCGGAGGCTGAAAGCTCAGGGCTATACGACTGCCAGTTCGTGTTCGTGACGAAACTGATCGCGGCGTTGAACGCCTCGTCCGGCCGGAACGGAAGCGCAACGCTTTCTGCCCCGAACAGCCAAGTCTGAAGCATCATCAGCGCGTAGAGCACCAACACGTTTACCAAGCTGAACAGCAGGACGGCGAACGTATATCGCTTCCAGTCCATTCCCTTCTCTGGCGCGGTACCGATGAGGAAGTAGATTGGCTTTTCAAGCCAACCCAAAAATTTGGTTCTTCCCTCCAGTACCTCGGCGATATACAACCCGAGCGGGTATGCGATCAGCAAGACAGTGGTGAGAAAAACGATCAGCTTGAGCCAGCTATCTGCCATAGTCGTCGCTTAGAAGCGCTCAGCGTATAGCATCGCGTAGGTGAGATAAACCAAAAGGAATCCAGAGACGATTGCCGCCATTATTTCCATCCGATTAACCTTTGCCCCGACCCATGAGGCGGTCGAAGTACTCAGTGCATCCAAGCATTGCCAGTGCAAGCAGCACGAGAGACAGAAGCGGGAGCCATTCCAATGCTAGGCAGTATATCTCTGCCTTTAGAACCTAGACCCACGCAACATCCTACAATAGAAGTAGGATGCAACGACCAGCAAGAGTTGAACCCGGACCAGGGCAGGAATCTGTTTGGGACTATCCACGCCCGCCCAGGCTAGAGCCAGTGCCGGAACGGCTTCGAATCGTGCATCGGGGGCAAGTCGTCGCCGACACAACTCGGGGCATTCGTGTGCTTGAGACTTCCCACCCACCCGTCTACTACTTTCCTCCCGAAGATGTGAATTCTGAGCTGATTCGACAAGGTGACGGCGGTAGCTTTTGCGAGTGGAAAGGCACCGCCGCCTATGTTGACTTGGTTGACCTAAACGGTACGGTTCCTCAAGTCGGGTGGTACTACCCACATCCCACGGAGGAGTTCGAGCCGATTCGAAATCACATCGCCTTCTATGCCGGCTTCTTTGAGGCGTGCTACGTGGGCGACGAGAAGGCGGAACCGCAGCCAGGCAGGTTTTACGGCGGCTGGGTTACCAGCAAGGTCGTCGGGCCGTTTAAGGGTGTGCCGGGCAGTTTTGACTGGTAAGGTTTGACGGAAACCAGTCACGGATAAACTGGCTCCGGCATGCGAATCGGGATATTGACTGGCGGAGGCGACTGCGCGGGGCTGAATGCGGTTATCGCCTCGATTGTTCGTGGCTCAATCGCCAACGGCTGGGAGGTGGTCGGCTTTCTTAAAGGTTGGGACGGCCTTTTGTCGCCCATGCGATACCGAGAACTGACCGCTGAGGCGGTGAGGGGGATAAGTCATCTTGGTGGCACCATTCTCGGCTCGACCAACGTGGGTCGATTCGCTGCAAAGATCGGCAGCGGAGATCAGGCGAAAATTCCGGACGAAATCCTCGAAGAGGCGATCAAGAACATGAAGACCCTCGAAGTGGACTGCATTGTCGCGGTTGGCGGAGATGGCACGCTCTCAGCCGCCATGCAGATGATGGACAAAGGCGCCAGCGTCATCGGAGTTCCAAAAACCATCGATAACGACCTCAACGGCACAGACAAAACCTTCGGTTTCTCAACCGCAGTGCAGGTCGTTACCGATGGAATCGACCGGATCCACACAACCGCCGCGAGCCACGGGCGCACGATCATCTGCGAGACGATGGGGCGCCATGCTGGGTGGATTGCCCTTTACTCCGGCCTCGCAGGCAACGCCAATGCCATCCTGATTCCCGAATTTCCGTTTCGCCTGGACGACCTGGTCGAGTTCTTGCTGCAGCGGAAAGACAACGAGTTCGCCTCGAACATCATCGTCATCGCCGAGGGGGCAGGAATTGAAGGGCAGCAAAAGTTCACTACTTTGTTGGACAAACCAGAGATTCAGTTTGGTGGAGTTGCGCACTTGCTGCGTGACGCCATCGAATCGCACGCTCCCGGAGAATTCGATATGCGCGCGACCATCTTCGGGCATATGCAGCGCGGCGGGTCTCCAAATGCAGAAGACCGTGTCCTCTCGAAAGCTTACGGAATGCGAGCAGTGCAAGCGATTGAAGACCGCAACTTTGGCACGATGGTCTCGCTTAGAGGTCAAGAAATGGTGACCGTCCCGATCCGCCAGGCGGTGACTCGACTTCGGTGCATTACGGCTAACTGTCTCGCCTACCAAACCGCCCTCCGAACGGGTGTGTTCGTTCACTGATCGAACCTGAAGAGCTAGATTCCGTAAACTAGAGTCGTCCCTATGGTTCAACTCTTGCCAGTGCTTCCCTCAGGAGAGCCCGATTCGATTCTCCTTGCCTACCCTTCGCTCGACCACGCAGAAGATGCCGCCATGCAGGTGCTTAACCAGCCCTCTGTGCGCGATGGTCTCGGTGAGCTGAATGCGCGGCTGGCAGATGAAGGGGGGCCCGCTTTGAAGAAGATTGGGTACCTGGATCAGAAGCCTGTTTGGGTCTTGATCGTCGACGAGTTTACGGATCAGCGCATCGCACTGGAGAAGGCAGCGGACGCGTTGGAGCGAATCGCCGGACTGGACTGCGAGCGCCCCCTCATTTTTGCCAGCCCTAGATTGTTTGAAATCATTGGTGAAGCAGCAGAGCTCCGAAGCTGGAACAAGAACCTGTTCCCTGGCTCAGCGGCGCGAGAAGAGACCTACAGGACGCTGGAGCCGGTGATCTGGAACGAAGACTCCCGAGAGGCGTATTGGCGTGGAGTTCGAACCGGAACTGCCGAGAACTTTGCCAGGACCTTGGCGCAGACTCCGCCAAACGTGGCGACACCTTTCTGGATGGCAGAAGTTGCGAGAGAACTTGCTCAAAAGAATGATCTGATCTACTCCGTACTTCGGTTTGACGAGCTTGCCGAGAACGACCTGACCGGCTTGATCAATGTGGGCAAAGCGAGCGAGAACCCCCCCTGCTTGGTCCGCCTGGAATACCGGCCGACCGAGGGCTTCCAGAAGACTGTGGTACTTATCGGCAAGACCATCACTTACGACACCGGAGGTCTGAGCTTGAAAACTCGCGACGGCATGGTCGGCATGAAGGTCGACAAGAGCGGCGGCTGCGCTGTGCTCGGTGCCATGCAGTTGCTTGCTCAGGTGATTCGGCCTGATGTGCGCGTTGTCGCACTATTGGCAGCCGCAGAAAACACGATTAGCGACGAAGCCTATAAGCCGGACGACGTGCTGCGGTTCCGCAACGGAGTGACGGTGGAGGTGACCAACACAGACGCTGAAGGGCGGCTTGTACTTGCAGATGCGCTATGCTGGGCGTGTGACCAAGAGCAGGCGGACTGCATTCTGGACATCGCGACCCTAACTGGCGGAATCGTTACCGCTTTGGGAGACCAGTTTGCCGGTCTGTTCTGTACGAACCCGAGGCTTCAAGAGCATCTGGTCCGAATCGGAGATGCTACAGGCGAGCCACTCTGGCCGATGCCTCTAACCGAAGGGTACAGGGACATGATGCGCTCAGAAGTGGCAGACATCGTGAATTCAGCCAAGAAGAGAACAGCGCACCCCGTGCAAGGGGCTGCGTTCCTCAGTTACTTTGTTGATAAGAACATCCCTTGGGCACATATCGACATCGCGGGAACGGCAACAACGGACAGAAAGAGTGCAGTGTTTGAAGCCGGACCAACGGGCTTCGGCACCAAGTTGCTGGCTCAGGCGGCTTCAACGTTTTGAGCCGGCTTTAGGATTTCAGAGTCCAGGGCGTACCGAACGGGTTGGCGGTTGGCGGGCATACATGGGATTGCGCTTGCCAGACGTTTAGACCTACGACCGCAAAGGCAACGACCCACAGGATGGTCTTCTTCATGCGGAGATTTCTTGCGTGACTGTCTGGGGTTGAGCCTACAGCGCATTTTGAATGGCTGCAGGGACGGTAGACCAACCAGAACGCCACAGCGAGCTGAACTGCAGTGAATGCCCAGATGTAGGGCATGTATGGGTGAAGAGCGTGGAAGAAGGAGCCGCTTGTGCCTAGCAAAGCGATCGCCAAGGGAGGGCCCCAGCAGCAAGCAGTGCCCAGAATCGCCACTACCACAGCACCAACCGCAGGTAACGCAGCTTTCATTCTCATCTCTAATGCAATATTGTAGCATTGGATGGTGATTTGCTGTAACGGGTGTTTAACTTTGTTGTGCTTTCACCAGTTGCAGGACTTCTTTGAAGTGCGGGTGTTCTGCAGTTCGCATCCATTCATATACGATCGATTCTGAGTGGGCGAGATGGACGCCTTCGTGTGCCATTCTTGCAAGTGCGTTGCTTCGGCGCCCGTCTGAAAACGACGCGACGGCGTCTTCACAAACATACACCTCATATCCTGCAGTGTTGAGTTGGATCGCGGTTTGCAGGACGCAAATATGGGTCTCCATCCCGGAGATCACGACCTGGCTCTTGTGAAGGTTCTTGATTTCTTCCCGGATCACGTCATCGCCGAACGAAGAAAACTCCATCTTTCCGAACTGCTGGGCACCTGCTGGTTCAAGAACTTCGAGCAGGGAAGGGTCAGTGCCGCCCATTCGTTCAGGGTATTGCTCGGTGTAGATCACCGGAACCCCCAGGATTGCCGCTACGGATGCCAGGTATCTGGAGGTCTTCACGATGGAGTCGAACTCCTTGATGTTGACGCCAAACTTTGGCTGCAAGTCGATCACCAGCAGGAAGCTGTTTTCCGCGGAAACAAGACCCATGATTGAGCTTAGTTTAACGCTCGATGCCGCAGGTACACTTCGTGCGTATGAGGCGGTCGGAGTTTCTCGACTTAAACGACGCGCTTCAGCACCCTGGAAGGAAGATCCAAGCGGAAGTTTCGCTTAGCTTCGAGCAGGAAGAGGACATTGATCTCATGTCGCCCGTGGAAGGCGAGATTGAGGCGGTAAGCACCGGAAACGTGTTGTTGTTGGAAGGTCGATTTCGCTGCAAAACGGTGCTGGAATGTGCTCGTTGTTCAAACCCGTTAGAGACGGATCTCGAATTCGAACTGAAAGAGGAGTTCCCGGTTGATGGTATCGCCAGCGCCTACAGTAGGTCTGACATGGCGAAGGTCGCTGCGGACGACGAGCCATACCCACTGTTCGACGGAAACAAGTTGATTGTGGAGGCCCTTGTACGGCAGGCTTATTGGGTGTCAATCCCTGCACAGCCTCTCTGTTCATTTGGTTGGGATGGTCCGTGCCCATTGGCGGCAGGCGCCGATCAGGCATTGGACGTCCAAGGCGAGATTCCGGAATGGCAGCGTAGCCTGAAATCCATCAAAATCGAGGAATGATGAGAATCGCAGTCGACGCCATGGGTGGAGATCATGCCCCGAACCAGATAGTTCTGGGTGCGCTTCAGGCTGCAGCGGCGATGCGGTCAGAAATCATTCTGGTCGGAGACCCTGCTCGAATCCAAGAGCACATGCCTCCGAAGCCGCCAAAGAACATCAAAATTCACCCCGCTTCCCAGGTGATCGAGATGGAGGAAAAGCCACTGGAAGCGCTTCGAAAGAAGAAGGACTCCTCAATGGCGGTGGCGATTGACCTAGTGAAGAGAGGCGAAGCCGAAGCGGTGTTTTCCGCCGGCAATACTGGTGCCTGCACCGCAGGCTGCCTCCTCAGCTGGAGACAGATCGAAGGGGTGGAGCGACCCGCGATCGCCTCTCAGATGCCCAGCATGCACGGCGGATTCCTGATGTTGGATGCGGGAGCAAGTCCGGACATTGACCCGAAGAACCTAATCGAGTTTGCGATGATGGGCAGGGCGTATGCCAATCGGGTGATGGGCAGGAAAAATCCAAAAGTCCACCTAATGAATATTGGGGAAGAGCCCGGAAAGGGGAATGCGTTTTCGAAAGCTGCCTATGAGCTGTTGAAGGAGTACCCCTGGTTCGCGGGAAACATCGAAGGGAAAGACGTTTTCCTGGAGCCTGTTGACGTGGTGGTTATGGACGCTTTTGTTGGGAATATCGTGCTGAAGACCTGTGAAGGTGCAGCAGAATTTTTCATGAGAATCGTAAAGGACCGAGTTCCGACCAACCCGCTTGCGAGGCTGCCGTACCTACCGCTAAAGACTCTCCTAACCCCGCTGAAGAAAATGTCGGATTACGCCGAAGTCGGTGGGAGCCCTCTTCTGGGCTTGAACGGTATATGCATCATAGGCCACGGCAGAAGTAACGCCAAAGCCGCAAAGAACGCCGTGCTGCTTGCAAATCGTGCGGTGGAATCCCGTCTTTTGGATAGCATGCGAAAAGAATTGAGCATGGTGGTGAGTTCAGCAAAATGAATAGCGTGGTGCAAGGCATCGGGATCGGGCTGCCAGAAGGGCGCCTGACAAACAGTGATCTGGAGCGAATGGTCGAGACCTCTGACGAGTGGATCGTCCAGCGAACTGGCATCAAGGAGCGGCGAATTGCCGCGGACCATGAGACCACTTCGCACTTTGCCACGATTGCCCTGAACAACGCGCTCGAAGACGCGGGCGTCGATCCTAAAGACCTCGACCTTATCATCGTCGGGACGGTTACGGGCGACATGCCTTTCCCTTCGGTGAGTTGCCTGGTGCAAGAAGCGGTAGGGGCCTCGAAAGCAGGTGCTATGGATGTGGGCGCGGCCTGTGCGGGGTTCATCTACTCGCTGGCGACTGCTCATGGGATGGTCGTCTCAGAGCATGCGAAGCTAGTAGCTGTTGTCGGAGCAGATGCGCTGACGAAATTTGTGGATTTCACGGACCGTCAAACCTGCGTACTCTTTGGGGACGGCGCTGGAGCGGTGATCCTGCGGGCAGTGGAGAACACGGACCGCGGGCTGATCGCTACCTCGTTACGATCGGATGGCTCCGGTGCGAAGTTCATTCACAACCAGTACGGCGGAAGCCGGTTTCCGATGCATAAGGGGTTTGAAGAGGGTGCGAGCCCCTATATCTACATGGCGGGCAAGGAGACCTACCGGTTCGCAGTAAAGGCAATGGGTGATGCGTGCTGCGAGGTTCTGGAGAAGGCTAGCTTGTCCTCAGACCAAGTCGACCTTTTCGTTCCTCACCAGGCCAACGAACGAATCATCGATTCTGCGACCGAGCGGATCGGTCTTAGGCCAGAAAGGGTGTACAAGAACGTAGATCGCTTCGGAAACATGAGTGGCGCCTCGATTCCAGTTGCCCTATATGAAGCGGTCCAGGATGGACGTCTTCAGGAAGGTATGGTGGTGATGACAGTTGGATTCGGCGCCGGTCTGGTTTGGGGTGCAAACCTCATTCGCTGGTAAGAAGTCCGAGGACTCAGTAGATCGGCATCCCCAGCTTCTCAACCCACTCCTGGGTCCTCCGCGCTCTGCTAGCTTCAGGTTCCAGTGAATCAACTTCTAGCTCGATCAACGCTGCGTGAGTGTCTACGTCTCTATGCGAAACCGACATGGGTTTGTTTTGCAAAGTGGCTACCCATCGAATCCATGAGATCACTCTCAGCGAGTCTGCGAGGCTGAGCCGGTGGGACCGAAGTGCGTAGAGCATCACCATTCGCGCCTGTCTCAGCAACGCTTCATCGGTGACCAGCTTCCGAGCCTCCATCTCCTGCTCCACGAAGTAGCTCACAGCGCCTCGAAACCGCTCCTGCGGGAAGTTCACTGCGCTGATTTGTAGAAATGCGCCGGTGGCGCGGGTTGTTTCTCCGTACAGCCCCCGCACAGTAAGCCCCTCAGAGCCCAACGCCTCGATGGCGGGTGAGAGCTTTCGGCTGTGCGCCAATCCAAGAGCATGCACAAGAACGGAGCAGCGGACACCCTGACCCGTGTTGAGCGGGCTGGACGCGAGATAGCCGAGGGTCGGCGATTCAGCAAATTCGAGCTGGCGGGAGAGCGTCTCAATGGTTTTGCGCGCAGCCGTCATGGTGTCAGTAAGGCTCCAGCCGGGGCTAAGTGCCTGGATCCTGAGGTGGTCTTCCTCGTTGATCATGGCGCTGAGCGACTTTGTGTCATCAAGCAGTACGGTTCGACCGGGCTCGAACCACCGAAAGTCGGGCGAAACTGCCCGGATCATCACCAGATAGTCCCGAACTGCCTGGGTGAGCGAACTCGGAGCTTCAAGCCCGGCATGAGCAGCCGCTTGACGAACCAACCGCTCAATTTCGACGGCCTCTTCGGACGACATCTTCGCGGGGAAGTGAAAGCCTCGCAGGTTGCGCATGAAGCGAACCCGGGTGCAGAGAACCACTTCGTCATAGGGCCCCTCACTGGCAAGCCACCTAGGGGGCTCGCCTGCGGAAAGGACCAGACGAGTAAATCTCTCGCTCACAGGTTGGTGGGACTAGTCCTCATGTCGCTCTTATACCTCGCGGGTTACGGAAAAGGAGCCAAACCGGAAGATCACTGCCGAAGACTCGGCTGGTTGGTAGGTTGCCGACCGGGCAGTCCCCGGCTTCGCTCAGCCGCTTTCAGGCCCAATCAGCCGATTGGTATCACGCAAAGACGCAAAGAACGCAGAGACCTGCCGTAACTGCCCAACTAGCACCGAAACACTCCCAGACACGAGGGAGTGGATTTCCCGTGACACTAGCGATCCGGGGGAAATATGCTCAGTCAAGCTAGAGCATCTGACAAGCTTTGCCCGCAAATGTCCCCGGGCACCCGGAAATCGACATTCTTCTGGTCGGCTCGTGTGTTTCCGGTCCCATCGGACCGGTTGTGATCCATAGGCTCGCGCACCCAGGTTCGCCCAAAATTGCCTTGCGCCGCGCGCCAAAAAATATTGTGACCTTCCCCACTGCGCGGCGTTTTGCATCGCTCATGGATATCGCCTCCATGCCGGACGGACTCCACAAGCTCCACGGCGGGCATATTCGGGGGCAGCCATAAACATGTCATTATTTAGCTCGCACATGTTTAGCCAAGCCGTTGGAATGTTTATCAGCGAGACCCACACAGAGGCCGTCACTTGGCAGTTCACTGTGGAGAAGCTCTACAAACAAGGTCGAACCAAGTATCAGGAGTACCAAATATGCGACCTCCCGAGATTCGGGAAGACCCTCTTCCTCGACTACAACATCCAGAGCTCGCTCATGGACGAATGGATCTACCACGAGTGCATGGTCCATCCTGCGATGACCCTTCACCCAAACCCCCGAAAGGTGGTGATTTGCGGTGGAGGCGAGGGAGCCACGCTTCGAGATGCGCTCGCCCACAGCACGGTCGAGAACGCTGTAATGATTGACATCGACCGAGAACTCATCGATATGGTTCGAGAAGACATGCCTGAGTGGCACCAAGGGGCATTCGACGATCCGAGAACGGAGATGGTCTACGAAGACGCCCGCCAAACGCTCGAAGACCGAAAAGGTCACGGCTATGACGTCATTCTCAGCGATCTCCCCAATCCCCATGAAGAAGGACCAAGCCAGTTTCTCTTCACGCGCGAGTATTTCCAGATCTGCGCGGATGCGCTAGCTGAAGATGGGATCTTTGCTATGCAAGCCGGAAGTGCCAACCTGAACTATCCTGAGTGCCTGGTCTCGTGCATCACCACTTTGGAAAGCATGAAGGAAACGTTCCCGTTTGTGGTGGGCTACTACGGAATCGTGACCACCTTCATGATGCCCTGGGGTTTTGTACTCGCCAGCAAGAAGTTCGACCCAGAGCTAATGACTCCGGAAGTCATCGAAGAACGATTGAGGGCTCGCGGAGTAGAGACTCGGTACTTCACCCCTCGGTTCGCCAAAAGCATTTTGACGTTGCCCGACTACTTGCTGGAAGCGAAGGAGCGAAGTGGACGTGTGCTGACCGACGCTGAGCCGTTTGTCTGGACAGCATGAAGGAAATCTGTAAAATAGCTCAATGCTCGTAGCCATTTACGGTGCTGGAAGCTGGGGAACCGCCCTTAGCTGGCTCCTCGCGAAGAACGGTGTCGACGTCCTCCTTTGGGGGCGAAGCAGCGAGGTGGCAGGCTGGATTGAAGGTCACCATGCCAACTTCAGGTACTTCCCTGATTTGACTCTCCCGGGGAATGTGCGCGCCACCTCGGATCTTGGATTAACCCGCGGAGCCGACGTGAAGGTTTTGGCACTTCCTTCCTCAACGGTGCGCGAAGTCCTAGAGCAGCTTCCCCCGCTTGATGGCCTGATTGTGATTGCCAGTAAGGGTTTTGGCCAAAACGGTGAGTTGATCAGTGACCTGGTCTGCTCCATGAGCCCCACAGCTATCCCGGTAGCGTTGTCAGGGCCAAACCTGGCGAACGAGATCATCGAGGGGATTCCCACGGCGGCTGTTGCCGCTTCACCCGACGAGGACTCAGCCAAGAGAGTCCAAAAGCTGTTTAGCTCAGAGTCCTTCCGGGTCTATCTTTCGACGGACATTCGTGGAGTTGAACTCGCCGGCGCGCTGAAAAATGTATTGGCGATCGCTGCGGGTATGTCAGATGGTCTCGGTTTTGGTGATAACACTAAAGGCGCCTTGCTAGCTCGAGGGTTAAACGAGATAGCCCGTCTGGGGTGCTCTCGTGGCGCCAGACTGGAGACCTTTATGGGACTCGCCGGCGTTGGCGACCTTTTTGCCACCGCAAACAGCAAGCTGAGCCGAAACTACCGAGTTGGCTTTGCCTTGGGTCGGGGCAACTCGCTTGAAAAGGCGATTGAAGACGTCGGTCAAATTGCAGAAGGGGTCCCCACTGCCCTCCTTGCTGATCACATGGCAAGGGCAAAAGGGCTCGAGCTTCCACTGGTGTCCAGTGTCTCAGCGATCATCCAAGGGCGGCTAGACCCTCGAAGTGCTGTTGAGCAACTGATGACCCGGAACGCCCGGGCAGAACGCTGGGAGTAGCCTCTACAGGCTCAATCGACAGGAAGCCAGACCCCGCTTCTCAAGGTACTGCTGGTGGTAGTCCTCCGCCGGATAGAAGTTCCGAAATGGCTCGATGGCAGTTACAATTGGCGTCGGGAATCTGCCGGATTCATCTTGGACTCTCTTGCTTTCTTCGGAAATGCGCTCCTGCTCTTCATCCATCGCAAAAATAACGGACCGATATTGTGTCCCTACATCAGGGCCTTGGCGATTCAATTGCGTTGGGTTATGGCAACTCCAGAACGCATTGAGTAGATCACCAAAACTTATCTTTTGCGGGTCAAATTCAACTCTTACCACTTCGACATGTCCTGTTTTCCCTGTGCATACTTCCTCGTATGACGGCTCACTTGACTGACCTCCAGCATATCCAACACAAGTAGATAACACGCCTTCTATCTGTCTAAATGCCACTTCAACACCCCAGAAACAACCGGCCCCGAAAACAGCAAACGATGAATTTTGCATATACTTAGCTACGAGTGCGGGTCCTGTGATGTCTCCCGCGGGTGCAAGTATCATCAGTTCTTTGGGCCTACGCTGCTTGAACCTCCAGCAACAGATCAAGTCACAACCGCAAGATTGAAAGCATTACATCAGTTGAGCGAACCGAAAATGGACCCTCTCGAAAAGCTAGCTGAAGTCGAAAAGCTGATGCAACAGGATTTCGAACTTGCTGGCGCAAGTTGCGACGAGCTCCTGGATCACATCGAAAGATGCCCGGTGGACGCCAGTCTCAAAGTCCGAGCGGTGTGCCTCAAAGCGATGATCCTGTATAACACAGGTCAGTTAGCTGAGGCTCTTGATTTCTGCAACCAGTATAAGGAACTCGCCGAGTCGATTTCCGACGAGACCAGTATTGGGACCGCTCTGTTCCTGCTTGGAAACATCTACCGAGAAATTGGCGCACTTGAGCGGGCTTTGGAGTGCACGCTAGAAGCCAAAGGAATCTTCGTGCGGCTTGACAACAAGCGGCGCATAGCCGATTGCATCATGGTTCTTGGCGGACTTTACGCCGATGTCGAAGAGAACGACCTCGCTCTGGAACAGCTGATGCTGGAACTCAAGATGAGAAATGACGCAGGCTTGGGAATTGAGTTTTACCGCGCTCAAGAAAACGTAGGAGCCCAACTCATTGCGCTCGGCCGTTTCCAGGAGGCGCTCGAATATTTGGACCGCGCCGTCAACCTCGCAGAATCGGCGGCCTACACCAGCCAGTTGCCGATGACGCTTGCATTTCGCTCTCACGCGAACCGGCAGCTAGGCCGAACAGAACAGGCAATTTGCGACGCCTCTGAAGCGCTTCGGCTCCTCAACGGAAAAGGCTCAGCGGTATACCGATTGAACGCGCTGATGGCGATGGCTAAGGCTCAGCACACCACGGGAAATCAGGCGTTGGCACTGGAATACGGAAACCAGGCTCTAGCCATCTGCAAAACCCATAACCTCTCAAGAAGCCAACCCGAAGTCCTTGAGTTCCTTTCTATTGTCAATGAACAACTGGGAGAAAGTTCGCTTGCTCTGCAGTATGAGAGGCAGGCAGCACAGATGCTACTGGATGAGTCGCGACAGCGGGCCCATAAACAGCTCGCCGTACTTGAACTCAGTCGACAATTGCAAGAGAGCCGAGAAGCCAATGCTTCACTCAAAAGTCAGGAGCAGAGGCTCAAGGATGCGCTAATCGACTCTCAAACCGCCCAGCGAAGCCTCAGGCACAAGGCAGAGCATGACGAACTCACCGGGCTACTTAACCGACGTGGCTTAGAAAGCTGGTTCGAAACTCACCTGACCACCGGCAAGCAATACGAGATTTGCTTCTTGGACCTTGACCACTTTAAGGACATAAACGACAGTTTTGGGCACGCTTCCGGTGACGACATTCTAGTCCAAGTCGGCAAGCTGATCCAGGACCTCGCAGACCAAGGCTGCACTGGCGCAAGAGTCGGCGGAGACGAGTTCGTATTGATCTTTGGGTCAGAGAGCTACCCCTGTAACGCCTATGTTGACGAATTTAAGCAGGGGCTCTTGTCTTACGCACTGTGTCGATACGAGACAGAAGTGACCGCAACCTCGGGGGTCATTCGCTTCATGTGCGGAGAACCAGATGCGACGTTGCAAGAACTCATGAAGCGCGCGGACTCTTCGATGTACCGCGAAAAGCCCAGCCGAAAAACTAGTCCCCCCGACTCTTTGGGAGCCGAAGGGACCAACTTTAGCTAGACGGTTGCTTACAGGCGACCGATTCCGAAGATTCGCCAGCCCGCTGGAGCCTCAGCGATCGTTCCGGTGCTAATCACCGTTCCGTTCTCATCGAGATTCCATACAGCAAGCAGGTTGTTGCTTCCATTGCGGAAAAGCAACGATGCGTTCGAATTCGCATCGAAGTTTCCGAGGCCTACGCAAACCCAGTCAGTTCCTGGTACTCCAACGGAGGTGGTGGAAATCAAGCCACCGCTGGTATCGAGGTTCCAGGTTACGATCTGGCTAGTCGTGTCGTTCTGCCACACGATCGAGGTGCCAAGCGAAGCAGAAATCTCTCCTGCGCCGACAACCGACCAGTTTGCTGGGGCAGTGCCCACGATTGCGGTACCGGTTACATCGCCTGACGCATCGCGGAACCAGATGGCAAGCGAGTCGTTTGCGACGTTGAACCAAAGCACATCATCCTGGCCGACGCCATCGACATTTGCCATGCCAACAACAACCCAGTCAATGGTTGGAGGTGCGCCCAAGACTCCGCCCGGTGTAGGTGCGCCTGAGCTATCGAGATCCCAGAACGCAACCAATCCATCGCTCGCTCTCTGGAAGGCAATGCTCGACTCAGAGGAATTTGCGTTGAAGCCTACAGTTTGAGGATTCCAACCAGCAGGGACAACGTCAATCACTACAACTGGCAGAGTTACAATACCGTCCGGTGCTCTCCAGGCGACCATCAGTCGCGGGAGCGGGCCGGAGTTAGGACCTTCCCAAAAGATCGTATCGTTGTCTGCAGAAGCAAACGGATAGGGATTCGGCCATGCAGCCGTCTCAGATCCGGTTCCACACATAAAGATGAACTCTCCAGTGACGGCAACAGCCTGACCGGACTGAGCAAACCCGCCGTAGGTCTGTAGCGCCATACCGTTGTCAGCATCCCAAATGATGATCGCATTTCCGATCACACCGGCTGCCGAAGCGAGCTTGGTGCTATCCGGGTACCACGCGACATAGTTCACGGTCGAGGTATGGCCTGTGAACGTCTGGCTTGGACCTGTGCCAATAGTTGCAGGATCGTAGATGTAGATCAAACCTTGGGAAGAAAGAACGGTTCGCGAGGCGGCAATCTTATCGCCGTCCGGGCTCCAGGCAAGCCAGGTGATGTTGGCGCCAGTGTCGGGAGCGCTGCCCAAGAGGGTGCTGCTACCCGAAGCAAGCTGGAAGACCCGAACGCCACGGTAAGCCGAAGCTGACCCGGTGTAGGAGGCTGCGATCCGGGTTCCATCCGGTGAGAAGCGAGCGCAAGACATTGCCGTCGCAGTCTCGCCGGGTGCTAGCGCTGTGCTGAACAACGCGCCTGTAGCAACGTTCCAAACATAGGCTTCCTTTTCTGTTTGGCTTGCAGCCAAAAGCAGTGTGCCATCAGGTGAATATTGAACAGAGTTCAAGATGGTCTGAGGAACAGGAGGATTATATGGAGTGCCAATCACGGAACCATCTGCAGCGCTGATTCGAATGACCCTGGCATTTACTTCGGTCAGAACCGTTGAAAGCGCAACGGCGATTTCCGAACCATTGGAGGAGAAGTCGAGATCGCGCACTCGGTCCCGGATGTCGGGCATAAGTGCCTGCCAGATCAGTGAACCCGTAGCGACATCCAGCATCTTGACCGTGTCATTCGAGATGTTTCCGATCGCAGCGCGAGTCCCATCAGGCGAAACGCTCATGGCACGGAAAGCTCCTACACCGGTATTCGACGAAGTATAGAGTTCGACATTCGTAAGCGTGTTGTTGAACACATAGACCGTTCCATCATTGAGCGTGCCACCACAGAAGTTTCCATTCGGGGACCAGGCAGAGGACCGTGGGCCCTGGATCCCTGTTCCCCAGCTTGCCAACTGGGCGTAGTTGTCTGTTGCATCAAACAAGTTGAAGCTCCCGGCAAGACCTGGCGTAGTGGTTTGGCTATCAACGGCAACGAAAAGCCGCTGACCGTTTGGAGAATAGCTGACTCCCCAAGCCGGACGTGGGAGCACGATCGGGCTCAGAGTCTCTGACTGAGTAGCAGGGTCGTAGAACCGAACCGAGTTGTCGAAGTAGCCCACCGCAAGTAAGGTTCCCGATGGATTGAAGTCGACTTCGTATGGACGCGCGGTTTGCGTCATGGTGCTTCCGACCTGAGTCCAAGATGACGTGTCAAATAGCTTGACGCCAGCCGCAGCCGTTGTGTGGCTCACAGCCAGCCTGGTGCCAGCCGCGTTGTACCGCATGAAGTAAATTGCCTGACCCGTTCCTGCAATAACGAAGGACGCGGTTTCTGTCCACGTCGCGGGGTCCCAAACACGAACGGTTGGGTTCGCAGCGGTCGTATCCGAAGAAACAAGCCGGTTGCTCGATGGCGACCAAGCAAGCGACGAGATTGACGTAGTGTGACTGGAAAGCAGCGCCAATTCGGCGTACGAGTTAGCATCGTAGATCCGGATCGGACCAACGCCACCACTCGCCACATCACCCGCAGCCAACCACTGGCCATTCGGTGAAAAGGCAACGACGTTCACGACTGTTCCGGTGCTTGGAGCCCCAAGAACCGCGAGTATCGCGCCGGTTGCGATACTGAGAACTCTGGTTTGAGAGCCTCCCAGCGCTATCCTAGTGTTATCTGCCGAAAACGAAATCGTATCGGTCTTGAAGCGGAAGCTCCGCCAGGTGAAGTCGGGAACTGTTTGTGCAGCAGCCAATCCGGCAACCGCCAACAGCGAACCCACGACAACACCCCTATGCAAGGTTTTGATCTTGTTCATCTTATTTTTGATCAGGAAGTTGCTCTGCCGGTCGTCCTTGGCGAGCCGGGCCTATGCAACCCCCTCAGATATTAGTATAAGGGCTTTCCCATCCAAAGTTTGAACGAGATCAGCATGGTGGACTCAATGCGAGAAATCAAAGACGCGTCAAGACAAATGGCTAAAGCTTCAACCGACGATCAAACCAGCCCTTCCAGGGCCGTTGTAGCGCCACCTCGGACGACATCATAGCAAGGGACACCTGCTTCTTCAGCCGTCTCGTTCATCGCTTCTACCGCCGCCTCGTCGCTCAAGTGGGCGGTGTTGAGAGCCACGAAAGAGACCTTCGCCTCGGGGAACAAACCGCAGCATGTGGCTAGGTCTTCGTAGAGCTGGATGAGGCTCCTCAAGTTCGGAACCTCAACATCAGGCATTTGCTCTAACTGGATCATGCCTGCTTTGTGGCATAAAATGAGATCGGTTGGCATAGATCCCCTCATCAGAGGCAGGTTGCTGCTTGCTGCCGGGTGGCATAAGGCTCCTTGCCCTTCTATCCACAAGATTTCGGCGTCGGCGTGGTCCATCACCTCTGCCTCTACCGCGCCGGCGGAATAATCGACACGAATCGCGTCAAGCGGTATTCCCCTGCCGGCGATGCAAATTCCGGTCTGCCCGGTAGCGATGAACGAAGACCGTAACCCACGATCCTTGGCAGCCTGGTGCATCTTGAGAGCCACCGTCATCTTGCCGACCGCCATGTCGGTGCCAACAGCGAGAACCCGTTGGTTGCTCAGCCCCATTGCCCTTCCGGTGCCGGGGCCCAGACCTTGCGGCTCGGTTCGAATATCCCAAATCCACTGGCCCTCGTGCTTCACTGGAAATGTAGCGGAGAGTTTGGTGTGCATCCCGTTCACGATGTTCATCCCCAAGTCGATAGCTCTCTGGATCGGATAGACCCAGTCCTCAGGCAGGTACCCGCCAAAGGGGGCGACTGCCAAGATCAGCACGTTGGCACCTCTTTGAGCAGCTTCTTCCACACTCGCAACGATCTGGCAGCTTGGCACTGCGCTTTCGAACTCCGTCAGGTCGCGCCCAACCTTTGTCGAATCTATAGCGCAGACTATCGGGTATTCGGCGTAACGAAGGATGCCGTAGCCCATCTTGGCGTGAAGGCCCCCGACTTCCCCTTCCATAAACAACGCCACCCGGTCGGTACCGAGGATCTTGGGCATTCCCTAAATCCCTTCCCGCAGAGAAACACCATGTCCAGGACGGTCTGACGGCATGACCACTCCGTTTTCGAAACCGAGCCCGACCCCAGAGTCTGGATCGAGATTCAAATGACTGTCAAGATCGATATGGGTAAAGAGAGAACTAATCGAAGCTGCAGCACCAATAGCGACAGAGCCTTCACTCATGCAGCCCGCCATCAGCTTCAATCCATGCGCTCTGGCTGTTGCGCAGAGGCGAAGGGCCTCGGTCAATCCACCCGTTTTCATCAGCTTCAGGTTTACGCCGTCGCACCGGTCGGCGAGCAACGGCACGTCGGTGGCACTCTGGCAAGATTCGTCGCAGTAGATCGCTATCGGTCGGGATTCGAACAGAACCTTGAGGTCTTCCTCAGCGCCCTGCACCAGAGGTTGCTCCACGTAATCGCAGCCTCGCTCGCTAAGCCATTGAAGCATCTCTTTCGCGTCAGCCAGGTTCCAGCCTCCATTGGCATCGACCCGAACTGTAACCCCGAACTTCGTTGCCTCTTCACGGGCAACGGCAAACGCTTCTTTGTCTGCTTCAATCCCCCCTTCTTTGTTCCCAAGCTTCTGCTTCAGGAACTTTGCGCCAGTTTCGCGAAGCAGCAAAGGAACCCGTTCGCGAATTACGTCTGGTGGGTTGATCCCCACAGTGATGCTGGTTGCAACGGTCGGCTTTGCCAGCCCGAATAGCCGGTAAAGCGGCATATTCGCTTCCTTCCCGGTGAGGTCCCAGAGCGCGATATCCAGCGCGGCGATGCAAGAGGGATCGAGTCCATCTGCAGTAGCAAGATCAACGACGTCGGCGATGGATAGCTGGTCGAAGTCGTGACTCTCCACAAACTCTTGCAGCTGGCATTCGCACCGGTTTGCCATCTCCGCGTCTCCTGTAGCCGGGGCTGCCTCACCGATCCCGACTATTCCTTTGCGCTCAACCAAAACATAGAGGTTTTCCGAGCCTGAACTCGACCCTCGGCTTATGGCGAGGGGAAACTTCTTCTTGAGCTGAAGACGCTTGAATCGAATGTTCACGGGATCACGGAATCGTACCCGCGAGAAGCCCGCTACGTCGGCCGAAACCGAAGGAAAAGCCCATGCAGAATCAGCCCGAGCAGCGACGCAAGGCAAATGATGGGGAAAATCGGCTTCCACGGAGATCGCTCGCTCCCAATTTCTGGCACGGTGACTTCCGCCCTTAGCGCAACGACTTCACCGAAAGGAGCTTCAGTAATCATCCTCCCGCGCTGGTCAACTGCAAAACTATAACCTAGCGTTGCCGAGCGGACCATCGGCAATCCGTTCTCGATCGCACGCATGGTGCTTGCCTGGCGGAGAATCTGCGGCGCACCAGTCCCAACATACCAGTCGTCGATCGACATGATCGCCAGCAAGTTTGAGCCGTTCATCGCCTGTCGCCAGGAAATGTCCGGAAACAGCGCCTCAAAGCAGATCACCGGACCGACTCTCATGCCGGCGATGTCAATTGACGTGACCTGGTCGGCCGCCTTCAAGTCCCCGGCAGGCAAATTGAACCCTTGCAAGAACTCGAGCTGATCTCGGAATGGAACGTACTCACCGAAGATCACAAGTCGGGTTTTATCTGCCCAGCTCCATTCGCCGTTTTCCACAGCGTAGGCAGATTGATAGGCGATAGGGGTCCCTCGCTGCCCACCGAATAGAATTGGGATTCCAAAAGGATCGATGCGGAACTGGGTGGGCGGAGGGATGTAATCCATCCCATAAGTAAGTCCTTCAGGAAGAATGACCAAGTCGGCTCCCTGCATCTCTGCACGGTCCAGAATCAATTCCACATTCTGCTGAATCAAGGCGTCCTGCTGGCTGAGGTCGCCAAACGCCATATCTACGCCAGGCTGGCCTACGGTAATTACCTTCCGCTCTCCAACGATAGGGGTTCCAAACCGGACTAGGGAGACCACCAGAAGGATGAAGAAGATCAAGATCGGCTGCCAGAACTTGCGGAAGTTCTCGCCTGTCAGGAACAGCGCTGCGGCAACGCTCGGCAGGGTTGCCCAGGCAGAAACGAGATACACAGTGCCAAAGTAGGCATGCTGAACCATCCACGGAGCCTCAACCAATGGCACTCCCAGCAAGCTCCAGGGGAACGCCAGAAAGGGCATGTAGGAGAAAAAGACCTCGACCCCGGCGTATATCAGCGGAAACAGCAGGATGAGGTTGAGTCGCCACAGTTGCCGAACGAGTATCGCGAAGAGGCCGAAGAGCAACGCCGCGAACGAGGCACCGAGAAGCACCGGGATCAAGCCAAACCAGTAGTATTCCGACCACTTACCGATGAAGTGTCCAAGCCAGAACAGCTGAACACACCAGAACAGAAATCCCAAGGCAAAACCAGATCGGAACGAGCCCTTCACGGTCGAATCTTTGAGGGAAGCCAACCAAGGAGCAAACGCAACAAAGATCAGGAACGCCCAGTTCAGCGGAGCGAAAGATGCCGCGAGCATTGCAGCGGTAGCAAACACGGGCCAGGTACGGTTCAGCCAGTTTTTGAGCACGTTCAAAGGTCTGCCCTGTTAAATCGGCAACGCGGAAAGGTCGGGATCGCCCAAGTGCCGGCTATCGTTGTAGCGCACCATCATGTAGATGCCATCTGGGCGCTTTCTTAGCTCCGTGATTGCCGCGTTTTGGAACCGGAACGCACGTGATGTGTATACAGTTCCTGCGACGAGATGGGCGAGCACCGCGGCTAAAGCCATGCCGTGGGAGACGACCAATACCGTTCCCGTCTGCTCATCAATCTTCCTTGCCACAGACTCGGCACGCTCGAACACGTCCCGAATGCTTTCGCCGCCCTCAGGCTTCGCGTCGAATTGGTCTGTTCCCTCTGAGACCTGGTGCCGGAGCTCGATGTGCATGTCCGTAAAGTCCCGCCCTTCGAAGACGCCCATCTTGCGTTCGCGCAGGTTAGGCATGTACTCAACCTCCAGGCCGAAGTGGTCGGCAACGTCACAGGAGAGTTCGCTGCAGCGGCCTAGGTCGCTGGAAAAAATCTTGGTGACGGGAGCTTCCTTCAGAGCCTGAGCGACGGCCTGAGTCTGCGCCAAGCCACGAGGATTGAGCTCGATGTCCCGAGAGCCTTGAGCCAGATTTTGCCGATTCCAGTCGGTTTCCCCGTGCCGAACCAGCAAAATCTGATCGGCCATTAGGAGTGCCCTTCGGGACGTTGACCAGCAGCGCGGCGCTTCTGGGCAGCAAAGTGCCCATAGCCGAGGAGCCCGAAAACAACGATCGCGAGAACCGCGTTGCCAAGCGCCATCATCATGGGCCGCCCGTCGTTACTCAACTCCACAATGCGGAAGACCCAGAATCCGAGCAAGATGAGAGTCAGAATGGCAGCACTCCGGTACGCCAGTCCCGGTTTATTTTTGGCTGCAACACCGCAAAGGAGAATCAGCAATCCGGCTATCCCCCCAACAATGAGCGAGGCAGGTGAACCCGCCATCGCAAAGCCCATTGCTCCCCCCGCGATGTTGATGATGCCGTAAACGATCAGCACGATGGGAAGGAATTTCATACACCTTAAGGGTACCGCCGGTAGCCCCAGAACCTCAGCAGGCTAGACCGGTTCGGCAATGCCGCTTACGCGCAAATGACCTTCCAGAATTTCCAGATTCTGGATTTTCAGCCCTGGATAAACAGTCGCTGCATCGAGCACGGGGTTGTTTGCCTCAAGCTGGCCAAGAACGATTCCCTGGGCAGGCCCGGGCACTCCATCCATGCTCTTGACCCTTACGAACAGCTTCTGCGAATCTACAACCTCGATTCCGCAGTTCACTTGCACCTTCAAGCTAAAGACCATGTGAACGTCCGCGTGGATTACCATCTCGCCGGGCACCAGTTTGAGCTCGAACGAGCGAATGGCATCGGGCAACTTCGCACGAACATAACCCGCGATCGCCGCCTCCGAAATCGTGGCGGTGAACTGGGCAGTTTGGGTCATGTGCAAACTGAACGGCTCAGTCTGAACTGAGCCTTCGCCTCCTACGATGTGAATATCGTTGATCGGCGGATACGAACCCAGGTCAAGTTCTGGGACGAAGAGCTCGCCATCGAGACGGAATCGAATCTGCACGGTGCCGATACTACCTCTCCCGCGTCAAATTTCCTCAGATGGCGATAACGATGGGAACAGGATGGCATCGATGGTGTTAGGCGCCATCGCAATGATATTGATGGGCCAGCCCCAGCCTCCACCAGCGCCCAACACTTCCGATTTCACGGAGTTCAGGGCAGCATGGGTGGCAACAGTCGCAAACATCGACTGGCCTTCAAAACCAGGACTCTCTGTTGCTCAGCAGCGAGCAGAGTTGGATGCGATCATCCACCGAGCAGCTGAACTGAACCTGAATGCGATTGTCTTGCAGGTTGCACCCGCCAATTGCGCTATCTTCCCTTCTAGCTTCGCCCCTTGGACCGAGTACCTTAGCGGCACGCAGGGCCGCGCACCAGGACCTGATTGGGACCCGCTGGAGTACGCAATCCGCAGATCGCACGAGAAGGGAATCGAACTTCACGCGTGGTTCAACCCGTTCCGCTCCCGCCATGCAACGGCGAAGTCACCCCAAACTCGGGGTCACATCGCCTCACGGAACCCAGGGATCAATCGAACGTACGGAAACCAGCAGTGGCTTGATCCGGGCGATCCGGTATCTAGAGAGCACGCGATCGCTTTCGTCGTTGATACCGTCCGCCGGTACGACCTCGATGCGGTCCACATCGACGACTACTTCTATCCCTATCCGGTCCGTAGCGGTAACAGGGAAATCCCCTTCCCGGATACAACCACCTTCGCCGCTTACCAACGGGCGGGTGGAAAGCTTGGACTGGCAGACTGGCGAAGAAACAACGTCAATCAGTTCGTTGAGGAGTTTCACCGAAGGGTCAAGGTCGCGAAACCCTGGGTCAAGGTGGGGGTCAGCCCTTTCGGCATCTATCGCCCAGGGATTCCCGCCGGGATTCGGGGGATGGACCAGTTCAGTGTGCTTTATGCGGACCCAAGACTCTGGCTAAGAGAAGGGTGGCTCGACTACTTCGCCCCGCAGCTCTACTGGGCGATCGGCCAAGACGGCCAAGACTTCGGAACGTTGCTGAACTACTGGCACAGCGAGAACCGCCGAAACCGCAATATTTGGCCTGGGATCTATACGAGCAGGCTGCTTCCGGGTGGAACCTACAAGCCAGATGAGATTCAACGCCAAGTTGCGCTGGTTCGCGACTCAAAGCCCGGAACCGGTGTGATTCACTTTTCCTTCAAGGCTCTCCAGCAAAACGCGCAAGGGGTTGCCTCCGGCCTTAAATCGACCCTATATGCCGAGCCCGCGCTCATTCCGTCGTCGGATTGGCTCGGCCGACGGCCAAACGCTCCGCTCTTGCTAGCCCTGGAACCCAGAGGCGCTAACGCCGTCAGAGCCACTCTGAAGTGGGAGCACGAGCCACGTTGGATTGCAGCTGCAGCCTTTTCCAACGGGCGATGGCGGCTGCTTGGTTCAAAGCAAAGAACCACGCCAAGCATGGAGTGGACGGTTACACCGGCAGACAGCCACATCGCGTTTGCCGCTGTCAACCGCGCGAACCAAGTGAGCGAGTGGGTCGTTCGCCCAATTCCACGTTAGCTTCAATTTGGTGCCCGGGGCGGGACTCGAACCCGCACTCTCTTTCGAGAAGCGGATTTTAAGTCCGCTGTGTCTACCGATTCCACCACCCGGGCGGCAGGCGGGGCGCTGTTTCCTCCATAATGTACCTGTGCCAATGCGGGATGATTCCCGAACGTTCGCCCGCCTCAGCACGTATTCACTTTCACAGCATGAGCACTGAAAAGTACAGGCTGCTGTCCAAAATCGTCAATCCATCCGACCTGCACAAGCTTTCAGACGCTGAACTGCAGGAGGTGAATGACGAGGTGCGGAAGGCGATCCTCGACAACGTAAGCAAGACTGGCGGTCACTTCAGTTCCAACCTCGGAACTGTGGAGCTGACAGTTGCACTCTACGCCACCTACTGCCTGCCACCTGATATCGTGGTCTGGGACACGGGTCACCAGGCGTATCCGCACAAGCTGCTTACCGGTCGGCTCCCCCGCTTTGAGACACTTCGCCAGTACAAAGGGCTCTCCCCATTTCTCAAAATGGAGGAGCACGAGCTCGATCACTTTGGCGCGGGCCACGCTGGTACCGCCATTTCTGCTGCGCTGGGCTATGCCATCGCCAGAGACCAACTCAAGCAAGACCACCGAGTAGTTGCTGTAACCGGCGACGCCGCAATCTGCAGCGGAATGAGCTGGGAAGCACTGAACCACGGAGGCGAGTTGGGCACCAAGATGACCGTAGTGCTCAACGACAACCGCATGAGCATCGCTCCCAATGTTGGGGCAATGACCAAGCACTTCACCAAGCTTCGCTCTCGCCCTCAGCTACAAAATCTCGCAACTCAAGCCAAAGACGTGGTGGAAAAGATGCCCTCACCGGTCAGCCGAGTAGCTGCTGGACTACGGCACGGTCTCACCCATTACTTCGCTCCCGAAGAAACCGGCGCAATTTACGAAGAAATGGGCTGGGAATACATCGGTCCAATCGACGGTCACGACCTCCCGCTAATGCTCGACGTTTTCCGGAACGTTCGAGAGTTGAATATGCCCGTGTTCGTCCACGCCATCACCGTTAAGGGCAAAGGTTACGACGTCGCGGAGGCAGATGCCAGGAAGTGGCATGGTGTCGTACCGTTTGAAGTCGAAAAGAAAGAGATGGTGAAGGCGCAAGGACCGATCACCTACACCCAGGCTTTCGGCGAGGCGGCGATCGCCGTCGCAGAGCAAGACCCCAAAGTGGTTGCCATCACCGCAGCAATGCCAGATGGCACAGGGCTCACCCCATTTTCCAAGCAGTTCCCAAAGCGGTACTACGATGTCGGGATCGCCGAGCAGCACGCTGTTACCTTTGCTGCAGGACTGGCTGCTGGCGGAATCAGACCACTTTGCGTGATCTACTCAACCTTCTTGCAGCGAGGGTTCGACCAAGTGCTACACGATGTGTGCCTGCAAAACCTTCCCGTTCGGTTCTTTATGGATCGTGCCGGGTTGGTGGGCGACGATGGCCCGACGCACCACGGCGTGTTTGACGTGTCCTTCTTGCGGCCGATTCCCAACATCGTCATCGCATCACCCCGGGACACTACAGAACTCGTTGAGATGGTCCACTTCGCCGCCAAGTACGATCAAGGTCCCATCGCAGTCCGATATCCCCGTGGCTCTGGCGACGAGGCGCTTCCCGAATCTCGCACACCGATCGAACTTGGAAAGGCGGAACGACTTCTCGACGGAAATGACGTCACCATTGTGGCGTTCGGCTCAATGGTCTCACCCGCTTGGCACGCCGCCAAAGCTCTGCATGAAGAAGGGTTCAGCGTCGGAGTAATCAACGCTCGCTGGGCAAAGCCGATCGACGAGCAAATGCTTCTGGAGACCGCCCGATATTGCAAGAATATTGTCTGCATCGAGGAGAACACCAGACCCGCCGGGTTTGGCGAAGCGGTTCAAGACCTCTATGTCGAAAACAAGGTTCCCGTGAACCTGAAAATCCTTACGATTCCGGACCACTTTGTTGAACACGGTGCCCAACCGCTCATCCGCAGAGACATCGGCCTAGATAAAGACGGCTTGATTGCAGCTTGCCGAGAGCTGCTCGGCATCAAGAAGTAGTTTGTACCGAGATCAGCCGGCTGGAGCCCTCAACAGCGATGGAAACTCGGGCTCTTGCTTGGGCGCTCCAATCTGCTGGCAAGCGCTCGCCCCATTCCACCAGAAAAATGTGAGTGTCCAAGTACGGCTGGAACAGGCTCAAGTTGGGCTGCTCTGAGCGATACAGATCTGCATGGACCACAGGCGGGTCTGTGGCGTACTCGTAAAGGTGGCCATACGATGGAGACCTGATCGGTCCCCTAGCTCCGAACTTCCGAAGGAGTGCCCGAATGAGCGTCGTCTTTCCGGCTCCAAGTTGACCAGAGAACAACACCCAATCACCGGGCTCGAAGTCCCAAATGGGGTCGAGCACCACTTCTTCCAAATCTTCCGGGGTAGCGGCAAGAAACTCTCTACCGTTTTTCGAAGTGCTGATAGTCTCTCACCTTCCAGTCGCCGCCCCAAGTCCATCCTCGGCGCTTGAAGGCACGTACAACTGGGCCGTTTCGCTCAATGGTGCCTAGTGTCCCCGGCACGTACGGCCCCTGGGTCCCCGGCTTGGCTCTAGGAGATTCCCATGGGTTCTGCCAGGGGTTGATGTCGATTGCCCTGCCGTAGGCGTGTTGAGACATTCGGGTACTGCCCGAAATGGTCCGGTAGTTGAACCCGCTTGAGTTGTTGGCAGTTGTCGACTTGTGGTCATCCCAATCGAAGGCGACAATCGGCACAATTTTTTCGATTTGAAACCCACTTTTGTAGATCTCGTCGAAGATCTCACGAACTTCCTTCGCAAGGGAGCGGTGGACTACGAGGTAGCCCGTTCTGGAAACGTCGTCGAACCCGAGGTACGGAACCGCGACCAACTGCTGCTGTTTCAGGATGCTTGGTGGAGCTTTGCTGCCCGCCAACGCTCTTTCCAAGGTCCAGGCGGGCTCAAGCGAGCCGGCCTGAAGCAAGAAAGCGGCAAGCAGCAGAGTCATCAGTCCTGCGGGGCTTGTCCTTCCAGCGTCTCGACGCCGTGCACGCGAATCCTGGCAATTTGGGCGTTACCAACGCTAGGTTTCTTGGCAAGAATTCGGACAGCGCGGATCTGGGCGGGGCGCGCTCTGTACGCTACCGACATGAGCGAGGGGGTTGCGGGCGAAATGTCTCGACGGTTAGCGAATGACCACGACCAGGAGAGTTCACGGCTCCACGGCCTAGCCTGCTCTCGGGTTTCGCCGGTTGCGTAAACCTGAACCTCGAACTCTTCCCAAAAATTCGGACCGACTCCATCGATCACTACTTCGCCGATCAACCGGTCTCGACCGAGGTCAACCTCAACCCACGAACCTTCATCTCCTGGAAGGGTCACTGATGCCGTCGAGCCAGCGGTCACGAGACGCGCCAAAGTGCTCTCATCCATATCTCCTGAAGAACTTACTTCCCTATCCTCTGCGAGGTCTCGCGTCCTATCGATTCTCGCTTCAGGCAGGTTCAAATACACGTCCTGCAGCAACACCGGCGACTGAGTCTTGACCAACCCATCGACCAGTTGCCAGAGCTTGAGGAACCCGTACTCGACCGTGCCGTTGTAGAGCGCCCGAATCAAGAAGACCCCATTCATACCGTTGGGCTCGATGACCCCAAAGACCGTTGGGCGTTGACCTTCTGGTACATCCTGATTCGGCAACAGAACCGAGCCCTGGTCGCCGGTGACAACCGTGAAAGCGGGAGCATCGTCGGGAATCACGCCGTCCTGCATCTGGAAGAACGACATCTCCACGTTGGAAACCGGGTTGCCAGAGAAATCTCGGACCCTTACGATCACCCTGCTGGGCACGTTGGCGAGATAGTTACCGATAACCCCGTTTCTGGCGATACTCGCGTTGAGCGCCTCAACTTCAGTTGCGCTGTAGAGGTCTGTTACTTGCGTCGGCGTCAGAGTCGAAAGCGGGTCGTTCACCGGCATCTGCGGGAACGATATCTGCGTTGGCAACTGGTTGTCGTCTCGGGTGTCTCCTCCCAGCATCAAGCCAGGAAACCTGTCCATCATTCCGCGAGTCACAAAGCCGTCTCCATCAGGGATCTGAACCATTCCGGGATCTGTCGGGCTACTGTTGGCAATCACCTCCATCTGGTTCAAATCCATTAGGTCGATTCCGTTGCTCAGCTGCCGGATGACGTCGTCTCCGACACCCATCAGCGAGTCTTCGTTTACGGTGGCGTTGGTGAGCATGGCGATTTTGCCAGCCCCTGGCGGAATACCGGTCGCAACCGAGATCACTCTGACCCTTTGGACTGATCCATCCGGTGATGCAGCAAACCTGCTCTGGGGCATAACGACTTCGTTCCAGGTTCGCATGACCGCATTGACCCAGTCAATCGCCGCAAGCGAACCGATGAAGCTGCGGGTCTCGGTCTGTGGCATCGTAATGCGAATCGGAATCCCAGAGGGATAGATCTCAAGGGCGTTGTTCGCCTTGATTGCATCTGCGCCAGTGGGTTCAATCCGAAGCTGAACTCTCAGAGAGCGTGGGTCTGTCCGGTCGAGAATCCACGGCGCCGAGGTTGTCACCCTTACCTCGTCCCCGAGATCCAGCGTCTGCTGGGTGCCTATCGCCGCACCCATCCTGCCGTTGATGACCCAGCGATATCGAAAACCCGAAGAAGGCGCATCGCCAACATTTCGGATGATGGCGGTGTACTCCACTGCCTCGCCTTCTTCCGGCCATTTCACTGCGCCCGTCATGGGGTCTAGCGGAAACTCGTTCGTCGGCGCGATCGAAACCACACTGAGGTCTGGTCCTGTCGCCGGCTCCGCATCCTCGATCGTTAGTTCGAGCCTAGGCCGACCATTGGGAGACTGGGACGAGGCGAAGTAAGCCTCGTTAGCAAACTGAAGAACGAAGCCGTGGTTGTTGAACCACTCTTCGTACATCTCCTGCACCTCGTTTGCGAGTCCGGAGATCACGAACTCGTTTTCGGTTACTTGAGTTCTGTGGCTCGTGATCCGTCTCGCATCTCCGCTGCCCAAAGCACCAGCCTGTTGCCACCCGATCGGTTCGCGACCAGAGCGGCGGTTGCGCCACGTTGCTGATTGGCTTGGGGCGCTCATAAGCGGGTTACGAAGTGGTGCGAACGCCATTGCGGGTCCCTCACCCCAATCCGCTTGGAGGATTCCCAAGGTCGAAAGTTTCGGATCGGCTGTGCTGCCTATTGAGAAAACGAGCCGCGCATCGGTGATTCTCTTGTTCGGGCCGATCGCTCGATTGAGATCACCAAACCGGATGAGCATGGTCCGCTTCGCGCCAACGTCGAGACTGAACTGTCCGCCAAAGTTCTCGTTTGGCTCATCTGCGCTGAGAACCGTGTCCGTTACGTCCCAGTAGTTGAGCTGATTGGAAAGAGACGCTCCACGGTAAAGCACCAGCGTCTGGGGTTGCGGCTGTGCGGTGGCAAGCGCGGCCGCAATAAAAAGGCTGAGCATAGATGTTACGAGTCTACCGACGGTTAACGGGGTCTCCGCGTTACGGCCGAGCCTATTTGGGCGTTGGCGCTAGCTCTTGTTTCGGATGTGCAACAGGTCTCCCTCTTGCACAACGTACTCTTTGCCTTCCAGCCTCATCTTGCCTGCCGAATAGGCAGTATCCAGGCTGCCTGCCTCATCGTAGTCCTCGTAGCTGACCACCTCAGCTCGAATGAACCCCTTGGCGATGTCGTTGTGAATGGTCCCGGCGGCCTTCAATGCGCTCGAACCTCGACGCAGCGGCCAGGCTCTGGTCTCGTTCTCGCCTGCGGTGTAGAAAGTGATGAGCCCAAGGGCTTCGTATACTGCCTGGATCAGCTTTGCGGATGCCGGTTGCTCGATGCCTAAGTCTGCTAGGAACGCGGGCTGCTCTTCTGGCGACAGTTGAGCTAGCTCTTCTTCCAGCTGAGCGCTCACAGCGAATGCCGCTACGCCCTGCTTTCCCAGTTCCTCGATTAACCTAGCAATTTTGGGAGAAGGCGATCCGGCTTCTTCCTCCGAGACGTTGAACGCCACCACAAGCGGCTTGGCACTCAGGAACTGATAGTTCTTAAGCGCTGCCTGCTCGGTCTCGTTCATTTCCAGGTTGCGAATTGGAGTGCCTTCGCCCAGTGGACCCACCAGTTGCTCAAAGAACTTTAGCTCTGCGTACTCGGGGCTCCCAGGATTCTTCGAGGCAGCGCTCTTGGTTAACCGTTCGAGCCGGTTCTCCACAATCTGAAGGTCGGTGAGAACAAGCTCCACGTCCACTGCCTGAACATCTCTTGCCGGGTCGATCTCCGCATGGAACGGTGCAATCGGAGATTCGAAGCTGCGCACAACATGAAGAAGCACCTGGCACTTTCTCGCCTGATCGAGGAAGCGCTGCGAGAACATTTTAGAGGAATCCCCTTTGATCGGATCCAGCCCATCCTGGAGCAAAACGGTAGCTGGAGTGATCTTCTTCGGCTGCACCTGAGCGACAATTCGGTCAAACCTGGGGTCAGGTACCGGAACGGCAGTGAGGTCGCCCGAGCCTCCCCCCGCAGCGCGGTACAGAGTGCTCTTTCCTGAAGATGAGTATCCGATGATGGCGACGTTCATAAGGTGCGATTAGGTCGTTAGTCCACGAATTCAACCTCGATTTGCATCGGAGGTTGCTGCGCAGGACGTATCCAGAAGAGGTACACGCACCCTGCGATGGCGAGCAAACAGAGAATTTGGAACGCGACTTGCCAGCCGCTCACCCGTTTTCGGGTTTTGCGACGCCGTGGACTCACCCGAACGAGTATATATCGTCTCTAGCACGAACTAAACTTCTGAGAGCCAAAGCGTCATGCCAAGTTTTGAATTTGAAGCCCATGATCCAGACGGAAGACCGATTCAGGGCTTGACCATGGCGCCATCCATGAGCGACGCACTCGACTCGCTCCGCTCGAAGGGTTACAAGGTGCTGAGCCTGAAAGTCTCCGCCCAGGCGGCACCAAGACCTCAGCCTGTGGCACCCAAGCCCCAGCCTGTGAAACCTGTTCAACAACGGCCTGTTGCCCCAGCGCCCGTTGCCCCACCAACACCTGCGCCAAAGCCCCAGGGGCCCCTGCGTGCCGTTGCCAGTTCGACGGGTGCGGCGGTTACCGCCGGTGCCGCAATGCCAACAGCTGTATCCGCAGCACCTGCTCCGGCCGCTAACTCACAGTCTGGGCAGTCCTCAGCGGCTACATTGGATCGGCTTGACCCGAACGTATTCACCGGCAGAAAGCTGAGCGAGAGGCAGACCGCCGTACTGTTTTCTCAGCTCAGTCAGTTGTTTGCTGCTGGTGTTGCGGCCGTCGACGCCTTTTCCGACCTCGCGGTTCGGCACCCAAAACCAGAAGTTCGCACCGCCTTGACCGATATGGCTAACTCGGCGCGAAACGGGTACCCGATTGCGGAGACGATGAAGAAATACCCGAAGCTGTTTTCGGATTCGATCATCAGCACGATCGCCGTCGGCGAAGCCGCGGGCCGGCTACCGGAAGCCTGCAAGCAGATCCAGACCCACTCTGAGGAAGCACTCAAGTACCGGCGCTACTTCTTCTTCCCGATTCTCGCATTGATCAATCTGGTGTTCGTGATTCCGATGGCGTACTTCCTCTATCGCGCCGTCACAAGGGCTTTCTCGGACACCTTCCAGGGTCGGACAGAAGCCTCGCCTGGCGCCGTCATCCAGATTTTTTTCGACACGGCGATTCGGCAGGTGGGTCCCTGGGCACTCCTCTTTCTGGCGATCATCGGAGTGATGTACATGATCTGGCGGTCGGACAAACTCAGGCTTCTTCGTCACAAAGTTTCTGCCACGCTTCCGCCCTATCGCCACAAGGCTCGCTCCGAGAACATGGAACGGTTCAGCTGGGCACTAGGAACCATGATGCGAACAGGCGCGGCGCCAAGAACAGCCTGGGAAATGGCTGCTCAAACCCCTCCGAATGTCGAGCTACGGGCGCGATTCGAAAGTGTGGGTGACTCAATGAGCGACCAGACCAGCCTCTCCGAGGCGATGTCCCGGAATCCTCTCTTTCCGGAGGACTTCGCCATGCTGATGAACACGGGCGAGAAGACGGGTGCCACAGTCGATGCCCTGGACCAGTTCCAACGGCTTTCCAAGACTGAGATGGAGGCGGCAAACCGGCGGGCTATTTTTAGGGGAACTAGCCTCGGCTGTTTGGGCCTGATCCTGGCAAGCGGGGTTTTCGTGATTTTGTTTGCGCTCGCGTTCTACAGAGAAATCCCAAACGAGGTGTTTCGCTGGATGGACGACTCGATGCAGTAAGCAGGCTTAGTTGGGGCAGGTTCCGCGGGCGTAATGGGCGCTCTTGGCTACCCAATCGCAGAAAATCTCAAAATCGTCGAGAATCTCCTTCGGCAAGGAGACATATTCTTTCATGGGCTCGGAATCCGGGCTGGTGATTACCTTCTTGGCACCCGGCATGTTGAGCGCTTGCTCCAAGTCCTTCGGGGGTAGTTTCAGGCCGATCTCGTCTTCCTGGAGGAAAGCAAACATACGTTGGCCAGTGTAGATGCCCATGCCGTTGAACATTCTGCGGGCTCGCACATCATAGTCCTCCGCTGCTTTCATCATCTGCTCATATCGTAACGGCCGATAAATCATGGCTTTTCAGCGCTGATGCAAATGGCGCGCCGACAAGCGACACGAAACTCTGCAAGCGAACCCTTTCCACCGTATATTGTACCTAAGCCGGTACCGGAATCAACCCTTTTGCACTAAATCTTGTAGTGGGCACCACTCGACAACCCACCCCTGCGCGGTTAGGGTGTAGATGCCCGCTCGCTTTCCAAATGCACCAGCTTCGAAGATGATCGTCTGTCCGATTTCTTCCGGTTTGACCTCATGCCGGTGAGAATGGCCAGAGAAAATTGCATCTATGCCTTCGATGCGGCTTGCGATCTGCCGATCGATCTGAATTCCGCAGTGGCTGAGCAAGAAAACCTGGTCACAAGCACTTCGAAGCTTCTGCACTTCTGCTGCGACGGCTTGCATAGGTTCTTTCCAGGCGTACCTACTGGCTGCTTCGCCGAGCGTTTTCTTGCCGGTAGAAGGGATGTATTCCAGCATTGCTCCGACTAACCCGATCGATGCTCCTTGCTTCTCGACCCTGATGGAAGCAGGAAAGACTAACTCTTCCGTTTCTCGGTCGAACAAGTTGCAACATAGCAGCGGATGACCGAGACCCGCCAGTTTCTTCCGCAGCCCCCACTCAAAGATGTGAATATCCCGGTTGCCCGGCACGCCTGCAGTGCAATTCAACTCGTCCAGAACTTTCCATCCCTTCTCGGGGGATAGCGGGACGATCAGATTTCCGCATGAGCCAATGTCGCCTGTATCGATATAAAGGCCACAAGACTTCCGAAGCTCGAGAAGCCGCTCGAAAATCTGGGGTTTCCAAACTCCGTGGTGGTCGCTGGTGTGAAGGATGCGCAAGTCGCGCATAAGGTTTTGGAGGCGTTTACATTCGGCTGGCGATCATGTCCAGAACGAGCATGAGCACCATGAAAGCGATGCCGAGAATCAACGTGGCGCGAGAAATCAGGTCGTCGAAAGCGGCTTTACCCTTGAACGTGGTTCGAATTTGCCCGCCACCGGACATCGCGTCCCCTTTGCTGAGCATTACTACAGTAAACGTGAACGCAAGCGCCACGACCACTGAAATGATCAAAAGAGTCCAATAAAGCCCAACCATGCAGAAGAGAGAGTTTACTTGATTTAGAAGATGCCCAAGTCGACTCGGAAAACCGCAGCCGCGATGGTCGAGATCAGGAAGAGTGTCGCAGCGGCAGAAGCAAGGATCAACAAGATGCCACTGCTCCAGATTCGTGAAAGTATTGTCGGATTAGTACCTTCACCTCGAGAGTATCGGTCGAGCAGTTCGTTGCCAGCCCGGATACCCATATCGATTTGCTTTCGGTTTGGCTTCTTGGTGGTGAAGTACCGCTGGGCAAATGTGCCCAAGGGGCGGAAGAATATGAGCGTAATGAACGCCGCCATGAGCGCCTTGATCGCGTCCGGCACAGCCATCGGAATGCTCATCACAACGAAGAAGAGCAGCATCGCCATGACGAGATTGGTGCCGCATCGAGGGTGCTCTCGCGGCATAGAATCCACTACATCAGGTTCAAGCGGCTCTCCTCTTTCAATTGCGTGAACGACTTTGTGCTCAGCCGCATGGACTCCGGCAATGGGCAACAACCGCATGCCCAACAAGAAGAGAAACAAGGGCAGCAATACAATCGCAAACTGGAAGATAAAGTCGAATGCCCGAAGCGGGCCAAGGCTCGGAAGAATTGACTGGTAGAGGGAGAAAATCCAAACGGTCGCGAGGACTGAAAGCAGCCAGAGAACCGCAAGAGTGGCCCCCACCAGCATGAGGTCGTACCACTTCGCGCCGGCGCCAACGGCACCGTTGGTCAGGTACACGCCACCAAAGGTTGCCATGCCTCCTACCATTCGGGGTCGAGGTCGCTGATCTTTTCGGGTAAGCAAAGAAGAAACTACAAAAGTGCCTAACCAATGGCCATTTTCGTCGACGATTTCGACGCCAGTGGAACCGGTGTTCTCAAGGATCTCCAAAACATGCCCGACGGGTGTCTTGGGGTCGACCACCGGAACAGTGGGGTCGATCGCCTCGGTAATCGGTGCAAACAGGGGAACGCCACGGTCGATAGCACGCAGTAGCGACCGATGGGAAACGGTCCCTAGATAGCGAGATCCCGAAACCACAGCCGCCAACGTTCGATGTTGCTCGTACAGCCAGTTTCCTAAGGCACCGACGGTCAGCGTGCTGTCGGCATACCCACCCAGCCGGGCGTAGTATCCTACTGGTCTGGTCAGGTCGATCGAAGCCGAGGGTGCGGTGGTCTGCGTGTGCACGGGTGCCTACTCACAAACATTGAAACGAGACGGATACGTTCCCGTCTGTTCTTTTGAGGGTGATACCCTATAGGGGTCAAATCGGTACGACGCCTCGATGCCTGAACCGAACGAGAATTGGAGCAACAACATTGGCAGTAGATACGAGTGATTTTAGGAACGGTATGCATATCGAGATTGATGGCGAGCCGTACACCATCGTAGAGTTTCAACACGTGAAGCCCGGAAAGGGTGGAGCGTTCGTAAGAACGAAGCTCAGAAGACTTCGATCAGGAAGCGTCTTGGAGAAGACCTTCCGATCGGGCGAAAAGTTCGAACCCGTCTTTGTAGACAAGGTCAAAATGCAATTCCTGTATCGCCAGGGCACCGAGATGGTTCTGATGGACCTGGAGAGCTACGAGCAGATCCCGGTCGAAGAGTCCGAAATCGGACCGCAGGCGAAGTACCTGAAAGAGGAGTCGGAAATCACCGTAGTGCAGACAAAGGGCGAGACTCTCGGGTACGAGATCGCAAATTTCGTCGAGCTGGAGGTTACAGAAACCGATCCGGGAGTCAGGGGCGATACCGTAAGCGGCGGTGCTACAAAGCCTGCGACACTCGAATCAGGTGCAGTTGTACAGGTCCCATTTCACATAAATGTCGGCGATGTTGTGAAGGTCGACACGCGGAGTGATACATACCTAGAGCGTGTGAAGAAATAGACTGCAGAGCGTCCAAACTACATAGGCCGTGAAAACGCAGACACCGAAGAAGCCCATCCCCCAGTTTCAGAACGAGCCTGAGCCTACAGATTTGCTCTGGAGGCTGATGGATTGGGTTGGCAACACCTTCACCCTCGCCGGGGGCGCTGGTTTTCTGTTTGGCCTAGTGTTCCTGGTCATCCAAATCTCACGGGCTGGCGATGCGTCGCTCAACCCACAGGATGTCATCAACAACTACCGGTTCCTTGAACCGATATTCATCAGCGCCTCTGCTATCTTTGGAATCGGCCTTAGTGTTAAGTTCTGGGGCGAGACTGCTTACATCGCGATAGGAACTATCCTCGGCGCGCTCGCTGCCTTCGCCCCGAGCTACCTGCCGCTCATCTTGGGCAACTCGAACGTCAACGAGACGATGCAGCAGGGCTACAACATCCTAACTGCAGGGGGCATCTTGCTGGCAGGGATCACCCTGATCTCTTTGGTCATCAACATCGCCCAAGATATGTCGATCCGCTTCAAGCAGGGTGCCAAACAAGAGCTGAAGCTGGGCAAGGACGTAAAGCAGGAAGAAGTCAAGAATGTGTTTCTGGGCAAGTGCTGGCAGCTTCCTTTCTGCAGAAAGTTCATTCGGGAGAAGTGCCCCATCTACCATAGCCGCCGAACCTGCTGGAGAGAGCGAGTCGGCTGCATGTGCGAAGAGACCGTTATCCGGAACGCCATGGATAACCGCGCAATCCCCAAGGATCAACTGCTAGCAGCGAAAATGATCCCGTACAACCGAACGCTACCGATGGCGGCGAAGATTGAGCGGTGCCGAAACTGCGTGATCTACAACGAGCACCAGAAGCAGAAATACAAGCTGGTCTTACCTATCGTTTTGCTGATGATTGTCGGCAGCTACATTCTGTTCCGCCAGCCGCTGCTTGAGGGTATCGACAACCTGGTTGTAGCAACAGGAGCGCGTATGGAAGCGCTAACCGGCGGCGGTCCTTCCGGCCCGACAGGTGTCATTCCACCGGCACCACATTCGGAACTGGCGAATCAGGGCACAACGGCAACCACTCAGGCAGCCCAACAAGAAGGTCCCAGAATCCCTGCGTTGTTCAAAGAGCTCGGGCTTGTGGCATTCTTCCTCATCCTGCTGGCGTATGCCGTAAGGGTTGTCGAATACTTCATCTTTGTCAAGAAAATCTGAGGACGCAAGAAACCGTTGGCATCCATAGCATCTCCCCTGGTGATCGACGGCTCACATGGGGAAGGTGGCAGTGCCCTCCTCCGAGTGACCCTCGCCATGGCTGCGCTCACCCAGCAGCCGGTCCGAGTGGTCAACATCCGGTTCGACATGCCTCGCTCAGGGCTCTCGGCGGAAGACCTGACCATTGTGCGGGCAATCGCTCTCGCCTGCCGCGCTGAAGTTATGGGCGCAGAAGTCGGCTCCAACTCATTGTCCTTCATCCCGCTCAGCCAGTTAACTGGCTTGAAAGAGCGCATTGAGATCTGCGACGACGACAACGGCCCCGGAACCGGCAACGCATGCGTCGTCGCCCAGGCACTTGCCACGCCACTGGCGCGCAGCGGCATGCTCAGCACCCTCGGCGTTTCGGGGGAAACCTACGGGCACAATATCCTCAGCTTCGACTACTTCCGAAATGTGACCGTCGAGGCGTGGAAGAGAATCGGACTCTTCTCCGAACTCCGGCAGTCGGTCGCAGGGTTCGGCAGAGACTCGCGAGGCTCGATCGATATGGAGATAGAGCCCAGCTACTTCAACGGAATCAACTGGGAGAAGCGAGGAAGAATGACATCGTGCAAGGCCCTACTTGTCTATTCCGATCTCCCTGGGAGCATCGCAGAGCGAGGTGCAGAGCATCTAGCCAAGTTGGCTCAGGGAGCGGATCTGCAGCTCGATGTTGAGACAAGGTCGGTCCCTTCCAAGTCTCCCGGTTGCTCCGTAACTCTCTGGGCGGAGTTTGAGAATGGAATCGGCGGACACTCGGGCGTCGGCGCTAGAGGCATTCGCATTGAGACCGTCGTGCAGCAGGCATTCGCGAGCTTTGCGGCCTGGATGAAGAGCGGGGCGACGACGGACGCTTTCCTCGCTGACCAGATCCTTCTGGCATGCTGTCTGAGCGATCAAGACTGTGTTTTCACTACCCACCGGCTCACTAAGCGATTCCTCACCATTGCTTGGGTAAT
>JBKBWO010000010.1:0-66402 GCA_046314495.1 Fimbriimonadaceae bacterium
GACGAGATGGCAGAAAAGCTGGAAAAGCCCGTTGGCACCATTCGATCAAGGCTACACAGAATTCACCGACAGCTGGCGCGTACCATGAAGTGCATGGAATCGAGCAAGCCAATCGAAGCCTAAAGCTATCCCCTAATCCTATAAAGAATCGAGGCCGTCAGCTCGGGCAGCCAGTCGCGGAAGGCTCGCACCCGATCTGTCGGCCTAGTTAGTTCTTGAATGTCGTAGTAGCGCTCTGGAGCAATAATGGGAACGACTTCAAAACCCGCCTTGCGGAAAGTTTCCACCGCCCGCCGGCTGTGAATGGGCGTAGTAACCACACCTATTTTTAGCTGATCGGTCTCGGTGGCTTCCCGAAGATTGGCAGCCTCATCGGCAGTGGAGCTTCCGGAAGGGATGAGCATCACCGGAGAACCGGGCTTCAGAGTTTCCAGATACCGAAAAGTGGCGTCTCCACCTGCTTGCTCCTCCGGAAGGCGAGTTAAAAAGACGGGTACACGACCCACCCACGGCGCAGCCGCCATCGTTCGAGTAAAGCCCGCGCTATCCCGCACTCCTGGGCCAGAAAGACTCGAACTGAGAACCAGTACCGCATCTACTTCGGGGAAGGTGCTCGAAAATGGCGGAAACTCCTGGGCATCCGCCAGCGGCCAACTCTGGATCAGCGGGTTCCATATTCGGGTTAGCGCGACGCTGATAAACAGCAGCGTTACGAAAGCACACATGCCCAAGAGAATGAACCGAAACTTGCTCACGAATATCCAAGCGCACAGCGGCACAACAACCAGAAGCGCCCAAAGGGGGTCGATCTCTGCTAGCCGATCGAGCCCCAATGCGCTGGGGATCCCTAGATTAGAAGCCATAACATAGGTGCCAGCACCTAGCACACCGCCGAGAACGATGCTGGTTAGCACCTCCTTGTTGGTTGGGGTCGTAGCTGTCTCCTCGGCTTGCATGGGCTTCGCGTTGGTATCATTTTGAGCGATGAGCGCCGGTTCAGACGCCGATCCCCTTAACCAACTGCTCCAAAGGCTTCACGCAAAGGAGTCTGTCGTGTGTGTTGTCGGCTTGGGCTATGTAGGTCTTCCATTTGCAGTTGAGAAGGCGAAAGTCGGCTTCAAAGTCGTGGGGGTGGAGCAAAACCCCGCACGAGCTGGGAGCATCAATCGTGGCGAGAATTACATCGGCGATGTAAACAGCGACGAACTAAAGGAACTTGTCTCAAGAGGGTTGATCACGGCACAAGTTGGGTTTGAGGGAATAGAAGAAGCCGATGTCATCGTGATCGCTGTTCCAACCCCGCTGAACTCGAATCTAGCCCCCGATCTCCAATATGTTCGCTCGGTGACCGAAGAGGTCGCCAAGCGGCTCAGACCAGGCCAACTCGTCTCGCTTGAGTCAACCACCTACCCAGGCACAACAGAGGAGGTCATGCTGCCCATCTTGCAGAGGAGCGGGCTGGAGGCGGAAAAGGATTTCTTCCTCGCACACTCCCCGGAGAGAGTCGACCCGGGCAACGCGCGCTACACCACAAAGAACACCAACAAAGTGGTCGGAGGGGTCGGTCCTCGGTCGCTGCAAGCTGCGGCGGACTTCTATGCGATGACCATCGACCATGTTGTGCCGGTATCTAGCTGCAAGGCAGCGGAGCTGACCAAAGTGTTTGAAAACACCTTTCGAGCCGTGAACATCGCCCTCGTGAACGAACTCACGCTGCTGTGCGACAAGATGGACATCTCCGTGTGGGAAGTTCTGGACGCCGCAGCGACCAAGCCGTTTGGCATCATGAGCTTTTATCCTGGTCCAGGGGTCGGCGGCCATTGCATCCCTCTCGATCCGCACTACCTAGAGTGGAAAGCCAGAGAGTTCAACTTCAGCACCCGATTCATCGCCCTTGCCGGAGAGATCAACAGGTCTATGCCGAGGTTCGTGGTTGAGAAGGCTTCGCGCATGCTGAACAAGCAAGGGAAGGCGCTCAGCAGGTCGAAGGTTTTGGTGCTCGGCGCAGCGTACAAGAAGGACATCGACGATTTCCGCGAATCCCCTTCGATTGAGATTATGAAAGCACTGGAGGACGAGGGAGTGGAGGTCAGCTACTATGACCCACACGTTGCCAGCTTCGATGACCACGGGTATGCGAAAGAATCTATCGCCTGGGATCCCAACGGGCTAGAAGAGTTTGATTTGGTCATCGTAGCGACAGACCACAGTGGAGTCGACTACGGCTTGATTGTTCAGCGAAGCAGAGCCGTGCTCGATACCCGCTATGTGACCAAGAACATCACCGAGGGTAAGGAAAAGGTGGTGTTACTTTGAAGGCCGTTGTCGTCGGCGCAGGCCGCTGGGGCATGAATCTGGTTCGCACCCTTGCGGAAATGGGTGCCCTTGAAGCCGTCGTGGATGCCAACGAAGCGAATCTGAACAAAGTGAAAGAGAGCGTGCCCGATGTCCACACCTTCGGAACGCTCGAAGAGGCACTGGGAAGCACTTCCGGACCTGTTCTGATTGCTACGCCGGCTCAAACTCACTATGAACTCGCCTCAAAAGCAATGGAGGCTGGTCGCGACGTCTTCGTCGAGAAACCGATCACGCTCTCGGCAAAGGAAGCAGAGCAGTTGGTAAAGCTAGCGGATAGCAAAGGAGCAACGCTCATGGTCGGCCATTTGCTGCTGTACCAGCCAGCTATCGGCTTTATCCACGATTACATTGCCAACGGCAAGTTAGGGCGCGTATACAGCCTGCATCAAGAGCGGCTCAACCTCGGAAAGGCCCGAAACGTGGAAAATGCGCTCTGGAGCCTCGGAGTCCATGATGTAGCCGTTCTCCTCTACCTGGCGGGCGGGGCACCCGAAAGTGTTGCCGGCGTTGGTCAGGCAGCACTCAACCCGGCGATCCAAGACGATTTCTACGTGCACATGACCTTCTCGAACGGAGTTCAGGCGCACCTTCACACCGGATGGCTTTGGCCCGAACGCCGCCGCCGGCTGACCGTTGTGGGTGAGAAGGGGATGTTGGTGTTCGACGAACTCGCTCAACAAGTGACTTTGCACCGCAAAACCATCGACGAGAACCTGAACAATCAAGATGAAGGGGAAGAAATCGTGTTTGAAAACAGCGACCCACCGCTGAGGCTGGAGTTGGAACACTTTTTGAACTGCTGCCAGACGAAGCAAGTCGCCAAAAGCGACGGCAAGTCTGCATTGCAGGTGATAGAAGTGCTGGAAAGGGTGGAAAACAATGGCTGATTACTTTGTTCACGAAAGCGCCTATATCGATGAGGGCGCGCAGATCGGAGAGGGCACTAAGGTGTGGCATTTCAGCCACGTCATGGGCCAAGCGATCATCGGCAAGAAGTGCATCCTCGGGCAGAACGTCTTTGTCGCCAACCAGGCGAGAATCGGTGACTTTTGCAAGATCCAAAACAACGTCTCGCTGTACGAAGGGGTTGAGCTAGAGGACTACGTTTTCTGCGGTCCCAGCATGGTGTTCACCAACGTCCTTACGCCGAGAAGCGAGTACCCCCGAGCGACCAGCGCTCACTACATTCGAACCCTAGTCAAGCGCGGCGCGAGTATCGGAGCAAACGCCACCATCGTCTGCGGGATCACTCTCCACGAATGTGCCTTTGTTGCGGCTGGAGCGGTGGTAACGAAAGATGTCCCCGCCTATGCTATGGTCGCCGGCGTTCCCGCCAAAATCATCGGATTCATGAGCGCCTATGGCGACGTCCTGGAGTTCGATGAAAACGGCGATGCAACCGACTCTGTCGGGCATCGATACCGTAAAATTTCTGATACCGAAGTCATACGAACCGAACCCCAATCATGAGCCAAGCACCCACACAAAACCAGCCCGTACCTCTACTTGACCTAAACGCCGACATTGACCCAATTCGGGGCGAAATTATGGAGGCGATTGAGGGTGTGGTTCGAGGAACCCAGTTCATCATGGGCCCCAATGTAACCGAGTTTGAGAAGGAGGCAGCAGACCATCTCGGAGTCGAGCATGCAGTCGGGCTCAACTCCGGGACGGACGCCCTGATCTTGGGTGTGCACGCCCTAGGCATTGGCCCCGGTGATGAGGTCATCACCACTCCATTCACTTTCTTTGCGACGGGCGAGGCGATCAGCCACTTTCGTGCCAAGCCAGTTTTCGTTGATATCGACCCCCTGACGTTCAATATTGATGTCGCTAAGATTGAGGAGAACATCACCCCGAAAACCAAAGCCATTCTTCCGGTTCACCTGTACGGTCACGCCGCAGAGATGGACCCGATCATGGACATCGCGCAGAAGCACGGTCTCAAAGTACTGGAAGACTGTGCGCAGAGCTGGGGTAGCGAATACAACTCGAAGAAAACAGGCGCCATCGGTGAAGCTGGGGCGTTCTCCTTCTTCCCTTCGAAGAATCTCGGCGCATTTGGCGACGGCGGACTGTTCACCACAAACGACAAGGACCTTGCGGATACCGTCCGTATGCTTCGGGTGCATGGAGCCCGAAAGAAGTATCAGAACGAGGCGATCGGGGTGAACTCGCGGCTGGATGCGATTCAGGCAGCGATCCTCCGGGTAAAGCTCAAGCACATCAGCCGCTGGAACGAGATGCGCCGCGAGGCAGCGCACCGATACAACCAGATGCTCGCCGGCATCGACGGAGTCATCACCCCCACGGAGCAGCCGTACACCTATCACGTGTATCACCAGTACACGCTGCGAATTCTGGATGGAAAGCGCGATCAGGTGCAGCAGTCCTTGAAGGATCAAGGGGTTTCGACCTTCGTTTACTATCCGTATCCGCTCAACCAACTGCCGGTCTACAAAGACCTGGAGTGTGGACCTCTGCCCGTCAGCGACAAGCTCGCCGGAGAAGTGCTTAGCCTGCCCATCTGGCCTTCTATCGAGGAAGGAACCCAGCAGCGTGTGGCAGACGCCATTCGCCAGGCAATGGCAGGTTAAGTCCTAGCGGTCTTCGTGTTCCAGTGCTCGTAGTAGTTTTTCGCCGTCGACTGAAGCCTGGGGCTTCTTTTTCAGACTTTGTGAAAGCCTGGGAAGCAGACAAGGGGTTCGGTGTGCCCTCCCGAGTGTTTAACGCGGTCTCGCTAGAGGATGAAGGAGAGGTGCTGACCATCGGGTTCGTTGACATTGAGCCATCTGAACTGACTGGCCTGGTAACGGGGGTAACTCAGGAGGAAGCTGTCCGGCATTCACGCATCGCCGACGTAATCGAGTCAACTAAGCTACACGCTTACTATAACTTGCGCACGGAGCACGACTTCACGACGGATCCTCGTGAAGTCAGCATCGGGGGAGCAGACAGCCTCCTAGCGGCTCTGAAGAGTCAGCAAAAAGACTAAGCTTGAGCGAAGACCAAGGTGTCCACTCTTTTCGCGCCGGCTTTCTTCAGAGCGCGGGCACACTCTGCGACGGTTTGACCCGTGCCGTAGACATCGTCTACCAGCACCAGATGCAGGTTTTCACAGTTTGATGCCTGAAACGCTCCCTGCACGTTCGCCAGCCGTCGGTCGTGCCGCATCCTGGATTGGGGCCTAGTGTAGCGAACTCTTTTCAGCAGGTCTTCCCGCACCGATTTGCCCGTGAAGTCCTCCAGGTGGGCAGCGAGAAGCAGGCTCTGATTGAACCCCCTGGTGCTCTTTCGCAACCAGTGCAGCGGAACGGGCACTAGCGCGTCTGCGCCGCAAAGGCTCTTCGACCAAGCGAACTGGTGGATCATCTGTGCCAAGGGCTCAGCGAGTTGCGTGCGGCGGTCGAACTTCAAACGGCGGACGCAAACGCCACCATATGCGCGGTAGAACACCGGCGCACTGATCGAATCCGTGCCCTGGCTATCCGCGAAGTCTTGTCGTGGTGAGCTTCGAAGCTCCAGCAAATCTCGGCAGTCTTCGCAGAGGGCCCCGAAGCCTGTTAGCCCGCAAATTCCACACCGCATCGGAAACAGTGTTTCGAGCAGAAGCGAAGCCATGGCACGGTTTAGAAGAGCTCGTGAATCAGTTGACGGCTTCGGAGGTCAAGCGCTTCGAGGTCGGGGATTTCGTATCGCTGACCATCAACCGTGAAGATCATCCAGCGGTTGACTTGGAATTCGTAGGCACTGTCTCGCCAGTTGCGAACGTGAAAGGTCACGTCCCCTCGGTTAGTTTCGGCACTGAACGAGATCATCGCCCCGCGCTTGTCCATACTGTGGAACCGAAGCACCTTGGGGGTGAAGTAGCGTCGGTCGAGCGCCTGCTCTATGGCTTCTCGTGCTTCCGGCGCGAACTCCTCCAAGCTGTCCACTACGAAAAGCTCGTCACCTTCTTTGTTCTGGAAGACCAGGTGCCGGTACGGGTGGCTGTGGGGAAACAACCGCTTGACTCTGGCGAATTGATAGGTCTCACCATCACCATCGGTGAGGTGAATCATGCCGCTCTCTTCGTCGTAGCTCGCCCGCACCCGCTTTGGGCTGAACCGGTTGGTTTCAAGACTTTCGATGAATAGAATTATGGTTCAAACCTTGCCTTTCGCATTGGTCTGACGACCCGGGAACGGCTCTTTAGGCCTATCAAATCAGCCAAGCTACTTCCCATCTTCTGCAAACCAACAGGCACAACGAAGCAAAGAGAAAGCCCTCCGGGCGGCTGGGGAGCCGGGGAGGGCTGGGGGTTTCCTCAGAGAAGAAAGTCGTTAACGCTGGGGCCGAGGGTTGCTGTAGACGCGATACGGCGGGGTAGCAGAAACGCCAGGGGCGGTCTCGACCGGATGCCGGACCACTCCGCGCTCTTCAGCCACCTCGGAGTCCTCCGCCAGGTACTTGTTCAACACAGCAGAGATGTCTCCTTCAGAAACATCGCTGCTCGGAGTGTTGACCGAAACAATGATGCTTCCCTCTTGGTACCGGCCATGGAGCACAGTGGCTGTCTCTTCGTCAACTCCTTGATCCTTTAGGTAGCCCAAGGCTCCGCCTGCAAGCGCACCGGCGGCAGTCGCACCAACGGCACCAGCAGCAGCTAACGCCACGGCGGTTCCGCCAAGCACGATTCCCACGCCCGGCACTGCTAAAGCGGCGATACCGGCAAGCACCCCTACACCTAGACCGACGCCAGCTCCCTTCTTGGCTCCTGCGGCAGCATCTGCGCCAGTGGTGATGGTAATGCCCGATTCGCTCCGATCTTCGATCTCTTCCGAGGTCGACTTCTCATCGGCAGCTCTCTCCATGTGCTCGCGCCAAGTTTCTGGGAGCTCTTGGGCGATTACGGAGATGTCCTCGGGTTCGACACCGTGGTCAATCAGCGCGCCAACGGCTCGGCTCGCTCCCTCATCGGTGTAGAAGGCTGCGTGGAGTACGTTCATTACCCAACCTCCTGGTTCGGGGCAAGTGAGACGGGGCTGATACGGTTCAAAGTTGATGTGGTTTTCATTGATCCTCCTCTATCCACCTCTTCGGTGAATGTTCTTGATTCTTCACGAACCCGGGAGTAAGAGAAAGGTAAGAAAGCGCGCCTTGATTGCTAAGATTTAGCGGTCCTCCATGGACGCAAAAACAAAAACAGGCAACTGGTGGGCTGCCTGTTTTCTTCTTTGTATCTCTATGAGGTATTCGGACTATTGAACGCGAATACGGTTGTCGATCTCAGCGCTGCTGTTGATCGTATCGAGCGCTTCTTGCGCTGCGACCTGAGCCTTTTCTTTCAGACTCTTGTCCGGTACGGTGCCGCTCAAAATCACACGGGCGTCGTTACCGTCCACTTCGATGTCTGCGCCATCAGCTTCCGTGACTCCAGCGTTATGAAGTCCCAATCTGACCGCATTGACATTGGCGAACTCGCTTGCGACTTCTCGGGTTCGGTCTGCACCTTCCCGAATTCGCTCGCCGGCCTCATCCAGTCCTTCTCGGACCGTTTCGCCTGCTGTCTCCGCGCCGTCCCGAATCTGCTCGCCTGCATGTTCGATGTTTTGTTGTGCATCTGCACGCTCTTCCGGAGCGCAACCGACCAGCATGGTAATGCTGGCCAGTGCGATCGTCGTAAGAGCAACTCGGTAAGTTGTTCTCATGGTTCCGTTGGTGATTATACTCTCGCCCGTCTTCCGTTTAGCACTAGCGAAACGATGAACAAGATCACGAACAGAACCAAAAGAATCTGCGCAAATGTTGCCAGCATTCCTGCCGCTCCGCCAAAACCAAAGATCGCCGCAACGATCGCCAAGATAATGAATACAACTGCCCAATAAAGCATTTTTCTGTTTTTTATTTTCCTCCGTTTTTTGTGGTTAGCCAAACTGTTTCAATTCGGCTCGCCATGCAATGAAAGACGCCACTACCGAAGGCGCAATAATCAATATTGCTCCAATAGCAATAAGAAATTCATAAAACTGCTGGGTGTTGCCGAATTCGGGCCGCTCAAGCTACCAGGCGGTAGCCGACGCGGGGTTCGGTGTGGATGAGCAGGGGGTTGTTCGGGTCGTCCTCTAGCTTCTTGCGCAGGTAGCCCATATACACGCGAAGATACTGCGGGTCGTCCGTATAGTCAGGCCCCCAGACGGCGTTTAGGAGCATCTTGTGGGTGACCACCTTCCCTTCGTGGCGGATCAACTCAGTCAGTAGTTTGTATTCGGTGGGGGTCAGGTGCACCGCCTCGCCATTCTTGGTCACCAGCCGCGCAGAAAAGTCGACCTTGATGTTGCCCGCCTCGAAGACGGCAGATTCCTCGGAGGTTGCGGAGCCGTACCCACGGCGCAGAACCGCGTTGGCACGGGCGATGAGTTCGTTCACGCCGAACGGCTTGGTCACGTAGTCATCGGCGCCCGCCTCCAGGCACGCCACTTTCTGCTTCTCTTGCCCGCGTGCAGAGAGGATGATGACCGGTACCTGGCTCCAGCTGCGCACCATTCGAAGCACCTCGATCCCTTCCATGTCGGGCAATCCCAGATCGAGGACGATTAGGTCCGGGCTGGACTTGGCTGCCTGCTCAATTCCGTCGTTCCCGTTTTCAGTTTCAATAACCCGAAACTGGGTGCCCTTGAACCCCATCTTCAGCAGCTGCCGAATCGCGGGGTCGTCTTCAACGATGAGAAGCTTGTGGCGGATCTTTGAGCCGGGTTCGGTCTCAGGCACTCCCATGGTTGGCATAGTTTATGCCAGAACCACGGTAGCCGACACAGCAGAAACTAGCCGACGCTGCCTTCCAGGCTCACACCCAGAAGTTTCTTTGCCTCCAGGGCAAATTCCATGGGCAATTCGCGGAAAACATCCTTGCAGAATCCTGAGACGATCATGTTCACCGCGTCCTCCGTTGGGATGCCGCGCTGGTTGCAGTAGAAGATCTGGTCCTCACCGATTTTGGAGGTTGAGGCTTCATGTTCTACGATCGCGCTAGGGTTCTTCACCTCGATATACGGGAAGGTGTGCGCACCGCAACGGTCACCCATCAGCATGGAGTCGCACTGAGAGTAATTTCTCGCGCCTTCTGCACCGGCGTTCACTTTCACCAGCCCTCGGTACGTGTTCTGACCATTACCTGCCGAGATGCCCTTTGAGACGATCGTGCTTCGGGTGTTCTTGCCGATGTGGACCATCTTTGTTCCCGTATCTGCCTGCTGCTTGTTGGCGGTGAGCGCTACGGAGTAGAACTCGCCAATTGAGTCATCTCCCTGCAAGATCACAGAGGGGTACTTCCAGGTGATCGAAGAGCCGGTTTCAACTTGAGTCCAGGTGATTTTGGACCGCTTGCCGATGCAGCGACCTCGCTTGGTAACGAAGTTGTAGATGCCGCCTTTGCCTTCTTTGTCGCCCGGGTACCAATTCTGCACGGTGCTGTACTTGATGGTTGCGTCATCTAGCGCGACCAACTCAACCACTGCAGCGTGCAGCTGATTTTCGTCTCGCATGGGTGCGGTGCATCCTTCGAGATACGAAACGTAGGCACCTTCTTCGGCGATGATGAGGGTGCGCTCAAACTGACCACTCTTCAGCTCGTTGATACGGAAGTAGGTGGAAAGCTCCATCGGGCACCGAACCCCCTTCGGCACGTAAACGAACGAGCCATCGGAAAACACTGCCGAATTGAGCGTTGCATAGAAGTTGTCAGAGTAAGGCACTACGGAGCCGAGGTACTTGCGCACCAGTTCGGGATGCTCTCGGACTGCCTCGCTCATAGAGCAGAAAATGATCCCAAGCTCCGCCAGCTTCTCCTTGTATGTGGTGACAACTGAAACGGAGTCGAAAACAGCGTCCACAGCCACGCCAGCCAGCATTTTCTGCTCATGCAACGGAATGCCCAGCTTCTCAAACGTGCGGATCAGTTCGGGGTCCGCCTCGTCGAGCGAATTCAGTTTGGGCAGTTGCTTCGGGCGTGAGAAATAGGTGATGTCTTGGAAGTCAATGGGCTGGTACTTCACGTTGGGCCATGTTGGCTCCTTCATCTCCAGCCAAAGCCGATACGCCTTCAACCGGAACTCCAACATCCATTCTGGCTCTTGCTTCTCCGCGCTGATGCGGCGAACGATGTCCTCGTTCAGACCCGGTTCGAAGGCGACCGACTCAACGTCAGATGAAAAGCCGGCGTCGTAATCTCGCTCGGCAAATTGCTCCAGAATTTCAGTGCTCATGGGTTCACGCGAGGGGAGCTTTTTAAGCCCAGCCCCGTTAAAGTTTACGTTATTGGAAACATTCCCGTCAGCGATTGCTGGGGGAAGTTTCTAGGGTCCGGTGCTGCCTTGTCCCTGGCCTGGGCCAGGACCTGTTCGGCGTTGCGGAGGAGCAGCGCGTACCCCTCCCCCGGGCATCTGCATTCGGGGACCGGCGCGCATCGACTCGGGTAACTCGTCAAAGCTCATCACCCTCGAGTTTGGTGCTATCCACTGATCCTGCAAGAAGCCAGAGGTGATCACGTTGTCGTTCAGCAGAAGATTGAGAACGATGATTTCGAGGTTTGCCAGCTGGAACTTTGAAAAGTCGTCCATACCTCCTCCGATCAGGTTTCCGAACTGTCTCGTCGCGCCAAGTTCGCCGGCTCTGAGGAATCGACCATCACGACTGATATCAGCCATGCCAAAGACACCATCTGAAGGGCTTGTCGTTGCCCCTACCGAAGCGCCTTGCGGCAACCCGTTAGGAAGCATCTCGGTGATCTCGTCTTGCAATGAAGTCATCATCGCCGCAGGGCCGCCGCCGCGGGCTACCCTACCCATTCGACCAAATACTTGACCAAAGGGGCTACCGCCACTAGCACCGAACACACCACCTTCAGCAATCTGTCGCTGCTGAGGGTTCAAAACGGCAGTACCGCCTTGAGCAATCAACTGTCGTTGCTGTGGCGTCAAGGTGTGGAATACCTGGAGCATCGGAAACGAGCTGAGCGCGAGGAACCGGTAGTAGGAACTCGAATTTGGATAAACCATGCCCAGAAGCTCCATATCTGCCTCGGTAAGGCGAGCTGCGTTTGAGACCGTGCTCGCGTAGGCTGAGGCATCGGCGAGGTTCATGAACTTCTTCTTGCCAATTGAGCTGAACAACTGCTGCAGCGCTCTTCGGTTGAACCGCTCAATGGCGGTAGAATAGAGATAAGTAGGAGCGATCTCCCAAGTACCTTCGACTTCTTTGGCTTCCAACCCGAGAGCATCCATCGCCTTCAAGATGCCGTCTGCCGATGTCGAAGCGGCGAGAGCGGGGGCACTACTGAATAGACTGTCTGGCAAGCTGGCTACGACATTCTTGTCTCGCAACTGGCTGGCCTGAAGGAGCGCTGGTCCAGCAATCAGACCCAATGGCTCGTTGGTCGCAGGGTTCGAAAGATAGGTCAGCAGTTCTTCACTCATCGGGAATGTTTTTGCACCCGCAATCTGAGTGAAAGCCGTTGCCAAACGTGTTCCGCCAACGTTGGAGACCACGGCACTCTCGACAAATCCGGGGAGCTGGCTTCCCCGCTCTCGGTCCGCCATGATCTTCATGAACTCTTGCTGGATTCCGGTGAATGGCAGTCCGCTGCTTCCTGCCACTGCCGCCCTGGCGGGTGGCGTCGCGGAGTTGGTGCGGATGGTGACTGGCGCGGATTCACCTCGCAGGGCACCTTCGTTGTCGTAGAACCGAATCAACAGTCGAATCTCGTCCGCTGACTCTCGGGTGGCGATCAACATGACCTTGCGAATCCCGCCAGTGATGCGCTGTGGAGTGTTCTGCTGGCTCAAGAAACCGATCCAGGCTTGGTCGTTTTGATTTGGATCAATACCGACCAGGTCCACGATCCGGTTGTTCGCGCTCACGAACTTCGAGCTGGTTGCTCCAACGTCGAACGGTGCCTGGCGCTGCCTCGGCGTAGGGTTGTTGGCAAACACCACTCGCTCGCCATGTTGAATCATGCCGAGCCGGCTGACATCGAGGGTCTCAAGCGCGGTTCGCATCGCCATCATCGCCGGGTCATAGGGTCTCTGACCGAAAGCTGTCGAAATCTGGCCTCCTAGTGCTTGGAAGATAAGCGGAGCGCCGGGTTGTCCCTGAGCCTCGCCTTGCGCCTGTCCTTCCCCTCTGGTCCGGTAGACGATGGCCTCAAACTGTTGGCGGAGCGCCTGCCGCGCCTCCCGCTCTCTTCTCACATACTCGTCGATCTCGGCGTCTGTGAAATCAACCTTGATCCGCTGAGCAGCGGCTTCAATTGCTGGTCTCAGCCGCTCACCGCGCTGCTGGGATTCTTGCTCCATCAGGTCACGGTTCCGCTGAGTAGTGCGGATCATCCGGAAGCCTCCGCCAATCGGCTCCCACTCTGCCCCCGTTACGTTAGAAATCCGGACCAGCAGCTGGTCTAGTGGCATATCCTTCACACGCACAACCAGAACGTCGTTCTCAGTAAAGGTGGAGGACTCGAAGTTGATACCGGTCTGTTGGGACAATATCGACATCAGGTTTCGGGCAGAAACTCCGGGTAGATCCAGGTTCACCTTCTGGTCCAGGTCTTGTGCAACCCCACCCGCTACAATCCCCACCGCAAACAGGAACCCTAAAGCAAACTTCGAATTTTTCATCGTCTTTCCAACCGACATCATGGAACCATACAAAGCTGGGAGCCTCCTCAGTTCCACATGCCAGGTCTGATTGTTAGACGCTTACGCAGCACGACTCGGAATAGTTTCGGCGTCAGTCCTTTGGTAGCCTTGAATGTGCGCCATGAATACCCCCGTCGATTCACAGCATGAAGCTCAGCTGCGAATTGATGACTTTCGAGATGCCATCTCCGAGCACCGCTTAGAGTGGGCTGTTGAAAGGTTGCAGCGGATGAGCACGGAAGAGCTGATCGACCTGATGCGATCGGCAACGGCTGCCGAGGCTCTTCTCATCTTGCGCATGCTCAACAAAGAAGAGTCTCTGGAGGTCTTCGAGATGCTCGAGCCTCACGAACAGGCGGAATTGGTGGAAGGTCTAGAAGGCCCCGAGGCGCAGCGGCTGGTTTCTGACCTGGATACCACCGACATGATCGAGCTGATGGACGAGTTGCCAGCGAAGGTGGTCAAGCGGATCACCAACCTGCTCTCTCCCCAGGCGCTCAGCGAGCTGAACCTCTTGCTTGGCTATCCCGACAACAGCGTGGGCAGAGAGATGGACCCGCGTTATCTGGCAGTTCGGGACAAAGCTACGGCGGCGCAGGCACTGAACATGGTCCGGCAATCCAAGCTGGATTACGAAGATCTCGACTACGTATTCGTTATCGGTCCCCAGCGGCAGTACGTGGGCTATATTCCGCTAGCGAAGCTGATCAAGGCAGACCCGGATTCACCAGTCAGTGAACAGGCGATTGAGCCAGACCTGCACGTTAGCGCGCAGTCCAGGGTCTCGGAAGCCACCAAGCTGTTCCGTGAGTACGAGATGCCCGTTTTGCCCGTTTTGGATAACGAAGGCAGACTCGTGGGAAGCCTTCACGCATCAGATGCGCTCTCGTTGCTTGAGGAAGAAGATGCCCAGCGGCTGGTCCAGTTCGGTGGAGCGATACAAGGGGACGGGCCCGACCTGGACCTCCGCAGCACACCCATTACCAAGATATACAAGGCGAGGGTAGTTTGGCTGACCCTCCTGACCTTCTTTGGCGTGATCACCTCGACTTTCGTTGCCCGACAAGAGGCGATGCTGGAGGCAGCGGTCGTGCTAGCGGCTTTCATTGCGCCGGTGCTGGGCATGGGAGGAAACACGGGCAGCCAGTCGGCAACTTTGGTGATCCGGGCGATGTCGCTGGGCCAGATTCACATCAACTGGCGCGACTTCTTCTTTGCCATTCGGCGCGACTTTGTGGTGGCGTTGATGTTGGGTTTGACCATCGCCTTGATCGAAGTGGTGTTTGTGCGGCTATGGCGTGGTATCGGGTGGGATGTACTTGCCGTAGTCGGGATATCCATGTTTCTGGTGATCATCATTGGGAGCGTGATGGGGCTTGCTTTGCCGATGGCTGCGCGGCGGGCGGGAATTGACCCTGCCACACTTAGCGCACCCGCAATCACCACCATCATGGACTTTGTCGGGGTCTTGATCTACTTCGGCATCGCCTATTTGATCTTGGGTCACCAACTGGGATAGCCGCGCCGGAGTGGTTGTGAGTTTCGGGCAAGGTCGTACACTGACGGTACGGTGATTTTCAAGTACTGGCCTGTGCCATTGATCCTTTTCACAGTGCTGGGGATCGTTCAAATGATGGTCCCGCAGAAGCCGATGCAAGAAGGTGAGCTGCCGGTCTCCAACGTGGCGCTTGGGATTCTGCTGATTGCCGTCGGATTTGCACTCGCCTACGGGATGTACCTCTACACCGGCAAGAACGCCATCGGCAAGGAGGACGAAGAGTAGCGAACGACCGCCATAGCTCCGTAAGCCTGTTCATCGAAAGACCCGGTTGTTCCGGCATTCTTCTGTTGCCCTGCTATGACCATATGCTGGTAGATGCCCCCCGGGCACCCAAGAGGTGGTTCTCAACCGGTCAGCAGTGAATTTCCGGTCCTATCGGATCGGTTGCGACTCTTTGAGCCTCTGACTATATACAGATTTGGACGATCCATCGGCCTCTTGAGGTAGGGGTACATCTCATCTACTATGGAGTTCTTTCAAGAAACGACTTAAACGAAGCCGTTCGTGAAACATAGACATTCACCGCCAAGTTTTCCTGCCCCACGACTTCGCCCCGAATCGCCCTAGTTCTGGACCCTCCACCTCAATAGGCGGTGGGATGAAATACGCTTCATTTAGTGGTCGAATTGAGCCGAATTTCGTTACTCTCGGTGAACTCCGCTGAAGTCGTACTAAAGGCCGATTTTGGCTTTCAATCTTTTGATGGCGCTTCCAGCAAGGTCTTTGTAGGTTCGCTCGCCAGTTAGGAGCTGACCTAGCCGCTGCGTTCCCGTCGGTGACTCGGCGAAAGCCCTGTATCCGGCCTGCGGAAACTGATAGAACATCGTGGCGATACGGGAAGCCCACTTCATCTCTTCCCCGATCTCCTGCTGAACCCGACGGGAATAGCCATCAAGCTTTTCACCGTGCTCCATCGCCTCGAGCAACGAGTCTGCGGCGATGCGCGCACTGTGAATCGAGGGGCGAATGCCCTCGGCGGTAAACGGGTCGACCAAGCAAGCGGCGTCTCCCACCAAAACGGCGTTCCGGGTGTGCAACCGCTGATGACCGTTCCACAGGTTGATCGGGTGCCCGTGTTGCTCGCAGTCACTCAGCTCCAGTCCGAACAGCTTTAGATAGTCATCTAATCGGTCCCGAATCGGATCAGATGATTCTTTCTTCTTCTGGCGAAAAACACCTATTCCCAGTGACTGGCCATCTGCCTTCGGGAAATTCCACAAGTAGCCGCGGCGCACCATGCCCATCTCCAAGTGAAGCACGGGCTCGCTCATGGGTTGAGGGTGCTCCGCTTCGATAGCGCCGGCGATTGAACGCTGGCGATCCTTGAATCCCAGAAAGGAGGCAGTCTGTCCCTTTGCGCCATCGCAGGCAGCCACAAAGCCGCACTCGAACTCGCCCTTGTCGGCAATTACGGTCCACCCGGCTTCCGATTCCCGCAAACCTTTCAGTGCCGTCTGATCCAAGACCTCCGTGCCAGCCTTCGCCGCCTGTTCGCACAGGAAGTTGTCGAACACTTCTCTGCGCACCATCCAGAGCGGTTCGGCGGTATCTATCTCGGCATCGATCGGGCGTTCGCCGGCAAACGAATAGCGAATCTTGCGGACTTTAGTGGAAATCGCAGGAGCCAGGTCGAAGTCAAAGTAATCCTGAACGGTGGGCGCCAAGCCGCCTCCACAGGGCTTATACCGCGGCAATGCCAGCTTCTCCAGCAACAAAACCTTCTTGCCTCTGCTGGCGAGGAAATACGCAAGCGACGAGCCCGAAGGGCCGCTACCGACAACGCAACAATCATAAGCCGCGCTCATCTTTGAGTGGATTGTGGCTCCCACAGGTCTCCACTCACGGAGTTCAGCGTCGGCTCTTCCGGGGCTACATCAAACTTCTGCACTTCGGCGAAGAGACCTTGCACCGCGCTATCTTCCAGCTCGGCGGGGTCGCTGTACCGCTTCTGCCCGTTTGCCCCTTCAGCAAGTGGGGGTCGGGTTCGGGCTACGAGCACCACCTGCCGGCGCTGGAGCACCTGGATCACCATCGGCCTGCCCGGGTTCAGCTCGTCGAGAGCCAGGGCAAAAAATGCGGCACACTTGAGGGGGTCATCCTGTTCCAGCGCCATTACCGAGAGCAGCAGCCCGGATTGCTGGTCGGCTGAACTCAAGAAGATCTGTCTCGAGGTTCCGACGCGGTCCAGAATCGCGCTGTGCAGCTGAACGTCGGCAGCGGAAGGGCTCATCGATAGATGGCTGACCATGGGCAGCGGCTCGCTGCTTACCGGCGGTGGTACTGGGCGCATATCGATCACCAGTGGGTTGAGCTGAACCGTAGAGCGGCCCGGTCGGAGCTCCGGGTTGTTGCTGAAAAAGAGAGCAACCCAGACGGCGATCATCATGAAGAATACGCAGAGAAAGGCAAAGACAATCGCCTTGTTCTTTCGCCTGGGGTCTTGAATTGGCTCTGCCACTTCCTCGGCCTCAAGCCTCTCCTGAAGCGATTGTTTCAGATTCTCAACCTTTCCCAGTTCCGGAGCGAGGTCTGCTGCCATTCGGGACCAATGGAGCGCCTCTTGCTCGTCTCCTTTGTCGGCGGCGATCTGTGCCATGAGCAAGTAGGCGTCAAGCTCGTGCGGATACTCAGCGAGAATCTCTTCGCACAGCGCGTAAGCTGCCTCTAGATCGCCTTGAACCCGCAGGTGATTGGCTTTAGCAAGCTTTCGGTGGCTATCCCGTGCCGGTACTGCCAAAGCCGCCCTCCCCGCGATCGCTAGCTTCAAGAGTCGCGACCAACTGCCACTGGGCGCGAACCACCGGCGCGATTACCAACTGACCGATTCGCTCTCCCGCGCTGAACTGGACTCTTTCTGCTCCCAGGTTGATCAGAATCACCCCGATCTCCCCTCTGTAGTCGCTGTCGATGGTGCCTGGCGAGTTGACCATGGTGATGCCGTGCCGCGCTGCCAGCCCCGAACGTGGCCGAACCTGTGCCTCGAAGCCTTCTGGAATGGCAACGCGAAGTCCGGTCTTGACAATTTGGCGCTCCATAGGCTCCAGGGAGAAGTCTTCCAGGCATCGCAAATCCATGCCCGCTGCACCTTGTGTGGCGTATTCGGGGGGTGTCGCTCCTGGCTCGACGTGTATGGGAATCTCTACGTGATCGACCATTCGTTGCTACTGCTCCTGGTTTCCTCTATAACGCACTAGGGCAGGCAGATTGCCCCCGGATTGCTAAATACTACCTAGTGATGGGACTTCGATCTTGGTTCAAATCAGCCGCTGACCTGTGGGTCTTTGAATGGGACACGCCAGAGGAAGCGCAGCAGTTTGCCACCGGTCTGGAAGAGGCGGCATTTGATGGAGCGAGATCGGTTTATCCTGCCTTCGACCGAGTAGGGGTTCTTGCCGACCCGCTACTCTTTCGGGCAGACCTCGCTGCCAGCATCGCGTCGTCTTTGCCGATAAGCCAACAGGCAGTTGCTCGCCAGTGGATGGTGCCGGTGTACTTTGGCGCTGGGGAAGACCTGGACGAGGTCGCCCACACACTGGGCATTACAGATGCCGAGTTGGTGCAGATGCACTCTGCGGCGACATACCAGTGCGAGGCGCTGGGGTTCCGACCTGGTTTCCCGTACCTCAGTGGGTTGCCCCAGTCGCTCTGCAACCTTCCGCGGAAAAGTACCCCGCGACCTTCAGTGCCGCCCGGCTCTGTAGGCATCGTCGACGACCTTTGCTGCATCTACCCGGAAGGTAGCCCGGGTGGTTGGAACCTGATCGGGCGGACTCCCCTTCAGATTGCCGATACCGAGGACGGCTGGTTTCCGCTACGGACGGGTGACCAGATTCATTTTGTGCCTGTGAGCGCGGATGAGTTCGACCGGCTTCGGGGAGTGAGGCTGGGCGAATGGACCTTGTAGACCTTTCGATCGACGCGGCTGAAGGCACCGGATTGGAGGAGTTGCTCCTGCCTTTGGTGTCTTCGGCAAGCATCTGCGCGGGAGAGCATGCCGGAAGTAGAGACGAAACCCTGAGAGTTGTCGAACTCTGCCAGACATTTGGTGTGGTGTACGGCGCTCATCCGGGCTACCCAGACCGAGAGAACTTTGGCCGCAGATCAATGGACGACGAAGAGATTCTGGATGCGAAGGAGTCTTTGATCTTCCAAACGCTGTGGCTGAAGGCTATTGGTGCCCGATATGTTAAGCCTCACGGCGCTTTCTATAACCAATCGACCAAGAAAGGGGTTGCGTTTGACACCCTCGTCTCGGTTCTGCAGGAGTCGCAACTGCACCTCTTGGGGCTTCCCGACAGTGAGCATCCTCTTGCGGCGGAGTTGGCTGGGGTCGGGTTCGTGCCGGAAGGGTTTATCGACCGTGCATATACCGATTCAGGTCAGTTGGTGCCGAGAGAAAACGTGGGCGCTGTGATCGATGATCCCAAGGTCGCCAGCATTCAAGCAGTTCGCCTTGTAGCGAGAGTGTGTTCTCTTTGCGTTCATGCTGATTCACCCTCTAGCGAACTGATGTTGAGAGCGGCGCGGGTTGCTTTAGAAGAGGCTGGGTACAAGATCGAAGCATGGGCGTAATCCTTCGGAAGGCTCCGGTTGGCAGCGCGGTTAGGGTTCGCCAGTTCAGTCGGCAGAGGTACGGGGTGCCTACGGGAGGGCCGTTCGACGAGATCAGCGCGGCGCTTTGCAACGCCTTGATGGGCAACGAGGAAGGTGCGCCGGTCTTCGAAGCCTCGTACGGTATGGTGGAATTGGAGGCGGATTCCGAGGGTGCTGTCTTTTCGGTGCTCGGGGCGTCGGTTGTGGGCGCCGCGCAGCAGTCGGGTGCCGGACTACTCGCTCTAGAGCCTGGCGAGCGGATTCGGCTTATGCCGTTTGGCGAGTTCTTTCGGTTCTACCTAGCGCTCTCTGGCGGTGTAGAGCAGCGCGGCGAGACGCTGCGCGCAACGGCTGGTGCTTGTCTTTCGGAGAGCGCAAACCTCGCAACCCCGCAGCTGCTGAGCGAGCGATCAAGCGCAAGAGGTTTCGTTCCAGACCGTCTTACTGGTGTGGTGGAGGTCGATTCGAACCGTGTCGGAGTTCGGATCAAGTTGGATCAGCCTCTGAAGCAGCTACCCGAGCAGCCGGGGAGAAGTTTGCCGGTAGGATTCGGCACGATCCAAGCACCTGCTAGCGACTCGCTGGTGGTTTTGGGTCCCGATTGCGGGACCTTGGGTGGGTACCCCGTCTTGGGTTACCTCGATCTGCGTTCCCGAAGCAAGATGGCGCATTGGGCGCCAGGTCTCCAGGTTCAGATTGAGCCGATCGGCGAGTGAATCAGCTGCCGGAGTTGGTCGTTTTGACTTCTTCTGCGGCTGGCTTGGGGGTGCTGATCGGTTCGCTGCCTGACGATTCTTGGGTGATCGCGCTCATTTGTTTCTTCCCTTCTTCGAGCCCTTTTTGCAACTCTCCCATGCCACGACCGACGCCGCGCATCAGTTCGGGGATCTTCCTTCCACCAAAGAGTAAGAGCACAACCACCAGGATGAGAATGATTTCCTGGGCGCCCAGCACAAAGCCATATAAATTTGTCATTAAGCTCACTTCTAATCGTTACGACGCTTTAGTGACAGTATACGTTCTCTCAAACCGTTCCTCACTGCGGAACGCTCTGAGCCGACTCCACGCCGACTTTCGTTACCACGAACCATCCTCGTGGATTTGGTCCAACCTTTGGAGAATCGTCGAAGGACAGCATTTTGTACGGCATGGATTGGTTCAAGCCCGATTTGGGAAGTTCGAAAAGAATCACAGATCTGTTGGTGAGCTGTTCCCACTTCACTTCGGAAAGGTCTGAATTGAATGCGATTCCGGTTTCGGGGTTTGAAGGGTTACAAATCCATACCTCATCTGCAGAAGGGACCCTCATTCCCATAAAGTCGATACCGTCTCGGGGCATGAACTCTGCGAGAGCGAGTTGCCAGTTCTTCTCATTTGGAAGAGTCCCGTTTTTCTCAGCATATCTGACCAATGCTGTATGCGCTGCGCCAAGGGTTACACCACATTGCATCGGTCCATCAAGTTGGTCTCGGAATACGAACCAAGATATTGCTCCTCCACCTCCGCAGATGAGGCAGAGGGCACCAACAATAATGAGGATGATCAGGACAGTCTTGTTCATAGCGACTTTAATTGATCATAGCGCATTTGCCGTCTAAAGTTCCGATCCGCCGCCTTTAGTCGGGACATTCGTACTGAATCGGCCCTTGGTTACGGTCACCCATCCTCTGGGAGTACCGACAATCTTGGGACTTTCCGCCTCAGGAAGTTCTTTAAAGGGAACGCTCAAGTTCAGCTCGACTTCTGGCCATTCAAAGAAGGTTACAGCGGTGTCGGGAATGTCGCTCCAAGATTTTCCGGCGATGCTCCGGTTGAACGCAATACCCGTTTCTGGGTTTTCCAGGTTACATCTCAGAGGCGCCTCGAAGTCTATGGCCGGCACATCAAAGAATGGAATGTCGACCTCTTCCCTGCCCAACACAAACGGAGCGAGCTCTTGCTGCCAGCTTTCTGCATCAGGTGCTCGTCCGTGCTTGTTCGCATATCTGCTGAGGGCAGACTGTAGTCCACTCATGTGCACTGAACAAGCAATTTGAGGTTCGATCGATCGCATCATGGGTCGCCACATAATCATCATGGTAACAGCCATTCCTCCGCACATCAGCAGGACGCCACCAACGGCGATCAAAGTGATCAACAATCCTTTCGACATATTTCCAGTTTATGCAATCCAATGACCTGAGCAATGTTGCGCACCCGTTGCGGTTACTGACATACTGAGGGAAGAAATGAATTCAGTTCTTCTCTGCCTGTTGGCTACCCAGGTCGTCGTTACGGCAGATTCCGCAAAGGTCACTGAACCTGACTTTTCAAAGTTCGACGAGTTTGTAGCCGAAGGTCAAAAGGTCTTCGGCGTTCCAGGACTCTCTTATGCCCTGATCAAGGATGGCCAAATCGTGCACACCGGTGCAGTCGGCGTCAAGCAGCTTGGTAGGCCCGAGCTGGTCGATGTGGAGACCGTATATCAAATCGGTTCCATCAGCAAGAGCTTCACCGCTGTTCTCAACGGCATCTCCGTTGATGAAGGTAAGTTCGATTGGACGACCAAAGTCGTCGATATCGACCCAACGTTCATGATGAGCGATCCGTGGGTCACCCGCCAGTTCATGGTGGTGGACACCATGGCGCAGAGAAGCGGTCAGAAAGCCTATGCGACGGATTTCCTCGCGTTTCTGGGTGCTTCCAGAGACGATATCCGCCATGCCATGCGGCATACGCCGATGGTGTCCAGTTTCCGGTCGCAATTCGCCTACGTCAACAATATGTGGCTTCAGGCAGCTCGGCTCTCGGAGCTCAAGCAGAATGACACTTGGGAAAACCTGATTCAAAGGCGAATTTTCGCCCCGCTGAAGATGACCAACTCCACCACGACCATGGCCGGGCTATTTGATGCGCCAAACCACGCGATCATGCACACTCCGGGTCCTAAGGGTCCGATCCCTCTTCTTCGGGACTGGCCGTTTGGTGAATGGCCCTACATTTACGGTCCTGCGGGCGGCATCAACTCGAACGTGCTGGACATGGCGAACTACCTGAGGATGCACATGAACCTAGGCACCTATGATGGAGCGAAGATCTTGGAGCGAGACACAGCGAACTTCCTGCACGAACCGCAGACCATCTTGCCGTTCCGCAGTTCTATGCCGACCGCTGCCGACATCGGTCGGTCCTTCTACGCCCAGGGTTTGGTTCACTCCATTAAGGACGACTATACGGTGATCTGGCACAACGGTGGTACCACTGGCTGCAAGGCGATGATGGGCTTCTCGCCAGATCTCAAAGCAGGCATCGTCATCTTGTCGAACCTCGGCGGAAACACGTTGCCCGAAGCGATGATGTACCGATGGCTGGATATGGTCGCTGAATTGCCAGATCAGGACTATCTGACCCAGTTTAAGGCGCTGCAAGACAAGATCGCTTTCCAGCCGCCAACTCGTCCTTCTAACCCTGCACCTCCGATGGATCTGAGCGCGTATGTGGGCACCTTCTCGGGCGAATTCACAGGCGACATCGAAGTGGCGCAAGTTGGCGGACAGCTACAGCTTCGCATCCCGCCTGTCTTCCATACGATGATCCTGGAGCCGTGGGACCGAGACACCTTCATCTTGAGGATTCCCCGAATGGCAGACGAATCGGAGAGCTACAGCTTCGTGACCTTTATCGTCGGCTCGGACGGCGTGCCCAACGCCTTCTCGCTCGACATCCTGGAGAGCGGGGGCGACAATCTCTATCGCCGAAAACAGTAGCGAGTCAACGACAATAACGGAGCAGTCCACGGTCTTCCGCTGAGGAGGCCCGTGGACTGCTTTTTGCGTTTCCTGCGGGAGAACAAGGGGACAGAAAGCCCTAGATTGGGCGGGAGTCTGCATGACCTTACGGCATACCCGTCAGGCACATGAACTCCGCGCTTCTCTGCCTCCTTGCCACCCAGTCCATCTTCGCATCCCAACCTGACGCGTCCTTCTCACCACACTTTGCGAAGTTTGATGAATACGCCGCGGAAGGTCAGAAAGTCTTTGGGGTACCCGGGCTCACCTATATCTTAATCAAGGACGGCACAATTTTCACCGAGGTTGTCGGGAGCATTTGCATTGATGCCGCCAGCTGGCCCGTAGATGTAATGCCACTCACCAAATGGTCAAGACCGAAGAAGGGAGATCGGACCGTCGGAGCTATCTGCTTGCATGATTGCGTGGTTCGGCGCATTGAACAACCGGCGAACTGCCTCCAGATGCACATGAACATGGGCACCTTTGACGGTGTGAAGGTTCTGGAGCCTCAGACCGCCAGGTTCATCCATGAGCCCCGTACGATCATTCCCTTCCGCAGAGAAATGCCCACGGCACAAACTATGGGCCGCACGTTCTATGCACAGGGTCTGCTCCACTCTATTGCCGACAACTATAGCGTCATCTGGCACAACGGAAGCACCACCGGCTGCAAAGCCATCATGGGCTTCTCTCCAGAGCTCAATGCGGGCATCGTGGTCCTTTCGAACCTCGGGGCAAACAACCTGCCAGAGGCGATGATGTACCGGTGGATGGACATGGCCGCCGGTCTGCCGGATCAGGATTACATCACCGAGTTCATGGAGTTCCAGAACATGACAGCGTTTCAGCCACCAAAACCGGCGGAGAACCCAAGACCGCCGATGGACTTGGAGCTATACACGGGCACCTTTGAGAGCGATCTTGCCGGGGAAGTCGAGGTGGTTCTGGTTGACGGCGAGCTGAGGCTGAGAATGGCTCCAGCATTTCACAGAGTTGTTCTTCAATCGTGGGACCGCGATACGTTCCCGGTAAGGATCCCCGGGTTTGGCGATGAAAACGAGAGCTTCGACTTCGTTACGTTTATCATCGGGCCCGACGGAAAACCGGATGCATTCGTTTTCGAGATCATGAAAAGCGGTGGGGCGGACCTCATGCTGCGAAAGAACTATCGGTCACTCTTCCCTCTCGGGGTGCCCCTTCGGCCCACGCTGTGGTTCCGTTGGCTTCGCCGCCGAGATAAGCTTTAAGTGACCCCAAACATGAACGTAAAACTGTTTCAAGACCCGGTTATGGACGCTGCGGCATGGCGCGCCCTTGGTCATGCCTCCTTTCGAGGAGCGGAGCCCGGAGAGGTTCTCGCCATTCGAGAGCAGATCAAGGACGGAGACGTTGACTCCTGGATCAAGGCATGGACGGAGTTCGCCCGTTCCCTCGCGCCAAAGGCGAGCGAAAATGTACGGGACTGGATCGGAGCCCGAGATGCCTACCTACGCGCCTCGAACTATCTAAGAACGGCAGCATCCTGCAGCTTCAAGCCAAAGCCGGAGCAAGCGGCGGTCGATTCGTTCTTGGCGCAGTACGAGACCTTTGCAGACTTCGTAGAACACGCCGAGTACGAGTCGGTAGTCGTTGAAATCCCTTTCGAACCGGTTAACCTGCGCGCTCGAATCTTTTATACCGATTTCGACAGCCCCAAAGGCACAATCCTGCACACAACCGGCTACGATTCGAGCGGACCGGAGGGGTGGTTCTGGGTGGCTCAGCCCGCGCTTGAACGTGGCTACAATGTGGTGCTTTACGAAGGTCCCGGGCAAGGCGCGGTGCTGTGGGATCAGGGAATCCCGATGAGACCCGACTGGGAGAACGTATTCCTTCCGGTGGTGAACACCATCCGTCAACAGCCAGGGCTTGATCCGGACCGGCTCATTAGCTGGGGCACCAGTTTGGGCGGATATCTTGCTGTTCGAGGAGCTTCTGTCGTGCCTGAGCTTCGCGCTTTGATCCTGGACCCTGGTCAATTGGGCGTCAAGGAAGCAGTCGAGGCACAGATGGGCGCCAAAGTGGCAGCCGCTTTAATGGACCGAGACCCCCAAGTGGAAGCGCAAATCAATCAGCTCATCAACAGCCCGGAGATGAAGTTCACTTTGGAACGGGGGATGCTCGTGCACCAACTCGATACCCCTTCAGACTATTTCCGCGAGATGATGAAGTACACCAACGCGCCGATCTTGGACAAGATCACGATGCCGTGCTGGATCGCTGCCGCCGAGAACGATCACGTTTCCGCAACTGCCAAGCCGCTATTCGAAGCCCTACCAGGTCCCAAGGTCTTCCAGCAGTTCACCGCTGCTGAGGGCTGCGGCGAGCATTGCGAGCTCGGCGGCAGGTCCAGGTTTCTTGCCGAAGCGTTCAGCTGGCTTGATTCGCTGGACTAGCGCAGCCCTGAAAAAGAAAATGGCCGCTGCACAAGGGCAGCGGCCTGTGAGGACTGCGATGAAAGTCTTACTTAGTACTTAACGGTGCAACCGTAGGGCTGAGTTGTCGGAACTGAAACAGGCTTGCCTGCCTTCGACTCTCTCAAGGCTTCCATCACGTGGTTTCGTGAACCTTCGATGGTGGCGGAGTCGGCAGAAGGGTTGTCCGTAATCGCACCGGCATAGATCAGCTGACCTTCGGCATTGATGACGTACATGTGAGGGGTTGTTCGGGCTCCATAGAGTCGTCCGACGTCACCACTCTCATCGATCAACATGGCTGCGGACGCGATGTTCCACTCGCTGATGAGCTCGTTTGCTTGAGCTGGGGTGCGGTGACCCTGCTTGCCAGGAGCGCTGGAAATAATTGTGAGCCAGACCACATCCATTTCCTTCGCCTGGTTCTGCAAGCGCTGCATGTTGCCCGGTCGGTAGTGCTTGACTACGAACGGGCACTGGTGGTTGAACCACTCCAGAACAACATACTTGCCCTTGAAATCGGAGAGGCTATGCTCCTTTCCGTTCGAGTCGACAAGCTTGAAGTCAGGGGCGGGTTGGCCGACAGCTGCGGTTCGGGCAGCGCCGTCCTGGATTCCGAAAGCGATAAGTGAAGCAGCGAGAACGCCCGCTGCGAGAACTGCAAGGATCTTCATTGGTTTTGGTACCTCGGCGCGGCAGCGCCATTGGTTCTTACGCATAAAGTTGCGTCGGTGTCCCCCAGCGGCGCAACTTTAGCAAAGACTGGGCCTAATTGCCCGGCCGAAGTTCTACTTTGACCGCTTGCCGCTGGCCATCTTCGTACTCAACGATCAAGACGCCCTTGAGCGTGGGCACCTTGTTGATCATGATGGTGTTCATCGGCAACACCAATACTCCGCCAGCTCCCTCGGCTCTGAACTGGCCGGGCTCTGCGGTAATGATTTCCGGATCGAGCGCAAAGAAGTCCATTGACTTTATGGGCCGCGCAGCACCGACCGTGATTTGAAGATCGGTATCGCCGTAGGTTGAGGTGACGGTCAGCCCTTGCACTTGGCTGATGTCCCGAGGCATTTGCGCCTTCGCGCGCTCCACGTAATCCTTCACTCGCTCTCTTCGATCATCACTTTGGTAGAAATTGATCTTCATCGTCGAGTTCTCTGGGATGCAGACCTCTTTGCAAGCCAGAAGGTTGACGGTGACTTCGAGTTCGAGCTGCGATGCAGTGAACGTGGCGGGGATTTTGATGGGGATCAGCAACTGCGTCTCGCCCTCGTAGCCGTACGAGAAGACCCCTTCGGATTCGAATCTCATCGGTGTCGGCCACATCACCTCGCCGACTTGGATATCCGCGGGTGCCATAACAACGACATTTGTTGGCATTCCACTATCGCCTGGGTTCTGCCAGTAGCTGTGCCAGCCACTCTCATGAGCCAGAACGACCACCAGCATGACTTCGTCACCCGGCTGAAACACCTCTGTGCTTTGGCGCAAAAACACTTTCACGTTTCGGTTATCAGGCTTATGCTCTTCGATCGGGACAGCCTCAATCGGAATCACCCCAGATTCCTGGGCTCGGGTTTGGGCTACCGCCAGCCCCAGCAGGGCAAGCATCGGAAGACAGGTGAGGTTCAAAACTTTCATTCTCGATATTAGTAACGTATATATCGGGCGGCGTGTGTTTCCTGGTGCCCAACTAATTCTGGCTGAGTGCGCGCAGACCGCCTTGAATCGCCTGAATCATAGCTTCGTCAGAATCCGTAACGCCAACGGAAGTACGGGCGACCATCGAATCGTGGCCTAGGATGTCGTCAATCCAGCCGAGAAACCCAGACCTCTTTCGGTCTGCGACCAGGAAGACATCAATTCGAGAACCTTGAAGCCGGAACGCCGCCTCCACCTCACTGAACTCAGTTTCCGGGGCATCAAATTCAAAGAACTGCGCCAGAGGGCGAGACGCCTCGAAAACGGACGACTCCTGGCAGAAGGCACCCTTCACCTGAAGCCCAGCTAGCGCCATGCAGGAGATGAGCCGCAGATAGGATTCCGGAGCTTGGATTTCGATCACTGTTCGCTCGAGCACATGCGGGTGGTGACACCGAACTTCAGCGTAGACCCGTGTTTCTGCCAGGCTGACGGGGATGTCCCCCGGGAGCGGAATCTCGAAGGACATCGACTGCTCTGCGTGAGCTGGCACTTCCAGCTTCTCAGCAAAATCGTATTCAAAAATCACCAGATGGTCATCTCGCACTGGCAATAGAGCGTCGATCCTCGCGTCAACCGTCAGGCATAGTTTCAGGTGTTGTAGCTCCTGACCTTCCTTGCCTCCCGTTAACCGAACTTCGCCCCGTAAAGTGCCAAGCGGCCGGGCGTCAGTGCAATCCAGATCGGTTTCAATCCGCACGTGACCCGCGCCGACGGGACCAATCTTCTTCCTTGTTGAATCCATGTCCAAAGTCTACTGATTCGGAGCAGCCAGACAGGCTGGTATCCTATACTCCGAGGATGGCGCCTGCTTGGGGCCACCTGCAGAACGGCACACCAGCCCATTTTCGCGCGCAGTCGAACTCCCGAGCGGACGCTTGCTCCGCTTATCTCTTATGAACTCGTTCGGTGCCCGCTCCCAACTCTCTTTCGCCGGAGAAGATTTCACGTACTATAGCCTGCCAAAGCTGCAAGAGCATGGCTGCAATCTAGCCAGACTTCCCTTCAGCATCCGCATATTGCTCGAGTGCCTTGTCCGGAAGGAAGATGGAGTGAACATCACGAAGGATGACATTCTCGCAGTCGCCAATTGGGACCCGAACGCTGAGCCCTCCAAGGAAATCAGCTTTACGCCTTCCCGCGTCCTGCTGCAGGACTTCACCGGGGTTCCCTGTGTGGTTGACCTAGCGGCGATGCGAGATGCGATGGATGCTCTAGGGGGCGACCCGAACAAGATCAATCCCATTCAGCCGGTTGAACTCGTTATCGACCACTCGGTGCAGGTCGATTCCTACGGGCTGGAAGCGTCACTCATGATCAACCGAGATCTGGAGTTTGAGCGAAACCGAGAGCGATACGAATTTTTGAAGTGGGGGCAGGGAGCGTTCAAGAACTTCAAAGTCGTACCGCCGAACACCGGCATCGTGCACCAGGTCAACATCGAATACCTGGCTCGCGTCGTGTTCGTAGACGACGAAAGCCGGACCGCCTACCCCGACACTTTGGTCGGAACCGACTCGCACACGACGATGGTCAACGGTCTCGGCGTGCTCGGTTGGGGCGTTGGCGGAATCGAGGCAGAGGCAGCGATGTTGGGCCAGCCCGTAAGCATGCTTCTTCCACAAGTTGTTGGGTTCAAGTTCACCGGCCGGTTGAGAGAAGTCGCCACCAGTACAGATTTGGTTCTCACCGTTACCGAAATGCTGCGCAAGCACGGAGTGGTTGGCAAGTTCGTCGAGTTCTTCGGCCCTGGCCTTGAGCACCTTACGGTTGCAGACCGCGCCACCATCGGGAATATGGCACCCGAGTACGGCGCCACCTGCGGAATCTTCCCCGTAGACGAGCAGACGCTGGACTATCTCCACCTTACGGGCCGAAGCGAGGCTCATATCCAGTTCATTCGAGCGTACATGGAGGCGCAGGGGATGTTGCGAACCAACCAGACCCAAGACCCAGAGTTTTCCTCCGTTCTCGAGCTTGACCTCTCGACGGTCGAGCCCAGCGTTGCAGGTCCAAAACGCCCGCAAGACCGGTCGACGCTCAGCCAGGCGTTTCACAGCTTCTCCAGCGCTTTCGGCGAAGCGCTGTCGGGTCGCGAGCTCCGTTCAACCCAGAAAGCCGAGTCGAAGGCCGCCGTAGCCGTGATGGAGCGCCAGGAAGAGTTCGATCTGAAGGACGGCGACGTGGTGATCGCTGCCATCACCTCTTGCACCAACACATCTAACCCCGCGCTGATGATCGCCGCCGGACTTGTGGCAAAGAAGGCGGTTGACCGTGGCGTGCTCCCGAAGATTTGGGTGAAGACCTCACTCGCTCCTGGCTCACGAGTGGTTACGGAGTATCTAGAGAAGTCAGGTCTTCAGGATTATCTGGACAAGGCACGGTTTAACACCGTTGGCTATGGCTGCACCACGTGCATCGGCAACTCCGGACCTCTCCCAGAAGCTGTTTCCAAGCAGATTCACGAGAAGGACCTGATCACCGTCTCCGTTCTCAGTGGAAACCGCAACTTCGAGGGCAGAATCAACCCCGATATCAAGGCGAACTACCTAATGTCCCCCCCGTTGGTCGTCGCTTATGCGCTGGCTGGCACCATCAACATCAACCTTGAGACCGACCCGCTGACGCAAGACGACCAGGGCAACGATGTTTACTTGAAGGATCTATGGCCGACTCCTGCAGAGGTGCAAGAGGTGATGAGCCAGTTTGTCCGGCCCGATCTTTTCAGCACTAACTACGCCAGCGTTTATGCAGGAGACGAGAAGTGGAATGCCATTCCGGTAACCGAATCGAGCCGCTACAGCTGGGACGTGAACTCGACCTATATCAAGCATCCGCCCTACTTCGTGGGGATGTCTTCGAACCCGCCAGAGAAGGTGGAGCCGCTGAACGACATGCGGGTATTGGCGATTCTTGGGGACAGCGTTACCACCGACCACATTTCGCCAGCCGGAGCGATCAAACTGAATTCTCCCGCAGGCGAGTATCTCACCTCGCACGGTGTAGAGCCGAGAATGTTCAACAGCTACGGCTCCCGAAGAGGAAACCATGAGGTTATGGTGCGGGGCACGTTTGCCAACATCCGGTTGCGGAATCAACTGGCGCCCGGAACCGAAGGCGGGTTCACCACTTACCTTCCGTCCGGAGAGGTCACGTCGATTTTCGAAGCGGCGGAGCGATACCGAGCGAACGGCACCAAGACGGTGGTCCTAGCTGGCAAAGAATACGGATCCGGCTCCAGCCGAGACTGGGCGGCAAAGGGTCCGATGCTACTGGGGATCCACTGCGTAATCGCAGAGAGTTTTGAGCGTATTCACCGGTCGAACCTGGTTGGAATGGGCGTCTTGCCACTCCAGTTTGCCATCGGGGACAGTGCTCACAGCTTGGGGCTAACAGGCGAGGAGTCATTCGATGTTGTCGGCATCTCCGAGGCGATCGAAAGCGGCTTCGCCAACGGCAGAGAAGTAACGGTTCGGGCAACTGCGAAGGACGGAACCACGAAGGAGTTCGTGTGCCTTGTTCGCATCGATACCCCGCAGGAAGTTCTCTACTACCGGCACGGGGGCATCTTGCAATACGTGCTCCGGCAGCTTCTTCACTCCTAGGTCCCGCGGACGCGGCGGCGAGCCGCCGCGCGTCTTAAGATTCAGGATGAAGGTGCAAACGTTGTTATTGAGCGCTCTGTTGTTGGGCGCAGTAGGGTCGCTGGCGGTAGCCCAACGATCGGAAGTCGAGGTGCAAACCCGGACCTTACTAAAGTCCGAATTGGACGGTCCGACTCGGGGCTTCGAGACTACTGCCACCACGATTCCGGAACTTAGAAGGGTGATGGCGACCATGCCTAATCTACAAATCGATTTAGAGGGGCAAGTTGACTGGGGCAGAGAGATGGTGATCATCATTGCTCTGGGCCAGCGCCGATCTGGTGGCTACGACCTTCGGATCGACTCGGTTCGACTGCTTCGCTCCGGCAATATGCGAGTGCATTGGACGGAAATCGCGCCCCACCCTTCATCTGGCGTAACCCAGGTCATTACCAGCCCGGTGCTGATCTCGGTCGCAGCGCGCTCGTCCTCCCGAGTGACGTTCGTCCGGAACGTGATCAACAGTGGAACCAACCGGCCTCAGCCGTTGCCTATAGTGCCTGGTGGAACTGTGGTTCACATGGCGGGCGCGCAATCTGGTGCAACCCGCTCTGGCACCGAAGTCATTTCAACTGAGGCGCAGTGGCAGCGCTACTGGGAGCGAAACCAGTTGGCTAGGCACTACCCTGCACCACCACCCCTTAACTGGCAGTTCTATCAGCTCGCCGCTATCAACCTCGGGCCGAAGCCTTCGACAGGTTTTGAAGTCGACATCGTGGCCGTGACACCGACAAATCGGGATGGGCTGGAGATTAGCTGGCGGGAAGCAAACCGTGGTAGCTTCGGCAATAGTGGCCAAGCGAGCCCGTTCAAGGTTGTGGTGATTCCGAGAGTCGACGGGCCAGTAAGTTTCCGAAAACTCCAGCCTCGGTAGCCAGTCCTCTCAACCCGAAATGCCGCACGAGCGTAAGATGAAGTGTGGCAGCAGGAGAATTGAGACTCAGAGATAAGGTCGTTTTGATCACCGGCGCGTCGCTCGGCATCGGTAAGGCGTGCGCAGAAGCGATGGCGGCGGAGGGAGCCAAAGTGGCACTCACCGATATCGTGGAAGACGAGGGGAGGGCTCTCGCAGAACAAATCAACCAACAAGGTGGCACCGCCGGATTCTGGAAGATGGACGTCTCTGACGAAGATGAAGTGAAGGCGGTCTTTGCGGAAGTCGAAAAGGCGTTCGGACCGATCACGGTGCTCGTCAACAACGCGGGCATCTCAGGGATCAACAAGCCCACTCACGAAATTGACTCGGAGGATTGGGACCGAGTGATGAATATCAACGTGAAGGGCGTTTTCTACTGCACCAAGTACGGAGTGCCCCAGATGAAGAGGGCAGGAGGAGGAAGCATCATCAACCTCTCCAGCATCTATGGGCTGGTTAGCGCGCCAGACGTTCCGCCCTACCATGCCAGCAAGGGCGCAGTCACCTTGATGTCCAAGACCGATGCGCTACTGTATGCCCAAGATGGCATCCGGGTCAATTCGGTGCATCCGGGCTTCATCTGGACCCCGATGGTCGAGAATCATGCCAAGGGCATCGGAGACGTAGAGGAAGTAACGAAGAGCCTGGTCGCCCTCCACCCCATCGGACGGATCGGTGAGCCTATGGACATCGCTTGGGGCGTGGTCTACCTGGCTTCGGATGAGTCGAAGTTCGTAACCGGCTCCGAACTGGTCATCGACGGCGGATACACCTGCCGCTGACCTTATAGCGGCTTAGCCGGTAAGTACTCTATATTGCGGTCCTTCAGGACCGCTTTCTTGCGCCTATGGGAAAGGACTTGCCCGCTCTCGCGAACCTCAAGATGCCGTATGCCATGGAAGTGGCGGAGGTTGCCGAGGCTCTGGCTTCAGACCCCCAGCAAGGGCTCTCCGAAGCAGAAGCCGCTGAACGACTAGAGCGGTTTGGCGCGAATCAGCTGCCAGAGCAAAAGAAGCCGAGCTCGCTGAAGCGGTTCTTGCTTCAGTTCAACGACATCCTTATATATGTATTGCTGGTAGCGGCAGTGTTGACCGCCGCGCTGGGGCACTGGATTGATACCGCAGTCATCTTGGCGGTAGTGGTGATCAACGCGCTGATCGGGTTCATCCAGGAAGGCAAGGCTGAGAAGGCACTCGACTCCATCCGCGGGATGTTGACCACGAAGGCGGTGGTGGTTCGAGATGGCAAGCAGAGCAAGATCCCAATGGAAGATTTGGTTCCGGGAGATCGGGTTCTGCTGCGGGCGGGCGACCGAGTTCCTGCGGACCTTCGCATCGTTCAGGCTCGCTCGCTCCGAATTGAGGAAGCCGCGCTGACCGGGGAATCTGTACCCACTTCGAAGCGGGTTGAACCCTCAGAGGAAGGGGCGACCGTAGGGGACCGAAACTCGATGGCATTCAGCGGGACGATAGTCACCTCTGGACGTGGGGCGGGGCTGGTGGTTGCTACTGGTGCGAACACCGAACTCGGCCGCATTAGTCAGCTGGTAGCCGACGCGGCTGCGCTGCAGACCCCGCTAACCCGCCAACTTGCCCGGTTCGGGAAGGTCCTAACGGCGGTCATTCTCGCCATGTCAGTTGCCATTCTTGCGGTGGCAATCGCCATTCACCGCATGCCGTTGGCAGAAGCGATCATGGCAGTCGTAGGCATTGCTGTTGCTGCGATACCGGAAGGGCTGCCCGCTATTGTTTCGATCACTTTGGCGTTGGGCGTGCTCACCATGGCACAGCGAAACGCCATCATCCGAAAGCTTCCGGCGGTTGAGACTCTGGGCTCGGTGAGTGTGATCTGCTCCGACAAGACCGGCACGCTTACAAAAGGCGAAATGACCGCCGCTTCGGTGGTATCCCGGGAGGGCCTGGCTACCGTGAGCGGGCTCGGGTACATGCCAGAAGGAGAAGTCCGGCTCGGTGAGAGTGTGACAAGCCCGAAAAAAGGGAGTCCGCTCTTCATGCTCATCGAAGTTGGGGTGCTTTGCAATGATTCTCAATTGAGGGAGAAGGGCGGTCGGTGGAGCATTGAGGGGGAACCGACCGAAGGCGCGCTGATCGTTTTGGGGGCGAAGTTTGGGTTCGACCGGGAGGAGTTGGAGCGCCAGAATCCAAGACTGGACACATTGCCGTTCGATTCAGAGCACAAGTTCATGGCGACACTTCACCGAGGAGAACAGGAGAACCGAATCCTGATGAAGGGCGCGCCAGAACCGGTATTGCAACGCTGCACCCAGCAGCTTGGGGCAGCAGGTGAGTTAGAGCCCCTAGACGAGGAGTTCTGGCACGCGAAGATGGAAGACATCGCCGAGCGCGGCGAGAGGCTCCTCGCCTTCGCCTACAAGCTCTCGAATATTGAAGAGGTTGATTTTAGAGATGTTGAGGCGGGACTGGTGTTCCTCGGCTTCGTGGGCATTATCGACCCTCCCCGTGATGAGGCGATCACCGCGGTTGAAGAGTGCCGTCAGGCGGGGATCCAGGTGGTAATGATTACTGGCGACCATGCCAAAACCGCTACTGCTATCGCTGAACGGATTGGGCTGGACACAAAGGAACCCGCCGTTACCGGCGCCAGGTTGGAGAAGATGAACCAGGAAGAGCTGAAAACCCATGCCGCCAGAGTGACCGTCTTCGCGAGAACCTCACCCGAGCACAAACTCCGGTTAGTACAGGCGTTGCAGGCGAAGGGCAAGATCGTCGCGATGACGGGCGACGGTGTGAACGACGCTCCGGCGCTGAAGGCGGCGGACGTTGGGGTTGCCATGGGAATCAAGGGCACCGAGGCTGCCAAAGAAGCAGCAGAGATGGTACTCGCCGACGACAACTTTGCCACCATCGCCTACGCCGTAGGCGAAGGGCGGAAGATCTACGACAACATTCGCAAGACTATCTGGTTTATTCTGCCCACGAATGGGGCGCAGGCATTGGTCATCATTGCCGCATTATTGATTGGTGGAATCTTGCCGATCACACCGACTCAGATTCTCTGGGTGAACATGATAACTGCGGTTACCCTGGGGCTTGCACTCGCTTTCGAGCCAGCCGAGAAAGATGTGATGAAGCGGCCACCACGAAACCCCAAAGAGCCGCTGGTGACCAAGCTGGCACTTTGGAGGATCGCCTTCGTTTCGGTAATCATCATGATCGGCACGGTGTCAATCTTCGAGTATTCGGTGATGCAGGGTTACTCGATGGAGGTCGCCCGCACGCTCGCTGTCGGGGCGATCATCTCCGCGCAGGCGTTCTACTTGCTCAACAGCCGTTTCGCCACCGAGTCTTCCCTTCGGCTGGATGTTCTTTGGAGGAACCGTGCGGTTGCGATCGCGATTGGGATTGTGATGCTCGCGCAGCTGGGGTTCACCTATCTGCCCTTCATGAACACTGTTTTCGGGACGGAGCCCGTGAGCGCGTACTTCTGGCTACCGATTCTTGGGGTTGGTCTGGCAGTGTTCTTTCTGGTCGAGATCGAGAAGGCGATCATCCGCCGAATGCGGGCCCAACCTCAGTTGAGACGGAATTCCGACAGTTAAGGCTCTTTTCCTTGTCACAGCCACGTGTAACAGGGACAATTGAAGAAAGCTTGCTACATGTAAATACAACTTTTGGCGTAAACTGCCCGGCGCATAGATGGGATTGGATTAGTTGCAGCTAGGTTTGGCTCTCAGCTAGCTCTACATCGAGCATAAGCATCGAAATGAAGTTTTTGAAAGCAGCAGGAGGGTTTGCGCTGGTCGGCACTCTCTGCTACTCAGCATCGCTACCAGCTTTTTCGCAAGTTATTCCTTCCGGTGGGCAAAACCAGTTCCGCCATGAGTGGTTTACGCAGCGATTAGAAAACACTGAGGTCGCGCCAGGAAGCATGTTCTACAGCGGCGATGGCTCGCACTATGTAATACGGGGGATAACCTACGGAAGCCTTTCTTTCGAGGTCTACCGGTCATCGGATAACAAACTAGTGAACGCCTTCACTCAATTCGGAACCACAACCGTGGGCAGGAGGTTCTTTGGGTTAAGCGCAACTGGAGAGTATTTTGCAGTAGCAACGACCGGCACGGGCAACGAACGAGTCAATGTGTACGACGTCAAGTCTGGTGCCAGGATCGCCGCGATAGGCGCCACCTGGCCAGGAGGCACTTCCGGAGCTTCTTGCCTGGCATTTAGCCCGAACACAACAGGCAAGCAATTCTTGGCTATAGGTGCGCTGGGAACTTCTCCCAGCGTCCGGCTTTACGAGGTCAGTCCAACGGGCGCATGGAACTTCAGCAGCTTCGTTCAACTTGGTGGGGGTCCAACCGTTACTCCAAACTGGATCAGTTGGAACAACGACGGCACCCGTATTGCAGTTTGCTATGCCACGTCTACTCTGGCAAACATGTTCCGGGTTTACGACGTCAGCTCTCCTGCTACCCCACTCCCAGGCTTTGTGCCCTCTGCTTCGCTTGGAACTACTGTAGCCCAAGTTCGAGCATCGTTTAACAATGCTGGCACCGAATTGGCGGTTGCAGCAAACACCGGCTTCGCGAGGTTTGCAGTTCCAGGAGGAACACAAACCAGCATCCTCACAGGCTTGGCTAACATTTTTATCCTTGCTGGTTACAACGCCGCAGATTCCGCGCTTGTGGGTCGGCCCAGTACCTCGGTAACTGATTACAACTTCACGGCGAACATGACTTACACTAGCCCGTCAGCTCCTCAGTGGGTAGCAAGCAGGCTTGATTCAGATGAGTTTCGCGTTGCTGAAAGTTCAGTAGCGTCCGGCATATCCGGAGTGTTCGAAGTTCCGTTCCGAACCTATAACTTCGGTGATTCAGCACCTGTTTCGACGTTTGCAAGGACGGGAATCACGAACTTTTCGCAACTGTCGAACGCCCTGATCACTTCCGACGGAAGTGCCATGATCGTAGGGCTGCGTGATACCGATGGCAGACGGGTCTTGAGAATTAACACATCCACAGGTCAAGTTGAAGCAGTGACCCCATTCGCAGCATCAGGGGACTACATCCAGATCGCCTTTAGCCTCGACCAATCACAGGTGTATGCCGCAAGGACTTCTGCGACTGGTGTCATTGACATTTTCAACACCGCAGACATGACGTCAGCAGGGTCCCTAACCAGCACGCCGTCTCTGGGAAGCTTGAGAGGTGTTGCCGTGGTGCCTACTGGTCCCTTCGCGGGAAACGTCTATGCGATCGCATCGAACTCGGCAATCACGATTTGGAATTCTGCGGGCACACAGTTGGCGAATGGAACCCCAAGTGCCGGCACGATTGCTCTAGACACAGCGAACCTCCAGGTGACTCCTGACGGACAGTATCTGTACTATGCACAAGGCGAATTCGTACGTAAGCTGACCGTCGGTCTGTCTCTGGCAGCAGGCGACCTTGCTTCCGGGTTGAATCTTGGAGCTGGCGCAAGTTGCGGAGCCATTGCGATCTCACCCGATGGCAGAAGAGTCGCTCTCAGTCGTAGAGCAACTGCTGGATCAGTGTTCCCTCTGGTGTATGACAACACTCAGGTCAATTCATTCGCCTCACTGGTGTCCAGCCCCATAGGCAGTAGTTCCACAACGATCTCCGCTCTAGGAATTACCTGGCTGGCAAACGATTACTACGCGTTTATCATCACCACGCTAGGAAGTAGTACATTCACGCAGAACACACAGCTCATCGCCTCAGAAACTGGTGCGCGAGTTGCATCTCTGGGTTCTGTACTTAACCCGGCGCAGATGACATACGACAAGATGCGTCAGCGGCTCTACTTTGGAGGGTACTGGAACGGCGACGCGACGGCAACACTGATGCCAGAAGCGGCGGTGTACTTTGCCCAGCCAACGGCAGGCACCACGACGGCAGTCCAACTCTACGGAACGGAGGTCATCGAGTCTCGCTCTTGGGGCAACCTGACCGGATGGGGCGCTGCCTTGTTCGGCGACTTCAACGGAGATAGCCGGAACGACATCGTCTGGCACAACAGCACGCTCAATCAAACCGCTGTCTGGACGATGGTGGGCACGAGGGTCGTCGACAGCCGTACCTACAACACCGGCACGTGGGTGCCAGTGGCAACCGGTGACGTGAACGGAGACGGCAACGACGACATCATCTGGCAAAGCGGCAGTCAGACATCGGTCTGGCTCATGGACGGCGCAAGAGTCATTGGCTCGCGCACCTTCCAGAACACCGGCGTTTGGCAGGCCCTCCTGACCGCTGACCTCAATGGCGATGGAATCGACGATATCGTTTGGCAGAACGACGTCACCAACCAGATTGCCGTCTGGATCATGAACTCATCCGGTGGCTACAGCTCTACGGCTGTGTTTGCCAAGCCCGCAGATCTAGACCTCGCCTTCACTGGCGATGTGAACGGAGATGGCTTTGACGATCTTATCTTCCGCAACGGCATCGATAACGGTTCAGCGGTGTGGCTCATGCTCGGTGCCAACGTCCTTACGAGTACGGTGTTCGCTGCACCGAACACGATCCTCCAGGGGGTTGGAGATCTGGATAACGACGGCAAAGTTGATATCGTCAGCATCTGGAACGAGGGCAGTGGGTTCGTGATTGCCTACCAAGACATTGCTTCTGGCATCGTATTCGACCCGACTACGGTCAGCTACGGCTCGGGCATCGGAGACTGGAGGATCGTGAACGTGGTTGACCTCAACCAAGACATGAAGGCTGACTTCGTGTGGAGGAACTCCAGCACGAACCAAATGGCTGTGTGGACCATCAACGGTCAGGCACCGCTACAGTCGGCATTCCTCCCCAGCATAGCAGCGACGGACGTAGTCCACGCCCAACGTTTCTAGTTCTCAAGACTAGGACAAACAAAGAAGCCGGTCGGGTAGCTACTACCCGACCGGCTCTTTCTTTCGCGGCGTTTACCGCTCGACTTACTAGGTTGCCGGGTTGCCCGGCAGCCCTTTCGGGTACATCGAACCAAGCATCAGCATCATGATTCCCGTGAACAGAATGTCGATGCCGACGAACAGACCGAGAACGATCTCAGCAGAATAGGGCCAAGAAGCGGTGATCAAGATCGCCAAAAGCAACGTGATCAGGGCACTGAAGATTCCCATCCCTTTTGCTGGTCCGGTCTGCTTAAAGCTGAGGACCAACCGACCGATGCCGGAGATGTAGAGATAGATGGTAACGAAGAGGGTAACGGCGACTAGAGATTGACCTTGATACATTAAGAAAACAATCCCCAAGAACAAACTCAGCAGTCCGCCTGCCAATCCCCATAACCACCCTTCGGCACGCTGCACAATCGATGCACCAATACCAATCGCGCCGCCAGCCAGCAACATTATTCCCATGAACAAAATCACTGCCTCGCTCGCGACTGCTGGTGCGGCGATCATGAGAGCGCCGACGAGGATCATGAAGACCCCACCAAATAGCATGAACATAGTGCTATTCTAGACGAATCGGCGAGGCGTTTAGCCGTTTATTGCATTGAACCGTCTTAGGTAGACAAGCGCCAGCAAACATTTTGCGAGCCCGAGCGCTTGAAATTTAGGGGAGGATTCTGGTGGGCCCAGCTAGATTCGAACTAGCGACCTCACCCTTATCAGGGGTGCGCTCTAACCAACTGAGCTATGAGCCCGCACCGTAAGAGTATATCCCAACACGGCAACCTTCCCATTGCGAGAGAGAACCCGCGCCCGCGATACGTATACTTGGCATATGACGTCTCTGACTGGACTTCGGCAAGCCACTCGCCCCTTGGCAGCTTTGGCCGCACTGGCTGGCGTAACCCTGCTTGGCTCGACCGGCTGTGCACCAACTTCGGTCCAGGCATCAGAAGCATCCTACGAGGCACAGGCCGTGCCACGTTCGATGCAACTGCAGAGACAGGCACCAGATCAGATGGAAAACCCTCGATTTACCGACGGCCCCTACAAGGGGTACTTACGGATCAGCCCCGAAAGACCAGACAAGGTCAACCGAAGCGAAGCCGAATGGAAAGAGCTGCTGACCGGAGAAGAGTTTCGAATCATGCGGCAACAAGGTACGGAGAGTCCCTTTTGCAGCCCATTTTTGGACGTAAAAGAGAGTGGAATCTGGTACGTGCGCGGCACCAAGCACCCGGTGTTTCGCACCGAGACCAAGTTCGATTCGGGCACCGGCTGGCCCAGCTTCTGGGAGCCGATTGATGTAGATGCCATTTGGCTACGCGAAGACCGTTCGCACGGAATGGTGCGGATGGAAGTGCTGGACTCTGCCAGCGACAGCCACTTGGGTCACGTGTTTCCGGATGGGCCGCGAAACAAGACCGGATTGCGGTTTTGCATCAATGGCGAGGCGCTCTACTTCGTGCCTGATGGTAAGGAGCCGGATGGCATCCGTGGCTATCTTCCCTAGCTTTTAGGCAGAAGTTTTCTGAGGTAGTGGCCGTAAGGGCTGTTTCGGTGGATTTCCGCTGATGTTGCGAGCTGCGAGGCGGTGATCCAACCGTTTTGGTAGGCGATCTCCTCCAGACACGAGATCATCAGACCTTGCCGGTCTTCAATCGCCTGAACAAAGACCGACGCCTGCAAGAGTGAATGCGGGGTTCCGGTATCCAGCCAGGCAAACCCTCTGCCGAACTGCACCACGTGCAGGTTGCCGGTGTCAAGGTAGCTGCGATTTAGGTCGGTAATTTCCAGTTCGCCTCTGTAGGAAGGTTTAAGGTTTCTGGCTCGTTCCGGCGCAGTCTCGTCGTAGAAATAGAGGCCGGTGACTGCCAGGTTCGACTTCGGCTCTCTTGGCTTTTCTTCGATCCCTGTTGCTTCGCCGCCCTCGCCGATTTCGACCACTCCATAGGCGCTGGCGTTTTCAACGGGATAGGCAAAAACCGTCGCGCCATGATCATTAGAGTTGGCTTGATTGAGCAAGGTCGTAAGCCCTCGGCCATAAAACAGGTTGTCGCCCAGTATCAACGCGCTGGGGCTGCCTGAAAGGAAACTGTCGGCAATCGTCAACGCCTGCGCAATTCCAGCTGGTTTCTCCTGAACTTCGTAGTGTAAAGTGATTCCAAACTGGCTCCCATCTGAAAGCAGCGACTGGAATGCTGCTTGGTCTGCCGGGCTGGTGATGATGCAGATCTCCCTGATTCCGGCGAGCATCAGCACCGAGAGCGGGTAGTAGACCATCGGCTTTGAATACACAGGCAACAGCTGCTTGCTGACCACCGCTGTGATGGGATATAGCCTTGTGCCGCTTCCTCCTGCCAGAACGATGCCCTTTCGGCTCACAATATGCCTCCGTAGTGTTCCTTCAGCCATTGGTGGTGCTCTGGATTTTGCGCCTTCTCTACCCAGTCCGGGTTGTCCAGATACCACTTTACGGTCAGGTCAAGGCCCGAGTCGAAACTCTCTGCCGGCTCCCATCCTAAATCCCTGCTCGTTCGGCTAGCATCGACGGCGTAGCGTGGATCATGCCCGGGTCGATCTTGAACGAACTGGATCAGGTCGAGCAGCTCTTGCTCCGGAGCCCCCTGGAGGCGGGCAACTCTCTGGCAGATGCTACGCACCATGTCCAGGTTTCGCTGGGTGTTCCCTGCCCCTACCATATAGTGTCGTCCATCCTGACCTTCCGTCAGGATTTGCCACAGCGCTCGGCAGTGGTCTCCCACGAAAATCCAGTCTCTCACTTGCTCGCCTCTTCCGTACACCGGAAGAGGTTTACGCTGTAAAGCGTTAAGCACCATCAGCGGGATCAGCTTTTCTGGCTGTTGGCGAGGTCCATAGTTGTTGCTACAATGGACGATGCGCACCGAAAGGTTGTGCGTGTGTGCGTAGGCAGAGGCAAAGTGGTCTGCGGCAGCTTTGCTGGCGGCATAAGGGTTGTTCGGGTGATAGGGGGAATCCTCCGTAAAGGCGTCAGGCTCTTCAACACTGCCGAAAACTTCGTCGGTGCTCATCTGCACGAACGGACCCTTAAACTGTTCGCCCAAAGCCGAGGCGGCAGAGAGCAGGTTCAGGGTTCCCAAGACGTTCGACCGCAGAAACGGTTCTGCTGACTTTATGCTCCTGTCGACGTGCGACTCTGCTGCTAGATGGAGTACTGCATCAGGTCGATCTTCTTGGAACGCGGCGTGGACCGCCTCGCTATCTGCCAGATCGATCTTTCTGAACCGGTAGTTCTCAGAGTTTTCGAGAGAAAGGAGGCTGTGCGGATTCGCCGCATAGAACAGGCCGTCCCAGTTTAGGAATGAGACTTCGCCGTGCAAAGGCGCGAAGAGGTTCAGAAAGTTTGAACCGATGAAGCCGCAGCCGCCGGTAACGAGCAGTTTCACGGCGCCGCGCCTCCTAGCGAAACTCTGCTTCGGTTTCGAAGCCCATGTAGGGCGCGACCAGTTCTTTGAGCTGCTCATCGGTGAGGTTGGCTTGGCAAGAGGAGTACTCGCCTTCCAGAACAGGTTCATCGACTCTCTCAGGGTTCAATTCAGGGAGCATCGGAAGAACTACGTAGTAGTTGCCGTTGTAGCCCGGGCGGCACACGGTTCGAAACCGCTCTTCTTCTGAAACCATGATTTCGTGGACCTTCTCGCCAGGGCGAATGCCTGTGACTTTGGTCTCAACTTGTCTGCCCCCGATCATCACTCGGGCAAGATCGGTGATATTGGCGGCGTCCACGAATGGAACGTAGGTTTCACCCGGCTTTGCCCCCAGAAGTGCGGCGAAAACGGTATCGACTGCTCGGTCAAGAGTCAGCAGAAAGCGGGTCATGCTCTCCAGGGTGATGGTAACGGGTCCGCCGTTACGGATCTGGGCATTGAACAGGGGAACGACCGAGCCGCGCGAAGAGATCACGTTGCCGTAGCGAACGCAAGAGACCGTTACGCCTTCAAGCTCAAGGTTTGCCTCCACAAGGATGCGCTCCATAACCGCTTTGGTCATGCCCATTACGTTGATTGGCTTGCATGCCTTGTCTGTCGAAATTCCGACCACCGTTTCCACGTTCTTGCCCTCTTCGGCAATAGCGTTCACCAGATTCTGTGCGCCAGTAATGTTGGTTCTCACCGCCTCGTAGGGGAACCGCTCGCAGCTTGGGACTTGCTTCAGCGCAGCGGCATGGAAGACCACTTCAACACCTCGCACGGCTCGCTTGAGCGAGTCGACATCGCGCACGTCGCCAATTCTAAAGTCAAGCACGTCCTCGACGTTCTTATAAATGACCTCGTCCGTTGCGCTGAGGTTATTGAGGAAGTCGAGCCGCATATAGTGCTGCTTGGCTTCGTCTCTGGAAAATACAATGATTTGCGACGGTCGCCCGAGTTCGCCGGACAACATTCTGCGAACCACTGTTCGGCCTAGCGACCCGGTTCCACCAGTAACCAGAACCTTCTTCCCTTCCAAAACTTTCGGATGATTCGACATCTCTTTCCGCAAAAAACAGTACTCGCAGATATCTTTTGTTCAGATTCTGCGAGACTCGAACTAGAGCGTACCTACTCGATAGAGCATTTACTTCCATTTAGAATCCACTCGTGACGTAAACTTTCCCTCAACTAGGATGAAAGTCGCAGTCATGGGCTCAACGGGCATGCTGGGCACGATGTGCTGCCGCGTGCTGGCAGAAGGAGGTCACGAGGTCGTCGCAACGGTACGCAACCCGCATTACGGCGAAGCACTCCAAGAGAGCCTCGGCATAGAAACGGTCGGAAGACTCGACGTTCTTGCTGAAGACGTTCAGAGCCAGCTCTCAGCACTGCCCGAGATCGACGCCGCCGTCAACTGCATCGGGCTCATCAAACAGCACATGAACGATGCCGACCCGGCTTCCACCTGGCGCGCTCTCCAAATCAACTCCGTCTTCCCCTATCACCTCGACGAGTTCGCCGCCAAGAGAGGTATCCCCGTCGTTCAGATCGCTACCGATTGCGTTTTCTCCGGCTTGAAGGGACAATCCACTGAGCTCGATCCGCACGACGCTCACGACGTCTATGGAAAGACCAAGAGCCTAGGCGAGGCACCTAGAACCGCGATCCGGCATCTCCGGTGCTCTATCATCGGGCTCGAAGCCAAGAGCAGCGCCTCACTTATCGGCTGGTTCCTTTCAACCCCTGCAGGCGGGCAGGTCAACGGCTTTACCAACCACTTATGGAACGGAGTTACAACGCTGCACTTTGCCCGAATCGCGATGGCGGCACTGGAAAACCAAACCAGCCTTCCCCCACTGCAGCACGTCGTGGCAGGAGACACTCTTTCTAAGTACGATATGCTTCACTGCTTCGCTGAGGCGTTTGACCGTAAGGACATCGTCATACAGGCTTCAGAAACACCGGCATCGGTTGACCGGACTCTCGGTACCGTTCGACCCGAGGTGAACGAGGAGCTCTGGCAATGTGCGGGCTACGCCGCCCCTCCCGGGGTGACTCAGATGATCCGAGAGTTGGCAGAGTACGGCGACGCAGTTCGACTTTAGACTTCGTCCAGCGCCTGGCTGAGATCGGCTTTCAGATCCTGTGCGTTCTCAATTCCCATGGAAAGGCGAACCAGAGTGTCGGTCACTCCGACCTCCAGCCGCACCTCACGCGGGATCGAGGCATGGGTCATGGCAGCCGGCAGGTTCGCCAGGCTCTCCACGCCACCAAGACTCTCCGCCACGGTGAAAATTTTCAGCCGGCGGAAGAAGCGGTCCACCCCAGCTGGGTCTGTGTTGATTTCAAAGCTCACCATTCCCCCAAACCCTCGCATCTGACGATTCGCTAACTCGTGCTGAGGATGGGTTTCCAGCCCAGGGTAGATCACTTTTGAGACTTTCGGGTGCCTTTGCAGATAGTTTGCTACCTCGACCCCGTTGTGGTTGTGCCGCTCCATGCGAAGTTCCAGAGTTTTCGCGCCGCGCATTGCCAGGAACGAATCGAACGGGGAAAGTATCGCTCCAACAGACTTCTGAATGAACCGCAGCCGCGCAGCCAAATCCGGGTTATCGCCCACCACCAACACACCAGCGACCACGTCCGAGTGACCATTGAGGTACTTGGTGACCGAGTGGAGCGTGATATCGAAACCAGATTCCAGCGGTCGCTGATTGAAAGGGGTGGCGAAGGTGTTATCCATCACCGTCATCAACCGCTTGTCGTGTGCCAGTTTGGAGATCGCCTCCATATCGACCAGCTTAAGCAACGGGTTGGAAGGAGATTCGCACCATATCATGCGGGTCTCTGGCCGGATCGCCTGCTCTACGGTCTCTAGGCGGGTCATGTCAACATAGCTCACTTCAAGCCCTGCCGAATTACGCTTTACGTTCTCGAATAGGCGGTAGGTGCCGCCGTATAGATCGTCTAGCGCGACGATATGCGACCCTGCGGGCAGCAAGTCCAGCACTGCCGCCTCAGCAGCCAGGCCAGAGGCGAAGGCGAGCCCTTCTGTACCCCCTTCAAGCTCTGCCACACAGCGCTCGAACGCTGAACGGGTTGGGTTCTTCGTGCGGGCATACTCGAATCCTTTATGCTGTCCTGGAGCCTCTTGAGCGTAGGTTGAAGTGGCATAGATGGGAGTCATTACTGCCCCAGTTTCGGAGTCGTGATCTTGACCCGCGTGAACGGCAAGGGTGCCGAACCCTGGCTTGGATTCCATCAGTGTGTCCTCAGGTGATTGATCCAATCGACCCGGGTCACCAACCCGAGGAACCGGTCACCGTCCATGACAATCGCCACGTGATCTTCTTCCAGAATCGGCACGACCGCTTCAGGTGGCCCAGAGGCAGGAATGGTTTGAAGATTGGTCACCATCGCCTCTCGCACCGGTCGCAAAAACCGGTCATCCACGTCTTTCCTAGAGCTGACGAAGTGGATCATGTCGCTCTCATCAATCAACCCCACCAGCTTGCCATCTTCAACCACCGGCAACTGCGAAACGTCTGCAGAGCGCATACGGTTATAGGCGGTTTGAAGGGTGTCGTTGGGGGTAACCACCACCATCTCTCCTCGGTCGAACCGGTGGATCAGCAGGTCGGTAACGTTGCCTTCCTCGACTTCGTCCAGCAGCTTCTGCTCTCGCATCCAGAAGTCGTTGAACATCTTGCTGAGGTACTTGTTGCCGCTATCGCAAACGAACGTCACAACTCTCTTGGGTGTGGTTTGCTCTCGGCAATACCGCAGGGCGGCAGCAACTAAGGTCCCAGTCGAGCTTCCTCCGAGGATTCCTTCCTTCTGAAGGAGCATCCTTGCGGTTTCGAACGACTCTGCGTCGGGGATGCTGTACGCCTTGGTTGCGTACTCGATTTCGCACACACCGGGGATGCAGTCCGAACCCACTCCCTCGACCCGGTAGGAACCATCAGGTCCGGGTTTGCCCTCGTTGACCCAGCCTGCCATGGCAGAGCCCAGCGGGTCTGCCAAAATCATCTCGGTCTTCGGCGAGACTTTGCGAAAGTACCGACCGCAGCCGGTAAGGGTGCCTCCGCTGCCGACACCACAAACGAACGCATCGATGTCCCCATCCATCTGCTTGAAGATTTCGGGACCGGTTGACTGTTCGTGTGCCAGCGCGTTGGCGGGGTTGTTGAACTGGTCAATGAAATATCGATCGGGCGAGGCTTTGGCGTATGCCTCCGCGACGCTACAGTAGTGCTCGGGGTGGCCTTTTGGCACGTCCGAGCGGGTCAGCACCGCCTTGGCTCCCAGCGCCTGGATGTGCAAGATCTTCTCTCGCGCCATCTTGTCTGGAACGAACACGGTGAGCTTGTGCCCCATCGCCGCTGCGGCGAGTGCCAAGCCGATCCCCGTGTTGCCCGCAGTCGCCTCTACGAACTCCATGCCATCACGAAAATGTCCTTCGTTGATGGCTGCCTGAATCATAAAGAGCCCGATGCGATCTTTGATCGAGCCTCCTGGATTCTGGTTTTCGAGTTTCAGAAAAAGGCGGCAAGGGCCGGTATCGATTTTGGTTACTTCGAATAAGGGTGTGTCCCCAACGAGAGCCAGCGCACCGGAGCGCGTGGCGTCCGCAATTTCGGACATAGATTTGTTTCCTTTCTGGCTTGCGACTAGGTCGCAGCGCTAACTGGAAGCCCTAGTTTAACCCGAAAAGTGAAGGGCAGTTTCGGGCGGCTAGCGGCCGATTCCCAGAACGCGAAAACCGCACTTTTCGGCGTCCTGTCTCTTGAGAATGTTTCTGCCATCGACGATCACCCGCTCACGCATCAGCGAAGCGAGATGCTCGAAGTTGAGGGTGTGGTACTCGTCCCATTCGGTGGCAATGACGATAGCGTCGGTTCCCTGCACGGCTTCCTCAATAGCTTCGAAGTACTCGAGGTCTTCGTGGGTGAGCGCCGCGCGGGCGTTTTCAATCGCGATGGGGTCGTGCGCCTTTACGTGAGCGCCGAGATCGACCAAGTGGCGGATCACGTCTAGTGCCGGGCTCTCCCGCACATCGTCTGTATTTGGCTTGAACGCCAGACCGAGTACTGCCACGATGCGCCCTCGCAGGCTTTTTAGCTCGTTTTGCAACTTATCCACTACGAACTTGCGTTGTCGAAGGTTGACTTCGCGGCTCGCCTCCACCATGGGCATCGTATAGCCAAACTCCTTCGCAACGGCGATTAGGGCAAGCGTGTCCTTGGGGAAACAGCTGCCACCCCATCCCACGCCCGCGGATAGAAATTTGGTGCCGATTCGGTTGTCCAGACCCATACCTCGGGCGACCTCGGTAACGTCTGCCCCCACCCGCTCGCATAGCCCTGCGACCTCGTTGATGAAGCTGATCTTCGCCGCAAGAAAGGCGTTGGAGGCGTATTTGATCATCTCCGCGCTGGTCGGATCTGTGGTGATGTAAGGGGGAAGCTGATAACCATCTGGGCGCGGCAGGTGGCTGGGCGGATCGAAGGTCTGCTCCAGAATCGGACGGTAGAGCTGCCTCATCGCCTCGAACGCCTCTCGCTTGTTCGCGCCGACCACAATGCGGTCTGGATACAGCGAATCCCGAAGCGCGAGGCTCTCCCGAAGAAACTCTGGGTTGGATGCGATGAAGACCGAGGCAGCCACCTGGCGGGCTTTCAGCGACTTCTCGATGACCAGTTCCACTCTTCGGTTGGTGCCCAAGGGCACGGTAGATTTGACCGCCACCACCAGCTTCTTCCCTGGCTCTATTCCGTTGGCGATTTCTTTGGCGGCCTGCTCTACGAAGCTGAGATCCGCCTGGCCGTTCGGCTGGGGCGGGGTACCCACGGCGATCATGATGAGATCTTGCCCGGCGATCATCTTCTCGATGCAGTCTTCGAAGGTGATTTTGCCTTCCAGGGATTCGAGAAGCTCGGGAAGCCCGGGCTCAAAGAAGTGTGGAACCCCGTTGCGCAGGTTGCTGAGGCGGATGGGGTCTTTCTCGACCATCGTCACCTCGTGGTCAAGGGCTGCCAGGGAGACCCCTGTGGTCAGCCCTACATATCCGGCGCCGATGATTCCGACTCGCACTCGCCCTTCCCTCTGGAAGGTGAGTCTACATTACCGGTGCGCGGGGTGCGCTTACATTAACCGCCAGATGGTGAGGTTTCGGATGTTGACTTCGTTGCCCGAGGGGGCTGCCTGCACCGCCAACTCGCCGTAGCCGCCATCGGAAGCAACGATGTACTGCACCACCTGCCCCGAGCTATCCGATCGGATAGCGAAACCCGAACCGATGAACTCGGCGTTCATCGGCGGACCCGAGATGTCCCCATACCGAATCTCGATCGCATAAATCCCTGGCGAGAGCTTGAGCGACGCCAAAACCAGCTTGCCACCAGAACCCTGCACGCGGAGGTTCTCGCGCTCTGCCACCACGTAGGCGCAGTTGGAGGTCACCGCCCCTGCGGGCCTACCGATGGAAGCCTTCGCGCCGTTTTTCAGCACGTAAACGTTCTGCCCTGGCAAAAGTGTGAGCGGGCCGTTCTGGCAATTTACGTTGACGCAGGCGTTGTCCTTCCCTTCCGCCCAGAAGGCGTTTCCGTCGATCTGGATGATGGCGGCGGTTGGGTCAGTCGACGTGCCCGAAGCGATCACCTGAATCGCGCCATGCCAGCCGTTTGCCACCTCGGTCACCGCGCGGATCATATTGTTCAGCACTCGAACATACTTCCGGTTCTCAACTCCGGTTTGAATGATTCGGATTGCGGTCGTTGTGTCTCCACGCGTGTTGCCCGGAAGAACATGCTGGTCCATGATCTGGTTATCGGTGATCAGCACAGATTCGTCGGAGTAGATCAGGTTCCCCGCGACCCGAATACCGTAGGTGGAGCCGATGATGACGTTGGAGGAGATGATGACGTCCTTGCTTCCTGCGACGTCAATGCCCACGCCTGGGTAATTGGGCCGGTAGCCCCTATCGCCCTTGCGATAACCGCGGACGAGGTTTCCGTGAATCACAGAGCGGCCGCCGTTGGTCCAGATTCCGATTCCGGTATCCGAAAATCGGTCGAAGACGCAGTTTGCCACGACCACCCGTTCGCCTCTCTCCGGCAGATTGCCACCCGTTGCTTCGGGCCCGATCATGTTGCCGAAAGCGCCACTGAAGAAGCAGTCGGTAATCACCACATCGGTCGAGTTCCCGATTCGTACAAACGAGAACATGGTGGGCTGCTGCTGCGCATTGAACCCTTCGAAACGGCAGCCGTTTATGAGCAACCGGTCCATGTCTCTTGCGGCTACGAAGCCGCCTTCCATCACGTCGGTCGGGGTTCGTGGGTCTGCCACGAATCTTAGGTTCAGCAGCTCCACGTCGCTGCGGTCGCTGAGCCAAAGCGGGAAAAAGATGCCCTTTTCAGGGGCGCGGACGATGACCGAGCTGGCACCGGCACCGATCAGCGAGAAGCCGTCTTGGGGCGCATCAATTCTTTCGCTTACGAAGTACTCGCCCGGTGGGAAGTACAGAGCCTGGGTGTTTCGGAGTGCCCGTTCGATGGCGCGTGTATCGTCCTTCTTGCCATCGCCGACGGCGCCAAAGTCCCGAACGCTGGGGGCTTCGGCTAGCTTGTCCGAAAGGCTGCGTGGCACCGCGCCGCTGAAGGCTGGCTCGAACTTAGGGGACTGCCCGGAAGCCAGAAGCTCCTCAAGGTTCACACCGGCTACCAAGCCGGTACCCAACCACCCTGCACCAGCCAAAAAAGTTCTACGGTCGAAATCCACGCTTACTTAAACGTTCATAATACGCAAATATGCCCGCTCTCTCCTCTTCATCACTGGAATTAGGCGCCGCTGTTGAGGCAGGCGCTAGGCTGGGAGTGGAGATGCAGCAGAGCGCGAAGCGGATGATCAAGCCCGACAATTCTTGGGTGACCGAAGCGGACCGTGAAGTGGAAAGGCTGCTTCAGCACCAGCTTTCGACAGTGTTTCCCGGCTCTGCTTTTTGGGGCGAGGAGAGCGGACACGCGGCGGATGCGGGAAACGGCCTTTGGGTGGTGGACCCCATTGATGGCACCTCAAACTTCGTTCATGGCCTGCCGCTGTGGGCAGTTACCGCTGGTTGGTTTCGGGGTGGAGAGGCGCAGGTCGCCGCCGCACACATCCCTGCGCTGGGCGAGACCTACATCGCCGAAAGAGGTTTAGGGGTGTTTTTGAATGGGGAGCCGTTGCCTCCGCTTGCGGGCCGCCCGTTGGATAAGACCGACGTTACCGCTGTGGACGTGGATTACGTTTTCGATTTTCCACTGTCGGGAGTGCCGGGCCGGAAGCGCAAGCACGGCGCGTTCGTGATCGAGGCTTGCTTTATGGCGTCCGGACGACTTCGGGCGGTGGTGAGTGCCGGCGAGCGGCTGTACGACATCGTTTTCGGGGTGCTGATGACCGAAATGCTTGGGGGACGGGTTTGTTATCTCGATGGCTCGGCTCTCGACTGGGACTCGCTGTTCGCCGGGGAGGCGATCGACCGCCCGTGGGCGCTTTGGCCTCCCGGGGTCGAATTGCCGGATTTCGACAGGTTGTAGGGTTTTTTGCTAGGCGAGCGAAGGCTAGGCACCCTACAATTGGGGCGGGTGCGAGCCATTGAGCTCAAGTACCCAATCACGGCTCTTCGAGCCGTTAACTTTTGATGCCGCCCGCAGTACTCAAGCGACAGGAGGGACGGGTTCCTCCAGCTTCCACGCTTCGGAGAGCGCTTGGCGGACGTTGAAGTTGTGCCTCTCGAGCAAGGAGCGGCACTGGTCATCTGGCAACGACGTCAGTTCGCGAACGATCCGCACGCACCGATCCCGCAACTTGGAGTTGGTGGGCTGAACGTCGACCATAAGGTTTTCGATCACGCGGCCGCAGAGGATCATCGCGGCGGTGGAGATTCGGTTCAAGGCGAGTTTCTGTGCAGTGCCCGCTTTCAGCCTGGTCGAGCCGGTAACCACCTCGGGACCCGTATTGAGCAAGACCCGGTGATCAACAACCTCGCCTAGGGGGGCGTGCGACTGGTTGTAAATGCCGCAAGTCCACGCCGCCATTTTCTTTGCCCAGGCAACGGTACTGACCACGAATGGAGTCCGACCCGAGGCAGAAATACCGATGACACAGTCATCCGGCGCAAGTCCCAACTGGCTCAGCTGGTGGATGCCGTCGGTATCGCTGTCTTCCGCTCCTTCAACAGCGCGGGTGAGCGCCTCCGCGCCACCTGCCATGACCGCCACAAACCGGTCTGGATCGACCCCGAACGTCGGGACCATCTCGCTGGCTTCGTTAAAGGCAAGCCTGCCACTGGTGCCCGCGCCGACCAGAAAAACCCGACCGCCAAACCGGTAGCAATCTGCAACCCTCTCTGCCGCGTAGGCGATGTCCGGCTCTGCTTGCTTCAATGCGCGCCAGACACCGAGCTCCTCTTCGTTCATCAAGCGGACGATATCGCGAGAAGTCATTTTGTCGATCCCTACTGACCGCGGGTTTCTTTTTTCAACACTCATAGTCGATCCCGTTCGAAGGCGTAGCTGGCAACACCGCTCAGCATTTGCTCCTCTGTTAGCATTGTAAACGAAAACGAGGTGCCGAGTCGTTTCAGCTCTTGCTCCAAAAATTCTCTCATCGTTTCGCTCCGGACGACTAGCGATCCGTAGAGGATCAAATCACCCGTTTTCGGCAGGTTCAAGCGGTCACAGTGACCTTCGATGAGCCGAGCTTGATCTGCTGCGCTTTGCTGCACCGCAGCTATTGCGACGGGTTCACCGCTAGCTGCCAACTCAAGCATGACCTCGGCGAGACGGGCGATACTGCTAACTCCTTCGAGTTGCCCGGCGGCCGCCATTATCTTCGTTTGGTCCTCGGTTTTGAAAATCTCCTTCGCAGATTTCAGAAACAGGTCGTTCTGCCAGTTTCTGCATGCGTAGTTCCAGAGACCCTTTCTGCCGAGATCGAACCCCGATCCGAGGTCACCGATGAGCGGTCCCCATCCTCCGGTTTTCGCATAGCCGTCGTCTGACTTTGAGGCGACCACGCAGCCGGTGCCCGCTATCAAAGCGATCGCACCAATCTCTGATTGGTGAAGCGGGCCAACATAGTCGGACCATACCTCTATCCTGGCCTCGGGCCATTGTTGCCGCATCAGTTGCACTGCCTCCTCCTCATCCAGTTGAGTCAGGAGTCCGGCTATGAACGCGATCACCTTCGAGGGTCTCGACTTCAGGTTTTGGGTCGCGTTGTTGAGCTCCCGGAGTCTGTCTCGACTCCAGTTAGACCCTCCGACGATCTCCAGAATGGTTACTGGGTCCTCGGAGTCCTTCAGACAGACGCGAAACTTTGTGCCGCCCGCATCGATCACCAGTGCAGTGGGCAACGCCTGTTAGTCCTTGGGAGGAGGCACAGCCCTAGAGCCAGTTGTATTCATCGATTCCGGTTTAACGCTGGGTTCAGAAACCCCGCCTCCGCCGCCCCCACCTTTCTGACCACGCTGCTTGAGCTCCTCAGAAATGGCGATCATCGGCTTTAGAAGTTCGGGCTCTACAAAGTTTTCTGCTTCCCATGCCTGGATTTCGACCTCTTGGTAGCCGTAGGTTGGGATCACCGCCTTGAATGATTTCGGGCGAAGCTCCATATAAACGAGCATTTGCTCATAGAGCTGCTCGTACATTTCGTATGCCTGTGTGCGCAGTTCCTTCGTACCCTGCCCGGTTTCCACAAACTCCTGAAGCATGTTCATCAGGCTCATCGTGTCGAACATCCAAAAGTTATCCAGATTTCGCCGGCCTTGCTCGAGGTCCGGCGTGATGTTGCGGAATCGCCAGACGCGAACGAACGGATCGGGATTTTCCGGTGTGCTCTGTTGAAGCCTCTCCAAGAGTGGCATTTCGACGTCCCGAATGATCAGAACGAGCGCTTCCCTCTCCTGCTCTGATGCAGGCCAGTTGGTCAGCATCTCGCGCTGACTCTCGGTGAGCGTGTTGGTGCTGAGTTCGGTGGAAGACTGCGGGTAGATGAGCGAGGCGAACGGCAACTTGCCGGTTACGATTCCTGCTGCCAGTGCCAGAAAGATGAGCACTGCTCCAATGATCAATATGTTTCGCATCGTCGCTTGTAGCTTTGGCTACCTTGTAGTATAGCGGGCAGGACGTCAGCACGGGTCGCCGGTCGCCACGCCTGCATCGTAGAACCTAGAGGCGGCAGGTACCTTCCTACTGTCAACTGACGCACCCATGAGCCTTACTGAAGCCAACGTTTTGGACGCACTGCGCGTCGTCATCGACCCTGATCTGCACAAGGACATCGTGTCCCTCGGGTTCGTGAAACAGATCGAAATCGAGGGCTCCAAAGTCTCGGCGGTGATTGAGCTCACTACCCCCGCCTGCCCTGTGAAGGACATCTTGGAGCAACAATGCCGAGACGCGATTGCCGGAATTGCGGGAGTGGAAGAAGTGAACGTTGAGATGACCGCTGCCGTTCGGCCAAGACAAACCCCAACAGACGACTTGTTGCCCGGCGTCAAGCAGGTGATCGCGATTGCCAGTGGCAAAGGCGGGGTGGGCAAAAGCACGGTTTCCGTAAACCTAGCAGTGGCGCTAGCAGATGCTGGAGCTAAAGTTGGGCTGATGGATGCGGACGTCTACGGTCCTTCGATTCCCATGATGATGGGTTGCCCGGACTTGAGGCCGTTTCAGAAGGAAGGCAAGATTCTGCCGATTACCAAGCACGGCATCTCTTTGATGTCGCTGGGGTTCTTGATGGAGCCGGGCCAGGCGGTGATTTGGCGCGGCCCGATGGTGGCTGGCACCGTGCGTCAACTACTTTCGGACGTTGATTGGGGAGAGCTGGACTATTTGCTGGTCGATCTTCCCCCAGGAACGGGGGATGCGCCGATGACCCTCGCCCAGATGGCACCGCTGGCGGGAGTTGTGATTGTGACGACCCCGCACCACGTAGCCGCCAATATCGCGGGCAAATCGGTGGTGCTGTTCAGGCGCTTGAACGCGCCGATTCTTGGAGTGGTGGAGAACATGGCGCAGTACAGCTGTCCCTCTTGCGGCGAGCAGTCGCGAATATTTGCCGGACTGAGCGGCGAGCAGCTTGCGGAGGAGTACAAAGTGCCTTTCCTCGGTTCGGTGCCTCTTGACCCCCAGATCTCGACCTCGGGAGATGAAGGGATTCCGGCCGTGCGATTGCACCCTGAAAGCGCTTATGCAGAGGCTTTCCGAGACATTGCTGGCACCTTCGCCCAGCAGGTCAGCATCCGTTCTTTCGCCCGGAAGGACGTGATCCGCATGGGCGAATCTGCCTAGTTGTGCCCAGGGGTGGTTTTGGCTTCCAGGATTTCATTTAAGTCGCTGCCAGCGGCTTCTTCCAGTGCTTTGGCAATCGATTCATCCCCTTGTAACCACCGCAAAATTTTCAGTGCCGGATACGCAGGGCCGGGCGAGACGATCAGAGGCCCCTCCTCGCTGTAGGCTTCATCGAAACCCGGAAGCCGCCGAAGCACTACTAGCCGCTGCGGGTAGCAGATGAGTTCCAGTTGTCCTTCAGTCGGTGCCGCTTCCAACTCTTCAGGATCCAGTAGCAGGTTGTACGAACCCGCAGCGCGAAAAGCGGACCGAGTCAACCGCCCTAAAAGATCCAACCATTCACCGTTTGGCTCGTCGAGCGAAACGCACAGAAGCCTTTCACCGAAGAAGGTTGCAAGACCCAGAATCGCCTTGGCAGCTTCCCATAGCCGCGAATTGGACCGCAGTATGACAATCTGGGCTTGGTCTGGAATCGGCATGGGGCGGGTTGGGTAATACACTAGGTTCTACCTGCGTTCGGCGCCCGCTTCAGGCAGAAACCAATCGATGGACGACTTTTTCTCAGACGGTTCTTCTCTCTCCGGAGCGTTTATGAACATCGACTTCGGTCCTGGGGGCAAGATGGCGAACTTGTGGGTGCGCGACCCAACTGAACCGGAGGGCGGGATGGAGTATCCCTTCATTCTGCAGAAGCTGAGCTTCGGAGAGGAGTTTGCCGAGGATTACCACCCGGGCACGGTTCTGCTTGGGGCCCGAACCAGCCCGGATTCCCCTTGGGTGCTAAGCCGGAACAAGGAAGCAGAGACCTTGGATTCGTTCACCAGTGAGTCCGTCGGGTTCCGCTATGATTTTCCGCTGCTGCCAGAGATCGAAGTCATCGGAAACTTCTACGACGTCGCAGAGCCTGAACCTCATATCGTGTGGGATTTGGAGCTGACCAACAAGGGGAAACAAACGATCGAGCTCGGCGAACTGGCGTTCCCAATGGCGTTCAACAACCTCTACGAGAGCTTCGGAAGGGACGTGGAGGAGCTGGAACACTGGGCGGACCGGGTCCACCTGCACCCGTTTGTAGGTGGCGCGGCGAGCTACCTGCTGGCGCAGCGCTTCGTCGGTCGTCCCCCTTCGCTTCTCATCACCCCCGGAGACGGGACCGCGTGGGACTGCATTGCACACGTTCCGGCAAGCCTGCGTACCACTTACCTTTGGCCCGGAATCCCTGTGATCTACGTGCACAGCCGCGCAGCATCCGAGCGAGAGGAGTGGGCGGCATCGTTCGGGAGCCCCAGCTCAGTGATTATGGAGGCGGGAGACACGAAGCTGTACCAGATGCGGTTTATGGCAGCCGACCGTGACCGATTCGACGGCGTCAGCAGCATGCTCGCCAGCATGCGAAAGCCGGTGTTTCGTCTGATGCCTGCTGCCGTAGCGCCCAGGCAGGTTGGCATCCACCTCGATATGGCTGGTGCAACGCCCATACAGTTTCTGGCGCCAGAAAACACCGAGATCGAGGCGGAAGCTGACCAGGAAGGCGGGTACTGCTTTGTACGCCCAAACCGCAGTGGCCCCCTGAGGCTGAGTGTTGAAGACGACCGAGGCAGGCTGAGCCGTGTGCAGCTGTTCTTCACGGAGCCGATCGAAGACCTGATCCTCGCCAGAGCGAGCTGGATCATGGAGCATCAGGTTCACCGAGAGTTCGGAACATCCCTGCATGAAGCAGTTTGCGTGGCAAACTCCGAGACTGGGGTTGCCATGGCGCACCCAGATGCCTACGGCTCGAGCTTTGTGCTGCAATCCGGGCTTGCCGATACGCTCTTTCTGGCTGCAAAGAACTCCGTCTATCCCAACCGGCAACAAATCGAGCAGCTGGAGCGGACGGTGCAGCACTTCATCTTGGATGATGTTCAGAACCCAGGCAGCGGCGCGATTGGCAACGCATTGCAAGACGATCAGTCGGTGAGCGTGCAGTACCACGCCAGCACCAACTATCCGATACTGGTTGAGGTCTACCGCAGCCTTTCGGAAATCGCTTCGGTTGCCGGAGACACCCAGCGGACCTCGCAGGAGTACCTCCTCCGCGCCTGGCAGACTGCCATGGCGTTCTTGCGGCAGGCAAAGAGCTTCCTGGAGCCTCGGCAGGGAGTTATGGGGGCTGGTTGCTTCTACGGTCTAATCAAGGATCTAGAGAAAGCGGGGCTTGATGAGCAGGCGCAGCAGCTTAAGAAAGGGTGGCTGAAGCGGGCGAAGTCGCTTCTGGATTACAAAACGCCACTGGGCTCCACAGAGAGATGGCAAGCGGCGGGGATCGACGAGACCTTCACCCTCGCGATGCTAGAGAACGACAAGGAGGCAATGGAAGAACTGCTTCGTTGCGCGCTCTCCTTCCGAAGCCTGGCGCCCAGTTGGTGGTGGTACGGCAGCGACAAATATTCCGTGACCGAAGTCGACGGCTCACCTCACCCCATCTTTGCCGATGCGGGCGAAAACTGCCACGCTCCGCCTGGGGTCATCAACTCGCTCTTGCTGCTGAGCCAGCTGCGAAACGATTACACCGACCTGCCAGAGGCTTATGCCCGCTTGTGCTTCGGCGGGATGCTGGGAGCATGGGCGCTAGTGCGACCAGATGGTTCTGCGTCAAACTCGTTCTGCCCCGATCCTGCCTCTCAGCACTTCGGCATGCACCCGTTCACCGGCAACCTGGGCATCTCCCTCTCTTGGTACATTCGCAACGTTTCGGCCATGGTGCTCTCTGCGCGGTCGTTCGGAACCTACGTGTTCGGCTGCAACTTCCAGGACGAAGGTAGCAGCTACGTTGTGCAGCCGTGGGATGGTGTTGGCAGGCGGATTTGGCTGCGCCAGATCGGCTTTGACGTTGAACTGGGCTTTGGCTGCATTCGGGAGCTGAAGCTGGATACCCGGAAGCGGTTCGCCCAGCTGAGCGTATTCAACCCGAGCGACCGGGACGTAGAAACAACGGTGGAAATTGAAGGGCTTTGGGGTCAGCGAGCGGAGGTCGGCGGGCGCAATGCCGAGGTTCACGATGGCGTTTTGAAAGCCAGGATTGTATTGCCGAAGCTGAGCACCAGCTCGGTTTTATGTAAAGTATTGACATGAATTACGCGATGCCCGATGGCTGGATCTGGATTTCTGGCATTTTCTTTGTACTTGGCACCCTCGCCTACTTGGTGATCATTGCCATGATCTTAATGCTGGTGAAGCAGCTGAAGTCATTGGAGGTTCGGCTGACGGCGATGTCGGAGCGAATCGACCGCGTGGGTCAGAAATTGGAGCAGGTTGCGGATACGGCGCAGGAGAGCACCGCCTCGATTGGCACCAGTGTGGCGACGATCGCCGCGAACTTGGCGGCGGTCACATCTTCGCTGGCATTGCCGGTGGCGAAATTTGCACCCCTGATGGGAATCGCAACCATGGGCTTCCGGTTGTTCCAGGAGTTTCGGGCGAATCAGGCGAAACCGAAGCAGCGCACGGTGAAGATCAAGTCCACCAAGTCTGCCGATTCGGATTCGAAGACGTAACACCGTGGAGTTTCCTTGATTGTGGGCTCGGAGAGCCGCAACTGGGTACGCAAGCGTTATGAGGTTGTAAATTCTGAAGCCTCTATCCCCTCGGCTCTGTGGTGGATCGCGGAGCGAGACGGCGTGGTTCAGACGGCACAGCTGTCTCGGACCGGCGACCACCTGACCCATACATAACGAGGACCTTGGGGTACACTCTTTCGTTCGCGGCGCGGGGTGGAGCAGACTGGTAGCTCGTCGGGCTCATAACCCGGAGGTCGCAGGTTCAAATCCTGCCCCCGCACCCAATTCTTCCCTTGTCCATATCGGACACACAGGTAACAGTTTGTTCCGGAGACATAGGTTACACGTTGTGCACCTCGAATGGGTTTTCCAGAGGCTGTAGTGACCGTTCCTCCAGGTCGATGTAGCCCAGATCGTAGTCCATGAAGGACACGAGCCACACGTCTTCATCGGCCTGGGATGCTACGCCGAGAAGTTGATGCCGTCGAGGCTCCAGAACCAGGAGACCCCAGACGGACCCGCAACCAGCAGACCCATCTTCCACTGCCCGCCGGCACCGACGAACTGCCGACTCGCCACTGCATCCGCCTCCGGCACGCCGAGAACCGGCGCAGGCGCGCGGATTTCTTCAAACCGACCATCCAGCAACGCCCCAAACACCTGACCGAAGCGAACGAAATACACCCAAATCAGCCCCTCGGCAGAAACTTCGAGACACGGGCTCGAACCACTTCCAAAACTCATCAGAAAACTCACCTCCAGGTCAGGTTCGCCGATCGAACTAAGTCCAATTTCCCCCTCAAACGCCACCAAACAAAGCAACCGGACCGACTTGCCCGCCGAAAACGCAAGTCCGACCTCGTTGGCGGCCAAATCCACCTTCGCAGCCCCGATGAGAGACGGCGACGAGTTGGCCGATAGCGCCAGGATCAGCTCGCCATCGGCGCACCACGCCAACGCGTGGCGCAGGTCTGGACCCACCGCATAAGCCGGCGCCAGCAGCGGATCGTCCATCCTGAAAGAGAGCCGGTGAAACCCACGGCTATGCCACTCATCGGCTTCCCAAAGGTGGGCGATCTCGCCGCACAGCAGCTGGTGGGAAACCGAGCCGAATCCGAATGGCAACCCTGTTCGGTATAGGCCGAGAGCCCCGGCGAACGCTTCTCCCCGCTCAGCCTCAGTCGCGGTTTCCAGAAGCCGGATGGGCAGCGGCGCGCGCAGAGCGACCCCTTCAGCGCATCCTCGTAAATGCTTGCAAACCGCAACCGGGGTAGCTGAGCCAGAAAGACCTACCGGATGTTCGGAGCCATCGAAAGGGTTGCCACATAGCGGATAGGTGGCGATTTCGTCCCAGAGAGCCTGCGCCTCCAGAGTCAGCTCGTTTGCAGGCAGGCTGGATGTGTAAAGAAACTCTTCCCCATCGTGCAGCGCGCCAGCGCCCATCAACCAAAGCGCAGGGCGTTCGGCGGTGTGAAACTCGTCCGGAAAGGGCGGCGAGCCAAGTACCGACCATCCGGTCGAACCATCTGCGAAATCGAGAAAGGAATCGATAGATCCGTAGGAGTATGGTTCTCGAAATATATACGGAACCTCATTACACTGCCTTCCATCGACCAAACCGTGACCCAGCCGGATCGCCTCTTGACCGCCTGAATAGTCGTGCCAGCCGAGGAACGGAGCGAGCGCCATAAAGCGCGCCTCCGACTGGCGAACCAGAGAAAGCCCCAGAATGCCGAACCGGCAGCCAGGGGGTAACACAAACCGCACGGATTCGATCCGGCTAACCCCCCATAGAGGACCATCCGGCGCGGGCTCGCCACCTGAACCCAGGGGCCAGCGAGTGTGCTGAGGATCAACTGCATCCGTAGGCACGTGCGGGTCCAACAGGTCAATCAGCTTCCGCTCTTCCCCGCCTTGCAGCCGCAGCCGATACTCCTTGTCCCCAAGAAGCACCGATACCGTGCAAGGTTCCTCTACTCCAAAGACCTGCACCTGCAGGTACCGATAGCTCTCGCTATCGAGTCGATGGTCAAACAGAGCGACCAACTCCGCACCTTCTCCTCCAGCCAAAACTTCAACCGGCGTTTCGGAAAACCATGTGCCGCCTTCCAGGGTCCAATCGTCTGGCTCCAGCACGGTTTCTGGTTCATGACGAAGCTCACCCAGACCGTATCGGCGCCCCAAAAGAGAACAACGCCAGTCCCGTTCGTCTTCGCCGGATTCGTATAGCCAATCAGCAGGAAGCCATACACGGATCGGACATTTCTCATCCGCCCCGACCGGCGCGTACTCGGCGCCGTTCAGGAACCCGAAGAGCACGTACCGCTGCTGCAGCGTCCCTACCCTGGTCTCTGGCGAACACTCTATAGCCGAGACGGCACGCACCCACCCGGGCAAAGCAGGGTCGAACTCAAGTTTGGGGGTCCAAGCCACTTCTCCGGCATCCGGGTAGGGCGAATCGAAAGCTCTGAGCGAAGCATGAAGCTCATAGCTGTCCGGTGGACAAAGCACACCTAGCGCTACCGCCGACGAGACATCTGTCTCTTCCGGCGCAAACGCCTTCGCCAGGAAGCCGGGTGCCAGCGAAATCATGCCCCAGTCCTCCTCGTGGCTCACCGGAGCCGACAAGGGCAGCGATTGAAAGTCCACCGTTACCAGCGAGGTCGCGCTCTGACCATGCGCGGCAGCCGCCAGCACCGCGCCGGAGAGGTCGTACGAACTCACGTCGAACAGGTCGTCCTCACCCATTACGCTCTCTGCGTTAACCGAGACACCATTAACGGTCAACGAAGCCGTTATCTTCCCACCCACGCGCATGCGCTCGAAATAGCGGACCCCGCCGGCGCGCAGCCCATCCTTCTGCGGCGCACCGCCGTGCGAAGGAAAGCCATCGGGGTCGGTGTCGCCGGTCCAGAAGTAAGGTTCAAACCACTCCTCCACGTCCAGCGAGATCGACCAGGAACCCGAAAGGGTTTGCTCCCAGCTCCAAGTCCCCGATTCTGACGGGCTGATGGGCACCACGATTCCACCCGCATCGAAGCCACCCATGCCATCGCTCGCCATGATTTCCCAGCCCACTTCATATGCCGGAAGCGGCAGCCCCACGAACCCAGGGGCAACCGGCGAAAACGCCTGAAACGCAACCTCTGGTACTGGCATCGGAAAGGTGAACGCCTGCAATGAAAAGCCGAACCCGCGCTGGTCGGGGAGGCTGCCAGCTGGGGGAGGTGAAGCGGGAATCCCCACTTTCCAGGTCATCAGAATCGACCCACTGATGGTGCCCGAATAAACCAGCTTACGCTCTCGTCCGGTGCGGTATTTCAATCGTCCCCTCGGTCGATCGATGAGAACCAGTACCGGCGATTAATGATGAGCCTACCCAGCCGGCGCAACCGACTTCTATATATGTTGAACAGCATAAACAGGCTTATATCGGTGCAAGAGTGTAAGTCGCTTCTCGCATCAGGAAACCGTCCGCCTCGAAGCGAAATCGCAAGGAGAAACTGAGAACTCGCTGCAGAGATTCGTCTGGCAACTGCACCACGTCCCCGCGCCAGAGCGGCAGACCAGTGCCTGGGTGCTGCTGCGCCCAGCACTTCACTATTGTCAGCTCTCGCGGCGCCGCCTCGCGCTCACACATCACATCTGCGAATCTGGACAGGTCTTCGCTCTCAGTCAAACCCTCGTGTTGAACCACCAGCGTCTTTGGGTAGCCCGTCCAGCCGGCGCCTCGCTCAGAGGGCAACAAAGAGGCATCCAGAAACTCCGGTCGTTGACGAACAGCTGCCCCCAGATCTTCTCTGCCCAAAACCCACACCTCATTGGCTGCGGCTGCTGTTTCATTCCGCTCCAACGACCAAACCAGGCTCTTCACCGTCTCGGGAGGGTCTTCGCCGAACGCTTCCGTCCGATACGCAGCCGCTTCCTCGCCACTTTCCTCAAACAGCCGCACGTAGGGGTCTTCGGGCGCCACAGGCTCGCCGAAGTACCACTTCCAGCCCAAGGCAGCCGGCCGCCAGCCATGCCACCACCTTGGCGCAAACCGCTCTAGCAGCCCGTTCATGCTCGGCAGAACCGTGGCTCCGGCATCGATGCCAGCAAGAAATTCTGCTTGGGCGATACGGCTTCCAAAGGGCAACTGAACCGGCTCGCCGCCGATCTCAATGTCCTCTAGCGGGATGCCGGCTCTACCCAGCAATTCCTGAATCGCCTCCGAGAGCAGCAGCCCATCTATAGGCACGGCATCCAACAAAACGGTCTCCGATGCCAGCAAGCTCCGGTCTGCCGCCGAAGCCACCCACTGCCCATCTTCGAACACCAACGAATCCACCAAACCTTCGAACCACACCACGCTGTCGACCTCCAACCGCAGAGGCGTATGCAGCCCCAATCCCTCAGGCAACTCGCCCAGCACAGCCCGAAGCCGGCACCCCTTTTCATCAACCTCAAGCCGGACCTCGCGAAGCTGCCCTCCCACCGACAATGGCGAAGCGGCGGTCATCTCAATCTCCTCGGTGAAGCTGGTCCGCACAGCGTGCACAAAGGGCGTTCTATCGCCGTCCGAGTTCATCTCCAGCCGTAGCCGCACCTCGTCTGCTTCGCCATCGGCAACGAATTCTTCCAAGGAGTCCGCCTCCAGCAACTTAACCGCAACATCGCCATCTCCGTCTGACCAAATCTGGCTGACGAACTCACGGCTCTCCAATGGCACGCGAGGTAGCACCCGTGGGTGCGAAATCAAAAACCCCTTGGTGCGAAACCGCAGAGGAGCGAGTTGAACTGAAGTCGAACCCTCCGGCACCAGAAACCCGAACTTTCCTGCGGGTACTTCAGAGAACCCCTCGGTAAAGCCGTGGGAAAAGCCTCCCCCACGGCTAGTTAGAACCAGAAGCTCTCGGTCCCGATAGGGGATCAAGCATGCCCAGGTGTTGAGCGCGTCTCCCAGGCGCGGCACAGAAGAGCCCGAGACCGAATATTCCCCTTCCAGAACGTCGTTCACCCAAACCTCACATCGACCGCTGTTCCAGAACCGCAGGGCGACCTTGCTCCCTTCCCCTTCCCAGCCGCACTCCATCGCTCGGAATTCCTCTGCAGTTCTGCCAAAAGAAAACCAGCTGAGAAAGAACGGCTGGTTCGGCTCCCAATGGGCAACCGTTTCAACTTGCTGGGCTCCAGTTCTTCGGGTCAGCCACACATCGCCGGCATCTAGGATCCGGTGCTCGAACCAGCCCGGCGCCAACACGTCGCCCCCATTCCCTTGCAAATCAGTCAGTCTCATCCGGCTGTATTCACCGGAAAAGTTCTGGTACCAGGCGGGCTCGAGCGCTAATGGAGCGAGCATCAGAGTGCCAGTGAACGGGTCCTGGAAAATGCCGTCTCGAAAGGTCGGCGAGGGCCACCGGCTGTCATCCGGTCCCCAGTCGCCGCCGCAAAACAGAGCCGAGGTTCCAATGCCGGCGGGGCGCGGCTGCGAGTGGTTGATTATCAGGTCAATGGGCATAAAGTCAGCAACGGAAGAGGAGGTTCAAAGGTCCCGGGCGGGTAACCTAACCACTCGATGTCTCCAAATCCGCTTAAGCATTTCCAGGAAATTCCCTATGAAGAACTGGAAGAGCTGAACCTGGAAGCAAAGCGCAGGCAACTCGATCGGGTCCATCCCGAAGAGATGCGCGAAATCTATCTCAAGTACCTAACCGAAGCCTCTGCGCTTAAGGCGGTCACGGTGTGCTTTTGCGACCTCGAAGGTCGAATGCACATGCTCGACTACGACAAGAAGTTCCTACTCAAAAGCTGGGACAACCTGACCTTCGATGGCTCGAGCGTGCGTGGCTTCAGCCAAGTGCGGGAAAGCGACTTAAGGCTGGAGATCGACTGGGGTTCGTTCCGCTGGATGCCCAGCGACATTTTCGGACCCGGCAAGGTGCTGGTCTTCGGAATCATCAAGGACCGCGACGGCTCGTTCTATCACAGCGATATGCGGGGTCAGCTCAAACAGTTGAGCGATAACCTCGCGAACGACGGGCTGCGCGCCAACATCGCCGTCGAGTGCGAAGGGTTCTTGTTCAAAGGTCTCCATGCCGAGCAAAAGTACGACTCCCAAATCGGGTTCGAATTGGTGGATACGGGCGGCTATTTCCACTCGCTACCCACCGAAGCGCTCAAGCAGTTTATCGACACGCTCGCAGAAGTTCAGCGAGCCATCGGGTTTGAAAACGAAAAAGACCACCCAGAGGTGGCGCCGAGCCAGTTCGAGCTCAACTACAGCTACACTGAGGCGCTCATCGCTGCCGACCAGGTGCAACTGTACAAGTTAACCAGTCGTCAGGTCGCGGCAAACATGGGCCACACCGCCTCCTTCCTTCCGAAGCCATTCCAGGGCATCAACGGTAACGGAATGCACACCAACCTATCCATACAGCGGAACGGTCAAAATCTGTTCTTTGATGCAGAGGGTGAAGAGGGGCTGAGCCCCATGGCATGGCAATTCATCGACCGGATTCTGCACTACGCGAAAGACATGTGTCTGATTCTCAACTCCAGCGTGAACGCCTACCGGCGGCTGGACCCGGAGTACGAAGCACCGAACCAGATCAAGTCATCTGCGGTAGACCGGACTTCGATGGTCCGAATCCCCCTTGGAAACGAGAAGTCTGCACGAATCGAGGTGCGCACCGTTGCTCCAGATGCCAACCCATACCTCGCCTTCTACACGATCTTGAGGGCAGGGCTCGACGAGCCCATCGGGCTGGTCGTTCCGGCAGGCGAGAGGGAGCGGCACCACGAACTTCTCCCCACCAACATCTTCGACGCCATTGAGCATTTCTCCAACAGCCAGTTCATCGATAACATCATCGGGGCGAACGTGAAGGAGAAGTACGCGGAGCGGAAGCTGCTGGCATCCGAGCGCTGCCCGCTCCTCTTCGGCAACATCGTGAAGGACGGTGAAATCCTGTTCCATCACGAAGTCACCAACCAGTACCTCTGGTCGCAGTTCTAGCCTTCTAGTAGCCATAGAGCAGGCGCGAGAGCGCCTGCTCTACTGCTTGGTTCGCAGCACTTCTAACTGCCCTTCTGATTCGGGATTCTAACGCCTCCATCTGGGGCTCGAAGCTCGGTAGATCGAGCTCCGTCCAGTCCTCCGCATTCGGCACCTGGTCTTCGCTAGGTATATCCCTGCGGGTTATTGGTCTCCAGAACTCCACCATCGAGCTCTCCAACACCGGTTCGACGCTGATAGTAGCGAGCTCTTCAGGTAGTTCTGCTGGTGCAACCTCCTCTGGCGTAGCGAACGAAACCACCGGGGGCTCCACCTCTAGAGGAGTGACTTCAGGTTCTAGGTCCACAGCACCTCTCCTCGGCTGCGGAAAACGTAGCTCTCCCGCACCAGCTCAGAGTTTCGGAAACTCACCAGGAAACGGTCGGGGATCACCGAACCAGACGCCTCGATCGGCACGGACCCAGTGGTCTGCACCAGAAACGTACGAGCGGTGTTCGGATCGTTCAGCGACCACCCCAAAAGCGTGGTAGTTGTTGTAGGGCTAGTCGGGTATGCACCCGAATCCGGCGACCGACCCTCCAGTTCGACTTCAAACCGCTGGACGTCGGCGAAGGTAGCAACTTGCTCAATCCGGCGAACCAACATCGGGATCTCGATATCAAGCCCGTTGATGCGCAGCTTGAGGGTGGTCGCAGGGCCATCCAGCGTCGAAGCCGCTAGCGCCTTCAGGGTCGCCGCGCTGCCGGCATCTGCCATGCAGACCCCTTTGAACCGGTACCCCTTTTCCACCAGCTGAGGGTTTAACCAAGCCTCACCAATCCCGGAGGCCTCCACAGAGCGGAAGTCCCCAAACAGAGAGCCTTCAATGAAACTAGGCGCCAGTTCAACATCATCAATCCGAAGCTGCTCTACGTGCAGGTGCGAAACCCGCACGCCCGAGGAGATCGTGCTGAGGTTGGTAGTGCGCACCCAAACCCCCTTCTTGACTCGCTGCGGAGTGCGCCCTGAACGCGCCATTGTCCGCCCTTCAACCGTGACACTACGGGTCTCGACCCTCGCCTCGCGCACAACCGCCAGAAGATCCGAGCCCCCAATGGTAACTGTCGAGAGGTTGCCAGGTCCGTATCGTGTTGCCATCGCGACCTATGCCCCCTGCGCCGCCACCGGCGCACTGACCCACAGCACCAAAGTAAATCGAAGCCGTCTCCAGGTTGCCCCACTCTGAGACTCCGTCTCAAACCGGATCTGCTCGATCGGAGGACTGCCGTAGTTGGCAAGCCCGCCAAAGTCAGCGCCGCTCACCAATTCTTCCATCAAGGAGTCGCACCGTTCGACCAGAGGTCGCACTGGGTCACGTCCATCCTCAACCCGCTCGGTGTATGCCACCGCGAACCGGTGAACCAGTCGCTGATTGCCGGCGGATTCCGGTTCCGGATCGATGCTGGTTTGCACCACAAACCAGGCACCATCAGCCAGCGAAGTCGGAGGCTCCAGATATACA
>JBKBWO010000011.1:0-58281 GCA_046314495.1 Fimbriimonadaceae bacterium
GCGGCGGTCGACTCTAGGCTCGTTCGACTCCATAACCCAAAGTGGGGCTGGTTGGCGACAACCGGCCCCACTTTTCTCATTTACCACGAAGCAGAGAGCAAACAATCACCTGACAACTTCCTTATACTTAAGTATCGTGGCATGGACCCCCGGATGCCTCCGGGGCTATATGTAAAGACCTTATGAAACTCCCAAAACCACTTCTAGCAACATTCCTGCTTCCTATCGCCGCTATAGCGGCGCAAGCGCAGGTACCAAACGTACTATGGTCTAATCTTGCAGCTCCGGCGCTACGTCTCGATGTCTCCAAAAACAACACCTTTGTCGTCGCCCAGTTCGCCTCCAGCGCCCGCGTGTACAGCGTCGCTACCGGTACCGTGGCGGCAGCAGTCCAAACCCTCGGCACATTCAACGATATCAGCATAAGTGCTGATGGAGAGGTGTTTGCCGTCTCGACGTCAGGGGCCGGCAACAACGTCTGCCGCGTCTTCTCCACTCAAACCGGCAACCTAGTCGCCACTCTCCCTGCCGCTGGTACCGGCGGCATCTTTGTGGGCGAGTTTTCTCCGAATCTGACGGGAACCCAGCGGCTCGCAATCGGAAACGCTACCACTAATCGACGCATCCGCGTTTACTCGCAAGATGGTGGTGGAAACTGGGACTGGAACAACTTCGCCGATTACGGAGACGATCTAGACCTGCAGCCGGTAGGCATCGGATGGAACCCAGCAGGAAGCCGGTTCGTGGCAGCGTTCAACACGACTGCGTTCCCCCGCAGCGCTATCTTCCAAATCTCTTCTCCCGGCGCGCCCATCATCTCTCACGACCCTCCGTCACCCAACTTGGGAATGTCGAACTTTTCTACAGTCGCAATGGCGCCTGATGAAAGCACCATAGTCATCACTGGCTCGACGGGTTTCGCGATCTACTCTGGCACCGGCTCGAATCAGATTGGCTTGACAACCACCGGCTTGAGCTCCGTGCGCGATGCCCGCTACTTGAACAATTCCAGTGGGTTCTTGCTGCGGGTTTCAGAACAGGTCCGAACCTACAACAACACGGGCGCGTTGACTTTCACGTATTCGCCTACGGCGATCCAGTATCTCAGCAACATAACCATTGATGACCAGTTCTATGCCTCTGGCACCAATGGCAACCTCTTTGGTTATTCTGTGGGCTTCACCAACCCTCAGACCGTAGTCCAGAACAGCCCGAACCTTTTCCCTTCCGGCTCGCGGGTTGTCGCGTTCTCGCCCGATGGAAGCCGGATGGTCTCCGCTCCACACACCGTCACCAACCAGGTGTACATCTTCAACACTGCGCTCGGAACCATTGCGACAACCATCTCGCTGCCGAATTCCGAGGATCGCGGACACGACTTTGCTTACTCCCCAGATGGTACGGTGCTCTATATCTACACCCGTGCGTCGACCGGACCTACCGGGGTCTCGCGGGTAACTCGCTGGGACGCCAACACAGGAACCTCTGCCGGAAGCCCGTTCCTTGCGACTTCCTCCGGCGCAGAAATCAGTCAGATCAATGGGGGAATCTCGTTGTCACCTGATGGCAGCTTACTGGCATTCCTCAACGGAAATAACCGAATCGTTACCATCTTCACCACCAGTGACGGCAACACCTTTGCAGAAAGCTCGCAACTGCCCGGAACTTCCGTTACCAACATCCGCTTCACTCCGGATGGCAGCAATCTGATCTTCTGCACCAGAGGGACGGGAAACGACGCCATTCACCGCATGCCCTTGACCGCCAGCTCCCTTACAGTGGCGGAATCAAGCAACATTCCCACTGGAACAGCTGGTTTCGTCGCAGTCGCACCGAACGGCGAATTCGCTGTTGTGCGGGCTCAAACGCAGTTGGTTAGGTACTCGCTGCCAAACATCTCAGCCACACCGACAGTACTCGGGCCCAATCTCTCGGCAAGCTCCAATACGACCTTCGTAGACATCTCGCCGGATTCCACGATGGTGACCACTGGTTCCTCCGATGACGGTGTGATCATCCGCAGCACCGCAACTGGCGCTACCATCGCACAGCTGCTCGGCATCGTGCAGGTTGTTCAGCCTGTTCGCTTTAGCCCGGATGGCAATCATCTCGGGTTCATGAACACCTCGGGTGAGTCGTTCTACGCCTCACTTTCCGGGATATCAGGCATCGGTGGCACCATCTTCTGGGAAGGCCCAAACAGCGGTCCGTTGCCCAGGCTCATGGTCGGCTGGAGAACACTGAACGGCACCGTAGTCTTGCCCACAGTCGTCATCGACGTTGCACCTACAGACTGGCAGGTTCGCACCGTCGGCCCGCTTGTACCAGGAGACACTGATTCGCTGATCTGGCAGAACACCAACCCGAACTTCAGCATCCCAGGTCTGATCGCCATATGGAATCTGGCTTCGGACGGAACCCCAAGCCCAGGGGGAACCGGTGGCGCGCCGCCCTCGATCGAATGGCAAGTGCGGGCATTCCGAGACCTTAACAGCGACGGCTTCTCCGATTTGCTTTGGGTCAACTCCGCAACGGGACAAGTGGTCATCTGGTATATCGATTCCAACGGAGACGTTAGCGGCACCGTAGCTGTAGGCGTCGTGCCCTCTGGCTGGAGCCTCGTGACGGCAGGTACCGAAAACCGGCTCTTCTTCCAGAATAACACGACCACCCAGGTCGCCTACTGGACGATCGACAACACGGGCGCAGTGACCTCAACTACAACCGTCGGCTTCCCGGGAGCTAATTGGTCTCTACAGGGATTTGGCGCCTTCGATAACGGAAACCCGGCACTGCTGTTCCGAAACACCAGTAGCAACCTACTGGCGTACTGGGATGTCGATGCAGCTGGCGCGGTCACCGGCACTGGCACACTGGGCGAAGCCCCAGCCGGCTGGAGCATCATCGGCGTCGGTCGACTCTAAGCTCGTTCGACTCCATAACCCAAACTGGGGCTGGTTGGCAACAACCAGCCCCAGTTTTTTTCGGACTGCCGACCTATTCCTCACCCTTGTCGGCAAAGTCTTCTGCTCAGTTATCGTAGAAATTGCGGGGGAGATCCCCCGTTCACTTTGCCACAGCCTTCGCCCAACGGCAAGGAGGCAAAGCTTGGAAAGACGATGATGCGAAAAATACTAACCCCTACACTTGCCGCAGCCTTCTTGGCTGCAGTGGGTACTGCTATCGCTCAGCCCACTGTCGCATGGACTTCGGATACAACACTCGGTGGCGAATCTCGCTCGACCGCTTGGTCGCCAGACGGAACACAAGTAGTCGTTGGAACGGCGTTCTTCCAAGGAACTGTGCGCGCCTACAATGCCTCGACAGGCCTCCAAACCTGGTCGTACATGTTCCCGTTCGCCAACGACCGGATCAAGGACTTCCAGTACAGTCCTGATGGCACGATCCTCTACATCTACCTACGTGCTCAAGGGGCGAACCCGGGCGGAGTAAACAACCGAGTAGCTCGGCTCAACCCAACAAACGGAACCCCGATCGGAACCGATTGGGTGCCGAATCCCTCCCTTACGAGCGCCTTCACCAATCTGGGTGGAATCTCCCTGAACGGTGACGGAACGCGACTGGCGTTTTCGCAAGTGGGCAACCGCGTGCTGACAATCTTCGACACTTCAGACGGTTCGGTAGTCGCTGAGACTGCGAACCTTCCCGGTACCGGAACTGCAGCTCTCTCTTGGGATCCGACCGGCCCAAGGATCGCTGTTCTAACGCAAGGGTCCGCACCGGATCGAGGTGTACACATCTACACCCTTTCAGGAAGCGCCCTGACCCTTACGGGCTCGTCGCCTGACTTCGGCGCGAACCCAACGTGGGTTCGCTGGGCACCCAACGGCAGCTTCATCGCCGTCAGGGGATCCAACAACATTAGCATTGTCGATCCCAACAACATCACTGGTCCAATCACCACCCTCGTTAGTGGAATCACCTTCACCTTCAATGCGATGATCGCTGTCTCCAATGACTCGTCGAAAATCGCCACTGCCTTCGGCGCCAGCGGCATGGGGGTCTATGATGCTTCCGATGGGAGCGTTATCGGAACCATCACCGGTTTGGGCGGTCTGCGACCAGTAGCCTTTAACCCGGCTGGAGATTCGGTGGTCACCGCCAACTCTTCTGGAACCACTTACCGAATCGATGGCTTTGGGCCCCCTGCCCCCGAAGTCGGAGGAACCATCTTCTGGGAAGGTCCCAATAGCGGACCCCTTCCCCGCCTGATGGTCGCCTGGCGCACCAACGAAGGTAGCGTAGTGGTGCCAACGGTAGTCATCGACGTCGCCCCGGTGAACTGGCAGGTCCGCACCGTCGGGCCATTGGTGGATGGAGACACAGACTCGCTGGTTTGGCAGAACACTGACCTCGGCTTCAGCATCCCGGGTCTCATCGCCTACTGGAACCTCGACACAGACGGCACCCCAACACCTGGGGGAACCGGTGGAGCGCCACCCAGCATCGACTGGGAAATCCGCGCCTTCCGCGACCTAAGCGATAACGGAATCTCCGATGTCCTGTGGGTCAACACCGCCAACGACCTCGTGGCAATATGGTATCGCGATGAAGATGGAAACGTGGCTGGTACAGCAACCGTGGGCACCGTACCAACAGGATGGTCGCTGGTAACCGCTGGAACCGAAAATCGGATCTTCTTCCAGAACGATTCAACCTCTCTGGTCGCGTACTGGAGCCTAGACGCCGCTGGAGTGGTTACGGGAACAACAACCGTCGGCGTTCCGGGACCGGATTGGATCCTGGAAGGCTTTGGCCAGTTCGATGCCTCATCCGCCCTGCTGTTCCGGAACACCAGCAGCAACTTGCTGGCGTACTGGGATATCGACTCGGCTGGCGTGGTCACCGGTACCGGCACCTTGGGCGAAGCCCCAGCAGGCTGGTTCATCCTCGGCGTCGGAAGACTTTAGGCCACCTAAGCGTTGCTTAGTTGCTCGGGTCGCTGGATTAACTCCAGCGACCCGCCAATTTGTAGGCCCGAAGCCCATAAATCGACAAATTTTTGTTCTCAAAATTGGACTATAATGACTTCAGATTCATGGCGATACCGCACGAAGAATCTACACGAAAACGACAATGAAGAAACCCATTCTCTTCACAACACTCATGCTAGCGATGCTCCCCATTGCTAGCCTCTGTTTCACCCAACCATCGATTGCATGGACCTCGTCTACGACAATTGGCTCCGGAGACGCTCGATCGATTGCGTGGTCTCCTAATGGAAATCAGATCGTAGTTGCACGCGCCATTTCCGTAGCTGTTGTGCACGCCTACGATGCATCAACTGGCACTGCGACTTGGACCTACACCTTTCCGTTTAGCAATGACCGCGTAAATGATTTCGCCTATAGTCCGGACGGAACGATTCTCTATTGCTTTATTCGCGCGAACGCCGCCAATCCAGGTGACATCAACAACAGAGTCGCGCGCTTGAATCCTGCTGATGGCACTGCAATCGGTACGGACTGGCTTCCTTCTCCCTCCGGTTTCAGCGTCTCGTCGAACCAAGGTGGAGTTTCATTGAACGCAGCAGGCACGAGGCTCGCCTTCGCACAAATTGGCAACCGCGTGCTAACCATCTTTGACACCTCCGATGGGAGCGTTATCGCTCAAACTACTACACTCCCTGGCACCGGAACAACCAACGTCAGCTTGAATCCATCGGGTACCCAAGTCGTGGTAGCAACGACAGGAACGAGTCCCAATCGTGCCGCACACCTTTACGATATCTCTCCCGGCAATCTGACTCTGGTGGGCAGCACCCCCGATTTCGGCGCAACACCGTCGTGGATTCGATGGGCACCGAACGGCAATTTCATTGCGGTGCGCGGAACCACGAACATCTTGAAACTGGACCCCGCGAACATTACAGCTGCTCCGTCAGTGCTGGTATCGGGTCTTACCTCGACTACTACTGGGATGCTCGCCATATCGAACGACTCGTCAAAAATCGGCGTGACGCAGGCATCTGGCGGAGTAGCCGTGTTCAATTCGACCGATGGAAGCCAAATCGGCGGTCTCTCAGCTCTCGGCACGGTTCGTCCCATCGCATTTAATCCGGCCGGCAACTCGGTCACTACAACGAACTCGACTGGAACCACGTACCGAATCGACGGCTTCGGTCCGGCATCACCGACATTGGGTAGCACCGTATTCCTACAAGGGCCGAATAGCGGTCCACTGCCCCGCCTCGTCGTAGGCTGGCGCACTTCTGGCAGCACCGTAACCTTGCCGACGGTGACCGTCGACATTCCCGTCGGAGCTTGGGACGTTCGAGCTATCGGCGCAGTGGGATCCTCCCCGCAAGACGGAATCATTTGGCAAAATACCGACCCTGCCTATCTCGCCCCTGGTCTCGTAGCAGTGTGGTCGCTGGCGAACACCGGAGTCCCGGCCGCTGAAGGAATCATCGGCGCACCGCCCTCAATCGCCTGGAGAATGGTCGGCTACGCTGATCTCAATGGAGACGGAAATCAGGACGTACTTTTCCACAACACCAGCACCAATTTGCTCGTCGCGTGGATGAGGGACGGTTCTGGCGCGGTGACAGGCACCCCGGTGATCGGAGAGGTGCCGGCTGGCTGGAACCCAATTCTGGCTGCACGATTGCCAAGCGCATCCAACGCTCGCATCTTCTTCCAGCAAGGAGCCGGAGGATTGGTGGCGATGTGGGAAGTTAACTCCACCCCAGCGTACGTATCAACTGTAATTCTCGGTAGCCCGGGGGGCGGCTTCGAACTTCGCGGACTTGGAACCTTCTCGGGAGGCACCCCCGCGTTGCTCTTCCAGAGCGACTCCGACCCCGCTATGCGCTTCTGGAACATCGATGCCAACGGAACCATCCTCAGCACGGGAGCACTCTCAGAAGAACGCCCGACTGGATGGAACATCGTTGGAGTCGGCAGGCTGTAAGTAGCGCCGATCTGAGGACGACTAAAGGGGTCGCCGGACTTTGATCCGGCGGCCCCTTCTTTTTGTGTACTCCTCGGTAATTGCGTCTATATTGGCGATAAGTCATATACTAGCGGTAGGCGCTAATGGTCCGAATCCTCTTGAAGAACGATCCATTAGCGCGGTGGCGCCGCACCAATACGGCAAAATCTTATGAAAAACAAACTTTCGATACTCGCCTTTGTGGCAAGTGCCGGCCTGCTGGCAACAGCGGGCTCAGCTCAGCCCACCCTCGCATGGACGGGCAGCACGTCAATCGGCAGCAACGCCAGGTCCATCGCCTGGTCACCCAACGGAATGCAGATTGTTACTGCTCGTGCTATCTCGGTGAAGGTCGTGCATGCGTACAATGCAGGAACCGGCGTTCAGGAGTGGACTTACGAATTCCCGTTGGCAAACGATCGGGTCAACGACTTTGCCTACAGCCCCGACAGCTCCATTCTGTACTGCTTCGTTCGAGCGAATTCGAACAACCCACCTGACGGCATCAACAACCGCGTCGGACGCCTCAATCCGACCACTGGATTACCGATTGGCCCAGACTGGGTCCCGAGCCCTTCCGCCAATAGCACAGGCTCGACGTTTGGCGGTGTGTCGCTCAATGCTGCAGGCACGAGGCTTGCATTCGCGCAAATCGGAAATCGTGTGCTCACGGTCTACGACACATCCGATGGCTCGGTGATCGCTCAAAAGGATGATTTGCCAGGTGCCAACACCACCAACGTAAGCATGAGCCCTTCTGGCAGCCAATTGGTCGTCGGTACCACGGGTACTGATCCGCTCCGCGCCGTTCACATTTACAACGTCGCACCAGGCTCAATCACCTTAGTGGGCTCTTCACCTGATCTGGGCATCAACCCCCTTTGGGTCGAATGGGCACCAAACGGAAGCTTTATTGCGGCCCGCACGGCAACGCAAATCTTTAAGTTCGATCCAAACAACATCACTGCCCCACCTGTCGAACTCGTTTCGGGGCTGACGAGCAACTTCAACGGGATGCTCGCAATCTCACCAGATTCCACAAAGATCGGAATGACGCTAAATAATTCCGGAGTCGGCGTTTACTCGGCAACCGATGGCAGTGTCATAGGCACGCTCGATGGTCTTGGCATCACCAGACCGATCGCGTTTAGCCCAGATGGAAGTTCGGTCGCGACAGCTAATGGAACAGGCTCAGTCTTCCGCGTGGACGGATTTGGAGCAGCCACTCCAACAATCGGTGGCTCCATTTTTTGGGAAGGTCCCAACAGTGGACCTTTGCCCAGACTTATGGTGGCATGGCGAACCGATAACGGAAACGTTGTTTTGCCCACGGTCGTCATCGACGTGGCACCAGTTAACTGGCAGGTGCGCACAGTAGGAGAACTGGTCCCTGGTCCAACCGATTCGCTCGTCTGGCAGAACACGGATCCCGGGTTCAGCATTCCTGGTCTGATCGCCTATTGGAACCTTGATACCAGTGGAACGCCTTTGCCTGGAGGCACAGGTGGAGCGCCACCCAGCATCGACTGGCAGGTACGCGCATTCCAAGACCTTAACGGTGACGGCGTTTCAGATATCTTGTGGCTGAACACTGCGACGGACCTGGTAGCCATTTGGTACAGAAACGCTATGGGCGATGTCATTGGAACTGCCGTCGTAGGTAACGTCCCAAGTGGCTGGGAACTCGTAACGGCAGGCACGGATAATCGACTGTTCTTCCAGAACACCACCTCTACCTTGGTTGGCTATTGGACCATCGACTCGATGGGCGGAATCACCGGCACCACCACCGTTGGTGAGCCAGGAGCAGGGTGGGTCCTCGAAGGGTTTGGCCGATTCAACGTCGAGCCAGCGCTTCTTTTCCGTAATACCGGCAGCAACTTGCTGGCTTACTGGGACATCAGTGCCAGCGGTTCCGTTATCGGAACCGGCACACTGGGCGAAGCCCCAGCAGGCTGGTCCGTCCTCGGCGTCGGCAGGCTGTAAGCCACACTACAACGCAAACAAAGAAATCGCCCCGAGCAAATGCTCCGGGGCGATTTCTTTTGTCAGTCTGAAGCCGTTTAGTTGTTCGACATGACGAGCTCTTGCTCGTTGTCGTCGGCGTTGTCCTTCTTGCGGAATACTACCTGCTCGGAGCCCTCTTCCAGCTCGGCAACAATTACGTCGCCAGCCGAGAACCGACCCAGCAGCATCTCTTCGCTCAAAGGATCTTCGATGAATCGCTGAACGGCGCGGCGAAGCGGCCGGGCACCCAGGTTCGGGTCGTACCCCTTCTCCACCAGCAGTTCCTTCACGGCGTCGCTGAGTTCAACGGTAACTCCAATAGCTGAAGCCTGCTCGTTGATCCGCACCAAGAACATGTCGGCGATCTGCAAGATCTCTTCCTTTTTGAGGTGGTGGAACACGATCACTTCATCGATTCGGTTGAGGAACTCTGGCCGGAAGGTCTTCTTCATCTCTTCCAACATCTTGTTCTTCATTGACTCGTACGCCTTCGGGTCGTTGGCATCAAACCGAATGTCTCGGAAGCCAAGCCCTTGCTGCGACTCAATCGGCTTCACGCCCACGTTCGAGGTCATGATGACGATCGCGTTGCGGAAGTCCACCGTTCGACCCTGTGCGTCGGTCAGCCGACCATCCTCCAGAACCTGTAGCAACGTATTGAAGATCTCTGGGTGCGCCTTCTCGATTTCGTCCAGAAGAACCACACAGTACGGGTTCCGACGAACCGGTTCGGTCAACTGACCCCCCTCTCCGTAACCAACGTAGCCAGGAGGCGCGCCGATCAACCGGCTGATGGTGTGCGCCTCCATGTACTCGGACATGTCAATGCGCACCATGTTCGAATCCTTGTCGTACATGTAGCTCGCCAGTGCCTTTGCCAATTCCGTCTTACCCACACCTGTCGGCCCGAGGAAGATGAAGCTTCCCATCGGACGCTTCGGATCGCGCAGGCCACTCCTAGAGCGACGAATGGCTCGGGATACCGCGACCACGGCGTCGTGCTGACCGATGATTCGCTCATGCAAATCTTCTTCCATCTTGAGCAGCTTCTGCGATTCGGCCTCGACGATCTTGGTTACCGGGATACCGGTCCAGCTCTGGACGATCTGGGCAATCTCGCTCTCCCCGATAATGGGCTCTTCTTTCGGCTCGTTGCGCCAGGCATCTTCCCTTTCCTGAATCGATTTCTCCAGGTCTTCTAGCTCCTGGTTCTTCGTTTCAAGCTCCATTGAACCGCCGGGCTGGCGTCGAAGGTGCTCGATTTCAGAGGACATCTTGGTCAGCTTGACCTTATCTTGCCGAACGTCTAGCGGTGGCAAGCTTCGCTGCAGTCTCACACGAGATGCCGCTTCGTCGATCAAGTCGATCGCCTTATCCGGCAACGACCGATCGGTGATGTACCGTTGGCTCAAGGAAACGGCTGATTCAATCGCCTCATCTTCGATGGTGACCTCATGGTGGGCGGCATACTTCTCGCGCAGACCCTTCAAAATCTCGACCGCTTCTTCTTCGGTCGGTTCTTTCACCTGCACAGCTTGGAACCTTCGCTCCAGTGCAGCATCTCGCTCGATGTACTTTCTAAACTCGTCCAGCGTCGTCGCGCCGATGCATTGCAGTTCGCCGCGTGCCAGCGCCGGCTTCATGATGTTGGAAGCGTCGATGGCACCCTCGGCCGCCCCGGCTCCAACCAGCGTGTGAAGCTCGTCGATGAAAAGCAGCACCTGGCCATCGGCTCGGCGCACCTCTTCCATTACTTTCTTCATTCGCTCTTCAAATTCACCACGGTACTTGGTGCCGGCGACCATGCCAGCAAGGTCCAAAGAAACCAACCTCTTGTCCTTCAGAATGTCGGGAATATCGCCCGAAACAATTCTCAGAGCAAGACCTTCAGCGATCGCGGTCTTACCGACACCGGGCTCACCAATCAAACACGGGTTGTTCTTGGTGCGCCGGCAGAGAATCTGCATCACACGCTCGATTTCGTTCTGGCGCCCAACGACCGGGTCCAGTTTGCCGTCCCTCGCCATCTCCGTAAGGTCTCGGCCAAATTCGTCCAGAGTCTGGGTCTTGGCTCCAGTCTGGCTACTGCCACTTCTTGCCTGTGGCTTGGTTTGGACCTCGGAATCCTGAAGCGCCATCACCTCTTTCCGGGCTCGCTCGATTTCAACGCCGAGCTTGTTCAATGTTCTGCCAGCCAAGCCGTCACCTTCTCGAATCAGACCCAGCAGAAGATGCTCGGTGCCAATGTAGTTATTGTTAAGGTTTCGCGCCTCATCATACGCCAAATCGATGACCCGCTTAGCACGTGGAGTCAGCGTCATTTCTTGAGCGGGCTTAGCATCACCTCGGGGGAGTTGCTTCTCGACCTCCGTGCGGATCCGGCTGAGGCTCACGCCCAGCTTGTCCAGAACACGGGCAGCCACGCTGTCCGATTCTCGTACCAAGCCCAAAAGAAGGTGCTCGGTCGATACATAGCCCTCACCGAATTTCTGCGCCTCTTCTTGGGCGTAGAACACGACTTTACGGGCTCGCTCTGTAAATCTTTGCCACATGCTAGTTTTTGTTGCCTTTCCGCTTCCGCGGGTCCTCACCATTTAGAACAGCGAACGGCTGCACTTTGTTCTACGATTCCGGGTCGTATGGTCTTTCGCCAACTCCCGTCTCGTACACCTTTAGACGGCTCGCCGACGGGTTTCGGCTATGCCAACTCCGCCACCGGCTCGGTTATTCAGGAATTAGCATATCCCCAGTTGCCCATCTGGCTCGCCCTGCCCGCCATTGCCAAAATCATCTAAACTAGCCCCATGCAGGGAGCATGGAAGGTCGGATTGCTAGTGCTGGTTTTCATCGGCCTGTTGCTGGGTGCGTATGCCGTTTTGGGCAGATTGAATGCGCCGAGAACCAACAGCTACTACGTTCAATTTACAGATGCGACGGGGATCGTGCGGGGCTCTCCAGTCTTCATCTCAGGGGTCCGTGTGGGTCAGGTTGCTGAAGTGGACCTGGTGCCACCTTCAACCGCCATGGCGCGAATCGAGGTTGATACGACCGTCGCCGTCCCCCTAGGCACCCAGGCTGTGATTCCGCGCGGATTCATTTCGTTCGGGCAAGGCAACCTCTCGCTGGTTCCTCCAGACCAAATTCAAGGATTCGTTCCGCCAAACGATCCGTCGGTGGTACTCGTCGGCACACAAGGCAATCCCATTAACGACCTGTTCCCCGATACGCAGGAGACCATCGCCGAGCTCAACAAAACCCTGATCGCACTGCGTGAAGTCCTGGAAAACGAAGACTTCCGAACCGATGTCAAGGAGCTGATCGATACGACCACCAACACCATCGACAACTACGGCAAACTCGCCAACCAGCTAACCGGTTTCGTTGGCAGCAGCCGAAGCGAATTCGACCAGATTCTCCGAACCGTTGATGTCACCCTGATGCAAGTCAACCGGGGAATCACCACCGTAAACAGCTTACTGGAAGACCCAACCTGGCAGAACGAGGCGACCGCTTTACTGAAAGAACTCAACGCGACGGCAGCGCAGGCAAACCAGCTGCTCGGAAGCATCAGCACCTACGTTGATGACCCCGAAACCAAGGCACGGCTGGACCGCACGCTCGCAAACTTCGAGACCATGTCCGAGTCAGGAGTAAGAATTGCGGATAACGCCGAGCGAATCGCCGAGAACGCCAATCAGATCTCCGCAGATTTCAAGATCTTCTCTGCAGAGGCAAACGAACTGGCGAAACGAGCCAACGTGCTTACCGAAGAAGCGACTGATCTCGTGCGATCCGTTCGGGGCAAGGTCGACGATTTTGAGGTTCCCAGCTTCGGCTTCCCACGGATTCGCGCCGGGATCGATACCCAATATAACTTCGAGAACGAACGGGTGCTCTCCAACATGGGGTTCAGCCTAGACTTTGGTCGTAGCCGCGCCTACTTGGGACTCTACGATGCGTTCGAATCCAACCGCCTGATCGCCTTGTACGGAACCGACGTAATGAACAACCTCGAAGGCAATGCAGGAGTGTTTGCCGGCAAGCCGTCCATCGGGGTAAAATGGAGCGTCACGCCCGGGTTCGGTCTTACTGGCCAGCTGTACGGTGTGAACCGTCCAACGTTCGACGCGAGAGCCAGGTTGAGGCTGGGTAGAAACGTGGACGCGTTCGCAGGGGTGGACTCACTGTTTAAATACAACTATCCCATTGTTGGACTGGGATTTAGAAACTGAACGAGAAATGAAAGTCATATTGAATCAAGCGGTGCCGAAAGTCGGCAAGCCAGATGAGATCGTAGAGGTCAAGGACGGCTATGCCCGCAACTTCCTGTTCCCGCGAGGAATGGCAGTCGTTGCCACCCGTTCGCAGGTCCAGGCACTCGAGAAAAAGCTCGCTCGGCAGCACCAGAAAGAAGAAGCAACCGCTGATTCCGCCGTCAAGCTGAAAGAGAAGATCGATGGCACCACCATTCGCATTCAGGCGAAAGCGGGTCAATCCGGCAAGCTCTTTGGCGCCGTTACTCCACAAGATGTGGTTGACGAGATTTCGAAAGAATTTGGAGATGCGATCGACCGCCGCAAGGTCGCCATCGTAGAGCCAATCCGAAGGATTGGCATCTATCCGGTTAGCATCGCGCTGCACAAGAAAGTCGATGCAGTGGTGAACGTAGACGTCTTCGATCCGGACTACGTGCCGGCGGATGAGGAAACGACCAAGAGCGAAGCCGCAGCAATCGGCGCAGCCGAAGTCGGGGCGATGCTCGAACCGAGCGAAACGGAAGATCCGATGGCAGATGAACCAGCGGTTGAAGCACCCACCGCTGAGGAGTCGCCCATAGACGAAAAGGCTCTTCCAGATCCGGAAGAAGCTTAGGTTTCCAAGTCCCGTGGCGAAGGCTTCCCGGCAATACCCGGAAGTCATTCTTTTCACGATTGTGCGCCCGCGGAACCGATAAACGCGCCGCGTCTCTAGACGCGGCAAAGTACTTCACGTGCCTCTCTTGAACCAAACCGTGAATACCGCAGTAGAATCAACAAAGTTCCCCGATAAGGGATAGTAAGGACCATGTCTTCGACCGCGACCCCAGCCACCAGCCGCTCAACGCCCCTACACCAGGCAGATCCAGACGTCGCTAAACTGCTGGACCAAGAGCTGCAGCGGCAAACCAACCACCTCGAGCTCATCGCCAGCGAGAACATCGCCAGCGCGGCAGTCAAAGAGGCGATGGGAAGCTGCCTGACCGACAAATACGCGGAGGGCTACCCGGGCAAGCGCTACTACGGCGGATGCGAAGTGGTCGACCTCGTCGAAGATCTCGCCAGAGAACGGCTCAAGGAGCTCTACGGCGCCGAACATGTGAACGTGCAGCCCCACAGCGGCGCACAGGCGAACATGGCGGTCTACTTCGCATTCCTCAAGCCCGGAGACACCCTGATGGCGATGAATCTCGCCCACGGCGGCCACCTAACCCACGGCAGCCACGTGAACTTCAGTGGCCAGTTCTACAACATCGTCCCCTATGGCGTGCGCGAAGACACAGAGACCATAGACTACGACGAGTTTGAGCGGCTGGCGAAGGAGCACAAGCCGAAGATGATCGTGAGCGGAGCAACCGCCTATTCGCGGCAGTTCGATTTCGCCCGAATCCGGCAGATCGCCAACGAGGTCGGCGCCTATCACATGTGCGACATGTCCCACTACAGCGGGCTCATCGCCGGAGGTCAATACGATTCGCCTGTGCCACACTGCGACTTTGTCACCAGTACCACCCACAAGTCGATCCGAGGCCCACGTGGCGGAATGATCTTGTGCAAGGAAGAGTTTGCCAAGGAGATCGACAAGATGGTGTTTCCTGGAATCCAGGGCGGCCCGCTCATGCACGTCATCGCCGCCAAGGCAGTTTGTTTCGGCGAGGCACTTAGACCTGAGTTCAAGGAGTACCAGCGGCAGATTCGGGAAAACGCCGATGCCCTTTCAGCGGCACTCATTCAGGAGGGTTTCCGAATCGTAAGCGGTGGCACAGATTCGCACCTCATGCTGGTCGATCTTCGACCGTTCGGCGTAACCGGAAAGCTTGCCCAGAACGTGCTCGATTCGGTTCACATCACCACCAACAAGAACGCCATCCCGTTCGACCCTGAAAAGCCATTTGTGGCAAGCGGAATCCGGTTGGGCACTCCAGCCGTCACCTCCCGAGGAATGGGCCCCGAAGAGATGAAGCTGATCGCCTCGCTCATCGCTAGAACCTTGAAGAACGCCGAAAACGACGGCGAGAAGGACAAGGTGAGGGCAGAGGTCATGGACCTTTGTGACCGCTTTCCGCTGTTACCTTAGCCGCAGGTTTTGCCGACGATTTGCCGTGCGGCCTTTTGTAGAGAAGCTCCCTGCTCCTCGCTCAGGGCGGGGAGCCCCATGGACGCGCTGGCAACAATACCATCGACAAACACCTTGAACGCGAACGCCTGTTGCTTGCTCAGGCCGCTCTTTTCGAGCTGGTGAAGCAGGTCCAGTTGCCCCTTTCGGTTGGTTTCGAGCGCCTTTGGGTCGCTGATGCAAGACTGTAGAAGGAGGGCATAGACGGGCCCGATCTGCGCCCGAAACTCGATGGCGAAGTCGAGCATCGCCTCCCAAAGCTCGGCACCTTGTTCCTGCCTTTCTTGAATGCGGAACCAGTACCGGTCGTAACCCATTCGGGAAATCTCTCTGAACAGCTCGTTCTTCGACCGGAAGTGGTAGAGAAGGCCCCCTTTGGTCACGCCGGCAGATTCGGCTACCCGGTCAAGGGTTACCGCGCTCACACCCTCATTGAGCGCGATCGCCATCGCGTGCTCCAGCAGCTCCTCCTTCATGCTCATCGTCCCTTTATGATACAAACCTTAATGCGCCCCGCGTTCCCGTCAGCTCTGCTCCGCCATAACATTGCCTTAAAGTTCTTGCGGTTCCCTTCTAAAGAAGGTAAGTAAATCCTTATGAAAATATTAGCAACTACAATCGTACTAGCTTCGCTGGCGGTCGCGGCTTCCGCCCAGGTCGTCATTGCAGAGTGGACGTTCGAAAACGTCACCACGCCAAGCACCGGTTCCGGTACTTTCTCCCTTATCGGCGGCGTAAACCCACAGGGCACGGGATTCGTGGCTGGCAATCCGGGGCAGGCATACAACACAACTGGGTACCCAACCCAAGGAACGAACAACGGTACTGCTGGCGTTCGCTTCGACGTCAGTACCGAGGGCTTCCAACTTACGACCATTTCTTGGGATCAGCGGAATAGCCTGACGGCTGGTCGCGCTCTGCAGTTTCAATACACAACGAACGGCGGTGCAACCTGGCGCACCGACGGCATCCCAAACAACGCCGTCTTTATCAACCCTCCGAACACCAACTTCGCCCCAAGAACCGTCGACCTCAGCTCGATTCCTGGAGTTCACAACAACCCCAGTTTCGGCTTTAGACTAGTTCAAGTCTTCGAAGGTGCCGGCTACGTCGCTACAGGCACCACCACGACTTACGGAACTGGAGGCACCCAGAGGTTCGACAACGTTCGATTCGAAGGCGAGTTGATCTCGGACTCTGCGCTCTTCTTCCAGAGCGATGACTTACTTCGCTCTGCAGCCTGGACTTTGACTGGCGGTCGGGTAACAGATTCCAAACTTACCGGCGCGTTCCCATCGTCGAACTGGAGCATCGTTGGTTTCCTTGACCTTGATGGCGACGGCAACCGAGACCTCGTGTGGCACGACGGTGACTTAGGCCGGGTCATCGTCTGGCTGCTAGACGAAGAGTTGAACCTGCTGACCACGTTCGACATAGCCTCAGGCGTTGATGGACCATGGACCGTTAAGGGCATCGGCAACCTCAACAACAGCGGTAACCCGGGCTTGATTTGGTTTAACGAAGTGACTCGGGCGATCTTCCACTGGTACCTCGACGGCGACCTCGCCATTCAATCGACCCAATTAGTTGGCTTTGCCCCAGCAGGATGGGAAATTGCTGCCGTAGCAGACATGAATGGAAACTCGATTCTCGACCTTTGCTGGCAAGGTGACACCTCGAACAGCTACCGGATCGCAGTGTGGTACAAGAACGATCTCGGCAACGTGACCGCTACAGCGTTTGTCGGAAGCTCCGGCGCCGCCTGGACGCTGCGCGCTGCGACCAACTTGATCAACAACGTTCCTGCGCTCATCTTCCAGAACAACACTACCGGAGCCATCCACGCCTGGCATCTCAACACCACTGGCACGGTTCTATCGAACCAGTCGCTCGGTAATGCTGGTGGATACAATCTGGTCCTCGGGTCTCGCCGATAAGGGCTAGCCGCTAGTGGATTCGGGGTCAGGTGCCTACGCAGCACCTGACCCCTTTTTCTTTGTAATCGACCTCAGCCTCTGGTCCGCAGGGCGCCTTCGGGAAAGACACCGGGCTAAACTCCCATCCACGGAAAATTGAAACGCAATGACGCTTTAACTTACGGCACACAGCCATAGGCTCGAAGAGCCCAACTTGGGTACGCACCCCGATGGCTCGCAACCGGTCCACCAGGACCGAAAGGAAAGACTATAGCGACTCACCTCGACCAGAGCAGACCCCAAAAGTAAGTAACAGGACCAAAGTGTGTATTGGCTAGTTTTTGAACGCTGTGTTGTATAAGAGGAAACAGATCGAGATCTTTACCATTGCACTTTATATCACTCCCCCGAACCTCCGGCCAAGAGGAGGGATGTATCGAATTCCTACCTTAATGTGTACGGAGAAACGGTCACATGGACCGCTGAAGAGGTGATCTGCCTCGAACAGCCTGAAATCGAGGAGGGCGAACAAATTGAACTCCTAACAATCAGTTCCAGAACTCGTCTTCAATTCTCCGATCTAGGTCAGATCCTGTCGGTTGAAGTTGAAGACCCGGAATAGAAGAGGGGTTAAAGAGATGGACCCTGCGCACTAAGAAAATTTGCCACTATATGAGAGAGATGCAGGATTAGCCCTGCAAGGCCCTAAACACAATTTTCCCAGCGCTATGGGATGTCGAGAGCAGATGGGTACTCCGCCCATGGCCGAATCCGCGCGCTCATGTCGAAATACAAAATTGAAAACTTCGGATCTTCTGAAGTTCCATGAAAAGCAAAGAGTGCCGATGCCAGAAGCCGACGACTCGGGTTTTGGACTTGACTCAACATTCTAAGCCGATCCGGTCCGGATTGCTCGACTCGATAGCTAGAACCCATCCGTTCATAAAATCCAGGCGGCTGTCTCTCTACGAACGTTCCCTCTGTGTCCACCATTCCGGTAAAAGCAATATCACTAGGTGACCGAAATACGGATGGTTCCCTGAGGTATGGCATGAGAACCTGCTTGACCGTTGGTGTTGTGTAGAAGGGATCTGGCTGGCCGGAAAGCCTTACGTAGTAAACCGCAGCTTCGTTTGGTGCCCATGGTAGGGCGTCATCGTGCGTCGCCCCATAAAGAAGAAGACCTTTGCCGATTTGGTGAAGGTTATTTACGCATCGGGTTTCCCTGGTAGTAGAAACCACGTGTCCGTAAACCGGAAACACCAGCGCCATCAGAATCCCGAGAATCGCAATCACTACAAGGACTTCGATCATCGTGAAGGCCTGTTTCTTTAGAAAAGTCGAATTTGAAAATGTTCGCGAGTTCTGCATAGGAAACGAAACCTATTGTCCTCTTCCTCTCTCCGTCTGTCGCTGCGCGGCAGTCCCTATCTTATCCGCACTTCTGACGATGTTCTGAACTGCCTCGCTGGGATCATCCTTCCACTTTTCAACCAACTCTCGTGCGTTCGGAGCACCCATCCGTAGATGGATCAAAAGCGCCAGCGATCGCTCAATGGCTTCAGGACTTTCTAGGTACGGAGCAGCCAATTCAATGGCTTCTTGTGGCCGCTCGTCACCATTGATGCCTAGCGTCCCCAGAACGTCAACTACCGCGATCCTTGGCTCGCCTTTCTCGAGAACCATCCTCGCAAATCTCCAATTTTCTTCCGTGAACGGTTTTCGGTTGGAAGCGTTTCGAATCAGTTCCAGCTGTCTACGCGCGTCGTCCACGGGTATATCCCAGGCACGTGCGAAGCGCTCCTCAGGTGAAAGAGGGCGAAAGGTGCTGTAGAGCCATAAACCCAGCACCCCGCCCAGTAACAGCGCCCCGCACAGAACCGCCGCGACGATATTCCTTTTCTTGCGGGGGTGCTGGGGGACGCTCATCTTAGCCAACCCCCGCGAAGCGGGCATAGACACCACACACTTGGAGACATCTCTCAAGAGTCAGAGCCACATTACAGGGACCAGTGTGAGGATCATTCCGCTCCCCATCGTACTGGCAACATTTTGGCCAGGTTACAGTGTTGAGATTAGGGTTAGCGAGCGTCAGCGTCGTTACCATAAACAGCGCCGAAAATACGAATATTGCGAAAGCCAATGCCAAAAGGTAGTCCGCCTTCATGTCGTTTTCGTTAGGCAGATCGTTGCAACGATCTGTTGACAGTATTAAACCGAAAAACGTCTGAAAAGAGAAATTTGTTTCCGGTGCTGCCGGTAAAGAAAGCTGCAACCTGTCTGACTGGCATCGCAGTCCAGCCCAAACCACTCGTAACCCAAAGTTGTAGGTCAACCCCCTCACACAAAAAAGAAAACGGGCGCGGCGATACCGCACCCGTCTCTTCGGACAAACGTCTCAGCCGGACGGCTTCTACATATCGAAGTCGTCCATGCCCATGCCACCGGGGCCACCAGCGGCGGGCTTCTTCTTCTCCGGCTTCTCCACCACCAACGCCTCGGTGGTTAGTACCAAGCCAGCGATAGAAGCGGCGTTCTGAATGGTCGATCGGGTCACCTTCGCAGGGTCCACGATTCCAGCCTTCATCATGTCCACGATCTCGCCGCTAACAGCGTCCAAACCGTGACCTGCCGGAGCAGTGCGAACTTTCTCGACGATCACTGAACCCTCGAGGCCAGCGTTCTCGGCGATCGTGCGCAGCGGGTCTTCCAACGCGCGCTTCACAATCGCCACACCGGTCATCTCGTCGCCTTCCAGCTTCAATCCGTCCAGTGCCTTCGCCGCAGCGAGCAGAGTCACTCCGCCGCCGGGAACGATTCCCTCTTCAACGGCCGCGCGGGTTGCGCTCAGAGCGTCCTCGTATCGGTGCTTCTTTTCCTTGAGCTCGGTCTCGGTTGAAGCGCCGACCTTGATGACAGCCACACCACCGCTCAGCTTCGCCAGGCGCTCCTGGAGCTTCTCTCGGTCGTAGTTGCTATCGGTGTTATCGATCTGAGCCTTGATCTGGTTGATGCGGCCCATGATGTCCTCATGGGTGCCTGCACCTTGGATAATTGTGGTGTTCTCCTTCGTGACGACCACCTTCTTGGCGGTGCCCAACATGTCGATCGTCACATTCTCCAGCTTGGTTCCCAGATCTTCACTAATGAACTTGCCCGCGGTCAGCACAGCGATGTCTTCGAGCATCGCCTTGCGTCGGTCGCCAAAGCCAGGTGCCTTTACGGCGCAAACCTGCAGCACACCGCGAATCTTGTTGAGAACTAGCGTCGCCAGTGCGTCGCCGTCGATGTCCTCAGCAATCACAAGCATCGGTCTGCGGCTGGCAACCGCCTTTTCGAGGAACGGAACGAACTCCTGGGCGTTCGAGATCTTCTTCTCGTGAATCAGGATGATCGGGTTCTCCAGAACCGCTTCCATTCGTTCGGGGTCGGTCACGAAGTAGGGGCTGATGTAGCCTCGGTCGAACTGCATACCCTCGACCACCTCGAGATGAGTGTCGCGACCCTTGCTCTCTTCAACGGTGATGACGCCGTCCTTTCCGACCTTCTCCATCGCCTCTGCGACGTGCTTGCCGATCTCGGCGTCATTTCCGGCGATGGTCGCCACAAACTCGACCTTCTCCTTGTCGTTGGCAGGCGAAGCGGCGCTCTTGATCTCCTCGACCACCTTCTCCACTGCCTTGTCGATTCCGCGCTTTACAGCGATGGGGTTTCCACCGGCTGCAACGTAGCGAAGACCCTCGTTCACGATCGCCTTGGCGAGTACCGTGGCGGTTGTGGTGCCGTCTCCGGCTACGTCGTTGGTCTTGCTCGAAACCTCTTTGCAAAGCTGGGCGCCCATGTTCTCATAGGGATCCTCCAGCTCGATTTCCTTGGCTACGGTCACTCCGTCCTTGGTAATCGTGGGGCTGCCCCACTTCTTGTCCAAGACCACGTTGCGGCCCTTCGGACCCAGCGTCACCTTGACGGCGTCCGCCACCTTGTTTACTCCGCGCTCTAGCGCACGGCGGGCTGTTTCATCGTATAGTAGTTGCTTTGATGCCATTTGTTGTTCTCCTTAGTTCAATTCGTTACGAAACGATGGCGTAAATCTGATCTTCGTCCAGAATGATCAGGTCCTCTCCGTCCACCGCTACTTCATTGCCGCCGTACTTGCTGTAAAGCACTCGGTCGCCTTCCTTCACGGTCAGCTCGTTTCGCTGGCCGCTATCCAAAACCCTGCCGCTGCCGACAGCGATCACGGTGCCCTCTTGGGGGCGCTTCTTGGCTGAATCTGGCAGGTACAGCCCGCTGGAAGTCTTCTCTTCCGGCTCGGTCGGGCGCACCACCACCTTGTCTCCCAATGGTTTGATTTTTGACATGTGTTTGTTTCCTTGTTCTCTAGTCTTCGTAACGCGCAACGACTTTGGCAGTCACGCGTACTGAGTGCTAATATTGTGACCGGAATTTGGCACTCATGTCAAGTGAGTGCTAACCTTGCGCCCTCTAGGCAGGACTTTTGTATCGGAAGGCGCGCCGGAAGGCGGTCTGCCGTAGCTCTTCCAGCCGCGCAAACCCGATAACGCCGTTGGTCAGCAGCCGCTCGTACTCTTGCGGCAGCCGGACGCCATGTAAAGCTGAGTTGTCGGTACAGATCGCCAGGTCGATTCCGAGGTCTTCACACTGACGGAAGACTGGCACCAGCTCTGCGTAACGCTGAATCGAACCAGTCTGGAAGTACGTCGTAGGGCACACCTCCAGGCACACCTTCCGCTTCGCTACCCGGGCGAGCAACTTCGGGTACCGCAAAGGAATCTGGATTCCGTGGCCGATCCGGTCCACCACATTCAGCAGCTCGGGGCACGCCCCTTCCGGAGTCTCGTAGAGGTGCGCCGTCACGTTTAGGCCGGCGTCCTTCGCCTCTCCCAGCAGCAACAGGAAGTCGTCCATCCGCTCCTTGTAAAACTCGTCTGGCCCAGCGATATCCACCGCAGCAACCTCTCCGGGCCGAGACTTGGCGACGTTCAGAATCTCTCGGTTGGTCTCCAGGTCCAGCCTTGAATCCATACACAAGATCTGCGTGAACTGAATCGGGTACTCGCGGTGGTTGTTCTCCGCCGCGACCGCAACGGTGTCCACAATAGTCGCCATCTTCTCCGGCAGGTTTCGCCCCCTGATCTCCTTGGGAACGCGGAAGAACGGGTTGTAGCGAAGCTCCAGATAGTCGAGATGGTCGAACACGAACGCCCCTCGAAGTAGCCGGTTGATGAGGTACGGGAGCGCCTCTAGCCGCTGAATCGGCTCGATCAGCTTGTGCTTTTCCAGATACTGACTCAGCGTGTCGCACGGCTTGGTCAGCCGCCGCTCGAACTTGTCGTAGGTGGGAAAGGTCTCTAGAAGTACCTGCGCCTGCTCTCGAATCTGTGGCTCTATCGACCCCGTCTTTGCCCGCTGAAGGTAAGTGTAGAGGATGATGGGCAGAATCGCGCCGCCGAGGTGCAGATGGAGTTCGGCATAGGTGCGAGGCTGGCTCATGAGTCCAGCCGAGTCTACTTTCTGACTCGAAGGTCCCTAGCGAACGAAGTGGATCTGTGGGTGCTCCAAATCGTCCAACAGCATCAACGAAACCACCGGCATCGGGCGGTCCTTGGCGATCTGTCTGGCTTCGTCGAAGCTCACTTCCATCGTCACCATCCCCATCAGGTCAATCCACTCTGCAAAGCGGAAAGCGCCGTTTTCGGTGCTAAAGCACGCTACACCGTGAACGTTGTTGTAACAATAGCAGCCGAATCGACCAGATGAAGGGTGATGAAGTAGCCAAAGGCTATCGGGAAACGGCTCGTCGAGACCGAGCAAGGGCGAACTTAGAACCTCCGGTGATTCCAAAGTCGCTGCCGAGTTCTGATTTCTGATCTTCATCGCAGTACAGCAAATCGTTCAAATCATTTTACACGCCAAAAGTCCCATACTTCGTATATATAGCAGTCAAAATTGTCTTGCGGTGAAAAAACTCACCGAATTGAACCTGAAAACGGAATCAGACGTAACCTAAAAGCAGAGCAAATACCCTTGTCGACAACGACTGACCCGAACTGTAAAACCGATTCACTGGCAGCAGCGCTCGCTGAATTGGACCAAAAAGCGCCAAAAGCCCCACTGCTCGCGCTCGGGCAGACCATCTTCTGGGACGAGCCTATGAAGTTCGCCGTTTACCAGCGGCTCAAGCAACTCGGATCAAGCCGAAAACTGGTCGCAGGAGTTCACGACGTCGATTACTTCGCCAAGTTGCCAGGCAAAACCAAACACCCAGAGCCCTACGTCGCTCTACCGCACAACGACACCACAACGAAAGACATCTGGAGCGCTGCCGCCGAGTTCAGCGCCCTCTTCGGCGGCGAAACTGTCATCACCCGAGACGCCCTGCTCAAGGCGGGAGCCCACCTCCCAAAAGTTCTTCAAGCCGACCCAGAAGCGCTGGACAGAGCCACCGAGGCTTACGGCTGGAAGGGCATCGTCTCCACTCAGCCTAACCCCCAAATCACCGCGGAAACGCTGCTGCAGCCTCTATTGCCCACCCTGTTCAGCACCCTGGACTGGGCAGCCAAGCTCACCATCGACAGCCTTCTGGGCGAGGCGAAAACTAAAGCAGAGGCGAATTACCGCCACTTGCGCACACACCTTTGCGACAGCTGCTCCGACGACCCAGACCAGACCCTCGCAGAGTGGTACGAGTGCCTGCTTCCCTCGATGAGCCGGTTCGTAACCGGAGAGGAAATCGAGATTGAAACCTCCCGCACCACCCGGCTACTCCAGTTCAACACCCAAACCTGTGGAACGGACCGGTTCGGCCTGCTCGGCCTGTTCGTCAACCCCGCAACTCGCCAAAAGGCAAAACAAGCGTACAACGATGCGGTCGAAGGTTCGGAGATCTACACACTAGACCGGTTTGGAACCGGCGCCATCCCCTTCGACATCGTGATACCGGGCAGAGGCCGCGCCAACATCCGGCTCGGGGAAAAGGCAGCCGTCCTGATGTTCAAAACTCCGGAGTTTCTGGACTTCGAGGAACCCCTCGAATCCCTTCCGCAGCTAGCAGCGGCGATCGAAGCCAAGTTCGGTCCAGATTGCGCCATCATCGGCAAGGCGATCACGCTCATCGGGATGCTGGCAGCCGAGCATGTGTTTGTGTTCCACGAAGGTGCCAGCGGCTATCTCTACAGAAGCCGCGAGTTCCACCAGAAGCTCACTGCCGCAGGGCTTGCGGTTCAGGTCAATCCCGTGCTGCGTGTACGGTACGAAACCTGGGACGCGCTGGCAAACTGCTCTACCCCGATGCAGCTTCCGGAAATCCTTCACGGGCCCTTCCAAACCGACCAGATTGAAGGGCACGAGTTCGCCGCCCGGTGGCGAAAAGTTGCGGAAGACCAGACCCGCTTGCTGGAAAAACTGGGCACGATGCGCTCGCCGCTCGAGATGATCAGCTATCTCGCCCAGCTTCACCCCGAAACCTGGCAGCCAAAGAAGGAACAGTACGAAGCCCTCCTCGCCGAGCTTCGGGGCCTGCAGCAGAAGATCGACTGCGTTCGGTGCCGCCGCCGCGCCCTCTACGCTGACCTGCGCGAAGCCCGCCAGCAGCGCATCGCCGCCGAGCAGCGAAAAGGAGACCACTTCCGCGCCACCATCTTCGAGAAAGACCATACCGAGACAGACCTGCAAGAGCGCGAGCGGCTAAGCGCCGAGGTGGAGAAGGCAATCGAGACGGTCTCCAACGCGCGGTCCCAAATCCGCCAGCTGCTGAAGGACCAGAGCGAACTTTCCCGCGCCGAAGAAGTGCAAACGCTGCACCGCGAGCGCAGAACCATCGAGTGCGAAGCGGAAATGATGCGACTTCAACTCATTCGCGAAGCTGTAACCGCCAGCAAGGGTCTGGAAAGGGCCGGCAAGCGCCCCAGCGCCTGGTGGTTCCCCCTGGTGTGCCCCGAGCGCAGCTGGCTGAACAAGACCATCGAGCGTGCCTGCTACTCCCTGGAGCCACTCGATTAGCCCCGTGCAGTTGCCGTTTGCAAAGCTGGAGTGCGTGGGCAACGACTTCGTACTGGTGGAGGCGGACCAGGTTCGCCAGGTCCACGTTCGGGACCTCGGCGCACTCGCCCGCTTTGTTTGCGACCGCCGGTTTGGCATCGGCTCCGATGGTCTGCTGGTGCTGTATAGCGGCATGCAACCGGTTACGATGCGCATGTTCAACCCCGATGGCACTGAGGATGTGTGCGGCAACGGAACCCGCTGCGCCGTTGCCTATAGCGTGCTGAACAACATACTGCCTACGGTAGGTGTGCTGTGCCACGGCGGCAAGGAGATCCGGTTTCGGTACGAGAGTCCGGTGGCGACCATCGAAACCGCCCCTGCCACGTTCAACCCTTACGAGGTGCCCCACACGCTGGAAGAGCCCATCTTCGACGAGCCCCACGAGATGGAAGGGCTCAGCATGAGACTCAGCTCGCTCTCTACGGGAAGCACTCACCTGGTCGCGGTGGCGGATCAGCACCCCCCAGACCCGCTCTTCGAACGTGTGAGCAGCCAGATCGAGCGCTGGCCGATCTTCCCTGCCCGCACCAGCATCATGTGGACCGTTTTGGAGACGCCGACCCGCTTGAACCTGCGTATTTGGGAGCGTGGTGCGGGCGAGACCTTGGGCTGCGGCACGGGCGCAGCGGCTGCGGCGGTGGTCGCCGCCCGCCTTTTGGCTTCCGAATCCTCTTCTGGTGCCCACGGACCCAGTTCTGCAACTACGCAAACCTACCCTCCCACTTCTTCAGCAGGGCCAAGCCCGCAGCCGACTTCTGCAGGCGAGCGTGCCCCGCTGCGAATTGAGGTCGTGAGTAAAGGGGGCACCCTTCTGGTCGAGCTCAATGACTGGCAGTCCAGCCCCACCATCTCCGGCGAAGTCCAAATGCCCTTTGCCGGCTTGCTACCTCTGCCGCCAATCATGACAAACCGCCCCCTCTGCTAACCTCCGGGAAGGTACAATAGTCCGTTGGCGAGAGCAACTCGCCGAACCAGTGGGAGGCTGGCGGGCGCGGGAAGCCGCACCGAAACCAATTCCAGCCGACACGACCACGAAACATCATGAGAACCAAAAAGAAACAGCAGCACTCGCAGCGCTTCCTGGCGCTTGCCAAAGAAAACGAAATCACAGACGCCCTCGACCCGGTCGAGGCAATCGCCAAAGTCAAGGCAACCGCAAACGCCAAGTTCGTTGAAACCGTCGATCTCGCCATCCGGCTCGGTATCGACCCCCGAAAGAGCGACCAAAATGTGCGCGGCCTCACCAACCTCCCCCACGGCACCGGAAAAAAGAAGACCGTAGCCGTGTTGGCGAAAGGTGACCTGGCGAAGGAAGCTGAAGACGCTGGAGCCGACTTCGTCGGCGCAGAAGACCTCATCGCCAAGATCCAGAACGGATTCAAGGATTTCGACGTGATCATGGCGACCGACGAAATGGCGCCACAGATCGGAAAGATTGGAAAGATGCTCGGCCCCAAGACTCCAAACAAGAAGAGCGGAACGGTAACCAACAACGTCGCCGATGCCGTGAAGGAGATCAAGGGTGCCACCCGTGTGGAATATCGCGCTGAGAAGGGCGGAGTCATCCACCTTCCCATCGGAAAGGTCAGCCTGACCGACGAGCAACTGCAAGAGAACCTGAAGGCTGCGCTGGATGCGGTCATCAAGGCTAAGCCGTCAGCAGCGAAGGGTCGCTATCTAGTTAGCGTTACCCTCAGCAGTACCATGGGCCCGGGCGTTAAGGTCGATCCTTCGCTGGCGAGCAAGTTCTCCGGTCACTAGTACCTGCCATGCCGACTCTCTTCTCCAAAATCATCCGAAGAGAGATTCCGGCAGAGATCGTTTACGAGGATGAGCACGTGGTGGCGTTCAAGGACATCGCCCCCGCTGCGCCCGTGCACATCCTCATCGTCCCCAGAGCCGAGATCGAAGGGCTGGCAACCTTGCCCGAAACCGGAGATCACCAGCACATCCTAAACGCCGCGAAGCTAATCGCCGAGCAGCAAGGGCTGGAGAGCGGCTACCGCCTGGTGATCAACCAGGGAGAAGATGGCGGCCAAACCGTCCCCCACCTTCATGCTCATCTTTTGGGCGGCAGGCAAATGACCTGGCCCCCCGGATAGCACTAGCGCAAAGCCGCTCGAATCGGCTATAATCTTTGGTCCGCCCGATCGTTTCTGCGGGGCTGGAGTGTGCTGAAATGGCAAAAAAGTCCGAAGCTAGAGAAATTATTCGCCTCGTTTGCACCGAGGACGGTAAGAGCTACTACACCACCACAAAGAACAAGAACAATACGAAGGATCGCCTCGAGTTGATGAAGTACAACAGCAACATGCGAAAGCACACGTTGCACCGAGAGAAGAAATAAGGAGTTAACGAAATGCCAAATCCGAAAAGACGACATTCGCACGCCCGCACAGCCAAGCGCCGGACTCACTACACCACGGAGATGCCGGAACTGCAGAAGAACAAGCAGGTCGGCGGCGAGCCATACATTCAGCGCCACTGCGCTACACCCGACGGCTACTACAAGGGTAGAAAGCTTCCGGGCTTCAACAAGGACTAATTCAGCACAGGCTGGAGCCGATGGAGGGGCGGGTCGACGATCCGCCCCTCCTCTATTTTTACGATCCTGGTCGCGCCGCCCAACATGCTCGGGTCGTGGGTCACCATCACCAGCGCGCCATCACCCCGTAGCTCCTGCAGCAGCTGAACCACCTGCCTCCCGTTCTCCGCATCCAGCGAAGCCGTAGGCTCATCGGCAAAGATCACTTTCGGCTGGTTCACCAGGGCTCGCGCAACGCACACCCTCTGCTTCTCGCCGCCGCTCAGCTCGTGGGGCATCCGGTGGGTCTTCTCCCCTAGCCCAAGCTGCTCCAGAAGGTCAAACGCTCGCCTTTCAACATGGCGCCCGTGCACTCCCACCAGCACGTTCTCTAGTGCGCTCAGGTACCCCAATAAAAACGGCTGCTGAAACACGAAGCCGAAGTTCTTCAGCCTCAACTGGGCTCTCTCCGGCTCCGGCATCGCGCTCAGGTCGCGGCCCTCGAAGAGCACCCGCCCATCGGTTGGTACCTTCAATCCGCTCATTAAATACAGCAGCGAGCTTTTGCCCGAGCCGCTCGGACCGAGCACCCCGAGAAACTCACCCTCATCTAACTTCAGATGCAAGCTATGGCAGGCGTAAACCGCCTCGCCATGGTCAGAGTATCTCAGGCTCGCGCCCACCGCCTCGATCATATCAATCTCCTTTCCAGTATGTTCACTGGGTCGTACTTTCGGAACCGGGAAGCCACTGTAACCGCTGCGACGATGAAGATGGCAGCGGGCACCGGCAAGGTGTAGAGGTATGCCTGCGGGTCTAGCGGGTCGATGGCAAACGCCCTCGGATGCATCAGCACCGCATCCACCGTCCGCAGCATGGCAAACGCTGCCGCAACGCCCAGAGCCCAGCCGATGACCAGCACCGTGCCGGTCTCTGCCAAGCAACGAGCCAGTAGCTTCTTGCGGGTATAGCCCAGCGCCTGCAACAGACCGAACTCGGTGACCCGCTGGCTCAGATAGATGCTGATCAGCATCCCCATCATCAGGGTGATCACCACCACCAAAACCCCAATCACCACGTTCAGAATTTGGTACAAAATCGCAAACGTGCGGTCGGTCTCCTGGTTCATCAGGTGGTACGCCAGTACACGCGCCGGCTCCCCGCTAAACCGCTCATGAACCCAGCGGTCTAGCTCTCCTTGTTGCTGCGGGTTCTGGGCGAATGCCAGCAGAATGTTGATGGGAGGAAAATGGTACAGCTCGTGGTACTCACGGTCCATCAAGATGAGCCACTTTGGAGTATCCAGAATTCCCACCACCTTGACCTCTTGCAGCGAATACGCGTTCTCTCTATCAGGGCCCATCAGGACGTCGCCAATACCCACTCCCAGGTTTCGCGCCACTGGCTCGCTGATGACCGCTTCAGGCATGAACGAGCCGGGCAGCCTGCCTTCGATTCTTGGGTTGCCAAACCGCTCCAATAGAAAGTCCAGGTCTTTCGCGTTGGCCCCGGTGATCGGGTAAGGCATCGGACCGACGATCGAGCGCACCTCCAAACTGGAGCTTCGCACCGTCATCACTCGCTCGATAGGTACAGGTGCTTCGGCTAAAGCCTCAATAATTCCGGCGATCCTCTGGTTGTCGCCTCTTGGTGTAATTGCCACAAATTCCTGGCTGTAGCCATAAATGGTGCGAATCGATAGAGGGATCGAATTCATGAGCGCCACGATGCCGCCAATCAACATCACCGCCAACATAATCACCCCAATCAGCGGAAGTGTTTTGGGGGCGTTGCGGGATAGATACGTGGAAACCGAGAGAGGATGGGCCCGCCTCAAGGTCGCCGGATTCCGTTCGCTCACTGTGATACCTATACGTTTCTTTTCCGCCGGTATCGTAGGAACAGTTCACTTTCGATAGGCTCCACGCTGACCAAATCCATCTCGAGAAGCCCATCGGTGGGCAGCGCTGGCGCATCGGCAATCGTGGGCAAATCGCTCCCCAAGCGGATCTTCGGCGCAACGGTAAGGAACAGATCGTCCACCAAATCGAGCTCGAACAAAGACCCCAAGAGCCTGGGACCACCGTGCAAGTGCAGCGTCTCAACGCCATAGCGGGCCCGCAAAAGTTTCAGCGCCTCGGGTAAGTCCAGCGCACTACGCCCACACCGCAGGACCTCGGCTTCCAACCCATCGGGCAGCACTGCATCTTCTGTGGTTACCACCACCGGCTGCTGTGCAGAACCCGAGAAGAAATCATGAGACGGATCGATGTTGCCGGTGCCCGTAACCACCACCCGCAGAATCTCTGGCGGATAAGAGAGCCTCTTCTCCGCCCTCAGCGTTCCCGCTCCAACCATAATCGCATCTGCCGGACGGTAGAGCCGCCTCATCATCTCTCGATCTACCGCGGAACCCAGCCCTGCTACGCTTTGCGTGCGTGAATCCATAACTGCCCGCCCGTCAATCGAGCTCACCATATTCGCATAGGTGTACGGCCGATCGTTATGTGCCGGTGGCAAATCAAGAAAGCTATACAAATCCAGTGTGGATCGGGGCGCAAACGCCTTGCTCGCCGCTTCAAACAGCACCGAATACGGTTGCTCTGCGTACCGCTCGCCGCCGATATAGAACGTCGGCACGTTGTACACGCCCACCGCATGGGACCCCTCGTCAAAGCCGATCACCTTGTCGGCAAATTGCCTCTCCTCAATCGCCCGCCGGTACGCCTGCTCGTCTCGGATCAACCCACGTCCCAGCATCAGCAACATTTCCATTCGCTCAATCTCAACTCCACCCTGCCAATAGGCGCGGTAAAGCCGCTCTACCAGCTGGTCGGCGACCCCTTCCAACTTTGCGTACGCCACGGCGTTGTGCGCTCGGTGGGTCCGCATCGGGTACGGCGGATGAATCGTCGGCGGCGTCATGCCTTCCGCCGCGTAGGCGAGTGCCAGCCTCCCGGGGGTCTTCGGACGGTCTGAATCTGCCGCTGACTTCGCCCCCGAGGAATAGTCCGGGAACTCTAGTTCCTCGGGGTACAGCTCGTGCCCAACCCACTCGATCTCTACATCAAACGCATCACGAAGCCGAAGCACCTGCAAGAAGCCGATCCAGCACCAGGGGCAAACAAAATCGTGCGCTACAACCAGCTTCGAAGACATGCTCATAAGTAAACCTACGACCTCCCAGGGCGTAGAATCTTGCAATGAATCCACTGCTTGAGAAGGCGCAAGACTGGCTGCAAAACGTCGCCGCCCCTCAGGCAGAACAGCTTGACTACGACCCTGCCGCCCTCCGCGAAGCCATCTTGCAGATGTTCCAAAACGGGTTCATGAGCATGAAACGACCCCAGGCGTATGGAGGCCCCGCGCTATCCGACCGCGAATACCGCCTCTACCAAATGATGGTTGCCCGCCACAGCGGCGCCATCGCGTTCACCACCACCCAGCACCAATCCTCGGTCAGCTTCGTGGCTGGCGGCACAAACGAGCCCCTAAAAGAGAAGTTCTTGACCCGAATGGGCACCGTCGAAGGTGGCGCAGGCGTCGCGTTCAGCCAGCTTCGCAAGTCTGGCGCGCCCGCAGTCTTGGCAAAGAAAGTCGAAGGTGGCTTTGAAGTCTCCGGCAGGCTTCCCTGGATCACGGGCTACGGCATCTATCCTAGCTTCGTACTCGCCGCCGAAACCGAAGACGGCAGCACCCTATTCCTACTCCTTCCCTTCTATTCGGGCAAAGGGGTTCTCATCGGAGAGCCGATGGCGCTGGCGGTTGCCACTAGCTCAGAAACCGTAGCCGCCGAGCTACAGGAAGTGTTCGTTCCAGACGAGATGGTGATCGGAATGAAAGCACCTGGCTGGATCCACCAGAACGACATGGCGAATGCCGCCAACCAAGGCTTTCTGGCTTTGGGATGCGCCTGGGCAGCCCACGACCAACTTGAGCGTGCCTACAACGCCAAACCCAGCGACAGCCTGCAAGCCGCCCTCACCAACGCCAAAGCCCAGCTTCAATGCGCCGAGACTGAGCTCTTCGCCACAGCAGACGAAACCCAACCGCACACACTAAAGGAGAAGGTCGAGGCGCGCTCCACCTGCATCAAGCTAGCACAGCAACTGGCGGGCATGGCGATAGCCTCTTGGGGTGGGAGCGCGCTGAGCCTGAACCACCCAGCGCAACGCGTGTACCGAGAAGCGCTGCTCTATACAGTAGTCGGGCAGACCCAGGAAATCCGCGCTGGCACTCTGGATGCGATTAGCGCAGGGCTAACATCTGCCGCTCCGGCAGATTAAACCGATCTGGGTCAATTTTCTGGTTGAAATCCCAACCCAGCGTAAAGAACACGTCGGTCCGACCCTCTTTGAAGGTCAAAGTCACCGGAAGCATCCTTGCGCCTTGCACCACAACGCCGATCTCCGCTCCCGCACCGTTGCGCGCCGTAACGCGAATGAACGGGGTCGATGCGCTACCCGAAACGGACACCCGCTCCTCAACCTGCGCCTTGTATCCGCCCGAGCCCCGAGAGAGCGCAGTAAACAGCGCCTCGTAGGTGTTGCCGTTGCGGGTTATCGGTGCGAAGTGCAACTCCGGAAACCTCCGGGGCCATTCCGCCAATAGTGTGTCTGGAGCGAATGTGGCTTTCGTCATGGGGTTCACAGCCCACCGCGTGCCATTAAAAACTGCCAGTTGCTTTCCATCTGAAACCGCAATTCCCCGCTGCAATGTTCTGCCCAACACGGGGTACTCGATCCGAAATCGGGAACTGGATTCCACCCACATATCGAGTTCCGACTGCCCCTCACCCTCAGCGTTCTTGTAGAAGGTCCGGTTTTTGCCTACCGATCCTTTCATCCCGCGAATCGACTTGTCCAGCGCCCTGCCAAGCGCAACCAGGTTTCGGTTCACCGGCTTCCAATCTTGGCTCTGGGTCTCCATGCCAATTGGGGTCAGGACTCGCGAGGTGCCCTCGGGCCTTCGTTCTGCTCCCTGAGATGGAGCCGCCTGCGCAGGCTCTGCCTTACCGGTTGGCTGGGGAGCTTCAGGAGGGCGGAAGTCGCTCTCTACCGGCTGCGTACTCGGCCCGCCACCCTCAACCACTTTCGGCTGAGGACCGGCAGAGGCAGGCAGCCTTCTCGGCGCAGGTCCGCGCTCCATCTTTGGCGGCGGCATCTTCACTGGCTTGGTCGGCTCGCCGGTAATCGGGTTCGGCGCTCCAACCGGTGTCGGCATCGAAGCGCCTCCTTTATCTTCCGTTCCGATTCCAGGGCCGGGGCTCGCAGTTCCCCGCTGAATCTCTTCAATTGGGATGGCTTCAACATCCGGTGCCACATGCATCCCCTCAATAGAGACTTCTGTAACTTCGGTGGCTGGCTCGCCGCCTTGGCATCCTACCAAAGCGAATCCCAAGCCGCACAATACCAACAAACTGAATAAAGAACACTTCATTCCGCCACTCCCAGTGGACGCTCCAGCTTTGCCCATCGCTCCAGATCGATTGTCCGGAACGGAGAATCTTCCCGCTCGCACACTTCCAAAAACTCCCACTCGTCTGCGGTTAGTTCCCCGCCATCCAATAACTTCAGCGCAAAATCCGCCAATCGGTTGAACCGATCGATATGCAACCGGAACCGGTTCGAAGCGTAATCCTCTGCCGATTGATTCGTAACCAAGAACTCCCAATCACTCGATTCCGCCAGCAGCAGCTCCCGCGCGGTCTGCTCCAAAACCCTCGTCGCTTCCTCCGTTCTGCCTGTGCGCCGCACCAGCTCTCGAAACCGCCGCTCTGCCGGGTAAAGCTGCTTCCAACACCAGTAGTTTAGGTCGTTGAGCCAAACGTAGTGGTAGCCCGCCTCCCCCCAAGATCCTTCAGGCAGGACGATATGCTGTGAAGGAGCCACACTCTCCACCATCTGGCTACCTGTGAGCGTCTCAACCGAGCCATCTCGGTGCAGCAGCACTGCCAGTTCGTACAGGAACTCCGGTCCCTCTGCCCACCAGTGCCCGAAAAGCTCCGTATCGTAAATCGCCACCACTGCTCCGGGCTTGCCATTCCGGTCGGCATACGTCTGCAAGGTGCGCTTTGCGGTATCCAGAAAATCTGCTGCGTGATCTTGAATCCGCTCAAAAGCCTTCCAGGGGTCGTAGGGCTGCTTGGCACCTAAATCCTCTTTGTTGGGGCTTATTCGCCAGTACCGAAGCCGACCAGGATAGTGCTGCTTGTGGAACTCCAAGTACCACTCATCGCCCGGATATCCAGCATGTCCCGACCAAACCCGCGTAGCCGTTTCTGGGTCGCGAGAAAACACCCTCACTCCATTCGGAAGCGCGTACTGCTCGTACTGGCTCCGGTCCTCTATAGGCGGCACAAAGTTGGCGTTGCTCCGCTCCAAAAGCTCTCGCAGCTGCGGAAACTGATTCTGGTACGTACCAGTGGGAACCCCGCCACACACCATGTGCGAATCCACAAAGAAGTACTCGATCCCTTCTTCCGCCAAAAACTGATCGACCCCTTTGCGCACCCACTCCGACTCTGCCTCTTCGCTTACCGGAGACCGCCAAGCATAAGGTGGCCGGTACGCACACTCGGGCAACCAGAAACCTTTCGGTTTTCTGCCAAAGTATCGCTCATAGGTCTCGATTCCTAGCAGAATCTGCGCCTGTACGCTCTCATCGGTGCCCAGCAAGGGTAAGTAGCCGTGCGTAGCAGCGCAGGCGATGATCTCGATGCTGCCAACATCCTGAAAGTGCCGGAATCCACCCGGAATACTTCGGTTCCACCGCTGCTGGAAGCTCTGCAAGGTCTGTTCGTACCGCCGAAGCCAGAACATCGCCAAACCCTCCATCCAAAGCGGACCATCTTCCCGAAACTGATCCAGGTCACTCCGTGCAGCGTTGATCTTGTTCTGGCAGTACTTCTCGAATTCCTCCTTGAAGAAATCGTCCTCCAGCTGCTCCAAAAGCACCGGCGTGAGGTTGATGGTCCAGTTCGGACGGATGCCCTGTTCGAACAACCGCTCCAGAACGTGCAAAATAGGCACGTAACACTCTGCCGCCGTCTCCATCACCCAATCTGCCCCGTGCGGAGCGGTACCGTGGGATAAAACGTACGGCATATGGGAATGGAGGCAAAGAAGAAGTCGACCAAGTGGCATGTTCGTTGAACCTGACAGCGCATAGTTTACGCCTCCTAGCGGTGGGCGCCTGATGCAGGCTGCCAGCATCCAGAAGAAACTGCGCACCGCGCTGCTCCTTTCCTTCTTTGCCACCATCCTGGTGGTCGGCGTGAAGTTCGTCGCTGCCTGGCTCTCTGGTGCTATCAGCGTTCTGGCAGAAGCGCTGCAATCCACCGTCGATATCGTGGTGAGCGGAATTGCCGTTCTGACCCTGCGGTACGCCGCCCTACCGCCCGACGAAAAGCACCCTTACGGCCACGGCCGCGCCGAGAATCTGGGAGGCATGTTCCAGTTGGTGGTGGTGCTGCTGGCCTCGGGGCTGATTCTGGTCCTGGCGTTTCAGCGGCTATTTAACCCGCGGCCCGTAGAGGCGAGCTGGGGAATCGCCGCCATGCTGTTCACCATCATCGTCAACACCTCGATCTCGCTCTATCTCAGCCGTATGGGCGCGCGCCACCGCAGCGCGATCTTGCAGACCGAGGCGGTTCACCTGCGCAGCGATTCATACGCCTCGCTCGGCATCCTCATCGGCCTGGTACTGGTGCTCACCACCGGCTGGACCCAGTTCGACCCCATCGCCGCCATCATTTTCGTCGGCTTCGCCGTTTTTGAGGCGATTCGCCAGATGCGCAAGATGACCCACGAGCTGATGGATGGAGCCCTGCCAGAGGAGGAACTTCGTAAAGCCAAGCAAGTGCTGGATAGCACTCCAGAACTAAAGGGCTACCACGCCCTACGCACCCGATCAGTCGGTGCGAGAAGGTTTATAGAGCTGCATGCTATGTTCGACGACCACATCACCTTCGTCGAAGCCCACCGCCAGGCAGAACAGCTTGAAGCAAACCTTGCCGCTGCCCTGGATGGAGCCATCGTTACCGTGCACTATGAACCGTACGAAGAAGAGATGCAGCACCAGCGAGAGCACCACGCCCACGAGTAGCCTTTGTACAGTAAAGTTTGCCAATAGTGGAACCCCCTCTAAGTTCATTTCGTTGAAGTATGCCTGTGCGGGATGCACCCAACCGAAAAAAGTTGGTAACATCCCTTCGCTGTTTTGAAAAAGCCGCCCGAAATGGGCAGCCACCCCAAAATCGAAAAAGAAGACAATGAGAACGAGCCGGAGAGTTGGAGATGACCCCAATAGTACGGGAGATATCCGATTTGCAGCCTCAAACGGGGCACGTTCGCTCATACCTGCGTCGATCTAATCGATGCGAAACAGCCACAACCAAAATCCATTTGGGTTTCCTGCGCAAAGGCCATCTTGGTCCCCAGCGCAAAGGTCTTTGGAGGGAAGCTTGATTGTTCACCATTCTCATCATTATCGTTAGCTCCGTGTCGTTCGGCGCGATCGCCATTTCTCACGAAAGTGGAAACCGATCCCGCATTGCCCAGTTCTTCCAGAACCTGTTCAGGTTCCGGTCTAAACCCGCTCAAGCCGTAGCCTATGAGCATCCCCGCCTCCGCCGCGATGACGGCTGGCAGTTCATTCAGAGTGACGACGTAAAGGCGTTCGAGCACTGGCTGACGGACGAGGTCGAAGGCCTCCCGCCTCAGTTGGGCGAAGAGCCCTCGCTCGGCTCTCATCTGCTCATCGAGCTCTACGGCTGCGCCCCAGAAACGCTGGAATACGAGAAGTTCGTTGGCTACACTATGGTGCGCGCCGCTCATGACAGCGAGGCCACCATCGTGGCGGATTCGTTCCACGAATTCAAGCCGTTCGGAGTCTCCGGCGCGGTGATCATCCAGGAATCGCACTACACGATTCACACCTGGCCCGAACACGGCTATGCAGCGGTGGACCTGTTCTACTGCGGCGGCACCGTCAAGGTGAACAAGGCACTTCGAGTACTGCGCGAACGGTTCCAGCCACAGCGCATGAAGTTCCTGATCGTCCGCCGCGGCCTCCAAAGCGAAGTCACCCGCAACGCCTAGTTCTACGCTGGCCGATATCACCAGCGAAGGTTGTCCAGGCCGATGCTCACGCATCGGCCCTCCCAAAAAGCAGTCTCAAATAGCGCGAGCTTCTCAGAAGCGCAGGCCCCCGAGAGCGCGAGCCTCAGGCTCGCCAAAATAAAAAACCTGAACGGCGTCAGCCTTTAAACCGACAGAACCTGCCCAGCCTAAAGGCCCAGTTGGGGCCAGAGGGTGTCGATTTTCGCCCGCACGTCTGGTGCCATCTTGATCAGCTTCGGGTACGGGCGAGAGAACCCGTTCTCCCCGCTCCACTTGTGCGTGCAGTCGAACCCGATCTTCCCGCCGAAGCCCTCGGCTACAGCCGCGTGATCCAGCTGGTCCACCGGCCCGCGGGTCACCAGAGAGTCGCGCCCAGGGTCGCAGTTCGCACCCAGCCTAAACAGCACCTCGCCCACATCCTGCACGTTGGTATCGGCATCGAAAACGAACACGAACTTGGTGAACATCAGCTGCCCCAAGCCCCAAATCGCGTTCATCACTTTATAGGCGTGCCCCGGGTACTTCTTGCGAATGCTGACAAAGCAAACGTTGTGGAAGCACGCCTCTACCGGCAGGTTCATATCCACAATCTCCGGCACGGTTAGCTGAATCAGCGGCAAGAAGATCCGCTCCACCGCCTTGCCCATCCAACCGTCTTCCATGGGTGGCTGGCCGACAATAGTCGCCGGATAAAACGCCTGCCGGCGCTGAGTAACGCACGTAACGTGCAGCACGGGAAAGTCTGATGCCAGAGAGTAGTAGCCGGTGTGGTCCCCAAACGGACCTTCCAGCCGCCTCTCCGAAGGGTCAATGTACCCCTCAATCACCACTTCCGCGTCGGCGGGCACCTTCAGGTCCACCGTTTTCGCCTGCACCAGAGGAACCCCTTTGCGACGCAAAAATCCTGCAAAAAGCATTTCGTCTATATTGGGTGGAAGCGGAGCAATGGCAGAAAAGGTCACTGCAGGGTCTCCGCCCAGCACAACCGCCACTTCGATTTTCTTTCGGCCCGTATCTGCGGCAGTTCGCATATGATCTGCGCCCACTTTGTGCATCTGCCAGTGCATGCCGCACGTGCTTTTGTCGTAAACCTGCACACGGTACATGCCCACGTTTCGCTTTCCGGTCTCCGGGTCGTGGCTGAACACCAACGGCAGTGTGACGAAAGGGCCACCATCTTCCGGCCAGCATGTCAGCACGGGCAGTTTCGTCAGGTCGATTTCCTCGCCCTGCATCACTACGTCCTGGCACTCGCCCTGCGAAACGGTCTTCGGCGGCACCCCTTTCAGCTCCGAAATCAGCCCGGGCAGCTTCTTCAGCGCGGCGATGGGCCCCTGCGGCAGCTCCGGCTTCAGTAGCTCCCGAATCCGGCAGGCGTGCTCTTCAAAGTCATTGCACGAAAGTGCCATCGACATCCGCTTTTGGCTCCCCATAGTGTTAATTGCCACGGGCATGGAGTAGCGCATCTCTCCCTCGGGTCGCGCCTGTGGGTCTATCGGAGGGTGGTTCATCACTGCAGAATCGGGGTTAGGCGTACCCAGACGCATAGGCGGACCGACCACGTTCTCGAAGAGCAGCGCCGGACCACCCGATTTCATCACTCGATCCGCTACTTCGGTGATCTCCAGATACGGGCTGAACGGGTGCGATATTCGCTTCAGCTCACCTTCTGCCTCCAGCCGACTCAAAAACTCTTGAAAATTCTGGTACGCCATTTATTCCCATGCATTCTACGAGAAGAGCTTGGCAAACCCTTTGGGACCGTCAAGACTCAAAACCACGCTATCATACGTTAAGTCATAGCGTGAAACTGAATCGAACCTTGACTCTAGTGGCGGTTGGCGTGGCAGTCTTGGGCATCACTGCCCTCTCGCCTGCACAAAGCCGCCAGACGCAGAGCCCTTCCAAAATTGCCACCGATGTTTCCCAACTGATCCGGCAAGCCGGAGCTGCCATCAACAGCTTCCTGCCCGCAATTGCCGACCGGCTGAGGATCCTTCCAGGTGGCACCAGCATCAATATTGATAGCGAATGCCCCAAACTCACGCTATCGCAGCGTGGTCGAAACATGCGCATAGGCTTGGATTACGGCAAAGGGTGCCGCGCGCCCGTAACCGCCAACCGCGAGTTCGCCGGCAGAGTCGCTCTCGAGTACGAACTGCTCTCGCCAGAAGTCAAGGTCCAACTCTCCAATTTCTCGGTAGATAACTCCCCGATCCAAGGCACACTCGGCCTGGGTCTCTTCCCTAAAGGTCAGCCCGCCAACACCGTTCGGCTCCGGCTCGATCTGCGCTCGGGAGACATGCGAATCGTAGGCCCTGTCTTCGTGCGGCTCAGCCGGAACGGCTCGCTGCTACTGAACGACGGCGAGTACCGACCGACCATCTACCAGGGCAACACCCGCTACCCCATCAGCTTCCAGGACGTTCGAATGGACCCCATTCGCCAGCGAAGCTTCTTGCCGATCGAAGGTCAGGTAACAGTTCAGGATCGCGTCGGGGTCCCGCAGGATTCGCCGCTGTACGAAGGCATCACCGTGCGGTTCTTGCCTAACACCCCGTCCGACCGCGAGGTCGATCTGGTGGTCGGCAGAGATCGTCCTTCCCGTCTTCCCTTGCCGTTCTAACGCGACTGCTTTTGTGCCCGCGCTCCGGAGACCTCTCCTTGGCTCGGGCACATAACTTAGTAGTACATCCGCACTCTCGGCTGCGCAAGGTCCAGAGCGTCGAGATAGTAGACCTCTCCCTTCGCCTCCCCAATCTCCCGAATCGCACGCCGGTAGGCTTCAATCGATCTGAGCATCGACTGTCTCTCTCGTTGTTGCAGGTTCAGGCTCTGGGCGGCGGACGCTTGTCCTTTTCTCGCAAATCCACCGGCATTATACAGAACTCCGCCCCTCCAATAGTATTCACCCTGGCTCTCGTCGCTTCATCTCGTTCGCGCCGCCATTACAGGCCATCGATGAAGGTATTCTGAAGCCCTAGTGGGCGGTTGGCACAGTGGTAGCGCGCTTCGTTCACACCGAAGAGGTCACAGGTTCAAATCCTGTACCGCCCACCATCCTCAAACTGTCCGTACCAGACACAGAGGTAACACTAGGATGTGGCAACCCGTTCGCGCAGCTTGCCTCAGACGGTTGGTGCCGGCAGATCTGGGTCCACCGGCTCGGCGTCTGGAAGGCTCTCGCGCATCCGCGCCAGCTTGGTCTCAAATATAGCCGCTGCACGCCCTTCCAGCAGGTGATCCTTCCCTGCCAGCATCGCAGACAACGCTGCCAGCTCATCTTTACTGAACCGAAGCGAGCGAAGCTGGTGCTGCTCAAACGCTTCAAAACAAGAAGGCGCCACCGCCTGCGCACATCGCGCCATCGCCTCCGCGTAAACCCGAATCTCATACTGCGCATGCGGGTCCATTCGCAGCTTCAAGAAGTGAAACAGATTGTGCAGGTCGATCTGCCAGTACCACTCGGTATAAAGCGACACTGGCAAGTGAATCCTCGCGATTTCACGCGCAACCCCAGCCTCAATCATCTCCAGATACTCGGCGTAGGCTTTATCCTGCAAAGCCTTCATCTGGGCTCGTACCGCTTCAGCCTGTTCCAGAGGCAGTGCCTCTTCGCTCCGGCCCTGCTTGTTATCCTGGCTCTGAAACCGCAGCTGGTCTGCCGAAGGAAGATAAAACTCGTCCTTCATCACCGAATAGCGCGCAGAGATTTCATTCAGCCGCGCGGTTCGGTGCCGCACCCACTGCCGAGCCACAAACATCGGCATCTTGGCATGGAAGGTCAGCGAAACCTGTTCGAACGGAGAAGTGTGCTCGTTCCGAAGCAGGTAGTGAATCAGGCCACGGTCCTGGCGAAAGGACTTGGTACCAGCCCCGTAAGAGACCCGGGCAGATTGCACTACCCTCTGGTCCCCTCCACAATAGTCGACCAGCCGCACAAACCCATGATCCAGCACAGGAATCGGCTGATCGAGAAGTTCTTCCGCGGCTTCTACGACTGTGCGCGCCACACTCGGTCCGGGTTAGTTCTCTTCGGCAGCAGCTTCAGCGGCAGGCTCCGGAGCAGCTTCAGCAGCGGGAGCCGCTTCTTCTGCCTTGGCAGCAGCCTTCTTGGCGGGCTGCTTCTTGGGCTTGTCAGCGCTCTTTTCCGCTGTAGTCGCCTTCGGCTTGGTTGCTCGCTTCTTCTTTTCCGGGTCAGCGGCAGACTTGGGAGCCGCTTTTGCCTTAGGCTTTTCGCCCGCCTGCTTGCTCGCCTTTGCTTCGGCAATAGACGCCTTGACCTGCTGCTCTTTTCGATGCCTTCTCTGGCGCAGCTCTTTGTTTCGAATTCGCATAAATCGTACTTAGGGCACCCGTGTTTGAAGCGGACGCTGAGCAGAAGAGGGTACCAGAATCCAGCCTACAGAGCAGGCGACGCGCTCTGGAACTGAGGAGGAGACCGCAGTCCACTCATGGCAAACCATACCGACCCGCCAACAACCATCACCAGAGCAACCAGTTGCGCCTCGGTAATCGGCAGACCACCCAGGTAGCTGGAGCTATAGCCAGCTCGCCAGAACTCGTAAATGAACCGCGAAAGGCCGTTCAAAATCAGGAATAGCGCCGCGCTCTGCCCCATCCGCAAGCCCTTCCGCTCCAAGAGCAGCAAGATCCCGACTCCCACCAGATTCATCAAGGCGTCGTAAACCTGCGCAGGGTGATGGGGTCCGGGCTCCCCGGCAACGGAAATGCCCCACGGGACCGTACCGCCAGTTGGGCAGCCCCAGCAACATCCGTTGAGCAAGCACCCGATTCGCCCAAAGAAAAATCCGAGCAAAACAGGACCGGCAAACACGTCGAACGTCCGCTGAACCGGCACCTTGGCACGCCAGCTCCAGGCCATCATCGCCAAAACGCCGAAGATGATGCCGCCGAAGCTGGTCAGCCCCTGAAACTGAAAACTAAACAGCTCATTCAGGTTCTGCGAGTAGTGAGGAATGTTCTGCGCGATGAAGACGATCCTCGCCCCTAATACTCCAGCGATAATGGTCCAGAATGAGGCGTCTAGCACCTGGTTGGCATTCATCCCAACCTTGGCACCGCGCTTGATCGCCCAAGCAACGCCGACCACAAAGGCAACCAACAGCATCGCGCCGTAGCTATAAACCTTGAAGCCGCCTATCTCGAACAGTACTGGGTGAATCTTCGGTTACCTCACATGCGGATGATCCTGCGCCGCGCTCAACTTCTTAACCGCTCCGCCTGAGACTTCAGTTCCTCCGACTCTGCCAGTCGGCCCTGTTGCCGGCGAATGTCGGAAAGAACCTCGTAAGCTGCCGCCGCAAGTTCGTTTCTTTCCCGCTCGAACTGCTTTCCCGCAGGAGATTGCGTTGCCGGGTGAGAGGTGGTTAAGTGGATGGTAATCGCGTTCTCCACCATTCGGAAGATCACATCGGGCGAAGTCCGATTCAGCAGTGCCGGTACGATGAAGTTCAAGGTCTCTGGAAGAATGATTCGACGGGCGTACGGGTCCTCAACAGTTCCAGCTTCTCCCAGCAACCGATTGGTCTCCTCAACATTGCCCAGTTCTGCCTCGACCGCCGCCAGGCTCACCAAGGTGCTCACTTTTTGCTCGTCACTTATCGGCTGCCGAAGCGCTCTTCGCAGCAGCGTTCGAGCGTTGTCCCACCGGCGTGCCGAACGAAACACCTGCCCTGCCAGCCATACACGATCCTGCGGAATCAGCCGTGGATCCCAGTTCTCCAGGCGCTGAACGGCAAACTCCCTGAATCGAGCCTCAGCCTCTGGGCGAGTGATCTCGCCTGTGCCAATCCGGTTCTGCAACATCAGCCAAACACCGTCTAGCTCGTTGCGCAGGACTTCGGGGTCAGGGATTTCGCTAGCGCTCCGGTCGTTCGGATCAGGCGGAACGCCGAACTGGCAACCCGCAACAACTACCGCTGCGAGCAAGCCAACCGCAAGAGATCCGAGTTTCACCGGAAAGTTTCCCGACCGAGGTCAAAAAGGGCGTCTCGATAGATCTCTGCGCCATTGAACGTAAGCACGGCTTTCCCCGTCAGCTCCATCCCCTCGAAAGGTGAGTTCTTGCTCTTGCTGAAGGTCTTTTCCGTGCTGAAGGTCCATGGAACATCAGGATCGATCACCGTCACCTGAGCAACAGGAGTCGCCCCTGCTTGAAGGGTCCCCCCTTCCAGATCGAGGATCTTTGCGGGGTTCGTACTCACCTTCCGCACCCACTCAAGAGGGGACACAGCTCCGGTGTGAACGAGATGAGTTAGACAGACTCCAACCAGCGACTCCAAACCGACTCCCCCAAACGGCGCCTGATCAAATGGCACGTGCACTTCGTAAGTCGAGTGCGGGCTATGGTCGGCGCAAATCACATCAATGGTGCCATCAGCTAATGCCTGCAACAACAAATCCACGTCGCTCTGAGACCGAAGCGGAGGGCTCATCTTGAAATGGGTGTCGAACTCGCCAACCGCTTCTTCCGTGAATACAAAATGCGGCGGCGTAACCTCACAGGTCACCGGCGCGCCGAGGTACTTCGCCTGGCGCACCATTTCCACCGCGCCCCAAGTGCTGACCCTCAAAATGTGGAGCGGGCAGCCCGTCTCAAGCGCGAGCAGGCAATTCCTCATCACCATGATCTCCTCTGCGCTTCGAGGAATCCCCTTGAGCCCCAGCATCGCCGAAATCGCTCCGTCGTTCATGCTGCCCCCGTTCGATAGGCTCAGGTCCTCGCAGTGCGCCAGAATCGGCAGTTCGAACTGCATGCACAGTTCCATGGCAGTTGCCATGACCGCCGCATCTTGCGTCGGATACTGCTCATCGCTCACCGCAACGATCCCCGCCCGCTTCATGGCAGAGTAATCCGCTGGTCTCCTCCCTTCCAGCCCAACTGTTAGCGCGCCGATCGGAGCCACGAATACCCCGCCCGCCTCGGGAGAGGCACTCTTATCGATCAGGAAATCCACCAGTGCAGGGGTATCGAGCGGCGGATTCGTGTTCGGCATGCAGCAGATCGTGGTGAACCCACCAGCCGCCGCCGACTGAGTTCCGCTCGCGATCGTTTCCTTATAGGATTCACCGGGCTCACGAAGGTGCACATGAGGGTCGACCAGCCCAGGCGTGACCCAGAACCCATGGCAGTCGACCGCAGTATGCGGGCCGTGAACCTTGAGGTCCTGACCAAGAGCCACAATCTGGCTGTCCTCGATCAACACATCGCAGATGGTGTCCAAATTCTGAGAAGGGTCAAGAACCCGACCACCTTTCAGCAACGTCCTCACTTCGCACCTCTCTTGCTGGCGGTTCTCACTTGCTGAGGGGCAGCTCCAAAGACCCACTCTAGCGCAGCCATTCTCACAAAAACCCCATTTTCAACTTGAGCGGTAACAACAGAGTGAGGCCCATCTGCCACCTCGTCGTCGATTTCGACTCCTCGGTTGATCGGTCCTGGGTGCATAACGATGCAATCCTTTGCCGCCAGCCCAACGGCAAACGAATCAACTTGGTAGAGCCTGGCGTACGCCGCCAAACTGCTCAGCAGCCCTTCGTTCATTCTCTCGCGTTGCAAACGAAGGCAAATGAGAACATCGGCATCCGCAATTCCTTCATACAAATTGTTATAGACCGTTCCAGGAAACCTGCTCATATTGATCGGAATAAGGTTTCTTGGCCCTACGAAGCGGATCTCGGCGCCATACTTGGATAGCAGCCAGGCGTTCGAGCGAGCAACCCGAGAGTGAAGCACGTCTCCAACAATCGCCACTTTGAGCCCTTCCAGTGTCCCTTTCCGTTCCAGAATGGTCATCGCGTCTCCCAGAGCCTGGGTTGGATGCTCGTGGCAGCCATCGCCGGCGTTCACCACCGGACCTTCAAAGTGCTGGGCACCGAACGCCGCAGAGCCGGAAGACTTGTGCCGGATAACCAGCCCGTCCAGCCGCTCGTTCTGCAAGGTCAAGATGGTGTCCTTCAGGGTTTCCCCCTTGGAAATAGAGCTGGCAGCCTCGATGAAGGACGAAGTCTGCATGTTCAGGTAGTGGGCTGCGCGTTCAAACGAGACCCTAGTCCGGGTGCTGTTCTCGAAAAAGAGCAACCCCAGAGTTTTCCCAGAAAGGTCCGGCAGTTTCTTCCCATCGTCAACCGCCCCTTTGAGATCAACAGCTCGGTGAACTAGCAGTTCGATCTGATCTCGATGCAGAGAACGGATGTCCAGCAAGTCTCTGGTTTCAGCCATTGTTGCCCCGAATCAAGAGCACGCGGTCCTCGTCCGGCAACTCTGAAATCTCAACGAGCACGCGGTCGTCGCGGTCTGTGTCCACTTTCCTTCCGGTGAAATCAGGCTGAATGGGCAACTCTCGAAAGCCTCGGTCCACCAGCACAGCCAATTCTATTTTGGAAGGTCTACCGAGTGCGAAAACAGCATCCAACGCGGCGCGGATCGTTCTTCCCGTGAAGATCACCTCATCCACCAGCACCACAGCTCGTCCGTCTATGGCAAACGGCACTTCCGATCGGTCCTCCCCTTCAAACGCCCGGTCGTCCCGAAACCGAGAGGCATCGATCTTGCCGCAGGGAACGGGACGACCCTCGATCTGGGTCATCGCCCAGGCAAGCCGCCGCGCCACGGGATACCCCTTGTTCAGCACCCCAGCAACCACCAGCGAATCTGCGCCGGAATGCGCCTCGAGAATCTCGTGAGCCAACCGCCCCAACGTGCGCCGCACGTCGGGAGAGTCCATCAGGACTTGTTCCACAACACCGATTATGACGCGAAGCCCCTTGTGGTCCACAATTGAGGGCATGAAATATCGTCTGGTAGAGCAGCTTTGGAACGGAAGACCCAAGTTCGAATACGATCGGCTCAACCCCGCGCAAGCCGAAGCTTTTCTGCTCAATGTGCTCGGAGTGCTTTTCCCTCACTGGGCGAGTTGCCCAAGCACGCAGGAAGCCGTTCTCGCGCTCGCAACCCGCGCCGAAGCTAACCTGCTAGACCTGCTGGCTGCTGTGGGCCAAGACGCATCCCAAGCGAACTCCTGTGCAATCGACTTTTTCGATAAGCTCGGCGAGATTGCCCCGCCACTTAAGGCTGATGCTCAGTTTATGTACGAGTGTGACCCCGCTGCCGAGAGTCTCGACGAAGTGATCCTCGCTTATCCTGGTTTTCTAGCGGTTGCCGCCTACCGAATCAGCCGGATCCTCTATTTGCTGAAGGTGCCCGTGGTTCCACGGCTGGTCTCCGAACAGGCGCATCGGCTAACAGGGATCGACATCCACCCAGCGGCAGAAATCGACTCGCCGTTTTGCATCGACCACGGCACCGGTGTGGTTATCGGTGAGACCGCCCAGATCGGCAAAGGAGTGATCTTGTACCAAGGCGTAACGCTCGGCGCACTCAGTGTCTCGAAGGAGCTAAGCCACATGAAGAGGCACCCAACAGTCGAAGATAATGTAGTGATCTACGCTGGGGCGACGATCTTAGGTGGAGATACAGTTGTCGGCGCAGGATCGGTCATTGGCGGCAGCGTCTGGCTGACCCGAAGCGTTCCTCCAAAGTCGGTGGTGTACCACCGGCCCGAGATCCACTTTCGAGAAGAACTCGACGGCGCACCCGCCACCGGTTTCGGCGCCTAAGCACTGCACTAAGGAAAAGGGCGCGGGAGAAAACCTCCCGCGCCCGTCGCTCATTCCCTGTAAAGGTATCGACCTAGGTTAGTTGCTGCCGCCCAGCCTCCAGCCGCTCGGGGCTGTACCCAGCGAAACGCCTGGGGTTACGACCGATCCAGACTGTGTGAGTTCCCAGAACACTACTTGACCTGTGATGCTGTTCAAGAACACCGGCGTAGCCGAGTCAAGACTTAGGCCAGCCAAGAGTTCGAGAGACCAGTCCAGACCTGTGGTACCGGTAAGGACACTGCTCACGACATCTGCGTTAGGTGCCATGAACCAAATTGCCATTCCTGTAGTGGTCGGGTTGCGGAACATGATGTCGGCAATGCCGTCACCGTTCACATCTCGAACACCAATGGCATCCCAAGCTGGAACAAGGGCTACGTTTCGACCGGTGATGACGCTTCCTGTCGGGGTCATCAGCCACTGTGCAACCTGACCGGTAACGGAGTTCTGCCAGAGCAAGTCTGGGCCATTCGCGCCATCCATATCCCCAGAGCCGACAAGCCGCCACTGAGCACCAACTGCGCCAGCGACTGGCTGAGAGCCGGTTACATTGTCGTCAGCATCAAGCAACAGCGAAGTAACGGAGCCGTTCGACTCGTCCTGAATCAGAAGGTCCTTGATTCCGTCGTTGTTTACGTCGGCTGTTGCGCGTAGCGTATTCGGGCTCACCGTCACGACCTTGCTTCCGGTAACTGATCCACCGGCGACACTCCACCGGACAATCTGTCCGGTGCCCGTATTCTGCCAGTACAACTTGGCAGTCACCACCGGAGCTGGAGCGAAGCTGGCTCGGAACACCGTGCCTGCCGTGTTGGCAAAGAAGAAGGCGTTTGATAGCGGCGAGAACTGAACCGGACGTACCGTGCCCACGCTATCGTAGCTTGCGACAACCGCTCCTGTAACCGCATTAACAATGCTAATACCCGATGCTCCTTCGGCTGATATCACATACCGGCTATCGGAACTGATGTGGATCCCCGCAGTAGTCGAACTGGTCACTGCAGCCAGAACCTGCGGCGGCGAAGAAACACTTGCCGCGTTGAACCGAACCAGTTGCGTACCGAAGCGCCCAACCAAGAACTTTCCGTTAGGTGACCAATCAATCCATGAAGGCGCTGAGCCTTGGCTTGGAGTACTGCCAGATGGAGTCAAAGGTCCGGGCGAAACCGGGTAAATGTAGATTCGGTTTTCGCCAGTTCCACGGGTTCCCACAGCTAGCCTGGTGCCGTCAGGCGAAAAAACGATGTTCGCAGAATTTCCGCCTGGAACGGACGCGGTGTCGGCAAGTACTGTTCCATCACCGATGTTCCAGATCGTCAACACGCGGTTACCGATTTGCATCAAGGCAACCAGAGAGCCGTCAGGCGAAACCGCTACGCCACCCTCGGTAGCCGAAGTGCTAGTTCCGCTCGTCGTAGGGATGAAGTCGGCGCCGGCTGGAGTTCCATCGGCTGATAGAACACGAGATACACGATTATTTGGGCTAGGTGCGTTCGAACTGTTGGCGCGGATGAACATGTAGATGGTCGTACCGTCTGGCGAATACGCCGCATCGTTGATGCGATCGTTCGTAAACGGAGATAGATATGTCCACTGCAAGGCGCCTGTTGCTGCGTTGAATGCGAACAGAGTTCGCTCTGTAATGGCTCGTGCAGTAACCACCTGGGTTCCGCCAGGGGAAACGGTGACAAATCTCATGTCCCCTCCGATGTTTACGGAAGGAACCAAAACCGTCGGGTTTGGATCGCCCACTGTCCAGGTTCGAAGGGCTTGATCGACCGCCGTTCCGACGATCACGTTCGTCGTCGGGCTAAGGCTGATCCAGTTGGTGTTTGACCCTCCGGTGAGATAAGAGCCGACCAACGAACCGTCCGCAAGGCTCCTAGTCTGAATCTCGTTGCTGTTTCTGACGATGAACGCAGACGAGTCAGCCAGCACATGTGAATCGCGGCAAGTACTAAGGCCTGTGACGGTGCTTCCAACCTGTGTCGGAGAGACCGGAGTATACAGGGCGAGTGCAGACGTGCCGGTCACGATGATCCGGCTGTTATCTGGCGCCCAGGCTATAGTCGACGAAGTGCTAAAGGCGAACGTACCACTCGGAACGTTGTGAGTCACGGTTGGACCGCCCGGTGAAGCGATCGTGTAGACAACGCTTCTCGGGTTGGTGCCGGAAGTGTTGTGCACTACCGCAAATTGAGTGCCGGCAACATTGAAGGCGACATCTGCCGGGGCTAAATCCAGCACATCGCCGAAGTCGCTGAAAGTCACCCAGTCCCAGTTGCCTGCTCCATCGTCACTGTAGACGCGCACTCTGCGATTATCCGTCGCGTTGCCCATTGCGAAGTGTTGAACTCCGGAGCCATTCTTTGAGAACTGAACGGCAAAAATGCCACCAGTTCCCGGAGAGTTCAGTGTCGCAACGAGAGTGCCAGAAGACGTGTCGAAAATTCTGGCAACGGTATTGCCGGTACCGCTGGTTCCGACCGCCCCAAGCGAACCATCTCTAGAAATATGGATCGCGTTGACCGTTCCACTGGCTACGAAGGTGCTGAGCCGAATGCCTGTTGCAACATTGAAGGTGTCAATGCCAGTCGTCGTCTGCGCCACAAGTCTCGAGCCATCGGGTGCGATCTCGACCCGATTGTTAAGACCAAACGAAGTTTGCCACTCAATTGGAGGCGGCGCGGCAATCCCGATGCCGCACGCGGAGAGCAGTAGTGCTGCCCCTAAAGTCTTGGTATTCATTTTTCCGTTAAGGATGGCCACAGGCTTGACAACAGATCACTCCTACGAAGACCTGATGATTAACTGCGACACCAACCAATCTCATTATAGTCCTGTTCACGTCCAAGATTCACAGGAGAACAAGCAGGGCATCAGTAAACGCCGTAGACCTCGCACCACCGGGTGAAGTTGAGGCACCGCCACAGAGACGCTGTGTTCGTTGACCTTCCTGCCCGAATGGCATCAAGCATCTGGTTCACCTTCGCCCCGTCGATTACACCGTCTGCGGGAATCGAAGCCACAATCTGGTGGGCAGGAGAGCCAGAATCCGACAGCCACTTTGCCTCCGGGGTGATGAACCCCATCTTGTCTTTTCGATCCAATACCTGGTCCGGAACCACACCTAGCATGGCGGCGCGAAGAAGGCACTTGGCATGGCCGTCATCGTCAATCATGTGCGACTCCGGCTGAGAAAAAGCTAAGTTCGCCAAGGGGACTGTAAGAAACGGCACCCTGCTTTCAATAGAATGCGCCATTGAGTTGCGGTCGGCGTAGCGAAGCAGACTCGGCAGCCCACTCTGGGTCGTCGAATACACCAGATAGTCTGCCAGCACCCGTGTACCAAAAACTCGCTCGGGAGGAGCGATGTTCACGGCGTGGTCTCGCAGCCAATCAGCGCGCAACCATCCCGGAACCAGTTCTTCTCCCGCCAACTTCCTTCCCACTCCCTGCATCTCAGAGGGCAATAACAGCGAAACCGCCTGTTTCCACAGTTGGCTCTTGGAAACGCTCGGGCGGTGGGACGCACGGGAAGCAAAACTCAGTGCCCCGGTCAAATGACCATGCTTTAGCAAAGAGGCAAGGCGAGCCGCCAGATAGCTATCGTAACCTGCAAAAAGTTCGTCTGCGCCCTGGCCATCGAGCGTGACCTTGATTCCAACCTGCCTCGCGAGCTCAAATACTTTGTACTGCGCATAGATGCTGGTTGAATTGAACGGCAGATCTTGCATGTAAATCAGCGAATCCAGCTGGTTCGCCAGCTCTCTTGGTGCGGGGCACGTTACGTGTTCGATGGCACTGGCAGCCTTCGCCACGATCTCAGCGTAAGCCGTCTCATCAAGCTTTTCGTCCGCCGCCTTGTACGTAAAAGTGTGCAGATCAAGGTTCGGACCTTCCAGCTCTCGCATAGTCATCACCAGGCTGGAAGAATCAATCCCTCCGGACAGGGCCGCACCTACAGGAGTATCACTGCGAAGGTGAAGGCGCACGCTCTCTTGAAAAAGCGATCTCAGTTCCTGAGTCGCAGCGTCGAAACCCTGCCGAACCAGAGCTGAAGATGGCTCCCAGTAGCTAACCGGCTCCCTGAGCTCGCCAGGCCGATTCAGGTCTATATCAATCCAGCTTGCTGGCGGCAGCTCATACACGCCAGCGAAGAGGGTCTCCTTTGCGTGCTCGGTCTGACCAAATCTCAGGTAGTCGTATGCACGCTGAGGCTGGAGCTTTGGCGCTCTAGGCATAAGCTCCAGCAGCGCCTTGATCTCCGAGGCGAACGCCATGCCCCCGTCAACCCTCGCGTAGTACAGCGGCTTGATCCCAAACGGATCCCGCGCGAGCAGCGCCTTTTGCAGCCGAAGATCGACGAAGCACAACGCAAACATTCCCGAGAACAGCGGAAGCGCCTCCATCCAACGCTCTTCAAGCAACCGCCGCACCACAGCCGTATCTCCAAAAGGGGGCGCCGGCGGTGGCTCCAGAACTTGAGCCAACTCCAAATAGTTGTAGACCTCTCCATTAAAGACTAGGGCGTTCGTGAAGTCGCCCCCAAGCATCGGCTGGTGGGCACAAGGGGAGAGATCAATGATCGACAGCCGTCGGTGACCCAACGCGATCTGGGTTGAACGCCATGCCGATTCAGCTCTGGGTAGCCGAAGTTCCTCCACCGTGTCGTCAATCGCTAGCGGCTCGAAGTAGCTCCCAGCGGAGATGCAAACCCCTGCATCATCGGGACCACGGTGGCGAAGCTTGTCCAAAGCGGCAAGCAGACGCCCGCGATCAACCTCTGTCTCCCGCCCGATAATGACCCCAGCAATTCCGCACATGCGCCGAATGAGTGTAACAGCAAGACCCCATCGGTAGAATCTTCTCCTTGAATGAAGGTGCTGTTCATCACGGCTGAATTTCCCTTCCCCATGCGCCGTGGGATGGACATCATCGCGTGCACCCAGCTGGAAGGGCTTTCCAAGAACCACCAAGTCACGCTGGTCTCCGAAGCACCCGAAAGCCCTGATTCCCTAAAGGCTTCTGGACTCGAAAGCTTGTGCGCACGGGTTTTGCTTGCAGATATTGGGAAGCGAAACTCAAAAGTGAGGGCTCTATCTCAGTTTCTGGGCGGCAGATCGCTTCAAATGGCGCTGATGGAGAACCACCAAGTCAGAGAATTGGCGGCAAAGGAGCTGACCACTGGAGACTACGACGTCGTGTACATCATGATGTCCCGAATCGCGGACTGCGTCGATCTCAATTCCGATGTGCCAAAGGTGCTCCACCATGTCGATCCTGCGTTCATCAAGTACAGGCGCTCCAGCATCTATGAGCCTGGCTGGAAAAACGTTCTGCTGGAGTTGGAATCCAAGCGGCTCGAGAACTTTGATGAGCAATGGGCGAAGAAATTTTCCTGCCACCTGTTTGTCTCTGAAGACGACGCAGAACTCTATCGCGACCGGTTCAAAGTCCGAGCAGAGCAACTCCCCCACACGGTCGACCTCACCCGCTTTGACCCACGCCCCGGCATAGAAAGGGAGCCGGGCACGGTCATCGTAACCGGCAACATGTTCTATGCCCCAAACGTCGACGGTGTGATTTATTTCTGCAAGAACGTATGGGGCCATGTGAGGCAGCAATTCCCCTCAGCCAGATTGAAGTTAGTCGGTGCCAAGCCGCCCGCTTCCATACAAAAGTTTCACGGAAAGGACCAAATTGAGGTCACCGGCTTCGTAGACGACCTCGCCGCCAAAATGCAGCAGGCGACCGTTTCGGTCTGCCCCGTTCGGCTCCGGCTAGGCACGCAAACCAAAATCCTAGAAGCCATGGCATGCCGAGTCCCCGTAGTCAGCACTTTCGAAGCCAGTGTTGGCATCACCGCAGAACCTGGCAAGGAAATACTGGTGGGCCATAGTGATGAAGAAATGGCCCACCTCATCGTTGAGGTTCTGCAAGGCGACCACCAAGAGATCGGCGAAGCTGGCCGACGATTTGTCGAAGCCCATCACGCTAATCAGGCGAGTTGGAACAAGATGGAATCGATTCTCAATTCCGTTGCACGGCCAGAGCCCGTTCTGGTACAAACCGACAGGCTGGTTTCCTGAGCAGCTTTCTCAAACAATGATCACGCGCACAACCTGCAGAGTGTCTGGCGGACCACTGCACCCAATCCTCTCACTCGGTGAGCAATACGTATCCAACTATTTGGATCCTGGCGAGCCAGATGGCACCGCTGCTCCACTCGAGCTCGTGCTTTGCCCGGAAAGTCACATGCTGCAGCTAAAGCACACCGTCGAGCCAGAGTTCATGTACGAACAGTACTGGTACCGCTCGGGCACCAACCAGACGATGCGCGACGCGCTCGCTGAAATCGCACAGAAAGCGCAAGTGCTGATGCACCTGAAGGAAGGTGACACCGTTTTGGACATCGGTTGCAACGATGGCACTTTGCTCTCTGCTTACACCGCGCCAGGGTTGTTCAAAGTCGGAATCGACCCAGCGAAAAACCTTGCGGAGCATTCCAGCAAGTTCGCCGATCGCGTGATCGTCAATTTCTTCTCCGAAGAGAGTTTCCGATTGGATCCCGAAGTCGCTGAGCGAAAGCCCAAGGTCGTCACCAGCATCGCTATGTTTTACGACCTAGAGGACCCGAACAAGTTCGTTGCCGATATCAAGGCGGTCATGCATCCTGATGGCGTTTGGGTGGTGCAGCAGAGCTACCTCCCGCTCATGCTGAAGACCAACGAGCTCGGGAACATCTGTCACGAACACCTTGAGTACCACTCGATGAAATCGATGGACTACCTGCTCGCTCGGCACGGCATGGAAATTGTGGATGTGGAGTTGAACGACGTGAACGGAGGCAGTTTCCGCACTTTGATTCGCAACAAGGACGCCAACCAAAGCGTTTTCGGAAACGAGGACTACCGAAACGAAGCCGCCCAGAGAGTCGCGAAGCTAAGAAAGGAAGAAGACGAGATGAAACTCGACACGCCACAACCTTACGAGGACTTCGCTTACCGCATAAACCGAATCAAGAACGACGTGGTTAGCTTCATCGAGCGAGAGGTTGAGGCTGGAAAGAAAGTCTACGTCTACGGGGCCTCAACGAAGGGCAACGTAGTGCTGCAGTACTATGGTCTCGACACACGCTTGATTACCGCAGCCGCAGAGCGCAACCCGCAGAAGTGGGGCAAAGAGACGGTCGGAACGCGAATCCCTATTGTTAGCGAAGAGGAGGCACGCAAAGCGAATCCGGACTACTTCCTGGTGCTACCCTGGCATTTCCTGGATGAGTTCATCAGAAGAGAGCGCGACTATCTGCACAACGGCGGCAGGTTCATCTTGCCTGCACCTTACTTTACGATTGTGTAGGGGGCAAGACCAGTGAATAACGGTCAGCCGAAAGTCGCACTGGTAACAGGGATCACCGGTCAAACGGGGTCCTACGCCGCCGAAATCTTGCAGGATCGGGGTTACAGCGTCGTCGGCGGCGTTCGGCTTGGTAGCGGCAGGGATTCCGTGGAGCAATACGGCAGAAGTTTCCCTGTGGTTGAAATGGATCTGCTGGATGAGGACCAGCTAACGGGAGTGGTCAGCCACCTTCGTCCGACCATGATCTTTCACTATGCTGCCGATTCGTTCGAGCCCACCGCATGGGAGGCACCCGTGGCCTACGCCGAGGTCAACGCCCTGGCACCCCTCAGACTGCTAACAGCGTTGCAAAAGGTGTCGCCAGAGACCCGCTTCCTCCAGGCATCCTCGGGGCTTATCTTCGGCAAGAGTGAACAGCCTTTGCAAAACGAAGAAACTCCGAGACGCCCGCACACGCCTTACGGCGCAGCGAAGGCATTCGCCCACGAATCCGTGCGAATCTATCGAAGTCGATACGATCTGTTTGCCTGCAGCGGCATCTTCTTCAACCACGAGAGCCCGAGGCGACCCGAGCGGTTCCTGGTCCGAAAGGTCACGATGGGGGCGGCCCGAATCTCTGCCGGGCTGCAAGAAGACCTGACGCTGGGAAGCCTGGATGCCCGGAAGGACTGGCACTACGCAAAGGACGCTGCGATGTGCGCTGTTCTGATGCTGGAAGCCGAAAAACCTGGGGACTACGTGGTGTCCAGCGGCGTTTCTCACTCCGTTAAAGATGTTCTCGATGTTGCCTTCGATGAGGTCGGTCTCGAATGGCAGAAGTTCATCAAGCAGGACGAGCGGTTCATGAGACCTTATGAGACACCGATGGTTGGAGATTGCTCAAAGGCGGAAAGCCAGCTAGGGTGGAGAAGAACCCTGGACTTCGAGCAGTTGGTCCGCACCATGGTGCGGCACGACCTCGAACTGGTCAAGGGCTGAGCGAAAAGAGAGGGTCTTTCACCGACACGTCGAGCAACGTCTTCCATCCTCTCCATCCTAGTTCAAGTTCTTCCTTTGCCAAGCGGTTCGAGAGGAACGATACTTGGGGCCTCTTTGCAATTTCTCGAAGTTCTAATGAGTCGATCTTTATAATTCTGCTGGCTTCCTCCTCTAAAGATTGTGAGACCAAAGCTGCCTTTGCGAAGTCGTACCAGCTGACGCAGTCGTCCGGGACCAAGTGATAGAGTGGACTCGGGATCTCCCGTTCTTCGGCAACCAGCCCGACCACAAACAGTGCAATGGCATTTGCCGGAGTTGGTTGGGAAAAGCGATCACCGACCACCTGAATCTCCTGGCCAGCTCTCGCTCGCTTCACGATCTTGCCGAAGAACGACGTTTCGTCAGCAGAATAAACCGAACTAACTCGAAAGATTCGGTGGTTGCCTCCGGCTGCGAGAACCTTAAGATCCCCTTCTGCTTTGGACTTTCCATACGCGTTGATGGGATCTACATGGTCATCTTCACGAGCTAGACCGAACCTCTTGGGACTGCTAAAGACGAAGTCGGTGCTGAAATGAATCATCCGTACACCCGCTTGTTTGCAGCCGATGGCAACCCATCCCGGAGCATCGGCATTAACCCGCATCGCTAGTTCAGGCTCGTCTTCTGCCTGCTCGACCTGAGTGAACGCGGCACAATTGATCAGCGCAACGGTATCTTTCCGAAAGGGAAGATCCGGCACAGAGTCCAGCGTTGCAAATCCGAAGGTCTTCCGGTCAAAGGCGGTGCACTCCAGCCCTCGCCTGATTGCCTCGGCAACCACTCGTCGCCCCAGTTGTCCTTTCGCACCGAGAACGATTACGTGCATCAGCCCCCCGCGTACTGCGGCATCTTGGAGCGGTCGACTTCAGACAGCAGAGGCAAGTTTAGGTCTCTCTCGTTCAGAATCGGGCTGGAAACTGGCCACTTGATGCCGATTTCCGGATCGTCCCATCTCAGTCCGCACTCAGCTGATGGGTCGTACTTCCCCTGCGCTTTATAGTAAACAACCGCAGTCTCGCTGAGAACAACGAACCCATGCGCGAAGCCTTCTGGCACTAGAAGTTGCAGGTGGTTCTCGCTCGATAACTCAATGCCGTACCATTTCCCGAAAGTGGGTGAACCAGACCGCACATCCACCACGACGTCGTACACCGCCCCATGAAGAACCTGCACCAACTTAAGCTGATCGTTCGGGTGCTGAAGGTGCAAGCCCCTGAGAACTGAGCGAGAAGATTGCGAAACGTTGTCTTGCTCCCAATGAAAGGGTCCGAGCCCTTCGTACGCTCGGGCACCAAACGCCACCAGAAACCACCCTCTTTCATCAGGAAAGATGTTCGGCTCGATCAGATACAGATCGGGCAGCGGATTTTCGATGACTTTCATCTCTTGGCTCCGACTTCGGCCTTATACCATTCCGTCATTTTGCGCATCCCTGCTGCCTGGGTTTCTGGCTGCGCCCAACGAAAGAGGTCGACTGCCTCACTGCTATCCACTACCAAGCTGCCGAAAAGACTCTGGTAGGTGCGCTTGCGGCCAAGCACTCCTGCACCGGCTTTGACCAGCGACAAAGGCAGAGAGATGAGATTCGGCTTAACCCCCAGAAGGTCTGCCAACTCGATTGCCAGTTTGGACGAGGAGATCACCTCTTGGTCGGCGACGGTCACCGTAACCCGCGCAGGGCTTCTGGTTGCCGCCGCCTTACAAAGAAAGTCAGCCAGGTTCCGCACGGAAATGAAACTCCGACGGTTGTGAATTCCCTTGATCGGAAGGGTCTTTCCCGACGCGACGGCATCTAGAAGCACTCGCATGTTTCCGGGCACCTCTGGGCCGTAGACCAGCGGCGGCCGAACAATAACGTAGTTCAAGTCGGTCTGCTCAAGCAACTTCTCTGCCTCTAGTTTAGAAACGGCATACGGCTCGCACGGGTTGGGAGGATCGGAACCTTTGTATCCATTACCCCGGTAGTCCGTATCCTGACCGCTCCCGTTCACGCCGATCGAGCTGACGAACACAAATCTCTCTACACCTACCGCCTGTGCCTGTTCGAACAGCTGGTTCGCGGCATCGACGTTCACCTGCTTGAATTCCGCTGAGCCGTCTCCATTGGTCTCCTTCAAGATGTGAGCCCGTCCAGCAAGGTGAATCACCGCATCCACCCCATCCAGAGCTTCAGCCCAATCTGTATCGGCATTGAGGTCGCCAACAACCACTTGCCGAACCGATTCGGCAAGCCTCGAACTGGTCTTTCGCACCGCTGCGGTCACGGAACCGCCCGGAGCCAACATTTCCACAGTCGCGCGACCTATAAACCCCGTCGCCCCGGTTACAAGAACGTGCATCTGCGGTTCAAGAGTATCACCAGACCACGCCCACGGCTTTTGGCAAGCCTTGCTCAGAGTGTCTTCAGTTGGGAAGAGGACGCTTTATGTTCCCCGTTGGTCTGAGACTCGTTGTTAAATTTGGTGAACTCAAAAATCCGGTCTCGGACTTCTTCGGGCTTGGAGTCGACTTCGATTGCCTGAAGAGCGTCGATTTGACTCTGCAGCCATTCTGCATGAGCTGGACTAACCTGAGTTTGCGCAACTTGGATCTGAGGGTGCGAGGTCGGTTCAAGAACCTCATGAGAGTAAGCAAGTTCTTCGTACAGCTTTTCACCGGGCCGCAGCCCCGTTATCTTGATGTCGATGTCCTCATAGGGAATGAGACCCTGCATCCGGATCATATCGATAGCGACGTCGATGATCCGAACAGGTTCTCCCATGTCCAGAATGAATGTTTCACCGTTCTGCCCTAGCTTTGAAGCTTGGAGGATGAGGTGGACCGCCTCCGGAATCGTCATGAAGTAGCGAGTCATGTCTTGATGGGTGACCGTAAGGGGTCCGCCGCGCTCAATCTGTTGCTTGAACGTTGGTACCAGGCTGCCTCTGCTTCCAAGAACGTTTCCAAACCGAACGATGGAAAACTTGGTCTCGGAACTCTGTGCGACGATCTGGATCACCAACTCGGCAACCCGCTTGGTCGCTCCCATCACGGAGGTTGGATGGACCGCCTTGTCAGTCGAAATCAAAGTGAACCGCTTGACCCCATACTCTGCGGCAACGGTAGCCACGGTTCTCGTGCCGACAACATTGTTACGGAACGCTTCGCCCGGGCTGTCTTCCATCAGTGGGACATGCTTGTGCGCCGCAGCATGGAACACTACCGTTGGTCGGTAATCCTCCATGATCTCGACCAAGCGCGAGCGATCTTTGATGTC
>JBKBWO010000011.1:58380-62247 GCA_046314495.1 Fimbriimonadaceae bacterium
TCCAATGAGAGCCACGATGTTGGTGTATCCCTTGCTCAGTAGCTCTTGCTGGATAAAGAAAATGCTGTTTTCCCCTTTGCCGAAGAGGATTACAAGTTCAGGCTCTAGTTGCAAGATTTGGCGCGCTAATTCGCTTCCGATAGAACCACCTGCTCCCGTGATGAACACCCGCTCACCCTTCATGAGGTCGCGCACCGAATCAATGTCCACGTGCACTGGGTCGCGTCCCAAAAGGTCCTCCAGCTGAATTTCGCGGATGATGGGCGTGGACGTAGAGCCGCCCAACAAGCTCGAATCGATCGCTGGGACCGTTAGGACCCGAACCTGCGACTTCGCCGCCAGCTGAGTTACCCGCTTCACTTCATTCGCAGATGCGTCACTCATCGCCAGAACGATTGCCTTAATCGACCGGTCCTCAACAATGCGGGGGACTAATTCTATAGGACCAAGAACGGGCACACCGTGAATCATCGACCCATGGTGATCTGGGTTGTCATCAAGAATCGCCAGCACGTCGTAGGTGGGTCCTGCAGTTCTCTGGATTTCACGCAGGACAGACTCCATCTGGTCACTATTGCCCACCAGTAAAGCAGGAATGATCGCACCACCAGTTGGCTTTCTTAGGGTTCTCCACCACCAAAGCCGTCTAGCAAGCCTAAGGCTCAATAGGCTCAGAAACCCCAGAAGGGTCGAAAGGAACACGAAACTGAGTGCTGCGCCTTCATTGGGAAAATGCAGAACCTGGGTCGCTAGCGCGGAAACCCCGAGGAAGACTCCAAACAGAGGCAGAATTCGGAATATGTCGCTGAAGCCGAAGTACCGGCTTTCTATCTTGTAAACCCCAAGAAACTTGAGCGCCAGACAGCCGGCAACGACACTGACCGCCGCCGTAAAGAGCATCGTCCGGGTGAACAGGTTTGCGAACTGAAGGTTGTAGGCGATGAACGCGGCAAAGTACACGCTTGCCGTTATGCAGACTACGTCTGCAAACATGCGCTTCGCAAATCTAGCCTTTCGCGCTTTCAATTTCCCCCCAAAACTCTAGCTTCAGTTTGACCGAGTTACTCAAAAATGTGCAAATCGTCACTGAAACTTGTGACAACCAAAAGGACTGCGTTAACAGTCCCTAAACATCAACCAGATTATAATTGATTTGAGTCGTACCGATTTTCCTTATGAGCACTTTTTCCAGATCCATTTCCATATCAGCATCAATTCTCATCATATGCTCTATAGGCGCGAGCCAGGTCCGCTTTGGGGTGTGGAACGTCACGACTTACACCGGCAACAGTCCGGTCCGAGACGCAGCGTTCCAGACCTCGGTATTTGGAACGTTTCAGACCCGAACCTTCAGACCCGATATGGTGGTCATCCAAGAGCTAACTTCGCAGAGCGCTCAGAACAACTTCCGTTCAATGCTCAACTCCGCGTCTGGAAGCCCTGCCGACTACGAAACGAACCCATTCCTCAGTAGCCCGAACTTCAACTCTGGCGTTTTCTTCCGACAACCTTTCTTTGTGCTCGTCGATCAGAAGGCGATCCCCGATACGCCGAGGAACATCTACCGGCATGACTTCGCCTTGGCTGGCTATGGTCCGAACGCTCCTCGCTTTACCGTTTACCACTCTCACATGAAAGCGGGCAGTTCGGGCAACGACCAGCAGATTCGACTGGATACGGCGATCAAGATCCGCTCTGATGCGGAAACTCTCCCTAACGGAACACCCTTCATCGTCTGCGGAGACTTCAATGTGCAGTCCTCTGCTCAGGCGTTTTACCAACACCTTACGGGCTCATTGCCCAACAACTCAGGAAGAGTCTTTGACCCGATCAATTCACCAGGAACTTGGAATAACAACCCCACATTCCGCTTCATCCACACGCAAGACCCGACCGGACCCATGGACGACCGCTTGGACCAAATCTTGCTCAGCGAGCACTGGCTCGAACCTCGCGGATTCCAATATGTAGGCAATCCAGCGCTCGCGTATTCGACATCCACCTGGAATGACCCGAACCACAGCTACCGAGCTTGGGGCAACGACGGAACGAGCTACAACACGGCGCTCACTGTGGCTAACAACCAAATGGTAGGAGCAACCATTGCCCAGGCGCTGATTGATTCGGTCGGAGACGAGCTCACCGGCGGACACCTACCTGTTTTCCTCGACTTCCGCGTACCAGCATTGCCAGGCGTTACTCTCCAAAACATCGACTTCGGAGATGTTGAACAAAACTCTTCTCAAAGCCGTCCATTCGGAGTCTTTAACGCCGTTGACTCTAACATCTGGAGCAACTCAGCAGTGCAGACGCTTGTGTACACAATGGGTGCCACCGCTGGATTCACCGTCCCTGGAGGCCAATTCACCAGAACGCTGGCACAGGCGCCCAACATCCACAATGTCACCCTCGACACCTCAACAACAGGACAAAAAACCGGCTCGATCACTATTGCTGATCCCCACGCTGGCCTCACCGTGATCAACTTGTCCGCGAACGTGCTACCATCTGCTCCGCCGGTAAATAACGGCATCATCTGGCGGAACGACCCAGCAAACGGCTATGCGTTTTGGAGCCTTAATGGCCCAACCGTACTGGGAACAGCAGCACTCTTTAACCCCGCTCAAGGCGAGATTCAAGCAGCGGCTGACCTTAACGGCGATGGAAAGACTGAGCTGATCTGGAAGAGTCCTAATGGAGACGCCTTCGTCTCGTTCATGACAGGCGAACAGATCACCAACACCCAGCTCATCGGCAATCTGGGCGGATTTGACATAGCGGTTACTGGCGACTTCGATGGAAGCGGCCGCCAAGACCTGTTCCTCTACAACCCGACTACCCAAGAAGCGCGAATCTGGATGATGAACGGCGCAGCCGTTGTTGCAGTGCAGAACTTCGGTGTTGTTGGTGCCTGGGAGCCAAGGTTTGCACGTGACCTAAATGGAAACGGACGAGCTGATATTGTCTGGGTGCAAAGTAACAGCATTGCGATCTGGTTGATGAACGGTACGGCCGTTTCAAGCACCGCCAGTTATGTGGCGGGTACCGGCTGGAACCTGAAAGAAGTACGCGACCTGAACGGAAACGGTCGGTCCGATCTCATCTGGGAGAACAACAGCACATCATCGATCGCCTTCTGGTTGATGAACGGCATCACCCCAACGACCTTCTCCAGCATCTCCGGCTTGGGTGATTGGAGAATCGCTGGTATGGGCGACTTCAATGGAAGCGGTCGCTCCGACATCCTCTGGACGAACCAGTCCACTGGTGGAATAGCGATCTGGCTGATGAACGGCACCGCTATCCAGCAGTCTGCGGTTGTCGGCAACGCTCCGGGCTGGCAAGTGAGACTGGTCAACCGGTTCGATGCAACCGGCAGGGACTCCATCATCTGGCAAAGTACCGCTGGCGAAGTGGCACTCTGGCAGTTGAGCGGAGTTACGGTCACCGGTACAACCGTGTTCGGCAACGTCAACCCTTGGGTCGCAACATTCCATAAACGTAGCTGAATTCGAGTTCCTCGGTTGACCAGTAAACTCTTGGGCGTGGAAGATCGCCGAATCGTTGCCTGCATCATCGGTACCAGGCCCGACGCGATCAAGATGGCGCCCGTCTATCTTCAGCTTCGGGAGTCCGGCGCCCTGAGACCGGTGCTGATCTCAACTGGCCAGCACCGCGAGATGCTAGCGCAAGTGACCGAGACATTCGGAATCGAGCCCGATTTCGATCTCGAAATCATGAAGACTGGCCAGTCTCTAGCCGATATCACAACCGCCAGCCTGGGCAAGCTCGACGAATTGTTTGCGGAAGAGAGCGTCGAATTCGTCGTTGCTCAGGGCGATACCACCACCACGTTTTGCGCAGCGC
>JBKBWO010000012.1:0-57682 GCA_046314495.1 Fimbriimonadaceae bacterium
GGTGTATGACTGGATCACTGTGGGCCTTCTCGGCGTTCCGCAGAAGGTCGCAGATGCCGGGCGGCTGGCAATGATCATTATGATCCCCTGGAGCGCCTTCATCGGCTGGCGCAGATTCTTGCAGGGGGTTCTGATCCGGCACGGCCGGACTCGGCTCATAACGTTTGCCACTATCTTCCGCGCGCTTTCGTTGTTGATCGTGGGCTTCAGTTTGTTGGCACTTACCGAGCTGTCGGGTGTCGTGATAGCGGCGATTGCTCTGGTCTGCTCGGTTGCTGCTGAGGCGGTGCTGGTGCACCTCTTTAGCCGCCGAGAGGTGCAGCGGGTGATGCAGATCGAGAAGAGCGACACCCCGCCGCCGACCCTGAAGAAGCTATGGAAGTTCCACTCTCCCCTTACCGCTTCGACAATGGTGATGCTGACCGCTCCGTTACTGGTGACCAAGGCGCTCGCGGGCACCGTCGATCCTCTTTTGGCGCTTGCTGCCTGGCCCGTGGCGACAGCCATCCTCTTCCCGTTCCGCACCATAACGTTTGCGTTGCCCGAGGTGGTGATTGCTTTGTACAAGGATGCTGCTTCTGCCCGAAAGCTGCTCCGGTTCTGTCTGGCTGTCGGAACATTTTGCACGCTTGCCGTTCTGGCGTTCGTGATCAGCGGGTTTGACGAGACTTTCTTCATGAATGCGCAACAGGCAACCCCGGCTATTGCTTCCGCCGCCTCTATGGCACTGCTTGCTGCGGCTGCGCTGCCGGTGATTGGTGCGGCAATGGGCTACGTTCGCGGAATGCTTACCGCTCACCACAAGACAGTTCACCGGTTCATCGCCATTATCGTGGCTGTCGCCATGCTCCTCGTGGGGCTACAGGTGGGTTCAGCACTGGGTTGGCCCGGGGTTGTCGTTGCCGGTGCGGCGCTAACTTTTGGTCACCTGTGCGAGCTACTGGTGCTCTCCATGGGCTGGTGGCACGCCAAGAGGCGAATGACCCCTGCGACCGGGGCAGTTTGAACCTGAAAAGGTACCTTTATGGAGTCATTTTCAATGAAAATCTCGGTTTCCGAACTCCGTGACAAGTTCCTGCGATTCTTCGAAGGCAAGAACCATCAGTTTCATGCCAGCGGATCGCTGGTGCCCTACGATGTGCAAGGCAACCTCGACGAATCGCTGTTGTTCAATGGTGCCGGGATGGTTCAGTTCAAACCGTACTTCCGAGGGAGCGCAAAGCCGCCTCACCCGAGGCTGATTACCGTTCAAAAGTGCTTGCGAACGGGCGACATCGAAGAGGTGGGAGACGACTCCCACCTTACGTTCTTCGAGATGCTCGGCAACTTCTCGTTTGGGGATTACTTTAAGGAAGGAGCGATTGGCTATTCGTGGGAGTTTTTGACTTCAAGCGAGTGGTTGGGGCTCGATCCCAACCGTCTGGCTTTCACCTACTATTGCGGCGATGAGGACAGCCCTGCGGACGCCGAGTCGCACGAGCGGTGGTCGTACTACTTGAAACAGGCTGGAATCGACCCTGAGTCCAGAGTTTTCGGATTAGGTGAAGAGTCGAACGTTTGGCCCGCGGGTGCCTTCAGCAGCGGCCCTCCAGGACCTTGCGGCCCGAATACTGAGATGTTCTATTGGACTTCGGATGAGCCTGCGCCGGGCGAAGGCTACACCCGAGAAGACTTCCAGCGAGATGAGAAGGAAGGCAAGTGGCTGGAAATTTGGAACGACGTTTTCATTCAGTATGAGTGGAAGGGCGAGCCGCTACCGCCGAACTCGGATGGTACCAAGGGCGGTTACCGCAAGCTCGGGATGGCAGACTTGCCGTTCAAGAGTGTGGACACCGGTATGGGCCTGGAGCGGACCGCCTGCGTTCTCAGCGGGCTCCGGTCGGTATACGAAACCGATGCTTTCGAACCGTTGCTGAGCCACCTGGACGAGCTGACGAAGGCGACCGGAAGTGAAGACGAGCTTTGCCGTGCAAAGCGGATCATCGCCGACCATTCTCGCTCTGCCTGTTTCTGTATTGCCGACGGGGTGCTACCTTCGAACACGGGTCGAGGCTACGTACTTCGGCGGCTGATTCGCCGCGCGATCTTGAAGGGCCAAAGGACGCTGGGAATCGCCGAGCCGTTCATGGATTCAATGCTGGAGCCGGTGCAGATCGCGCTAGCTGACCACTACAGCGAGCTTCACGAGCGGGCGGCAACGATTCGCACAACGCTGCAGCAAGAAGAAGACCAGTTCAGGCGAACTTTGGCGCAAGGGACGAGGCTGCTGGAGTTTGCCTTGAAGGACTGCGGAGAAGTTCTGGCGGGCAGTACGGCTTTCCGGCTGTACGACACCTACGGTTTCCCTCTGGAGGTTACGGTGGAACTTGCCGCCGAGCAAGGTAAGTCCGTTGACCTGGAGGGGTATCGGGAGTCGCTTAAGGAGGCACAAGAGCGTAGCCGAGGTGTCGATGGCATGGCGGCGGTCTACAGCGGAGACGACGGCGGCGAAGGGCTTTCGCTGGATGGCGCACCTGCGCAGTCCGTCTTCTTGGGTTACACGCAGTCGGAGGCGCAGTCTCGGTTGGTACGGCTACTGAAGAGTGCGAAAGATGAAAAACTGGTCCTGCTTGGGTTTGAGCAGACTCCGTTTTATGCGGAGTCAGGGGGTCAGATCGGAGACCGAGGTTGGGTTCAACTCAACGGGACCCGGCTGGCAGTTACCGATACGCAGAAGAAGGACGGATTCTTTTGGCACACTGTTGAGGCAGAATTTGATCAGCTAAGCGGCTATCTCGGTTTACAGGCTTCGCTAACCGTGGACCTCGACCGGCAGCGTATGGTCTCGCGGAACCACACGGCGACCCACCTGCTGCACGCGGCTCTTAGGAAGATCTTGGGAGACCACGTAACGCAAGCCGGATCACTGGTTGCCGAGGATCATCTGCGTTTCGACTTCACCCATGGCAAAGGGATGTCTGCGTCGGAAATCGAGGAGGTCGAGCGGCTGGTAAACGAGTGGAGCTTGAACGGTGAGTCGGTGGAAATCCTCGACAACGTTCCGATTGCCGAGGCGAGGAAAATGGGGGCGATGGCACTGTTCGGCGAGAAGTACGGCGACTACGTGCGCGTGGTGCGCATCGGTGAAGTGAGCACTGAGCTTTGTGGAGGAATTCACGTTGGGCGAGCCTCGGACATCGGTCTGTTCAAGATTCGCCACGAGATGTCGATCGCCTCGGGTGTGCGCCGAATTGAGGCGGTAACGGGCATGAACAGCTACGAGTTGGTGCGAGGTCTGGAAGGCACGACGGCGAAGTCGGCAGAGCTGCTGAAGACCAACCCATCGGAGCTGGTGGAAGCGGTGGAGCGGGCGCTTGCGCATTCGAAAGCGCTTCAGAAGAAGCTAGACAAGCTGATGGCAAGCGGTTCGGCGGCTGCAGAGTCTCATAAGGTGGAGATTGGAGGCGTTGAGCTGCAATGGGCGGTTATGGACACCGACGATGCCAAAGGGCTGACTGCCTGGGCGGAGCGGCTGGCTTCCGAAGACCCGAAGCGGATTGCGGTGGCAGTAGGCCAGGGTCAGGGCAAGCTCGTGATCGTGGCGAAGGCAGGTACTGAAGCGGTAAGTGCTGGCGTAAAGGCTGGCGACTTAGTGAAGGCGCTGGCGGCGATAGGAGGAGGAAGCGGTGGGGGACGCCCTGACTTCGGCAACGCAGGGGCGAAAGACGTCTCTAAATTGGATGAGATCGCTGCTGCGATCGAACCAGAGGTAAGAAAATTTTTACAATGAAATGGATCTTGGCCATCGTGGCGGTTTTGGCACTTTTGGTGGGCTGCGCTCAACACGCTCCTGCTGATGCGAGGCAGTTGGAAGGTCGCTGGGTCGCAGATTACGACCCTGAGATGCAGCAGATGCTGGACGACTCTCACGGGACCGTGGATTTGGAGCTGGAGATCATGCCAGATGGTCGCTTCAAGCTCACCTCCGTTGCGGGAGACAGCGAGATGGTCAACCTGGGGACAGTCGAGGTGCTGCCTGATGGGCTTCTGCTTCGGGATGGAGACAACCCGACTAGGGAGATTTTGGTAGAGGTGCACGATGACGGCAAGAAACTGTATTTGCCCAGCATCCGCACGGGCTTCGTGCGCGCAAACGAGTAAGCAGGATTTTCTGACGGGATAGTTTTTGCTATTCCATTCAGTAATCTGTTTACACTTCTATGCAGAGACAATCGATCTGGCGCTCAGTCGCGCCCTTAATTAGTCTTGTCATTGGCGCTTCGGTTTTCGCCCAGGGCGACCCTCTGGTCATCCAGAAGATCATCGATTCTGGCCGAACGAACCAAGAGTCCGTTCGCAGGCTACAGTACCTAACCCAGGAGATCGGCCCAAGACTGACTGCCTCTCCGAACCTCGACCGCTCTCTGCGCTGGGCAAAGCAGGAGATGGAGAAGATCGGCCTGCAGAACATCCGGCTGGAAAAGTGGGGCGAGTACCCGATGGGCTGGGAGCGAGGTCGAAACACGATCGGGAGGATGGTCGCCCCGCACCGAATGGATTTTAACTACACCTGGCCCGCCTGGACTGAGGGCACAAATGGTCTGGTTCGCGGGCCCGTAATTATCACTCCCCGGAATGACGAAGAATTTGAAGGAATGAAGGGGCGCCTGAAAGGTGCCTGGATTCTGATGCCCAGCCGGCCCGATGACCCGAGCTACACCCGCTGGGAGGCGAGTGACCTGGACAACAAGGTGACTGAGGCTGGTATTGCCGGTCGAATTTGGGGTTCGCCGGACGAGTACGTTCGAACCCATGGAAACTTCCGGGTCGATCCGAACAACTTGCCCAAAGGGACTCGGGTTTTGGTACGCAAGAATGACTTTGACGCCTTGTGGGTGGCTGCGAACGCCGGCCGAAACCCAGTAGCGGAGTTCGACCTTCCGTACCGCTGGGTTAAGGGGCCAATCGAAAACTTTAACCTTGTTGGCGAGATTCCCGGAACCACTAAGGCGGACGAGTTCGTGGTCCTTTGCGCCCACATTGACAGCTGGGATGGACCGGGATCACAGGGAGCCGCCGACAACGCGCTTGGGTCAATCGTGGCGCTGGAAGCGGCGAAGCTGATCCTTCAGTCTGGGGCACGACCAGAAAGAACTATTCGGGTGGCGCTATGGACCGGTGAAGAGCAGGGATTGTTCGGTTCGATCGGCTACACCGAGAAGCACCGAGATCAAATCGACAAGCACTTTGCTGTGCTGAACGAAGACTCTGGTCCGAACCCCTACTTTGCTATGCCTGGCACGGCAGAAATGAAGCCGATTATCGAGCAGGCGATCGCTCCATTGGCGACAGCCTTCCCTGGTATGCCTGTGACGTTCAGAGTTGTGCAAGATCTTGGACGGGGAGGGAGCGACCATGCCCCCTTCAACTGGGTTGGCGTCCCTGGGTTCCAGTTGCAGAAACGTGGCTCGCACAACTACCGGCGAATCTGGCATACGCAATACGACCGGTTTGAAGAAGTGGACCCTGTGGCGATGAATCAGATGATCACCACTCTGGCGGTGATCGCCTACAACTTCAGCATGCAGCCTGAGTGGCTTCCGCGCGTCAGGACAGGGCGCCCGGGCGCCCAGAACCGGTAGTAGAGATGGCTGGCCCGCTGTTCCATCCAGCCACACCGAGCGTCTGCTCGATGAGGTTCTGGAGGAGCTTCGCCTGAGCGGGCCAGCTCTTGGTTTCTATTGCGTAGTCTCGGCACCGGATGCCGAACTCGTAAAGAGTTTCGCGAGGGGTGTCGAGTGCTGTCTGGAGAAGCGCCGTTAGGCTCTCCGGAGTTTCGTTTTTGAGGATGAAGATGTGCTCTGAAAAGTCCCGTTCGACGTGACCAACGGCGGTGGAAACCACTGCCGCGCCGCACCCCATGTAGTCAAGCAGTTTTCCTGGGAAGAAATTCTCGGCCGCTTCCTGACTCATTCGCCATAGGCTTAGGGCGATGTCTGCGCGAGCAAAGTGGGGAAGCAGCTCATCGAATGGTCGGTACCCGAGCACCTTAATTCTCGGGTCTCTCGCCGCAGCTTGGAGAACGGTCTCTTCCATCGGACCAGCACCAGCGATTCGTAGCTCAAGGTTTTCGCCCTTGAGTCGCTTGAAGGCTTCTAGAAGCATGTCAACGCCATGTGCCTCACTCAGCCGCCCGGTGTAGAGCAGTACCACTGCGTCTCGTTCGCTCAGCGGCACGGGCTGGTAGCTTCTTTCGGTCATAGAGAACGGCACTCCGCCTTCCACCAGCACGAAAGGAAGTCCGGGGGCGTACTGCTTCGCGAGGTTCTCGTTGCAGACTTCGAGACCGTCAAAGTTCCGGATGCCCCAGATCTGCGACTTGTATTCCCATGCCCTAACGGCGTTGGCTGGGGTCCTGCCTTTCCCCGGAACTTCGAGGTCATTCACGATGGCAAAGCACTTCGCACCGACCTTCCTTGCCGCCTTGATTACAAATGGGGCCGGCGGAGCGGTGAGGTTGTAGACGACCAGCGCCTTAGGGGTATCTGGATGCAGTCCCCGCGCCCACCTCAGCACTTCTCGGTACGAATTCGTCCCCATGGTGAGCTGCTTCGCGAGCTTCAAGTTGACGAAACCGACAGCCTTCTGCTTGAGGAGGCCCGGAATCTCGGTCTCTTCTGCGGTGTAGGTGAGCTTTTTGTCTCCTGGAAACGCCGCAACTGGGCGGTAGCTGAGGAAGCGATCGATGGACACTCCGTTCTCCTGGAGTCCCTTGATTAGGTTGCCTGCAAAGAGGTTTCCGGAGCGATGCAGGGAAGGGGCGTGAAAGTCGTTTCGATCTGGCACAGGTGCGCCGAGCCAGAAGATTTTGTACGGTTGTTTGTTCATTTCCAGACAAACTTGTGGCGCGTCAGCAACCATGCGATGAGGATGATCCAGAACGCGGTGAAGCCTTCGCCATCTTGCAACCTCTCGTTGGCACCTGGCAGCATCAGTAGCATGAGTACGAAATTGGCAAACATGGCTACCGCAAAAGGATTTCTTGCGCGCAAAGTATCGAGCCATGTGAGTGCGAACAGAAAGCCGATAACCCCCATAAGCAGGACGGTTCCTGGGAAGCTGAGGTCGCTAGCGAAGTAAGTGTAGGCAGAGGACCAAACCAGGTCCGGTCTCCATCCGGAGGCTTCGAGCTTTCCGGGGTAGGTGTATTGGAACAGGTCGTTCTGGCCTGAAAACCGTTCGATCTGGCGCCTCAAGAAGTCCGAGTTGCCGGCGCCGTACATCGGAGTGAACGGCTCATCCAGTGCCTTGTATAGCGCGAAGTATCCGTGCGCCACGTACAGGGTCCCGGAGTTGAATAAGATCTTCGTTTGGTCGTCCAGATTCCGGCTGATCGGGTGTTCCGAATCGGCGAAGGTTCCAGTCAACGGGAAGTACATGTTTACGGCGAAGGAACCGGGTCGGCTAGCTTGTGTTGCCGCAAAGAAGTAGGCGCCAGCGGTGAACAGAGAGAAGACTAGGACGCTGGCGACGATGGCTGCCGAGCGGCTGATCTTTAGCGTCTTCGCGCACTGCGCTGCGATCAGAATGAACGGAATCAGAACGACCGTCATGAATATCTGCCGGTTGGTTCCGATTGCCAGATAGGCGATAACGGTGGCTAGGCATGTAAAGATGAAGGCACCCCTGATCCAGGGAGAGCAGTAGCGCCAGTAGAAGATGCCCAAGGGCACGACGGCAAACAGAAACGGACCTACGAGCAAGCGGGCAAAATCGACCGCGCCTCCGCCGCCCTGCCGGCGCAAGTATGCCTCTATGTAGGCGGAACCAGGGTCGAGAATTGCGCCGATGATGTTCGGAACGACTTGCCCGGTTACGGCGACCATCGTTGGATAAACGAGGACCAGCGTGACTCCAATGGACCAGGTGATGACGGTCGGGATCGAGATCGATCCATGGTAGTCGCGCCCTTTTCGGACGGCGCCGAAAAAGTAGCCGACGGCAAACGCCAGGTGCGAGGCAGCCAGAAAAGTGAACAGACGGGTGCCATCCTGCACCGGCCATGGCCAAGGGCCATAGGCGAAGACCAGAACCGTAAGACTGAGAAACAGGAAAAAGAACAGACCTGGGCCCATTCGGGTCCAGAGGCCGGGTGTTTTGTTGCCTACCTCCGGGCCTGGATCCTTAACCAGTACCATTTTCGACTCGCCGTAACTTCTTCAAGATGGGGGTGGCGGCGCTGCGAACATTCCTGTCGAGCCCGATGCTAATGAGTATCCCCATAATCAGGAAGCCAACGCCGATACCGATGACTCCCAACCAACTGGCAACCTGAACTTGCGATGCCACTAGTATTGCCAGACCAACCAGAATGACCTGCGCGATGAGCGCCTTCCAGACCAGCGGGCTCTGAGGCTCAGCTTCAGGAACTTGACGCTTGAGCAGCCGGAACGTTATCCATGAGGAAGCCGACGCGGTGATGATGGCTGCCAACGGGATACCGACCAGCCCCAGCCAGAGCAACAAGCCTGCAGCAAACCCTATGCGGACTACAGCCTCCACCACCAGGAGAAGTGAGCCACCCCGGATTTGACCGGTCGATCGGTAAAGGTAATTCACCATGAACGCGCCCCCTCCAACAACCATCTGGATGCCCATGAGCGCTGTCAGAGCTACGCCGCCGAAGAACTGGGGACCGACCCAAACGGCGCAGAGTGAAGGGTTCGCAGCGATATAGGCAGCCGCCAGCGAAAAGGCGACGGCGCTGCGCACGGAATTGATCTCGGCGAACACTTTGAGAGCCCGCTTTCGGGCGTCTGAGGCAAGAAGGTGGGCGAACCCTGCCTGGCTGGCGAATCCCACCATGTCTGCGAGTCCTCTGCAGAGGTCAGCTCCACGGCGAGTGAGTACGTAAACCGTGGTAAGGGTGGGTGAGAGCAGTACGGTAACCAAGACCGTTTCCATAGCCGTCATCGCGGCGTAGGCGAGTCCCCCAACCATCGTAAACGGCGAGAGATGAAGCATCTCCTTCAGGTGGACCTTGTCAAGCTTCAGGGGCCCCAGACCGCCTTTTAGCCGGCAGAGGATGATGAAAGCGACCCCACCGGCAAACAAGACCAGCGACCGAGCCAGCAGACCGTAGGCGATCGCATACAGCTGGAACCCCCGTGTTACAAGAATGAACGAAACCGCGAAGCTGACGGCGAGGGAGAAGGTCGCCATGAAGGTCATGTATCCCGTCCTCTGAACCCCTTGACCGAACGAAATGAAAACGAAGTTGAACAGTGCCAGCGCGCTTGCGCCAGTAGCGATCAGGAAAACATTTCGAAGCTGCTCTGCCTCTGCGCCCTCGACTCGCATCCAGGAGGCCAGAGGAAAGGAAATCGCTACGCCCAGTGCCAGAACCAGCAGCGACCCCACCGCTGTGAGCAGCGCACCCGAGGCCAGAATCTTGCCCACCTCCCGTTCGTCTCCCTTGCCGTGCGCGGCGGCAATTTTTATCAGTAAGAGATTGGTGAGCCCGAAGTCAAAGTACTGGAGCCAGGTGAGGAGATCACCAGACGAGCTCCATGCGCCGAAAAGCCGTGGGCCGGCGGTCTGGACGTAGCGCGGGATCAGGAAAAGGGCTGTTGCTGCGGCAAACAGCGTGTTCGCCACGCTTCCCAGCATCGTCAGGAGTGCCGCTGACCGCCTTCGCGTCTTCGGGAGTGGATTGCTGGCAGAGTCGGGCAGTTTTATCCTTCCTTCGGTTTGGGCAAGCAGTATATCTGTAGGTCGAAGGGCGCAAAGCGAGCCGTCGACGGGGTCGATTTGGCTGAAGCGCTGTTCAAAGGTAAGTACAATAGAGTTTTTACGATGCGTTGCAGTTTTGTCGGACCGTGCCTGAAGTGGGCACTCCTTGCCTTAACTGTGCTCGTATTCTGGACCGCAAGCACGCGCCCAGTTATGGCACAGGGAACGTTAGGGGTCTCCATTGTTCCTACCCTTCGAGAGCTTCGTGACGTCATCGAAGCTAACAAACGAGAGCAGCAAAAGCAAGATTTACCGCTGTTCGGCTATGACTTCTTTGCTCGTTCAAGGGAGCTCCTTCGTGCGAGGCTGACTTCGGGCGAGTGGTATCGATTCCGACCCATGAGCGAGATGCTCGATGGAGACCGAAACAGGCGTACGGATGGGGACGACGACACCCGCGACCAGCGCGAGAACCGCGAACCTAGCGGGGAGCGGGACCGTCGAGATCGCCAGCCAATGATGGGTGAATTTGGCCCAGTTCTTGATGCAATGCGTAACTTTGTCGGGCCGCTGGACATGCTTGACTCAAACGTTTTCTTGCCAACTCCTGAGCGCTACCAGCTCGGGCCGGGTGATGTTCTCATTCTTCGATACTCTGGCCGGACGGTTGATATGGTCGAGCGAGAGATTCGAGTTGACGAACGTGGTGCGTTGGTGGCGCCCACAGGTCGAACCATTGTGGTACGCGGACTGACTTTGGATGCCGCTCAAAACCTGGTTCAACGCGAACTGAACCGTGATCTGAATAACGTAACCGTTACACTCACGTTGCGCGAGTTGAGGACGATGACCATTGTGGTGATGGGAGAGGCGTACCGACCGGGCAGCTACCAGGTGCCTGCAGTAATGACCCTCTTCAACGCTCTCTATGTGTTCGGGGGGCCTACCGAAGCAGGATCATTGCGCAACATTGAGCTCCGGCGAAACGACGGCACGCTGCATCGATTCGATTTCTATCAGTTCATTCTGTTTGGGGATGCATCACAAGATGTTCCGCTTCAGCCAGGGGATGTAATTTTCATGCCGCCTGCCGGCCCCAGGGTCGCTGTTCGAGGCGAAGTTGTCCGCGAAGCGGTTTATGAGATCGACGCACCAGACCGGCTTCGGACCGTGCTTCAATACGCTGGTGGTGCGAAACCGACGGGCGTGACCCAGCGGGTTTCACTTGAATCGGTCGTGCCTGGTCAGGAGCGCAAGCTGTTCGACGTCGACTTGAATTCCACCGCGCCGGAGGACAACCCACCCGTTTTCAATGGCGACTTAATCGAGATTTTCAGTATCCGGCCGTTGATCGTGAACGAGGTCACGCTAGAAGGGGCCGTCGATCAGCCTGGGCGGTATGCCTGGTTTGAAGGGATGACGGTTGCGGACTTGGTGGACCGAGCGCGCGGGCCAATACGAGAGGCTTATCTTGTCCGAGCAAATCTGTATCGAATTAACCCGGACAACACTACGACTCTCATTCCGATTTCTTTGTTCGACGCACTCCAGAGAGAAGCTGCAGCGAATGTACAGATTCAGCCCCTCGATCGGCTACTGGTATTCCGAACCGAAGAAGTTCTTTGGATCGGAGACCGAAGGGTCGAAGTGGCAGGCTCTGTTCGCAGACCGAACACCTACTACCGCGCCGACAACATGCGTGTGCTGGATTTGGTGTTGGAGGCAGGCGGGCTTGAGCCGGAAGCTTTCCGCGAGGGTGTACTGCTGAAGCGGCTCAATCCAGATGGTACTGAAGGTCCGATCATCAGAATTGACTTGAACCGTGCGGCCATCGGAGACGATGCCCACAACATCCTCTTACAAGACCGAGACGTACTGATGGTGCAGTCCGTTCAGGAAGCGATGTTTGTTCCAGACCAGGTGGTTCGAATCCTGGGTGCCGTTCAGCGACCCGGCGAGTATCGCTATGCAAGCAATCTTCGCATAAGCGACTTAATTCAACTTGCTGGTGGCGTCAAGCCGAACGCCGACTCCGTAATCGAGATCGCCAGAGCTCGAGTACCAAGAGGTACGCCTGTCGAGCGAATCACCACTAGAGATGAGCGCGGCACTCCCACCACGGACTTGGAATTGCAGCCCGGTGACGTTGTTACGATTGCGGAGCGAAGCGACATTCTTCTGAAGCCAATCGCGGTCACCATCGTGGGAGCCGTTGAGCGACCAGGGGTTTACACTATTTCTGGTCAGGGAGACAGAATCGCGGAGTTGGTTGCCCGAGCTGGTGGGTTCACTCGAGACGCGTTCCCGAAAGGTGCTCAGTACTCTCGCGATCCTCAGCTCTTGACTTCGCAGTCTCAGCGACTGGTAGGTGGTGACGTACAGCGTCTGTTTGCCCAGATTGCTGAAGAAGAATACAGAAGGGCAGTCGGCCGATCCGACGTTGAAAAGCTCAGGGTAATTTCTGAAACGTCGACAGCAGGTCTTCCCTCTATTTTGCCGACGGGGGCTGAGGCAGGCGCTACTCCGCAGATCCCGGTAGAAGGGGTTGAGGCCATTCTTCGGCGAGCAACGGTCACGCCTGCGAGACCGCTTACTGAAGATGACTTGATTCCTGCCGGAAACCTCAATATCGATTTGCAAGATGCGATTCAGAGACCAAACGGCCCAAATAACATTGAGGTCATGGCTGGAGACATCATCGTTGTCCCGCAAATGCCAACGACAGTTAACGTAATTGGAGCTGTCGTCCGGGCGTCTTCTGTGCTTTATGCTCGCGGTCGGTCGATCGATTACTATATCAATCTTTCAGGTGGCTACGCGCCCGATGCCTACCCAGACCGTCTGATCGTTATTCGGTCGAACGGCTCGATCGAGCGAATGCGCCGTGGGATCCGGATCGAGCTAGGCGACACCATCTTTGTCCCTACAAAGGTAATGGCGGATCGCTTGACCGATAGACAGGCTCAATTGGATCGAACGATCCGAACGGTGAGCAACGCGGCGCTTTCGATTGCAATCATTCGCGCACTGGTGAGATGACGAGGATTCTGGAGGAGATCCGCAGCCCGCGATGAGCGAGCCAGGTTCGAGCGCAACACCGCAAGAGGAGGTGAACCTCCGGCCCTTTTGGCAGGGTCTGAAGCGGCAGTGGCTCTTCATTCTGGCGGTTACATTCATCGTGGGGTTCGCCGGTCTCATCTGGATGTGGGTATCGGCGCCAAAGTACGAGGCGACAGCGGCAATTTTGTTTCCGCCTCGGCCGATGTCAGCCCTAGCGATGGGCGGATCTGGTGCTGGCGGAGGGCTACAGTCGCTGCTGGGCGGCGGTCCGAACATCCTGAGGGTCAACGAAGGGATTCTCAAGAGCACCACGGTGATGGACTTTGTGGTGGAAAGCACCGGCCTGCAGAAGCGGACCATCGAAAGCAACCGACAGATTCGAGGAGACCAAACTTCCAACATCCTGACCATATCGTATGAAGCAGGTAGCCCAGAAGAGGCGGTCAAGGTTGTGCAGCTTCATATCGATGCTCTACGGACTGAAAACGACCGGCTTAACGTGCAAGCTGCTAGCAGCGACGAGAAGGTGCTGGCAGAGAGTCTGGCAGAGAACTCGCTCAAGCTTGACCGGGCGCAGCAGGAACTTACAGACTTTCTGAAGCAAGCACAAACGGTGCCAGAAGTCATTACCGGAGGGAGCGGGGACTCGACTTCGGTTTTGGTTGTGCCCGGAGCGTATGCCCAACAGCTCCAGCAGGCTCAGGTTGAGCTAAACGCTACGAATGCCCAAATCTCTCGCTTGCTTTCAACGCTTCGAACAACCGCAAGGCTATCTGAATCACTTCCAACTGACATTCCTGCAATTCAGAAATGGCGGCAGAGGCTGATTGAGCTCGAGTATGACCTGAATGTCAAGCGAATCACGCTTGGACCTGAAGCGCAAGAGGTTCAGAGGGTCCAAGACCAAATTGCGATAACGCGAAAGCAACTGGACGACGAAGCGCGCAGGTACGTGCAGGCGGTAGATGCTGATGCGGTTGACTCACCTCTTGTCGGATTGTACGGAAAACAGGTCGCTCTGCAGTCGACTGTCCAAGCGCTTTCGCGGTTGGTGGCGGTCGCTCCAGAGGAAGCGAACCAGCTTCAATCCATCCTCAGGGAAGTCGGTTCTCTAAGCGCGATCGTGAACCGCCTCAGAGCGCAGCTCGAGACCGCAAGACTTCTTGGTGCGACCGACCCTACACGCTGGCAAGTGTTGGACGAGCCTCAGGCGGACCCGGAACCGACAAACAAAAGAATCGTTCGAACGGCTCTGACCTGGTTCGGAGTTGGATTCATTCTTGGGCTACTGCTGGCTTCGCTGAGGGTGCGCACCATCAATGGCAACGGCCATGGCAATGGAAACGGCCAGAAGCACCGAAAACGGCGGCGGGAAGAAGAGCCTCCAAGCGTTGACGATTCTGCTCGGGCAGAATAGAGCGTGCCGCAATTCGTCGAATCTGTCCAGGATCTGTTGCCTGCTACCGGCAGGACCCGTCTCAGGAGCGTCGCACTCAACCTTCTAAGCGGTGGCAGTGAGCAGGTGCCAGAAGTGCCTCACGTTCAGATTTTCAATCTGCACCACGTGTTCGACGATGAGACAGATGCGTTTCGCGGCTTTGTGGGGAAGGTGCAGGTGCGATACAAGATTGCTAGCTACTCCGACGCCATGAAGGTCCTGCAAGAGGGTCCGTTGAGCGAGAAAATCGCCGTTTTCAGCTTCGACGACGGTCTGGAGTCGTGCTTCAATGCCGCGAAGGTGCTGGACGAGTTTGGGGCCAGCGGCATGTTCTTTCTGTGCCCGTCGATGCAAGAAGGCGCAAACGAAGAAGATCAGGCAAAGTTTTGCGAGCAACGGCTGCTGATGCAGCCGATGCGGTTTTTGAGTTGGGCTCAAGTGGAGGAAATGAAGAGCCGAGGCCACGAGTTCGGCAACCACACTTGGTCTCATCCCCGAATCTCGACGATTTCTTCGAGCCAAGCCGCTGAGGACATCGGGAAGGGAAAAGAGGTGATTGAAAGGCGATTGGGAGAATGCAAGCACTTCGCCTGGCCGTTCGGTCAGTTCGAGGACTTCAGCGCTGAGGCTGCCAAGACCGTGTTTGAACTTCGCCACGAAAGTTGCGCTTCAGCAACAAGGGGGGCGCACGTGCATCCCGAGGGCCGCCACGGGTGCCCCAGAAGGGATCATGTCGTGGCAGGATGGCAGTTCTCTCACGTTGCGTACTTCATCCGGAAGAACGTAGGTGCTGCCGGGGCAAGGAAAGATTCTTGGCCCGATGGGTGGAGCGAACAGATTGGCTGAGTATGAACTCAGGGAAGTCCGCTTGTCGGACTTTGCCGCACTGCACGCATTTCTGAAGGAGCTTGCGCCGGCATCCTGGTCTAGGTCTGGTTGGGTGCCCCAGATGGCCCCAGAGACGCTTCAGTGGCTGCTGGTCGAAACTCCATTCCGGCGCGAGGGAGAGCCGCTTGGTTTTGGATTGTTTGGCTCCGATGGATCGGTTTTGGGGACCCATTTGCACGTTCCGTGGGCGTTTGCGCTTCCTGAAGGCGGGGTAGTGCCAGCCGTCATTAGTTCCTGTTCTTACGTTGTGCCAGAGCTTCGCGAGAGCGGCGAGTTTGGGATTCTGTTCGAGCGGTTTCGAGCGTTCGGGAAGACGCATGTGATTGCGGTAACCACGGCGAACGAGGCCAGTGCCAGGTTTTGGAAGGCGATCCGTGGCGTTCCGATCGAAGGTACCAGTGGCGAAAAGTTGGTGGTGCTGGATTATGGGGCGTTGGTTGCAGAAAAAGTAGGTTCGAAAGTGCCTGGGCTCGGCGCGTTGGTCGCGAAGTCCTCGAGGCTGACGAGTCGCTCCTCCAAGAACGGAGAAGCGCAGGTACGGCGGTTGGAAAGCGCTCAAGAAATACTGGTTGGTAGCACTGGAGAAGGTGCCTCCACACCCACAACATTCGAGGTTTTGAATTGGCGGTACTTCGCAAAGCCAGAGCCGGTGCCAGACGTATGGGAGATTGGTGCCGGCGGAAGGAGGGCCGTTTTGGCAGTGCTGGAGCGACGGCGAGGCTCGAGACAGACCCTGTCAGTTCTTCAAGTGCTGGAGATTTTTGTTTGGGACGACGGGCTCGAACTGGATGCGGTCGTTTCGGCGCTGCACTCCAAGTATCCAGAAGTCGCGGCGATCAGCTTTATGGGCAGTTTGCCTAACTCGGCGACTTCGAGGAAGGTTATGGACAGAGAGTTTGCCGAGCCAATCGGTTGGCGCTATGACCGAAAGAAGCTTCTGGCTGGCGCAAAACTGCACTGGAGCCCAGCGGTGGGGGACGGCTTCATATAGTCGGGCCGGTATACTTCGCTTGCCGAACCCCGGTACCTTATATCGATTGTGGCTAATACAGGAAAGCGGCTGAAGGGTCTTACCTACATGACGGCGCTAGGCCTTTCCAGCGGCGCAGTAAGCACTCAGGAGAAGATCAAAAAGTTGGCGTTCGGAGCGTTCGTAACAGCCGATAGTCTTCTTCTTAACTACGATCCATTCTTTGCGGTTTTCGACTGGGAGCAGTGGGCGCGAGACAACGGCGTGGTCATTCGGCTCTTGCCCGGAGGCGAGCACGGCACCAGCACTCTGTTCGAGCGCACTTGCATCACTTCTTTCGTGGTTGCGCTGCAACCCAAGAGCATTATCGAGATTGGCACTTTCATGGGTTCCACTACCGAGGCGTTCTACTTAAACACCTCGGACGAGTGCCAGATCTACACGTTTGATTTGCCGGACGACTTTAGGTCGGACGAGCATACGACCGACAGCAAGTTGATCGATTCAAGCCGATCGATGACGGCGGAAAAGAAGAGGCCTTATGTTCCTGAATCGCCACGAGTCCATCAGGTTCTCGCAAACTCGACCACCTCCGACTGGCGCTCCTTGGTGCCGCTAGCGGACATCGACTTCTTCTTCATCGACGGAAGCCACAGTTACGAGCATGCGAAGGCGGATACGGTGAACGCGCTGCAGATGAGGCATCCGAACACGGCGATCATGTGGCACGATGCCGCCTACCGAAACGTGGCGTACTACACGGAGAGCTACGGGGTGAACCAGGCGATTCACGACGCGCTTCCGAAAGAGGAGGTCTCCAAAGTGGTGCGGCTCAAGGACACGAGCTTTGCGCTCTATGCTCCGTCATTGTTTGATGGGTTCGAGAAGTATCTGTCTCGCCCAGAAAAGCCCGGCACTTAGACCTATTCGAAGCGCAACCGGTTCGGGCAGACTCTCGTAAACTGACTTCACATGCACCTGGGTTTCGTCTGGGTGCATCCGACGATGGAACGATGAAGAGAATTGTGTGGCCCTGCGGAGTGCTGGCGTTTTTTGCTCTTGGAGCGGTTGTGATTACGGGTTGCTCGAGTTATGGGTCGCTCCACCCAAACCGGTCGAAAGCGGTTGTGGAAATCATTTTTTCAAATCTTGATTTGACGCCCGTCGAAGTACAAGGTGAAATAGTTGATCCTGAAATCGAGCTGGTTTCATCCGAGCGTACGAGATACTACTTTGTTCATCAGGTCGAGCCGGGTGTCACCGAAGTTCAGTGGGTGGTCAACGGCAAACCGTTTCGGTTTTTGATCGATGCTTCCATCGTCCGGGACGCGGCTTCGGAGGAAACGAGCGACTTCTATCTCCTCGTGTTTCCCGCTTTTGAGACTGCTCCTGACTACCTCAACGTACAGCCTTTGGAAGAGGGCACTCTGGTGAAAGAAGGGAACTACATGAATGAGGATGTGCTCGTCTTCGCTTACCGCGCTTGGACGGTCGAGCACGCCAAGAAGATGGAGCTTGAGAACAAGGCTAGCGGCATTCCACCTCTTCCTGGTGAGAGATAACGGACTTCGGTATCGTGCTGCTTTAGGAGCGTGAGCCTCCGGTTCGCTAATGCGGCGGCAGCCGCGATCAGAAGCCATTGTCCTCACATCCAATGTTCTTATAACAACTTCGAAGCCTGGGGTGCCAAGGGGAAGGTTTTATGGATAGGACCATTTTGAATCGTTTTTCAGGTTCAAAATGAAAAAAGTCGGCGAAAGTGTGATTTTTTCTGTTTGGAGCGTCCTATAATAAGATCAGTCAGAAAAATCTGCGAAGCTTTTTCTGGCAGGAGAATGTCAAATGACAATCAAGGATCAAGGATCAAGGATCAAGGATCAAGGATCAAGGATCAAGGATCAAGGCGCATTCGTGCCTTAACCAAGACGCTGTTGTTTGGATCCGGTGTTGCGATGCTCGCTGGAGGCTGGGCGCTCTATAGTCAAGAGAGTTCAGGTCTGCTGGTGACCAACACCGAGATCATCGATTTGGAAGAGAACGGGCAGGCAGCCACAATGCGTGTGCGCTTCGTGAATATCAGTCCGTTTTCAAGGCAGGTAGCACTGGGCTCAGGGAGATGTTCGGCTAAACCGATGATCACCACCGTGCGCCCTCTGCACTTCGCCTCGCTGAGTACCCCCGCACTTTATTCAAACTCTGACAAGGCGTTTGTTGGGCAGCGGAGGTGCCTACCATGACCTCTATGCTGAGAGAAACAGCTAAAGCAATAACCATGATTAGAATTTGTTGTATTGGGCTGTGCCTACTTACCACTGCGGCGCTTCAATCCCAATCTTTGATGTACGATGTGGTTCGAACCAAGGAAGCTGACCCTGCTGCAATGGTTCGTCTGCAGTCACGCCTCGGTGCCTTGATAGCACGTGGTGCCCTAGAATCGCACGAGGTCGCAGACGCAGAGGCCGAGATAGCTGAAGAAGCACAAAGAAGGCAGCAGCGGCAAACCGCGACCGGCACGTTGAATCTCAAGGTAGACGCAGGTCAGGTATCTGTTGTGGAGCAGGTGCCCGATCTATCAGGGAAAGCTCAAACGGCTACAATGAGGAGCTGGACGAACTGGGATGTACTCGTTGAAGCTCCGGACAGCTGGATCACGGGTTTGCCCGACGCACAGGCGATTCCAAAGGGTCCGTTCTTGGTATCCGAAGGTAGAACGCCCAGCATGTTGCCAGAGATCATTTACGCGCTAACGCTACAAATGGATCCGCAGTTTCAGCTGGAGTCGGTGTCCTCAGACGGTCTTGTTTCAGTTTTTTCGAAGGCCCATCCCGAGGCAGGGGTTGACGGAGTTCCCTCAGATGCAAAGTATCGGATAAGGGTTACCTACGAAGATTCCGAACGGACTCAACCTCGCGTTGTGGAGTACATAACGACCATTGGGCAGACGAGTCGAAGAGTTACCACTGAGGGATTGCTTTCCCAGCCAGGTTATACCGCTACCTGGCAGACAAGCATGCCAGATGGTGACCTGACCCGACAGTACGTGTTCAAGGGTTACTCGAACGAGGTCTTTACGCCCGCAGACATCCCTATGGGTGCAAGAATGAGAGTCTTCAACGGACCTGAATTCGTGCATGAGTACTCCTGGAACGGTCAGTTCGAAGAGCCGCCTGCAGCTGGTTTTTCGATGCCGATCTACGCCGTGCTTTTCGTGGCGGGTGGTGTAGCGATCGCCGCCGGCGTTTGGGTGTCTATCCGCCGCTAGACGCTTGCACTCGCCTCTCTATAGCAGTGGGTCTGCCAAGTTTCTGGCAGACCCACTGTTTTTTGCTCGAGCCTATATTTTCCTAAGGCAGCGCCAGCCGCGACAAGATATGGGAATAGACCGGGAGCGCGAGCCTCCGGCTCGCTGGTGCGGCGCAGCCGCGATCAACTGCCAAAGTCCTTTAGGTCATCGTCCCGACGATCCCTTCACAGTGGCGGGTGCCCGGGGGACATTCGCTGTTGAGATGTTTCAAATTGCACAGCTGGTTTTTGCGAATTTCCCCCGGAAGTTTCAGTTTCCGAAGAGCCTTCAGACTGCAAGACGACCTAATCGGACGGGACAGCAGCTTTTCGGTCGACTTTCGATTCTTCTAGGCTGACACGGAGACTTGTTTCAGCGCGAAGGAGAGGTCCTCCCGAGAACCTGTCGATCCGGGGGAAATTTGCTCAGTCAAGATAGAGCAGCTGAGAAGCTTTGCCCGCAAATGTCCCCCGGGCACCCAGAAGGGGTAACTGCCACGAGAAAGTAGTGGGGTAGGTCGGCAGCGCGAGCCTCCGGCTCGCTAATGCGGCGCCAGCCGCGGTCAGACGCCAGAGACCGCTACCTTAAGAGTCCTCGGAGTTGACTGTGTTTTTCGGAGATTGATCTAGACCGGGTTTTTTTTCTTTCCGGTCCTGTCGGACCGGTTGCGAGCCATAGGCTCGCGTACCCAGGTGTGGCTCTTCGAGCCGCTGATTTGGTGCCGTTCGGACCACCCCGTCTCGCTTCGCGATCCACCCCTCCGCATAGGGGAATTTAGGCGGAAGTTCGTGCAAGCCAATAGTCGAGTTTGGAGCCTGTTGAACTCACGTGCCCTTGAGCCGTTCGAGGGCGGGGTTTTCTTCTCGCGAGGCGGCCTGGCAAGAAAAAGACCTTGGCTAGGGGATCGTTGAGGATTCCCACGCCAAGGTCTAAGTCAGACTAGAACGGATTCAGTTAGTTGGTGCCAGCGACTGTTTCTGAGATCGCGGCGGATACTCGCTCGCTCGTCTCGGAAACGTTGACGTTGCTCATGACTCGGCTAACCTTTCGGTCTCGGTAGATGACGATGGTGTTCTTGTTGTCCTTATCGATCTCAAGCTGCTCGAGCACTGCGGAGTCCGGCTTGATGGTGGCAACAGCAACCTTCTCGATTCCCTTATCTGCCATGCCGACGGTGACGCGCTCCAGGTTGACGCTTCCGTCGTCAACGATGATGATGAACGCTCGGAAGTTGTCGAGACCATGCTGCTCGACTTGGCTGTTCAGCAGTTCGGCAAGCGAAAGAATGTTCTCGACGGAATCGCCCCGAACGAAGGCCTGGACTGCAGGGGTTGCGCCGTACTTGCAAACTGCGCAGGTTTCGGTGCCCTTATCGGGTCCAGCGATGTGGGTCGGGTGGTATGCAGGAACGGCTGATCCTGCCTTGGGGCCGGCGAATGCGGCCATGGACAATGCGGCGAGCGCGATGGCGCTAAAAATGTGACTGGTTCTCATGTGTTTCCTTTTCCTCAAAAGTTGAAGATTTAGGCCGTCGCAACGACGACCAAGATATCTAACGCGCAGAACCGTCTAGGTGTGCCAGTCTATGTCCAAAGTCTCTCTGGCGTGTTTCTCGATGAACTCGCGGCGCGGCTCAACTTTGGGGCCCATCAGCCGGCTAAACATCTTCTCGATTTCCATTGAAAATTCAGGATCGAACTTGACTTGGACCAAACGGCGCGACGCTGGGTTCATCGTGGTTTCTTCCAGTTCATCGGGGTTCATTTCACCGAGACCTTTAAACCGGGTGACCAAGACGTTTTTCTTCTTGATTTGCTTGAGAATCTCGTCCCGCTGTTTCTCGTCATGGGCATAATGCCGCTCGTTGTTGCCGGACTTGATGACGAACAGTGGTGGCTGTGCCAGATAGACGTACCCTTCAGTGATCAGCGGTTTCATGTACCGGTAGAAGAACGTGAGAAGTAGGGTGCGAATGTGCTCTCCATCTACGTCCGCGTCGGTCATGATGATGATCTTGTGGTAGCGCAGTTTGGAGAGGTCGAACAGCGATCCTTCTCGCTGGCCCTTCTTGCCATTGGACTTTCCGTTGGTTTCCGGGACCTTCTCCTCTTCCGATTCTTCCACGGGTTCGGAGAAATCCAGAACCGGCTCCTCATCTCCCGACTTTCCGTCCAGACGGTAGTCCACCCCTGCGCCGAGAGCGGCGATCATCGCCTGGATTTCGTTGTTGCTGAACGCCTTGTCTGGAGCGTTCTTCTCCACGTTCAAGATCTTTCCTCGAAGCGGAAGAAGTGCTTGGGTCATACGGTCTCTCGCGCCCTTTGCAGAACCACCTGCCGAGTCTCCCTCAACCAGGAACAGCTCGCACTCTTCGGCGTTCTTGCTGATGCAGTCGTGAAGCTTGCCGGGCAGACCGAATGAATCCATGGAGTTGGACCTTCGGACCGCTTCATACGCCTTTCTGGCTGCTTCGCGGGCCTGTTGCGCACGGATCGCCTTCTCTACGACTTTCTTCGCGACAGCCGGCTTCTGCTCGAACTCTTCCGTGAGTGCTTCGCCTACCAGAGAGTTGACGATATGCTGGATCTCTGGCGTTACCAGCTTGACCTTGTCTTGAGAGTTGTAGCTTGGGTTGGGGAGCCGGACGCTGATGACAGCGGTCAGGCCATCAATAACGTCGTCTGAAGTCAGGTTAGGCTGCTTTTCCTTGACCAAGCCCGACTTGCGGCCATAGGAGTTGACCACACGAGTCAATGCTGTCTGGAAGCCGCTGACGTGGGTTCCACCATCGGGTTGGTAAATATTGTTGGAAAACGGATAGATGACGTAGCTCTGGTCGTCGTGAAACTGCATGGCGACTTCGACCTCGGTGATCTTTTCGGGGTCGTTCTCGTCCCGTCGCGCTTTCTTCAGGTAGATGACCGGGTGAAGCACAGTGTGCCCCTCGTTGATGTCGAGGACTTGCTGGCGAATACCCCCTTCAAAGTGGAAAACTTCGGAATTCTCGGGGTCTTGCTCGTTGATGAACTCGAAAGTTACGGAGGGCATCAAATACGCCAGTTCCTTCATTCGGTTCTTGATGATGTGGGTGTCGTAGGTGAGGACATCCATGACCACGGAATCCGCCTTCCACCGAGTGTAGGTACCTGTTCCTTCTGCCTTACCGATCTCTTCGACGGGGCCTTGTGGCTTTCCTTGCCGGTACTTTTGGGTGTAGAGGCCTCCGTCTCGCTTGACCTCGACCGTACACCACTCAGAAAGAGCATTGGTACAGCTGACTCCTACCCCGTGAAGACCGCCAGAAGTCTTGTAGCTGCCACCGTCGAACTTTCCTCCAGCGTGGAGGACCGTCATGACGACTTCCAGCGCGGAGACACCCATTTTTTGGTGCTGAGCAACGGGAATTCCGCGACCGTTGTCTCGAACCGAGAGCGAGTTGTCTTCGTGGAGGGTGACAATGATTAGGTCGCAGTGGCCTGCCAGTGCTTCGTCCACCGAATTGTCGAGAACTTCTCGGAACATCTGGTGAAGCCCTTTGTGGCCGTTGTCTCCAACGTACATTCCTGGGCGCTTTCGGACGGCTTCCAGCCCTTCGAGCACCTGGATCTGCTCGGCGTCGTAAGCGGCTTCGACACGGGTCTGGTCCAGCGTGACTTCTTCGAACGTGATTTCCGGTTGTGTTTGAGGGTCTGAGTCAGAAGGCATTGGCATGGTCTTGCAAAGATTAGGGACGGCTGAGCCCACCTTAACGCGTCTTCGCTGGCGGGTTCAAACGATGATAAAAGTATACCCCTTTTAGGTTCAAATTGGAGCAGCCGCTCCGTGCCTGAAATCGCAGCACCTAAGCATAATCTAAGGCACGTTGAACGATCTTTGGCCCATCGCCAGGAAAATCCTGTTCCGGCTCGACCCAGAGGCGGCTCACCATCTCGCCTTTTGCTGGATGGAACGAGGTTGGTTTTTGCCGAATCGGGCGACCACTAACCGTTTCCGAAAGGAGCTGATGGGGATGGAGTTTGCCAACCCTGTCGGTCTGGCGGCGGGGTTCGACAAAGATGGTCGGTTGGCGCACGTTTGGCACCGGTTTGGGTTTGGTTTCGCCGAGCTCGGCACCGTTACGCCGCGTCCGCAGCCGGGGAACCCGAAACCACGAATGTTCCGGCTGCCTGAAGTCGAAGGGTTGATCAACCGTTTGGGCTTCAACAATGAAGGTGCGGAGGCTCTAGCGCAGCGGCTTCGACAGAATCCGCCGCAAACCACGATTGGCCTGAATGTGGGGAAGAACAAAGAGACCCCCGCTGAAAATGCCGCGAGCGACTACCTGGCAGGGTTTCGGGCGCTGCAGGGAATTGCAGGCTACGGGGTCGTAAACGTTTCGTCTCCGAATACGCCGGGCCTGAGAGATCTTCAAGATGACCGCTTCCTCACTGATTTGCTCGCGCGGTTGAGGCGGGAGAGCCCGGGGCGGCCGTTCCTAGTCAAGGTGTCGCCCGATATGGACTCGGATCAGCTGGACCGGGTGGTGCGGGCTGGGCACGAGGGGGGCGCTGCTGGATTCGTGGTCTCCAACACAACGATTCGGCGAGATGTGCTGCCGCCGAGCTACCAACAGAGCGCTTTGGCGAATGAGGCTGGTGGACTCAGTGGAACGCCGCTCTTTGACTTGGCGAACCAGGCGCTAGTGGAAGTCAAGAAGCGTTCAAACTCCGAGATGGTGATCATTGCAAGCGGCGGGGTCACGAGCACAGGTGCTTTTCTCAAGAAGCTTGAACTTGGGGCAGACCTGGTGCAGGTTTACACGGGGTTTGTCTATGGCGGACCGACGTTTGTCTTTGAGCTGCTGGACGCGCTCGGGCGAAGTCTTCAGCCTGAGGCGGCTTCGTAAGGCGCGCTTGCCTTCAGAAGGCGGTCGCGGACCGCTTCCCAGTCTGGATGATCTGGGGGCATTTCAACGAAGACCTTTTGTAGCTCTCGCAGGTCCATATCGAACAGCGCTGCGTACAACCGAACGGCGTACGCTTCCGCTTCATTCGGCATTTGAAGCTGATCTGGGTTCATCGGAGAGGCGAACACCAGCCCTGGCTGATGGTCTTCCAGATGGTCAACCAGTTCGATCGGGGTCTTCGGCGCGTAGTGGCGAGGGTACTGGCCAGGGGATCGGTGGGAAGGGATGCCAGCAGCGACGTCAAGGTCTTCTTCCAAGCCGACTGCGGCGTAAATCTTGTATCTCGGGATAGCGCCCGGACGAAGGATCACCGGACTATCCGAAGTGCAATCGACAACGGTTGATTCGACACCCACGGCGCAGGAGCCACCGTCGATCAGGACTTCGGCAAACGAGGCGAGCTTGGGGTCGATGTGGTCTGCCGAAGTCGGCGAGAGTTGCATGAACCTGTTGGCGCTTGGAATCGCGAGCGGGGTTTCAGAGAGACGGCAAAGAGCCATGACTTCCCAGCTGCTGGGCATACGGAGCGCAACCGTGTCTTGGCCACCTGTGACCCGGTTCGGCACGGTATCGGACTTTTCAACAACAAGGGTTAGCGGCCCAGGCCAAAACGCATCGGCGAGAGTCTGGGCGAGCCTGTTCCAAGAACTGGAAAGGAACGAGATCTGCTGCATGCTGCCAATGTGCACGATCAGAGGGTTTTCTGATGGCCGCTCCTTCGCCTGAAAAAGGAGGTCTATGGCGTCGGGGTTGAGTGCATCTGCAGCGATACCGTAGACGGTTTCGGTGGGCACGATCACGAGCTTGCCCTCCTGAATGGCTTCAGCGGCTTGTCTTACCGATTCTTCTGAGGCGAGCAATCGTTTCATGTCAGTGTTCGAAGTAAATTTGCCGTCGTTGGGGGCGAACTCACGATGTTTGGTAATTCAACGCTTTTGGTCAGCCAAAATTCCCAGCTAAGGGTCGCTTGCCGGGCGAGGAGTTGCTTTCCATCCTCGGCTCGAAGACCCATCGACCGGGCGGTTTCAACCCATTTCGGTAGACCGGCTGGAGAGTACCGGACATCGATCACGAGAGTGGAAGGTTTCGCGAGATCGAGCGCCCAGTCGAGCTCGGCTGAATCGAGAGGGGCGGAAGTGGCGTTAATGATGCAGTCAAAAGCGGGGGCGGGGCTCTCCAGCCACTTTGTGCTGGCGGCGACCTCAGGCGGAATCTGCCGAGACTTACTGCGATTCCATAGGCTCACATCGTAGAGCGACTTTATAGCGCAAAGTATCGATCTTCCCGTTGCGCCCGCGCCCAGCAGGAGGACATTTCCCTGCGCTGGGGCGGATTCAAGAATCATTTGAGCGAGGGCTTCTCCGTCGGTTTGGGTTCCGCAGCGGTCCTGAAGGGAGATGGTATTAACCGCCAGCGAGCAGATTGCCTCGGGCGAAATCGCCTCGCACCATTGAAACGCGAGTTCCTTGCAGGGTGTAGTTACGTTCACCGCCAGGTAGCCCATTTCTGTCAAATGGTTCAGCGCGGCGAAGGTTTCGAGTTCCGGGACTTGAAGCGCGGTGTACATCCCCGGAAGTCCTTGAGACTGGAGCCATTGGTTGTGCATGTGCGGGCTGAGGCTTTGGGCGATGGGGTCGCCAATCACTGCCATCCGAAACTCGTCTGATGCCTCGCGCCAGTAGGTCGCCATCAGGTTGCTTTTCGAGATCGGAAGGTCCAGAGCTTCTGGCCGAAGAAGTTCCAGAACACGACGATAGTGGTGGAAATCGCTGTTGAGAGCACCCAGTTGGTCGTCGGCGGGAATGGGAAGGCGTTGTAGAGGGTCGATCCGATGATCACGTTCAAGCCCATGCCCACAACGGCGACGGTAATGAACTTGACCAGTTGCTTGTATCGCTCTCCGTGACCTCGAATCCCGAACGTCCAGCGACGATTCCAATAGAACGAGTTGAGGATGGCAATGCCAGCTGTGAAGAACTTGAGGACCGGATACGCCGCGCCTTTTGCAATTTCCGGCGAAATCTCAGCAGGCGTGCCAGGCAACCAGCCTAGGATGGCGTTGCCCAGGTGAACGGATAGGGGCTGACCGTCCCATTGAACGACAAACATCAGGATGAAGTGAAGACCTACGTCAATGAACGTGGAGCTAAGCCCGACAACGCAAAACTTGAAGAACTGCCGAACGACCTTCCGCTCGAGAAAGCTCTGGGGCGCTGGAACAGCTGGCGTGAAAACCGTATCGCCCGTTGTCAGGGCGCGGTAAAGCCGGTGGCGCATAAAGCCTTCAAGGAACCGGCTGATTTTGGTTGTGGAGAGATCTTTTTCCGAAATCTGCTTGATCCAGATCGCATCGATTCCCGCTCGGTTGGCACCCCAGACGTCGGTGAAAATCTGGTCGCCGACCATCAGGGTCTGTTCCGGCGTGGCAGAGAAGCGCTGCATTGCTGCGTTGTACATCCGCCTGCTGGGTTTGAATCTGCCTAGCTCCCAATCCACGCCGAGGCGCTCTGCTAGCTCGTGCAGCCTCTCGCGGTTTCTCGTGTTGCTTACGATGCAGAACTTTAGGCCAGCTTTGTGCCCTGCCTCGATCCAGTCGTGAGTGGCTTGGGTCAGGTCGCTGGTGCGCCAGGCAACCAGGGTGTTATCGAGATCAAGAAGAACCAGCCGCTTCCCCGACTCATAGAGTTCTTCGGGGTCGAGGTCGAACAGCGAGTCGATGGCGCGAACCGGGCAGAACTGCCGAGAAACGGAATCCAGCTGGTGGCGGTCGAAGGTTCCGGTTCGAAATCCCATCAGATTTTTGTGCGAAGGCAGCGAGTCTCTAATCGCCCTCTCTCAGACGCTTTCGCAGCTCATTTCTCCTTTGAATGTTTCTATTATGTTCTTCGTAAGTTTCCGAAAAGGCGTGCCGGCCTCCGCTACCCGGGATTGCAACATAGAAAATGTATCGATGTTGCTGTGGGTTCATAGCGGCGTTGAGGCTCGCGAAGGACGGAGAGCAAATTGGCCCTGGCGGAAGACCGTTTACGAGATAGGTGTTGTAGGGCGAATCCACCGAGCGGTACTCGCTGCGAAGGAGCGGGCGCCACTCTTGGAGTGCGTAGTTGATGGTTGCATCGATTTCCAGTCTCATTGGACGGTTCAGTCTGTTGATCATGACCCCGGCGATCACCGGTCGTTCTTCGTCAACGGCAGCTTCAAGCTGGACCATTGAGCCGATAATCACTGCGCGGTGGAGTTCATCTCTCTCTGGCTTGCCGAGGGGCTGCCAGGCTTTGCGCGAGAATGCTTGGAGCTGCATCTGAATCACTCGGTCAGCGCTGATCCCTGGCGGAAGGTCGTAAGTGTCGGGGTAGAGATAGCCTTCCAGCGAGCCTGACTCTGGGATGGGAGCTTCGACGAGGCCCTGAAATCGTTCGGCTTCGTTAGCTGCGCGAATGTATTCGGCGGCTGGGCAAACCTCGTTCTTTTCGAGCAACGCGGCGGTACGGGCGATCCAGTATCCCTCGGGAATCCGAACAAAGTTTCTCAGCGGCTTTTGCAACGCTTCGGTGACTTGTTCGATGGTCATTCCGGGAGAAAGTTGGTAACTGCCATCGGAGATGCGTGCCGGAGAGCGAAGAACAAACCTGGCGTAGAGCTCGGCAGTATCGGAGTTGCGGATCACCCCACGATCACGAAGCTGGCGAAACACCAACCCTCGAGGCATAGACTGCTCCACTCTGTAAATGACCTTTTCCCCCTCCGGCATCGGCTGGACGCCTTGCTGCACGTGAATGGCGAACGCCGCCCCGCCTAGAATCAGGACTCCAAGAATTGCCAGAATGACGATAAGTGCGGTCTTTCTCGGCTTTTTAGCGGGCACGCTGGGCATACCTCTCAAGAATTAGAACTGCTGCCATAGAGTCAATTGTGGGTTCGCTGATACTGGCTGTTTGGTCGGGCTGGGACAACCGCTCTCTGGCTTCCTTGGAACTGAACGCTTCATCTACGTAGACGACCGCCAAACCTCGTTCGGCGAGAACCTCGCCGAACCGACGGCAGATTCGCTCCTGGCGCGAATCAATCATTCCGAGGGGAACGCCGACAACGATTCGCTCTGCGTCTTCTTGGCTTGCCACCCCTTCAATAACCGCTGCGTCTTTTGCCAGCGTTCCGGAGGCTTGAAGGGGTCTCAGCGGTCGAAAGATAGCGGTCTCGAGATCGCCAACTGCAATGCCGATATTCTTTGAACCGAAGTCGACGCCAAGTAGTCTCATTTGGATGATTTTCCGAGGTGGAAGAGCAGTTCGCCTCTCAGCGAGGGAGCGCTGGTGACCGCCCAGAAGGAATGAACCGTGCCCGCGTGGGCGCCGTAATCCAGACAGCAGCCGGCCTCTTCGGCAATAGGGATGAGTGCGGCGATATCCCAGTAGGCAACGATCGGGTCGATCATTGCATCGGCTTTGCCCTCGGCTACCAGCAAGTGCCCGAAGGCATCCCCCCAGCCGCGGCTAGAGCGGCACTTTTGGCTGATTTCCAGAAATGCACCGGTCATACCGGCCTTCTCGAAGCTTTGAATGCTGCCGTGGCAGATGAGCGCGTCCTGAAGAGGCCGCGCTACGGGCCCGGTAAGAGTAGTCCCTTCGTTGGTGTGGCACCCTTTGCCGATTTCGGCAAAGACCAAGCGATCTAGAGCGGGGAAGCCTGCAACGCCGATCGAGGGCTTTTCATTGCCCTCTGGCAACCAGGCGAGAAGTGAGCCGAAGAGCGGTACACCAGCAATGAATGATTTGGTGCCGTCAATCGGGTCACAAATCCACTTACCGACTTGGCTTTGCTCACTTCCGCCGGATTCTTCCCCCCAAAATCCGTCTCGGGGAAACCGCTCGGATAGGAGGGCGCGGAAGGTGGCTTCGGCTTGCTGGTCTGCTTCGGTTACGGGAGATCCGTCCTGCTTCTCTTTGACTTCCGGTAGGTTTGCAAACCGGTCTTGCAAGTACAGACCCACCTCTAAGGACACCGCGATAGCGGCTTCGCATCGAGCAGAGAGCTGGAGGGGAGCAGAACCCATGGTAAGTGGTTGTGAAGATTATGAAGGAGCCAGCGGGTGACGCTTCAAGTGTTGCTTTTCAGGCGGTGGCAAAGGGCGATGACGACCGGACTGAGGTCATCACCCAGGAAGGTTAGGGTCGTTGCGTTTTTCCGATCAGAGAAGAAAAACGTGACACCCCCTACTTCCTTCTCGATGGCGTTGACCTTCGCCCAGGCCTTGTCGAAACCGTGTTTTGTGCCGAGATAGACCGCGCGGCTCGATGTGAGGATGAGCGGACCCTGGCAGACAACCACAGGCTCCATAACCGGCACCGATTGGCCGCCGTATCCGCCGACTCGGTAGGTGACGCCCCTCGCAATTCGAAAACTCACCCCGGAGAAGCTTCCTGAGCTTCGGCTGCGAACCCTCTTCTCCTGAATGACGCAGCAGTCAACTTTCAGGTGTTGGTGTTCTCCTGGTTTCGACATCAATGGCGTACTTCCTGCAGGCAGTACCGGCAGCGGACCTGCCATCCACTGTTGCCAGTCGTTCAGCTGCCTGAGCTGACCGAGAACGGCCGGAGAAACTAGGTTGAGGTCTACGCTGAAGGCGCTGATCGCGTTATTGAGGATCTGGGAGTCTTCCGGGGAGATCTGACCTTTCTCCAGGATGTCTTCGCAGATTCGCTCAATGGCTTTTGCATGAGCGGCTTGGCGCTCAGATGGGCTAAGGCGATCTTGGCTTGCCAGCCAGTCGAGCTTCGCCGATTCGTCGGGATTGAGATGACCCTTTCGGACCATCGAGTACGCCGTCTGAGCGTATCGATCGTACTTTGCGGGGAAGCCCAGCAGTTTTTTCCACATACCAACTTGGGGTGTTTGGGCGATTCTTCCTTGAAAATTTTGTGGAGGCAGGGGGATTCGAACCCCCGACATCTTGCTTGCAAAGCAAGCGCTCTACCACTGAGCTATGCCCCCGCCACAATGGAAAGTATACCGGCTGGGATTTGCAAAACTGGCAGGGCAAATTCATTCGATCATTGGTCCCTTTCGGAACACGATAAAGTGCAGCAAAATTGAGCGCTTTTTATAGATCTTGTTTAGCTGTCACTCGTACAGGTGACAATTTTTTTCTGCGGTTCGTGCATAATAGGGCCAAGGACTTATCAGAGAAATGGTCTACAGACTGATTCTCTACGCCCCATGTGGAGCAAGGTCCCCTAAAAACCATCATGACGCGACATTATTCGGACGAAGAGATAGCTCTTAGTGAGGCCTTTGGAGCGTTCGTCCGGCAACAGAGAACTGCTAGGGGGTTCAGCCAAGAGGCCTTCGCCGACCACGTACGAATCCACCGCACTTTTCAAAGCCTGATCGAACGAGGGCTGAGAACGCCAACCATCCGAACCGCTTACAAGATCAGCGTTGGACTTGACATGAGCATGTCGGACATGTTCATCGAAGTCGAAAAGATGCAAAAGAAGCAGCTTCAGAAGATGAAGAGGCACCGTGCCGCCGAGAAGGCTGCACAGGGTGCGCCAGCCGAAAAGCCCGCCAAGGCGAAGAAGTCGGGCAAGCCCCTAGCCGCCAGCGGCAAGGGTTCTTCTCGCAAGTAAAGGGCTGTTTCTGGTAAGCGCTCGTTTGCAAGGAACGCTCTCGGGTGGCTATACTGCCTTTTTGGGCGTTTGCCAGAACGCTCAGACATCTGGCACGTCAATTACTTGAGACACACGCTATGAGAACCAAGATTTTCATTCCATGCGCGCTTCTGGCCATTGGCGTTGCCAGCATCGGATTCGCAGACTTCCCCGGACCGGCGCCTATTGCCTGGCGATGGGTTCAACCGACATCGGTATCACCTGGCGGAGTTCCACAGGTAGAGGGCAACCGCGTCTACGTCGCTAGTGGCGGCTGGATGTACGCCTTGGAACTAGCGACCGGAAACCAGATTTGGCGTTTCCCCCGCGCAGAGCCGCTGGAGGGCAACTTCAGAACTGGCGTGGTTCTTCACGAGAACCGAGTTATTGGCGCGGCAGATAATCGAAATCTTTATGCCGTCAACGTAGAGACCGGCGAGCTCATCTGGCAGTATCTGGCGCCTCAGCCTGTGGCTGGCATCCCCGTAATTGCTGGGAACTCGGTGGTTTTTTCCCAGACGGATGGCAGCTTGATGGCGGTGAACCTGGAAAACGGTCAGCCGACGTGGAGCGAGCCAGTTCGCCCAGTGGATGGAGTTCTGGGGCAGATTGCAGCGCACCAAAGCAATGTGATCTTCTTCACTTCTGGCGGATTGCTGCGCAGCCTGAACATCGCGACGCAGAGAGCCACCTGGGAGCAACGACTTGGAACCGTTACCGGTCTTTCCGTGCCGGTGGTAAGCGAAGGGACTCTTTATGTGAATACCGGCACATTCGTCGCTGCTTTGAACGCAGCTTCGGGAGCTGGTCGTTGGCAGTTCAACACCCAACAGCCGCTCATCTTCGGGCCGGCAGTCTCTAGCCGTGGCGTGATGGTGATTAGCTCGGAGGGAAGAGCGATTCTCCTCGACCGAAATGGTCGACCCTTGCTTTCTCAACCCGTTGAGCTTCGGACGCCTTCTGCGGTGATTCCTACTTCGACTCCCACGAACTATATCGTTCCGTTGATTAACGGCGATATCCGGCTGTTGGATTCTGAAAATGGAAGCGTCTTGTGGAATTTTGCCATTCCTCCGCTGACGACTGCTCGCCCAGGTGAATCCTCTGGCGGAAGTGGCGGCGGCGTAGGTGCTGGAGCCGGTGCGGGCGCTGGTGCCGGTGGACTAGGATCGGGCGGAGCGCCAGATGCTGGTGCATCCGGAACGCGGGCTCCCCAGCGAGTGCAAAACCCTCCAGCTTCGGGACCGGCTGTAGTGGCTGGCTCGACCATGCTGGTTATGGTGAGCGATGGAAGCTTGATCGCCTTCAGCCGAGAAAGCGGCGTAGACCGAACCCCGCCGAGGGTTCAGTTGCTTTGGCCTCTGCCAGGCAGCGAAGTCTCCACTCAACCGGGTGCTGAGCTGATCTTCAGGGTCCAAGACGAAGCTTCTGGCGTTAATGTAAACACGCTAGAAGTAAAGGTGGGCGACCGAGCGCTCAAATACGAAATCGATCGTGACGGCTTTGTGGTCATCCGCATGGGACCTGAAAACCCACAGCTTCAGAACGGACGGCAGATTGTAACGCTTACTGTTGCGGACTGGATGGGCAACCGAGCTGAGCGAGAGTTTGTGCTCTTTGTTGACAACACCTTGCCAGTGCGCGCGAGACCGCGCTAAGAGACGGATACCACGGCGCTAGTGCGCGAAACTGTACGCCCGGAGCAGATCCAAAAGTTGCTCGCCACGGAGGCAAGCCCCGCGAAACAGCGGGCTTGCCTCCAGTTTCTTTATGAAAGGCCGGACTTGGGCATTGAGCAGTTCGAACTCTGGACTGACTCGGAGGCGGATCGGATTCGGCGTTGCAAGCCGTTTCCGGAGGATCGCTACAGCTACCCGATTTTCGGCGAAGCGCTCGATCTCTTCACAGGCGCGGTTGCTGATTCGCCGCCCGCCTTGATGTCAGAGGGGGAATCCCACCTTCTTGAGAAGAGGCGGGTGGGAATCGTCGGCTCCAGGCAGGCGACCGGCTACGGCCTTTCCGTGACGCGAAAACTGGTAGCCGACATGGCTGGGGCGAATGTTTGCGTGGTAAGCGGAGGTGCTTATGGGATCGACGCTGAGGCGCACAAGGAGTCGCTCAAACAAGGAGTTGCCACCTGCGCAGTAATGGCACAAGGTCTCGACAATGACTATCCCAGCGGAAACGCCGCCATCTTTCAGGAAATGAGGGAGAAAGGGGTTGTGCTAAGCCAGTTTGCCTACGGAACGAAGCCCCGCCGAGACACCTTCCTTCTGCGAAATCGCACGATCGCCGCGCTCAGCGAGGTTTTGGTGGTGATTGAAGCGCCTATGGTTTCGGGCTCGCTCTCGACGGCGCATAGCGCCAGAGCGATGGGGCGCCCGGTGCTGGTGGTTCCTGGAAACGTCGATCTCCCTGGCTTCGAAGGCTCGAACCGGCTGATCCGGGAAGGGGCAACGCTCGTGCTGGATGGAAAGCAAGTCATGGAGGAACTGGGGCTGCAACCGGCGTTACCGTTTGGCGATTCGACTCTGGATGAGGATAGCCTGACGCCGACCCAGCGCAAGATTTTGGATATGCTTAGGACGGCACCGCTAAGCACCGAGCAGCTTTCTCTGCAGCTTGGCTACAGCGCGCAGGAGATTCAGTTAGAGATGACGATGCTGGAACTGGAAGAGCGCGTTTATCGAGACGGACCGAATTGGGGGGCTTCGGTTTAGCGCCCGATGGCGAAGTACATCCAGGCGGCAGGGCTAGGTCCCAGTGGTTACCGAGAGGACTACCTGTTTTCGGTTGAAGCCCATCAGCTAGAGGGGCTGCCGGAGTTTGTTTCCATCGCTCCGGCGTTGGTTGATCCGCACATTCACGGAGCCTTTGGTGTTGATTTCGTAGCTGAGCCTGCCGAACAGATTTCTGCGGCACTGGACCTGTTGGCGGAATCCGGCGTGGAGTGGGTGCTACCCACAAGCGTTAGCATGCCGGCAGAGGCGTGCTTGGAGTTTTTGGAGAGGATCCCAGATCATCCGATTGTGGCGGGTATTCACCTTGAGGGGCCGTTCCTTTCTCCTGAGTTTCCCGGCGCACAGCCGGTGGAGGCATTAGAGCGACCGAACCTGAGTGACGATGACTGGAGGAAGGTTTTCGATCACCCTCGGCTCCGAGCAATGACTCTGGCACCGGAGCTGGAAGGTGCAGTTGAGCTGACCCGCTACCTCTCGCAACGGGAAGTTGTGGTGGGCCTGGGGCACACGGGTGCGAGTGCGGACCAGATGGGCGCGGCGTTCGCCGCTGGAGCAAAGTTTGCTACCCATCTATTCAATGCCATGAAGCCGTTCCACCACCGGCAGAGTGGCCCCGTCGGGTTTTCGCTCCTTAGAGACGGTTTCTGCGTTGAGGTCATTCACGACTACCAGCACGTGAGCGAGGACGCCATAGAGTTGATGCTGGCGATGAAAGGTTGGGATGAGGTGATTGCCGTTTCGGACGGAACCTTTGCCAGCGGGCTGGAAGAAGGTTCCGTTGACCGACGCGAGATGTGGGGGCACGAGGTGACCTTGCAGAATGGTCAGCTTCGATTGGCTTCGAACGGAGCTCTTGCGGGTAGCTGCGCCTTGATCGGGGAAGTGTTCCGCTCGTTCGCGATGGGTAAAGGGTTGAGCGCCGCCTCCTGGTTCTGCAGCCATAACGCCAGGCGGCTGTACCGGCTGCCCCAGCCGGAGAGGTTCTTGCTTCTGGATCCAGAAAGCCAGGAGCTGCTGGCGCAGATCGATTTCTAGCCGCGCTGAACCAGCCTGGCCTTCACTGCCTTCATGGCAGCTTCGGTGCGGCTGTTCACGTGGAGCGCCTTCAATATCGCGCTTACGTGGTTCTTCACCGTCTTTTCGGCGATTTCAAGCTCGTCGGCAATCTCTTTGTTTCGCTTGCCTTGCGCAAGAAGCTGGAGGATTTCCAGTTCACGGTCGCTCAGCTCGTACATTTCGGTTTCTTCGATCTCTTCGTCTTCTTCGATTCGGCGGAAGTCTGAGATCAAGCGGGCGGCGACACTTGGGGTGATTCGTGCCTCGCCAATGTAGGCACTGCGAACGGCTTCCATCAGTTCGCTCGGGGTCGAGGTTTTGAGGATGTAGCCAAGCGCGCCGCTCCGAAACGCCTCGAAGATGGTGTCATCCGCTTCTTCAACGGTGAGGACTACTGGCCGGACGTCTTTGTGGACTCGCAACACCTTTCGGATGAGCTCGAGGCCGTTCATGCGGGGCATGTTCACGTCGACAAGAAGAACGTCGGGTGGTTCTTGCAGGCAGAGATCAAGCGCCTCCTGGCCATCTTGGCAGATGCCGATGATCTGGCACTCGGCCATGGCGCGCATTACTCTTTCGATGGCGCTTCGGTACTGGGGTTCATCATCGGCAATGATGATCTTGATGGTTTCCTGCATCGGTGCTGAGTATACAACTCTGGCTACTGCTAGTCCCGTCGAACTGGTTTCCCTCGCTCCGAAGCTCTCGTTTTTCGGAGCGAGGGTGGGTGTCGACCTAAAGGTTGCCGATACCGATGACCTTCCAGCCCGTCGGCGACGAACCAATGACTCCGGTTTCCGTCACATTTCCATCGCTCGAGATGTTCCAGAATGCCATCTGGTTAGACGAAGTGTCGCGGAACAGGAGCCCGGGGCCATAGTTCTTGAACATTCCTACGCCCTCGAACTGCCAATTAATACCCGGCGTACCGACGGCGACCGTTGCAACAGGAGCAAACGAATTGTTCAATCTCCAGTAGGAGACCTGTGACGTGGTGGTATTTTGGAAGTAGATCTCGGCCGTGCCTTTTCCGAAGCTATCGGTAGCTCCGACAAGTCGCCAGCCGGCAGGCCTGATTCCAACAGAGAACGTTCCGGTTACGGACCCAGAGCTGTCCCTCGTCCAGATACCGATTGCTCCAGTCGCCACATTCAGCCAAAGAATATCGGCAATGCCGTCCCCATTGAAGTCGGTGAAGCTGCGAACTTGCCAATCGAAGCTCGGCGGGGCGCCTCCAGTTCCTATGGGCAGTGGTGCACCGCTAGGCTGTACGCTCCAGTATGCGATCAATCCAGGGATCGAGAAACCAGGATTTGTGTTCTGCCAGACTAAGTCGCTCGAGGCCAGCCCATCTACGTTGCCCACCGCGCGTACCTGCCAATCCGCCGGCGCGATGTCGATTACCACCGAAGGCAACGCCACAGCCCCATTCTGGATCTGCCAACCGACCATTAATCGAGGCAGCGGACCGGTGTTCGGCCCTTCCCAAAAGATGGTGTCACCCAAATTAGAAAAGACTCGATCAAATGCGCCTACATCCCCATTACCCAAACCGACATAGAAAAGATTGTGGACAGGATGTACAGCAAGGGATACCCCCAATGACCAAAGTGGCATAGAGGCGACAATGCGCTGCGTTGGAACGTGTATCCGGTAAAGAACGGAGCTGGCCGTCGCGTAAACGTAAGCCGGGTCTTGCGCAACAACCACGCCCGAGATAAACGCAGGCAAGGATGCAACAACGGTCACCGGAGCTAATGCGAGGTTCGCAGAGTCGAACAGAAGAAGCGACGCCTGTCCGCCGACATACAGTGCACCGTCAGGACTCCATGCGATCTGCGTAGGGTTTGCCTCAAACGTTATCGACTGCTCTATGGGCATTGTAGTTGGGGCGATTCCCAGAATCTTTATTCCAGAACCTATTCCGGCCACTGCCAACTTCGTTCCAGCCGGATTGATTGCCATTGCAGTCGCTGGTCCCCCCACGCTTGTCTCCGACCAAACAGTGCCGTCAGTCTGATAGATTCTAATTGCTCCCGGTGCAGCAAGTGCAACGGCAATTCTGGAGTTGTCTATCCAGACGCCACCGAACAGGTCGGTGTCTGCACCGACAGAGAAGCTTGAGACGTTCCCGCCGTCGACTGAGTCGTAGAAATACAGGCGTGATACTCCGATCGGCCAGTTTAACACGCAGAGCCGGCTCGAATCTGGGGAAAACGTAGCGGCACGGCCCCATGGAACGGTAAGTGGTAGGTCCGTTCCCCAAAGGAGCGCTCCGCTTACGGCGCTGAAAACGCTGATCCTACCGCTGGTCCGACCGGAAACACCAACATAGGCGCCATTTGGGGAGACTGCAACCATTGCGCTGGACAACGAACCCGTAGGTGAAGTCTCCCAATCGATCGTTGGAGGTGCGGACGTCGGTGGGGAAGCGAGGGTCGCTCTTCTTACGACACCGTTACCATTGAAAGCGAATCGGGTCTGCACGGATGGGGACACCGAGAGCGTCTCGCCTCCACTAGCGAGGATCTGGGGCGAGGTCAATGTCTCGTTTCGGACTTGAAGTTGGGCCGACGTCAAGATGAGGAACGCCCCTGCAGCCGAGCTACCGACGTCTTGGACTTCTTGCGTTAAATTCACAGAATGAGCTCCAATCACCAATTCCGCTCTGGAGCTCCCTGAAAGAACGTTCGTTCCGCCGATTGCCTGTGTAGTCCCCAGCACATTGGACACTCTGCCAACCTGTCCGATTACACCAATGGGGTAGGACAAACCTGCTGCACCCGTCGAAGCGGTGTAAAAGAATAATCGTGGCTGGGCACCAGCACCTGTGCCCATAAAGTGCAACCACCCAAATTGCGCGTCGTATCGCCTTATTTGGAAAATAGGGGACGATAACGGAGGGCTTGGAACAAGCATCCGCGAGGGAGCACTCTGGTTTAACGTGTCGAACACGGCAACTCCAGGGGCCGGGTCGCCTGCTGCAGCAACCAAGTCTCCGTGAATAATTGCTGTCGTGCGCACGAATCCAACTCCAGGATTCAGCGTGGCGAGAAGTGCTTTGGACCTAAGGTCGTAGACTTGCACGATTTCCCCAATTCCGACAGCGGCTAGGGTTTCTTCTACGTTAACTGATAAAGAACGGGTGTTTATTACGCCAGTGGCGGGAATTATCGACAATACCAATCCATTGTTTTGATTGAGCACGAAGATCCCGCGGCCGCCGGCTGCATAGATGTTTCCGCTAGCACCGTAGACGACGGCGTTTGCGTTTAGGTTGGGTTCTGAGGTCCAAACAGGGTTTGGAACCTGCGCGAAAGTCGATGCAGCCAACGACAGGACGATAATGAGCTGAATAAGTAAGTTTTTTTTCATTAGGATTGATGTTTTTCTCCCATTGGTGCTTCGACAAGTTGTCGGAGAAAAAGTTCGACCAGTTGTCGGAGAAAAGAAAGCCAAGCGTTTTACGGCATTATACTCAAATTTCGACAAAGCGCGAAAATGTCGCCTGTTTGAAACTGGCGAACTGCGCGGGGGCAAACTAGAGTTCGGGAAACCCTCGTCTAGACCGTCGTGGTCTGTGTGCTCATGGTTACAACTTCTCGGCCATCAGGCAAAAAACCTTAGGATGGCGCGACATGCCTTGGCTTGTCGGAGCCTGTGCAAAGCAGATCGCGCGTTGTTCACAGTTTCCCAACGGCCAGTATGGTCCACCCCGCTGGAGCTTCGCCCAGTGTGCCCGTTCCTGTTACCTGTCCTGCGCTGTCGATGTTCCAATATGCCAACTGGTTTGTTGCCGAGTTCCTAAACAAGAGCCCATTTGAGAGCGGTTGGAATGAACCCACTCCCTCTAGAAGCCAGTTTGCTGCTGGTACGCCAATCGAGCCGGAGCCGATCTGACCACCTGTGCTGTTTAAGGACCAGTAATCGACCGACGTGGAAATTGAATTCTGGAAGAAAAGTTCGAGGCCGGGATTTCCGTCTGTGTTGGCAGCGCAGATTAAGTTCGACCCACTTGGCTGCGATCCTACAACAGTCGTTCCGGTGACATTACCGCCTTCATCTCGGAACCACAAAGCAATCATCCCCGTCGATTGGTTGAGCCACAGAATGTCCGCATTTCCATCTCCAGTAGCATCGTTAAAGCCCTTGACGACCCAGTCGATTGCCGGGGGAGCCCCTCCGGTACCAGCCGGTGAGGGCACTCCCGAACTGGAGAGCGTCCAGTAAGCGACGAGGCCGGGGATAGAAAAGCCTGGGTTTGTGTTCTGCCAGATCAGGTCGTCCGTGGCATCTCCATTCACGCTTCCAACAGTCCGAACCTGCCAATCCGTTGGTGCAATATCGATTACGACCGTTGGCAGTACGACAACACCGCTGGTTGTTCTCCATCCCACCATCAGCCGCGGCAGCAGGCCGGAATTTGGACCTTCCCAGAAGACGGTCCCACCCAAAAACGGTCCGAAGGGATTCTCGATCACGAGAATCTGGCCGTTCGCTCGAACCATTGCGATTCGACTATTATCCGGGAAGTAATCCATTGCGTATATCTCGCTGATGGAAGGAAAATAGGCAGCAAGGCTGCTGTCTGCCAGTCGGTAGATTCTCAGCCCGTCTAACGTATTGTTTGTGCAGGCGGCTAAGTACCGACCATCAGGAGAAGCCTTCATCGCGGTGACGCTGGCTGGCAAACTTGAGATCAACGTAGGCCCTGCTGCAAGATTTGTAGCGTCGAAGCGAAAAAGAATCGGGCCAGCGGCTACAAAAATTACATTTCCCTTCCAGTCGACCCAATTCACTGACACGGAACCGAAGACGAAACTCTGCAGGATCGGAACGGTTGGGCTCGTTGCGTCCAGAATGTACAGACTCGAGGAAAGGGAATTGCCGCTGCCGACCGCTATCTTGCTCGAATCGGGTGAGACGGCGGATTGAGTCAAACTCCCACCAGCGCCAAGCGCGGGACTTTCGCCGAATATTGTTCCGTCGGTATTTCGAATGTAGACTTTGCGAGTTGCCGCTCCAAGTGTGAAAATGCGGGACGAAGAGATGTACTTGCCGGAAGCCAAATGAGGGGCTTCCGGGAACAAGACCGAGGCAGCGTTTCCCCCATTTGCGCTGTTGAAGAAATCGAGCTGGCCAGATCCGGCGGGCCAGGTCGAAAACATAACCCGAGAGCTGTCTGGAGAGATCCCTACCCCGCGCACCCAGGCAAACTCCCCGAGGACATTAGCGCCCCATAGCACGTTGCCTGAGTTTGCGTCGTACGCCTTTGCTACGCTTCCGTTTGCCGTTCCGGTTATAACGTACGCCCCGTTAGGGGATACGGCCAAGTCGATGCCTAAGCTTGGCAACGCGTCTGTGGCGTGTTGCCAAGTTAGGGAAGCGAAGCCAGACCATGCTGGGGAGGCGAAGGTGTAAAGCCTAACTCCGTTCGTCGTGGCGACGGCTGCCTTTAGGCTATCGGGTGCGACTGCAATCGCGCGCGCGTTTGCTCCAACAATCGACTGGCTGTGCACTGCGGACAAGCTCGCGTTCGCGACCAAGAGTCGGTTAAACGCTACTGCTGCTACAAAATTGCCATTGGGTGCATGCGCCAAATCTACGTACCCGCTATCGCTGGTGATCGTAGCATCTACGATCCCTGTGGTGCGGTTGATGCGAACAATGTTAGCGGGTGACGGGAATGTCGAGGTCGCTGCAACGACAAAGCTATCTTTGCCGCTCATCGACTCAGCCCAATGTTCATTCAGCCCGAAAGGCGTGTAGTTGAGCCTAACGCCAGTGCTCGCGATCCAACTTCGAAACGCAGGTTTGGTAGTCGCTGTCCCCATGTCGACGGCCATAACGAGGTTCTCTGCCCCCCAAGCCAATCCTCGATTATAAAGTTGAATCGGATTTACGGGATCGTTACAAACTACGGAGGGAGTTCCCCACACGTCGTTGTCGTAAATTACGACTCCAGAACCTGTCGCCGACCCAATGATCGCGAGCTTGGATCCTGAAGGATTCCAAGCTGTCCGAACAATCACATTTACCATCGGGTCTAGCTCAGCTATCTGAATGCCATTCGTGGCATCGAAGACTCCCACTTTGAATCCGGCTAGAGTGTTGTAGGCGACCGAAAATCGCGTGGATGTGCTATTCAAAGATAGGGTTCGAAACCTCGTGACTCCGGGAACCTTGAACCGCGCGAGAGTTTCTCCGTTGGTAGGGTTTAGCTTCACGACGAACCGATCACAGCTGGCCAGGATGAATTCGCCGCTTTGTGCGTAGGCGACTGAGTTGGAATCGACGGTTACGTTCTCCCACAGCACCACTTGAGAAGTGGCGAAGCAGGTTGTGAGGGAAAAAAAGGTTCCGGAAAGGAACAGTTGCGCCAAGGCTCGCGATTTCATTGTTTTTGGAGTACTCGATTCTCCTTAACTCATTATACGAAATCTAGCTTTTTCGCTTTACTTCTGGTTGCCTGATCTTTGGACAACTTTTGAGTTCACCGGCAGTTACCGAAATCCAAATGATGAGCGCGCTCTTTGTACAACAAAGTCGCTGTTCGAACTCTTCTTGGGGCAAATATCGTCAGGTTGATGGGAGCGTAGTCGGTTTCGTCGCGTTCCCTCCGGTGCGGAGGTAGTCGGCGAAGTACTCCGGCAAGCCTGCATCTACCAGCTTTTTGGCAGCGGTTTCTACGTCGTACTCGAGACGCACTTGCTCGGCAACCACTGAATCTGGGGTGAGGGTAAGCACGGTATAGCCAGCGCGGCAATCACCGTCCTTGGGCCTGCCCACTGAGCCAGTATTGACAAAATGAACGCCATCGACTTCTCGGTGGTAGGGCACATGGGTGTGACCGAAGGCGATCACATCGGCATGGGCATCGAACTTGCCCCCCGAGATGAACTGGCGCAAGTACCCGTCGGAGCGATTTTCAAAGAGGTATTCAGTGTTGGAACGGGGTGAACCATGGCACAAGAGCACCCGTTTGCCTTCTGCTTCAAAACGAATCTCGCGAGGAAACTCACGCAGTTTGGCTTTATTCTGCAAACTCGTATGCTCGCAGGTCCAGCGAAACGAGATGTCGCTCATTTGGATGTCGAAAGGGTCGGTGTACTGGCAGCCGCAGTCTTCGGCATCGTTGCCCACGTTCTCGTCGTAGTTGCCCAAAATCACAGGGCAACCTAGTGCCTCGACCGCCTCCTGAACTTCATTGGGCTGCGAGGCGTATCCACCGAGGTCGCCCAGACAATAGACGGCGTCGGCTTGTTGTGCTAGCACAGAAGGCAGTGCGGCTTCCAGTGCCTCCAGGTTGGCATGAATGTCGGAAAAGAGGACGATGCGGGTCATGGGCTACTCATCAGTTTAGATCATTGGTCTAGACTTGTTGCCTCAGGCAGATGAGCGAAGAGTTGCTTCATGTTCAGGAATTAAAGGTGGCGTTTGGGCCTACCGAAATTCTGAGGGGGGTCTCATTTTCTCTTCGAGCCGGCGAGACGCTTGGCATCGTCGGGGAATCCGGCTGTGGCAAGTCGATGACCGCCTTCGCGCTCATGGGGATGCTCCCGGCGCCCGGGAAGGTAGCCGGAGGGAGCATGCTCTTTGAAGGCACGGAGCTTGTGGGCCTTTCGGAAAGCCGATATCGGAGGCTGCGAGGTGAGCAGATCGCTCTTGTGATGCAAGATCCGTTCACCAGCCTAAACCCGTTGATGCGGGTCGGGGAGCAGATTGCCGAAACGCTCCGGGTACACAGAGGTTTATCTCACAAAGCCGCCAAAGCCCGCGCCATCGAGCTGTTGCAAGAGGTAGGCGTGCCGAACCCGCCCGCATCTGCCAAGAAGTATCCGCACGAGATGAGCGGCGGTCAGCGGCAGAGGGTGGTCATCGCGATCGCCTTTGCCTGCAACCCCAAGCTGCTGATAGCGGACGAGCCCACGACGGCACTGGATGTGACCCTACAGGCGCAAATCATGCTACTGCTCAAGAGGCTGCAAGAGCAGCACCAAACTGCGGTAATCGTCATCTCCCACGACATCGGGGTCATCGGGGCACTCTCAGACCGCGTTTGTGTGTTCTACGCGGGCAGAATCGTAGAGAGCGGGAGTGCCCAAGCGGTGCTGCGCGATCCGGCGCACCCTTACACCCAGGGGCTGTTGGGCGCGATGCCTTCCAAGAGCCGCGAGCCGCTGTCATCCATCCCGGGGCAACCGCCCTCGTTTGCCGCAATGCCGGATGGGTGTGCCTTTCGTCCGCGGTGCCGATTCGCTATGGAGGCATGCGAGCAGATGCCGCCCGACTTCGAACTCGAAGGCCGGCTCTGTGCCTGCTGGCTCCAAGCTCCGGTTGCGGCGATTGAGCGTTAGTCCCGTTGCCCAGCCAGTTCGAGAACCGCTCTCAGAGCCTGTTCCGGGGTCGGATAGGCGGGTAACAGAGCGCGAGATGCGGCGCTCACGAAACCCTGCCGTTGTGCGCGGTTCAGGAAGTCGACCAAAGGGGCGAAGTAGTTGGCGGTGTCGATCAGCGCGATCGGTTTGTGGTGCAAACCGAGCTGTGCCCAAGTGGTGATTTCGAAGGTTTCCTCCAGTGTGCCGAGGCCGCCAGGAAGCACGAGGAACGCGTCGCTCAGCTCCGCCATCCGCGCCTTTCTGGCGTGCATGTTGGGAACGATTTCCAGGGTGGCGCCGGTTGGGTGTCCCAGCTCGAAGGCGATCAGCGGCTCAGGGAGGATTCCGGTTACGGGTACTCCCAGCCGCACGGCTTCGGTTGCCAGTTCGCCCATCAGCCCCACTCCCCCTCCACCGTAAACGAGAGCGGTTCCGGTTTCAGCGAACTCGCGGGCGAGCCTTCGGGCGGCTTCAGTGAACACGGGGTCGGTTCCTGAACTGGAGCCACAGAACACACAGACCGATTTCATCGGTTGCGAATGTACCGCCCGTGGGCGGCTCCAGGTTGGAGGAGTTGAGGACTGCACGGAGGTGTTACAGCTTGAGAGAGCCAACTTCCGGACCTGGCGGACCGGTTGCGAGCCATAGGCTCGCGTACCCAGGAACGGCTCTACGAGCCTCTTGTGGCGGCTCGCTAGCAACCCCACGGTCTCACCACGCGAGCCACTCGGGCCTCCCCGTCTCGCTTCGCGAAACGCGGCAACGGGCCGGATCCTTTACCAGACTGCCTGGGAACTGGGGCGTCGTTTGATCCCTACAGGCCCACTTTTGCTCATTGCGCTGCTTCAGCGCCGTTACGTTGCGGCTATAGAGCCTGTGCGTGTGGTGCCGAGTTCAGCAGAGAAGTGCGAACCGGAGGGATGGGTTTCATTGCAACAGTTCTGCCTATGTTGTGAGCCTTTCGGGATTGCCTGGCTATTGGGATGCGCCAAGTTGGCTTTCTCTTGCGAGTTGGCTCAGTGGCACGAAACGGGTACTCCCATCCACGAAGAGTAGGGCGGTGTTCTCGCCCATGTTGGTCTTGTTCTTCTGCACCGTTACGCCGTCGACTTGCAAGTCGAACGGCTCTGCCAGTTGCACGCTGGAAAGGAATGCGGCGGGCTGGTCGCCGAGTTTCCAGCTGCGGATATCGGGCCAGGGCGCAACAAGCCACTGACCGCCGGGTTCATTCTGTGCCTCTGCTGCCTGCAAGAGGGGTTGAAGCTCGAAGCTGCTGATCTCGCAGAGGTTGGGCCCATTGAGGGACGGGCACGGCTTGCCCGCGTACCGGTCGAGCGGGCTGAAGAACGCCTCTTCTGTGGTGTAGGGCAGCAGCGCCTGTTTGAACCGCTCCATTTGGGGTGCTTCGCTGCCGGTCGCGAGGTTCAGAGGCAGGAAGAGATCGTCGTGGTTTGCCGTGTAAAGTGCGTTTGCTTGATACAGCTGGCGGAGGTGGGAGAGGGTGGTGGTGACCTGCCCTTGGCGGTGGGCTCGGCTGAGTGTGGCGTAGGTGATGAGCAGCAGCACCAGAATTAGCGCGACAGCAATGATTTTCTCCAGCAGGGTAAAGCCCCGCCGGCTTTGAGCCTGTGCTGTCTCTTTGCGCCGTTGTTGCACCCCTTTAGCTTATTCGAGGGGCGCGGGCTACTGGTGGGTTCAGTGTCGTCCGGACCACCCCGTCTCGCTGCGCGATCCACCCCTCCACAAGGGGAAGTTAGGCTGTCGTATGTGCAAGCGTTTGAGTTGGTTGACAAACTCCGACTTGCGTCTCTTGTATCTCGAACAAAGTAACTACCCGGGAGTGTGGTGGCTCCCGGGCGTTTTCTTTTCGCCGTTCAGGCGGATCTAGCTTTTGGCTTACAGCCTGCCGACTCCGACGATGCTCCAGCCTGCGGGCCGCTCTTCTGAGAGGTTGCCGCTACCGATTACATTGCCGTCACCGTCAATGTTCCAGAAGAACAGGGCTGGGTTGGTATCGCTCTGGAAGAGCAATGCAGGTGAACCACCCTCGAACGAGCCGAGACCCACCATTTGCCATTCGGTTCCAGGCAAGCCGACAGTAGTCGTGCCAGTGACCATAGCTGTGGCGTCGATGGTCCACATGGAGATCGCCGAAGTGCTATTGTTCTGGAAGAACAGCTTGGTATCTCCTGCTCCGAATGTTCCGGCGAACTTGGGCGTCCAGCCAGCGTTGACTGTGCCGATCACCGGTGTATCGATGATGCCTCCGAAGCCATCGCGCAGCCACGCGACAAGCGTTCCGTTATCGGTGTTATGGAAGATGGCATCCGAAGAGCCGCTTCCATTGATATCGGCGAAGCCACAGAGCACCCAATCGATGCTGGTTGGTGCACCAAGAACTCCGATAGAGGTTGGCGTTCCGTTCGCTTCCAGCGACCAGAGGGCGACCAAGCCGGGCATGCTGAAGCCCGGGTCCGTGTTTTGCCAGACGATTCCGTCTTCATTGGAGCTGCTCACAGAGCCGATCGCGCGAACGTCCCAAGGTCCGATCGGGATATCGACCGTGACAGTTGGGAGAGTAACGACGGTGTCGTCGGTTCTCCAACCAACGATGAGGCGAGGTAGCGGACCAGAGTTCGGCCCTTGCCAGAACAATGTGCTTCCGAAGGACGGACCCACAGGATTCTCGATGACTCGAACGATTCCGTTGGCAAGTGCCAGTGCGATTCTCGTGTTGTCCGAATAGTAAGAAATAGCGCGGATGTCTCCTGCCATTGGGAAGTCAGCGACCACCGAGTTATCCGAGATGTCGATGATTCTCAGTCCGGCCGTGGTTGAAGCGGCAGCTACGTACTGACCATCGGGCGAAAACTCAGCGACGTTGACCGTTCCGGTCATCGTTGTGAGTGTCGAAAAGCCTCCTGCCAAGTTGTTCGCATCGTATCGCACGACTTCTGCAGCGCGACCAGCTACGATCACATCGCCACCCCATGAAACCCAGTTGTTGACGACGGACAGACTAAAGTGAGACTGCAAGATGGGCACGGATGCTTGAGTGGCGTCGACGATGTACACCCCAGTATTGCTAACTCCGCTGGTGCCGACTGCGATCTTCGTTCCATCTGGTGAAATGGCGGAATTGAAAGCGGAACCTCCAGCTCCCAACTGGGCACTTTCGCCAAAGAACGTGCCGTCTGTGTTGTAGATGTACACCCTTCGCGTGGTAACGCCGAGGACAAATACACGATCGTTCGTGAGGAACTTTCCAGAGCGGACGTTGCCTGTCGCTGAAACCGAGATGACAGCTGGGTTAGCCCCAGTGGCAGAGTCGTAGAACTCGAGGAAGCCGTCACCAGAGGTGGGCCAGTTGGAGTACATGACTCGAGAGCTATCGGGCGAGAAGCTCACACCTCGCGCTCGGGCTCCCGTTCCATTGAGCAGGTCATTCCAAAGGGATGCGCCTGTTCCTGCGTTGAAGACTCTAATCTGAGCCGAGGTTCCAGCTCCGCTGGCAACGTACATTCCGTTGGGAGATACGGCAATATCCAGTGGAGCGTTGGGGAATCCATCGCCTTCAGACACCCAAGTTTGGGTTGCATCGCCCGACCATGCTGGAGAGGCGAAGGTGTACAACCGAACCCCAGTGGTTGTAGCAACTGCAACTGCCTGACTGTTGGGCGCAAACGCGACTGCATTGATGTTGCCAGGAACCGTTTGCTGGTAGGTGTTCGAGAGCTCTGGGTCTGAAATGAAGATCTGGGTTGAGCCTGTTGCGACGAAGAAATTCCCGTTTGGTGCCATCGCGTTATCTGAGTAGGTGATGTTTCCTGGGAAGGTGGTCTCGACGCTGTTAGTCGAAAGGTTGATTCTGACAACTGAAGCCGAACCGCTCCAAAGGTCTGTGGTCACGTACGCGTGAGTGGTGCCCTGGAAACTGACTTGTTGCCCATACTGGAACAAGACTCCGAACGGCACGTAGTTCAAACGCACGCCTGTTTCCGCATTCCATAGCCGGAAGGCTGGGAAGGTGTTGGATGAAGAAAGCTCTGTGGCCCCTACGGTCGTATTGTCTCGCCAGGCGACCCCACGTGCACCTGATTGAAACGGGTTGTCAGGATCTGTAAGGACGATTGCCGGAGCGTCCCACGATCCATCGTTGAAGACGGCAACGCCGCTGCCCGTGGTTAACCCTGTTGCCGCCAGTCTTGTGCCGGCTGGGTTCCATGCTATACGGTTGTTCGTACCCAACCCTGGGTTCGCTTCTGCTAGTTGGTTACCCGTTGCGACGTCGTAAATCCCGACTCTGGCATTCGCTGTCGTCCCGTATCCAGCTGCAAACCGAGTCCCGCTTGGGTGGATCGCTAACGCCCTAAGGCTAATAGTGGCTGGAAGAGGATATTCAGCTTGAAGAGCTCCCGTCGCTGCATTGATGCGAAAAACAGAAGAACCGAAGCCAGCGAGAACAAATGTGCCATCTGGGGCGAAGGCAATCGAGTTTGAGTTGAGGATGGGCGTGGACTGCCACACCACGGATTGTGAAAGGGCGCAATAACTTGTTGATATAAGGGCGGCTGCGCCGGCGAGCCGCCATAGTACTAGTTTTCTCATCGTAGAAATTCAGGGAGAACAAACTTCTTGGCTTGTTGCCCCTTTGTTTCAGTATACGGAGTTTGCAAATTTTAGGGAAATCAGGGCTCAGGGCGAAAGAGCGTCGAAACCGTGTTCTCATTCCTCCAAAATGACTGAGGACATCGCTGACCCCTTGGTGGTCTTCGCTTGATAGCTCCGACGGGAGATCGGTCAGCTGCCGGTTGAGCGGCTGTTGAGTTTGCAAGGCTGAGAACTGTTCTACGAAATGGAGGTCTCGTTGCTGGGCGTCGCGCAGAGCCTCAAGGTAGTCGCTCCTCCTCATCCTCTTGCTACAGCCATACCAGGGGATTTCGATGAATATGGTTTCTGGGACATCCTCAAGCATCAGATCAATTCTCGCTCGCTCGAACTCGGGCTACAGTACGTAGTCCGTTACCCAGTCTGCAGCAGTAAGGTAGGCATCTCCAAGTTGCTCGGCAAGCTCTCTAGGTACTTCGTAGATGAGCCAGATTGCGTTGTCGGCGAGAAGGCGTAGAGCCCTGGCGAGAGAAATGAAGTCTGCATAGGTGCCAAATCGGCAGTTCTCCAGGAACCGGAGTACGGTGAGCTTGGCATTGACCGCTTCAACTACTCGTCCCTCAGCGGAAAGGCAAGCAGCGTAGTAGCTCGTGTATCGGGCGAGCAACCCTAAGTGATGGGACAGGAGAGATTCATCGCGCTGGAGGTGGACGAGGTCTTTGACTTGAAGTCTCGGGGGAGTGCTACGGCGTTTCCCTGTTCAACCAGCGCTAGAATTTCAGCCATCGCGGCGCTTGCCGCTTCATCGCGCTGGACCGGGAGGACAGCGGGTTCCGTTTCCCTTTGCACCAACCCATAGGAGAAAGGATCAAGGTTCGAGTGGCGCGTTTGCGATGAATGGTACGTTTGGATGCGATCTAAGGCCTGGGCGTAGGGAAGCCATCCTCGTTCGAACAATCCACTAGCCTCTATTCGCTCGTAGACCCGTTGGGTACTTGCTGGCCGCTCGTGGCGGCTCTTCTCCTGGCACCCAGCGGTGAAGGCGAGGAGTGATGGCCAGCAGGGCGGCGGGGAAGAGGCCAGGTGGACCGTTAGAACGGAGTCTGAACGAATACCGGTTCAGCTGCTCGTACGCAAAGGATTCGCCGGTGGCTGGGTCGAGGATCAGCTCGCTCGCCATTGCCTCTTCGAGTTTCATGGGCATCGAGCCATGGTGCCAGAAGTAGCCTGCTACAAAGGGACAAAGGGTATTCAAATTTGTGCCGAATCTTGCGAACTTTAGAAGGTCGAGGACTGTCAGGATGGCAGCGCTCGCTTCCTCTTGACGACCTTGGCTGGCGAGCCAGTGCGCGTAACGCCTGGTTTCCTTTCCCAGGGCGTTGAACGAATGGTAAGCGGTATGGGGCAACTCAGCTGAGAAAGCCTCCTTAGCCGGGTCTCTGGGCAGAGCAGTTTTGTTCGCCTCGGCGATCTGCTTCAAGTAAGCGGGCATATACTCGCTGGCGAGCGCACCTACTTCTAGAAGCGTCGGTTCGTTGGCGCTTTCTTCCGGAGTTTCCACTCCCGGTAGCGATTCGGTATCGGGTTCGTTGCTCAGGCTGCACGCGAGGATGGACTTGATACTCTCAAAGTCAAAGTTCGCGAAGAGTCGATCGAAAGCTTCGTGGGTCTCTGGGTCGAGTTCAGGTGTGCGAGAGTCTTCGATTTCCTGAACGTGTTGCAGGATCGGGGCATAAGGTAGTAATCCGTACAGATCGAATTTGCGCGCTTTCAACTGCTCGAGAATGGATGGTTGTGGTGGTTCGTTGTCAGCGGCTACCACTACAGTATGTCAGTTTCTCTTAGCTTGGTTTTCGGCGTGAATCTGCTCGGGTGTCAGAATGCGCGCATTCCCGTCTGCATAGATGACCGCCAGATTGCGGCCGATAACCGTTGGTTGATAGTTCGAGCCGTTGATCACGATTTCACCCCGTAGGTAGATCGAATTCAGGAAGATAATGTCTGACGGTGGCCGCTTCCAACCTGCAATGCTAGAGAATTCTGGAGCCAAGACCTCCTGCCATTTGGGAGAATTGGACCGGATGTCCATGACGAAAAGGGACTGCTCGAAGCTGCTCCACAGGCAGTTTGTGAATGAGTAAAAGCAGTCTGTGCCGCGATAAGGGTCGAGCGGGCTCCAGAAAACTTCTTCCGAGGCGTAGGGAAGGATGAGTCGCTTGTATCGTTCGGCGTATTGATTTGGCGTTTCGCTGTTGACCACCGGGACGACCCTGTCATCGTGATCCACATAATAGAGGTTCGAAGCGACGTAAAGCTGCTTCATGTTGCTGAGAGTTTCGGTTACTTTTGAACGGTGCTGAACCTGAAAGTAGACGGGAACCGCAATAGCCGTCAGGACTGCAACGATAGCGACCACCACGAGTATCTCGACCAAACTGATGCCTCGTGCTTTGGCTGCTTTCACTGCTGGCACCCTTTCCATGGGCCTACAGGGTATCCCTGTTCATTGTAATATGCCTCGTTGCAGTTTGGAGCATCGTAGTTTCGGTGCTGACAATATATGTCGCGCTTTGAACTTGGATCAAGGTATTCGTTAGGTAATAGCGCAAGCTTCCAACTTCTGTCGCCGGGCAGCTCGTGGCACACTCCAGGGCAGATCAACACCTGGCTAGTACACGGCTGCTGCTGCATCAGCGTCCAAGAGCCGATTTGAGTGGACTTGCTGCAGGGTTCTGCTTCGGCTGAAGATGAATGTTGAATCTGAGATGCCCAGGATGCTGCGAGCACGATGAACGCGAACACGATAGCGGAGATTGACAACAAAATGAGGCTTCGCTTCATACTTGATTTTGACGCCCCCCCCTCCGGTTGGTTTCACAACATCGGCACCACCAGCAGCGGGTCTAACCACAGAAGCCTTCCGAAAAAGAAAAAGCCCCTGCTGATTGCAGGGGCTGATTTGAATTTAACCGGGCGACGTGCTTATCTCGCGGGACCTCGCGATCCAACTACTTCCGCCGCTGAGAGTCTTAACTGCCGTGTTCGGTATGGGAACGGGTGTTTCCCTCTCGCTATGGCCGCCCGAAAACTTTTAGGCCCGTATTGAAAGGGCCTTTGAAAGCAGATTGTTTGAAGTTCCAGGCACTGACTTTCGATTGTCTAGAGCTGGATTTGTTTGTTTGAAGTCGAACGACCAATTAGTACCGATCAGCTGAACACGTTACCGTGCTTACACCTTCGGCCTATCAACCCGGTAGTCTTCCGGGGGTCTTCAGGGAAATCTCATCTTGAGGTGTGCTTCGCGCTTAGATGCTTTCAGCGCTTATCACTGCCCGACGTGGCTACCCAGCGTATGCGCCTGGCGGCACAACTGGTACACCAGAGGTCAGTTCACTCCGGTCCTCTCGTACTAGGAGCGACTCCTCTCAAATTTCCAACGCACACAGTGGATAGGGACCGAACTGGCTCACGCCGTTCTGAACCCAGCTCGCGTGCCGCTTTAATCCGTGAACTCCGGAACCCTTGGGACCCTATTCAGCCCCAGGATGCGACGAGCCGACATCGAGGTGCCAAACCTTGCCGTCGCTGTGAGCGCTCGGGCAAGATCAGCCTGTTATCCCCGGGGTAGCTTTTATCCGTTGAACCCTGGCGTGCCCACGCACCACCAGAGGGTCACTTAGCCCGACTTTCGTCCCTGCTCGACTTGTTTGTCTCACAGTCAATCGCACTGTATACCTATACGCTCCACGGCTGATTTCCGACCAGCCTGAGTGCAACTTTGGGCGCCTCCGTTACCTTTTAGGAGGCGACCGCCCCAGTCAAACTACCCGCCTAAGACGGTCTCCGCTCCCGATCAGGGAGCAGGTTAGTAGATCAGATAATAAAGGGTGGTGTTCCATTGGTGCCTAAGCTCCCACCTACGCTCTACATCATTACCCAACCTACAATCTTAAGGTGTAGTAAAGCTCCACGGGGTCTTTCCGTCCTACTGCGTGTAACCCGCATCTTCACGGGTGCTACATTTTCACCGAGTTTCTCGTTGAGACAGTTCCCAAGTCGTTACGCCTTTCATGCGGGTCGGTATTTAGCCGACAAGGAATTTCGCTACCTTAGGACCGTTAGAGTTACGGCCGCCATTCACCAGGGCTTCGATTCAAAGCTTCGCTTGCGCTAACCTCTCCTGTTAACCTACTGGCATTGGGCAGGCGTCAGCCCCTATACATCGACTTACGTCTTAGCAGAGACCTGTGTTTTTGGTAAACAGTCGCCTGGGATGCTTAGCTGCGGCCTACTTTCGTAGGCGCCCCTTATTGCTAACTTACGGGGCTCGTTTGCCTAGTTCCTTAACGAGAGTTCTCTCGAACGCCTTAGTCTTCTCGACTCACCTACCTGTGTCGGTTTGCGGTACGGCTAGATACAACATATGCTGAGGAGCTTTTCTCGGCCCTTGTCAGTCCCACTTCAGTCGCACTCGCGTGCTTCTTTCGCCCTGGTTAGCCTTTCCGCCAGTCTTTCAACTGACCCAGCCTTCCAGTAGCCCGCAACTACCAACAGTGCGGGTTGGAACATTCAAAAGCGTCCCTCCATTGCTGCTGCACTAGGTCGGGAATATCAACCCGATGTCCATCGACTACGCCTTCCGGCCTCGCCTTAGGTGCCGCCTAACCTCCGTCTGACGAACATCGACGGAGAAACCTTAGGTTTTCGGCGCACAGGATTCTCACCTGTGTTATCGCTACTCATGCCTGCATTCTCACTCGTATGCGCTCCACCTGTGCTCACGCTCAAGCTTCACCGCACATACGACGCTCTCCTACCGATCCACTTACGTGGATCCCGAAGCTTCGGGAGTGGACTTTAGCCCCCTTACATTATCCGCGCAAAATCACATTCGGCCAGTAAGCTGTTACGCACTTTTTAAAGGATGGCTGCTTCCAAGCCAACCTCCTGGCTGTTTATGCGACTTCACATCGTTTTACACTTAGTCCACCTTTGGGGCCCTTAGCTGTCGATCTGGGCTATTGCCCTTTTGACGACGGAGCTTATCCTTCGCCGTCTCACTGCTACGTTAATATTCAGGTATTCGGAGTTTGATTGGGTTCGGTAAGCCGGTAAGCCCCCTAGCCCATTCAGTGCTCTACCCCCTGAATACATCACGTAACGCTGCACCTCAATGCATTTCGGAGAGAACCAGCTATCTCTGCGTTCGATTGGCATTTCACCGGACTAACCACAACTCATCCCAAGACTTTTCAACGTCTACGGGTTCGGTCCTCCATGGTGTGTTACCACCACTTCAACCTGGCCATGGCTAGATCACGCAGTTTCGGGTCTACTAACACGGACTTGACGCCTTATTCAGACTCGGTTTCCCTCCGGCTCCAGCTCTTAAAGCCTTAACCTTGCCGGTGCTAGTAACTCGCAGGCTCATTCTGCAAAAGGTACGCCGTCACGCCTGATGGGATTGCTCCCAACATTGCGCTCCGACTGTTTGTGGGCGATGCGATTTCAGGTTCTATTTCACTCCCCTCCCGGGGTTCTTTTCACCTTTCCCTCACGGTACTGGATGCACTATCGGTGACAAATCGTATTTAGCCTTACCCGGTGGTCCGGGCGGGTTCACGCGCAGTTCCTCGTGTTGCGCGCTACTCAGGTACCGTCTGCAAAACTGTGTTGAATTCGTGTACGGGGCTCTCACCCTCTACGGCAAAGCGTTCCAACTTTTTTCCACTCTCCTTCACAATCAGCTTTTCAAACTCTTATCGACCCAATCCTCTGCCTTGCGGCTAGGACTCGGTCGAAAGAGTTTGTGACGGCCCTACAACCCCGAAGAGCAGGCTCTTCGGTTTGGGCAGTTCCGCTTTCGCTCGCCGCTACTTACGGAATCTCTTCGATTTCTTTTCCTCGGGTTACTGAGATGTTTCAGTTCACCCGGTTCCCTCTACATACCCTATATATTCAGGTATGAGTTACAAGGCATTACCCTTGCAGGGTTTCCCCATTCGGATACCCCTGGATCAACGCTTTTGTGCAGCTCCCCAGAGCGTTTCGTCGCTTTCACGTCCTTCATCGGCGATTTGTCCCTAGGCATTCGTCACACGCCCTTGGATACTTCAAACTCGCAGCTCTTGACAACGATTGAAAATCGGTGCCTTAGAACTTCAAAACCAATACTGCTTTCAAAGAACCTTTCACGGGCCACCTTGCGAAAACTTCGCTCGGCGGCAAGGAGAGATGATACCAAGGCCTTTTTTCGTTTGTCAAGCGCTGCCCAAAAATTGGGGCGTTTTCAAACGGCGGGGCCTGGATCAGCGATCGGCACTCTTGGTTTCGGTCAACGCTCCGCCACACTATTACATGGAGTCTGCGGAACGCGGGCCGGGGCAAGGTTTCTCACCGGTCGCAAGGGAATTGAACAGGCTCCAGAGATGGGGAGTTCCCGATTTCCGGACTTTTTTGAAATTCGACACTTGACAGGTCAAATTCGGGTTGGTCATACTAATCCCCATGTTGAGGGCAAGGAACATCACTCTCATTGTCGTCGTGATCGCGGCGCTTTTGGCCGCGGTCGGTTGCAGCACTAGCGGCAACAATCTCATCGGAACCTGGCAGCTTCGCGGAGTTGCGGTCGGTACCAGCTTTGGTGCCGTCTTCGCTCCGTGCCCCCCCGGACTGGCTACATACTCGTGCAATGGCACCGAGACGTTGGCATTCGATAACTCGAACCGCTACGCTTTCGGCTTCCTGAACGATTTTGGTCAGATCATTGTGGGTGAGGGCAGCTTCAGCCGCTCCGGCAGCACCATTACTTTCGTCGGTGGCCCGTTGGCTGGTAACTCAGTCAACTTCCGCATTACTGGCAGCAGAATGGAAATTGTCGGTGTGGATGTAGCCTTCGATGGCACAGCCACCCTGTACTCCTTCGATTTCATCCGTCTTTCTAACTAATTCGGATTTCGTCACAGGAGGGAGGAGGACCCCGGACTTTCGAGTCTGGGGTTTTTCTTTTTATAAGCCCTTGGGCTGATGCTGGTATCTTTGGGGCATGATGCTCTCAGGTGCCATTGCTTTGTCCCTGCTGCTTTCTCTGCAGCCCGCACCAAACCTGAGCCGCGCCAAAAGCGCCTTTGACTCTGTTCCCCTACTCACCAGCGACTTGCGCCCAGTTCGAATCGGCGCCCTGGAAGGGAGCCCTACGGTAGTCGTGTTAATGGAATCTGGCTGCACCAACTGCGTATTGAGTGCAAAGCGTGCGATGGCGGACTTCCCTGACTCTGGCCTGCGGTTTGTACTGGTCGATGTGCAAAGCACCGACTCCAATGGGCTGAAACGAGTCGAGGCAGAATTCCCCCAGGCGCTGGTTCTTCGGGAACCTACGCCCCGCGCTCTCACCTCGCTTCTCGGTTCAAGAACCTACCCAGAGTGGTTTCTGCTGGATGGCAAAGGGGAAGTGTTGGACCGCTGGCAAGGAGTCTACGACCCAGCGAAGCACAAGACAAGCATCAGCCAAATCATCCGCAAATGAGCATTGAACTACTTGCCGCGAGGCGCCCTACGATCCGTGTGTGTGGCATCAGCACCCGCACCAACAACTCTTTGGAGGTCGACCCTACCACGTCCCGAATCGGACCCCTCTGGAAGCAGATGGAATCGGCAACCTGGCCCGTTGAAATATCCGGAGTGGAGAACCCAGATCTGTACTGCGTGTATCACGACTACGAGAACCGAGACCTAGGCGACTATAGCGTGGCGATCGGCGTTGTGTTGCGCGGCGGCACGGAAGAGATTCCTGAAGAACTGGACATTGTTACGATTCCCGAAGGGGTCTACGGTTCGCTGGGCTGTGGCCCTGGCCGGCTGCCAGACATCGTGCTGTTGGGCTGGAAGTCCGTCTGGGAGAACACCGCGCCGGATGGCCCTATCCACCGCGCGTTTACAGCAGACTATGAGCTTTACATCCCAGGTAGGCAGGATTCCCGCGAGGCGTTCGTCCATTTGGTCATTGGCCTCGAGGCTGTCTAGTCTTTACTGTTCAAAGAAAGCCAAAGAACCGAACGTATTGAGTAAGTATGGAAGGGCTACTCAAATCTTCTGATTCAAGATTTGCATCGAGGAGACCATCGGCAGCAGGATTTACCGTCCTCGAACTGTTGGTGGTTATGGTGATTGTGCTGGTGCTGGCAGCATTGATCGGTGCAGGCGTATCTCACGCACGGTGGGAGGCACTGAAATCAGGCTCTTCCAACAATCTCAGGCAGATCTATCTGGCAACCAGCCTGTACAGCGGTCAGTACGACGGCCGGCATCCGATAGTCTATCGGGGAAGGCTCAGCCAGCACCCGAAGTCGGGAACGTACGCCTACGTTCATTATTCCGGTGAAGGTATGCAAATGTTTAAAGATCAGGTGCTCCCATTCACCAAAGGTGACGATGTTTTCTTCTCGCCAACCGACCCGTTCGCCAGAAAGGACCGTGAGGGACACATGATGAATCACAGCATATCAAGCTACGATGTGAGGGGACATATCCGAATGGCGTGCAGGGAACAGCCGTTGAGCCAGCCTTGCTCACCGATGTTCGAGAAACCGGCGTTCTTTGAGGATGATCCAGCCATCTTTTTGGGCACCATGACGGAAGCCGAACTCAAAGTCTTGCCGCAAGGAACCAAAGTTACCCAATCGATAAATGGGGACTGGTTCAATCTTATCGACTTCGAGGGTAGGGCAGAGTGGATAGATATCACCACATTTGTTCGTTAACCGAATCGAGGAGAAGCTCGAAGCGGATCGCCTGAAACACAGAGCTAGGATTCCCCGTTCGCTACTCCCCTTGAGCTGTGACGCCTGGTGATCGGCCTCAAGAGCGTTGAGCGATACATTCCCTTGACAAATGCGAGGGGGCGGATATCCTCGGCGTATGTCAAAAGTCGCGTTGATCACTTCTGCCGCAGTTTTGAGTGCGGGAGTCAGCAGGCAAGCGTATAGGCGCGGAATTACGTTGGTCGAGCTTCTCGTCACGATCTTGATCGTTATGGTCTTGGTCGGCCTCGTCGCCGCGGGTGTCCACTATGCCCGCTCGAGCGCCTTGAAGAGCGGGTCAATTTCGAACCTCAGGCAGATCTACGTCGCGGTGCGCACCTATAGCGACGCACATGATGGGATGCATCCGTACTTCGTTAGCAAGAAGTTGGGACCTGAAACGATGCAGCTCTACAAACTTCAGTTGAAGCCGTACGCCAAGAGTGACGACATCTATTTCTGCCCGCGCGATCCCAAGGCTCGCAAGGAACACATGGGCGCCTTTACGAATCACAGAGACTCCAGTTACGAGTTAACTGGGTTCAACATGTTTGCAATGCTGTTCGACCCTGGCACGGGTGCCTATGCGGTGCCGTTTGCGAAGCTGCCCAACCAGGTGTATGAAGGGTACATGGGGAGCGTGCAGCAAAAAGAACAAGGTCCAGACCGCTTGCCGCAGTCAATACATGGCTTCGATTTTGCCATGCTGATGCTTGATGGATCCGCTCAATGGGTTGACATTCGGCGAGAATCTGCGAAATGGGAAGACTGAATCGTCCTCCCAGCAAAACTAGAAGGCGCCGCGTGACCAGTCGCCCCAGATAGCGAAGGTCAGCCCAGGGGTCTGGATGTTAACGAAAAGCGTGTGACCATCGGGTGAGAAGCAGCTGCCTGCGAACTCCGAGTCGTTCAACACGTTCTTGGCGAAATCGAACACCGTGCCTTCGCGGGTTAGACCGCGGATGTGGATGTCCCTATCCGCGTCTTCGCATATCGCGAGCGCGCCTTTCGGGCTCACGCAGAGGTTGTCGGGGCTCTTCATCACCTCGGGGTCGTCAGATTCGAACAGCAGGACGAGTTCGCCCCTGGCGCTGCCTACCGGTGTGTATTTGAAGATTTGTCCCAGGCGGGCGTCTCCGCCGTTGGTGGCGTCCAG
>JBKBWO010000013.1:0-53404 GCA_046314495.1 Fimbriimonadaceae bacterium
ACGCTCCCGATCTCCCCATATGCCGCGCAACATGCCGGGCCAAGGCCTGGCGATACAAAGAAATCCCCCATGTTCGCCTGCTTCGTCCTTAGCAGCAACCGAACCATCCTCACTTAAGACCACAGCCTCAATTCCAGGAAATGGTTTGGTTGCCGACCTTGGCTTCGTGACCGTAATTCCAGGGAGCGGGGTGATCAGAATGTGGCCCGTCTCGGTTTGCCACCAAGTGTCAACAATCGGACAGCTGCCGCCACCGATGTTCTCGCGGTACCACATCCACGCCTCCGGATTGATCGGCTCACCAACTGACCCTAGCAACCGCAGCGAGCTCAAATCATGCGCTTTCGGAAGTTCTGAGCCCCACTTCATGAACGACCGAATCGCGGTTGGCGCCGTGTAGAACACGGTCACAAGGTGCCTCTCGATGACCTCCCAGAATCGATCCCTGTTGGGAAAGTCTGGCGCGCCCTCGTAGATGAGAACGGTCGCGCCGTTCGAGAGCGGACCGTACACCACATAGCTGTGGCCCGTTATCCAGCCGCAATCCGCGGTGCACCAGTACAGGTCGTCGTCTTTGAGGTCAAATACCCAGTTCGCGGTTGCCGTCACGCCGGTCATATATCCGCCCGTCGCATGCATGATTCCCTTCGGCTTGCCCGTTGAACCGCTGGTGTAAAGAATGAACAGCAAGTCTTCAGAGTCCATCGGCTCGCAAGGGCACAGGTCTTCCTGCGAATCGACCAATTCGTGCCACCAGTGATCTCTTCCGGTGACCCAGCCCAGCACCCCTTCCGAAATGTCACCAAAGCGAGCCAGGACAAGCACACTTTGAACCGAAGAGCCACCCTTTGCCAAAGCCTCATCGACTGTCGCCTTCAGTGCCAATCGGTTCCCTCTTCGAAGGCCGCCATCGGCAGTGATCACCACCTTTGCGCCTGCGTCCTCGATGCGCTCGTGCAGCGAGTCGGAAGAAAAGCCGCCGAAAACAACCGAGTGAACCGCTCCGATGCGAGCACAAGCCAGCATCGCAAACATAAGTTCGGGCACGAGAGGCATATACAGGCAGACCCGGTCCCCTTTCTGAACCCCAAGCTGCTTTAGCGCATTTGCCAGCTTGGCAACCTGTACTTGGAGTTGTGAGTAAGTGACTGTTCGGATCGCCCCGTCTTCCCCTTCCCATACAATCGCCGTCTTGTTACCTTTGCCAGCAGCAACGTGCCGATCGACGCAGTTCTGGCATGCGTTCAGCTCTCCGCCAACAAACCACTTCGAATCTGGTCCTTCCCCAACAAGCGGTGTGCGCCAACGTGTCTTCCACTCAAGCGCTGATGCCCAACTCTCCCAGAAACGGACAAAGTCATCGTTTGCGCGGGCATACATCTCTGGATCGGTCGCATTGGCTCTTGCCACGAACTCTGGGCTAGGCGGAAATCGCCGATCTTCGTGAAGGTAGGTTTCAATAGAATCAGACATGGCTTAGGTTCAAACTGTTTTACCTGCAGGCGGTAACCTGCACTCTCACTATGGTTCACACAGTTCCGATCGGGGAGTTTTGTGCCGCCGCCACCCGTGAGCTTGGCACCAAATCCGCCTCGATAACCCGCATCGGAAGCCAAATCATTGTGACCGCCGCTAACACCGATTCGAAGCTAGTTGTGCGAAGCGTTGCCGAGGGCAAACTGGAAACGATCCGAGAGAGTTTAGAAGAGCAGGGCCTGACAGTTGAAGAAGGGATGTGGACCCTTGATGAAGAGTCGGTCATCAGCACATTCGGCCCGCTGATTTACGTAAGCGCGATCAGTTACCTCGCGAGCCCCGCTAAGCCCGGGATCTGGGTGGACGCGTTCCCGGAACCCGTCACTCCTTCCCAAGCCATTCGCGCCATGTTCGATGAGCTTTGTGCAGACGGCGAGGTCCACGACATGTCTTTTGAAGAGTTCATGGATATGGCGCGGCCACATGCGGTCGTCGTTACTCCCGCAGAGCTAGAAGATTTCCTGAAGCAGAAAGTGCTGAGCTAGCCCTAACTGAAGAGCGACGGCTGGCTTCTGACCCCGATGTTCAGCACCAGGCCGATGCACGCCATGCACAACAGCATGGCAGAGCCGCCGTAGCTAATGAAGGGCAGCCACAACCCCACAACAGGCAGCAGCGACAAGTTCATTCCAATATTGACAAAGGCCTGAAACGCGAACAAAGAAAATATGCCCGCGAGTACCAGCTTCTGGAAGTAGTCGTCCGCGCAAATCGTTTGGTACCAGATCCTGTAGAGGAACCCGCAGAAGAGCAAAATGATGGTGGCTGTTCCGATCAGCCCTCCTTCCTCGCCGATCACCGTAAAGATGAAGTCGTTGTGCTGCTCTGGCACGAACCCTCCTGCCTTCTGCTCTCCTTTCAGAAAGCCAGCTCCCATAAGGCCGCCTGCACCGAAGGCGATCTGCGCTCGCTCGGCGTGCCATCGGGAATCGAGCCGGTCGTCGTTGAACATAGCAACTACCCTCTCCCGCTGGTAGTCGCGCAAGACTCCAGGAATCGCCCACGCCGCGGTCGCCCCTACGACGACAACAACCAAGAAGCCGATCAAGTACTTCCATGGGACCCTGGCTACAAGGCAAATGCCGAACCAGATAGCCAGCAGGACTAGTGAAGCCCCTAAGTGAGGCTGCCGGTAAACGAGAATCACGGGCACCAGAACGTGCAAGAACGAAAGCGCGAACGTGCTGAACCGGTGGAGCGACTCCTGGCGGTTAGCAAAAAATGCTGCAAGGGTGATGATGACCAGTAGCTTGGCTAGCTCTGATGGCTGGAACTGGAAGATGCCGATCTCGATCCATCGCTGTGCCCCGCCGCGCGTAGCGCCGAGTAGCAGGACGAGCCCGAGCATCGTTACGTTGATCCCGTAGAGCCACCCAGAGTACTTCTTTAAATTCTCAGGGTTGACCAGAAAGAACAACACCAAAGGCACCGCGCCGACAAGGATGAATACCGCCTGCCGGAGGAACAGCCCGAATTCATCACGCCCGTGAGCGATGCTGAACTGACTGAGAAGCCCCGCGACGATGAGCAGCGCGGAAAAGCTGATAAACCAGAAATCGAGCCGCTGAAACCAGCGATCGGTGGCAACTGTGGGACCTGCGGCAGCGCCCAGACTCATTCAGATCGTGCTGGAAGCCGCGTTGAGACTCCGCTAAAGTCCCTTTGGATGATGCCGTGATCTTCCACAAACCAGAAGTGCAGCGTGCGGTCAACGGTTTGACCTGGACTCGCCTCAATTTGCAGCTTTACATCACTTCGAAGGGAGTTAAAGTTGCCGACTTCGGTATTGAGCCTCTCCCGAGTAACACTAACGGTCGCCCGTGCGGGCCGCACCAGTTCGCCAGCAGTCATTTTGCCGGTCCAGCTCCAGGTTGCCTCATTCTCGATTGGCGACTTGAGAAGCACAATTGAGGGTTCGTAGGTTTCGCCAATCGCTTGGTCGAGCATCACCGTGCTTCCCCGCACAATGTAGCGTTCTCGCTCGATCTCGGTGGAATCATGGGCTATCGTAAGTTCGGTCTGTCCTTCTTCTCCCTTCTCTACGTCCACAAAAACGTCGAGCGGGAGCCCTCCAAGAATCAGCCGAGCTTGGGAAGTCCCTTCTTGAAACACGGCGAATTCCGAGGTGTCTGATATGAGATCGGCTACGGTCGTACGAATGGAATTACGTGAGTTCAAGCAGCCAATCATAATCACCGCGCCAATACCGATGGCAGAATATGTGATTACTTGCTTGAGCATGACCTATTACTTCTACGGCTAAATGCCCCAGTGTCTATCCGGCATCGTCCTCGGCGTATCGAATCGCTTGGTAGGAGACGTTCATAGCTGGACCGCTTTCCGGAGCGATGGTTGACTCAACCTTTACGATTCCGATGTCGCGCACATACCAAATGCTTCCTGTCACGTTCGACACCACTTCCGACCCGTCGGCACTCTTTGTTCGAACCGTTGTCGATTGACTGACCCTCATGGCTTCGAAGGTCCCAAGAGGAACCGTTACCGGCTCCATGCCCTCGATTCTGTAATTGAAAGACTCCGTAATCGCAGTCGCAGCATCCAACTGCAGCTCCACTTCGCTTGACCAGGTTTTGCCTTGCTCTAGGACTGCAGGAAGTTCCATGATTGGCTCACTGATGTTGCCCAATGACGAGGAAACCGTAAAGATCCCCTCAGGACGCGCTTCCACGGTCTGATCGCCGATCGTGTTTAGCCCTCCCGTACGCTGAACAATGAACGTGGCGACATCATCCCCAGCACTGTCGAATACGATCGAAGACACTCCCTGCTCTGTCCGGTTCTCGGGCTCTTCCCCATCACCATTTCTATCTGGATAGGAAAGTTCATAAACAATAGGTCTATTGCTGCCCAGCCCCCAGTAGCTAAAGGCTTCCGTCCTGACGGAGTCTGGGACCCGCTGGGTCGTGCCATCGGCAGTAACGACGGTCCCGCTGCCAGACTGATCCTGCTGCGTACAGCCAGTTACTCCGAACGCCAGCATCGCGAGCGCGAGTAACAACAGCCAGCTAGGATGCATTTTGATTTTGGAAGTTACACCTTTCATGGTTGGTTCTGGTTCTCTCCGTAAGATCGTATTAGACCGACAGCATCTTGGAGCAAACCTTCATCTTGAAGTTTGCTGACCTCGACAGTGCGGCCGAAGAATTGTCCTGATATTACCGGTGCAGCTATGGCAACACCGCGCGAGCTGAGCAGGATTTGCGAGTTCGGATGCTGGCGCGCATACTGCATGAGGCGCGCACGACCTTCGTCGTTGAGCTCGATTCTGAGTCTGTAAAGCCGCTCGTTCCCGGCAACATACTCGGAATAGTTCGCTTCTTCGATCATGTCGTCATTCACGATAACGGTCGTGGCTTGCAGAACCCGCTCCACGGGCACTGCCATTCGCTCCAAGGCTGCCGGGTTGATCCGCGCTCGAAGGGCTTCGGCAACGTTCTGCTTCAGTTTTGGATTGTCGAAGATCTTGGCGGCTTCTTCTGAATACACTCCAACAATTGCGGGGCGGTCGATTTCAAACCTCTCGTTCAGCCGACCACCGACGACCGAGGTAAACCCCGGTCGAAACTCTTCCAGTACGTATGCCGTGACTTCCGGCTCAGAGCCCTTATCGCCGAGTGAAACACGAACGGGTAGCCGAAGCACGATCCCGTCCATCACTGAGCGAAGCCGGACCTCTTCGAGTGGCGTTCCGTCCAGCTCGATGTTCAAATCCTGAACCAACTTCGCGCGAAGTTCTTCGTCTCCCTCTAGCGCTGCCTGGATGTCAGCGGCATCCCAAATCACAGGATCGGGCGGTAGTTGGTCCGTATTGATGTCGTTCAGCACCATAACCAGCTTTCCGGCAGCCTCCTCGTCTCCCTTCAGCGTGTCCAGAAGGTCTCGTAGCGGTAGCCGCTTTCTGGGCGCGCCCTCCGTTGCCTTTTCAATTTCCTGTCCAGGTTGGTCGAGACCGCCTTGCCCGACCTCCACCAACTGGGCGACACGATTTGAAACGATGATGGCGAACCCGCTCGACCGGTCAATACCGAGTATCGTGAAATCGGTCGGCAAAACCGGATCAAACTCTTGGGAAAAGGCGACACGATCAACGATGAAGTTGTAGCCGAACCACCCAACGACAGCGATGAGCACAAAGCCAATAGCGATCTTAACGCCAGGAGTAATTCTCATCGGTCAGCGCGGCAACCCCGGATAAAACCCACGGGGAATGCTGCGGTGCTCAACTTTCCATCCGTTTTCAGTGCGGCGGACGGGAATCTCCAACCTCTCTGGGTAAACGAGACCGGACCCGAGGTCCTTCTCGACGTCAAAAACCACCACAGCATTATCCTTATCGATGTCTTGAGTTCGTGAGTAGCTCCATCGCCACTGATAGTTCGGTGCTGCTTCCTTGAACGTAAAGTCCCATGCCTTCCTGAGCTCGGCTTCGTCAACGTCACCTACGTTCGTCAGCCTGGTCGCCAGTTCCGCGTTTCGTGTTGTCAAGGCGGTCATAAACTGGATCGCTGTGTTCGTCGGGTTGTCACGGTTCAGGGAGAAAACGACAATAACGGCGACCAGGATGATCGCCGCAAGGATGAGAAGGTTTCTAGCGTTAAGCAGTTTTCCCATTTACCTCTGTCTCCCGTCCCGCTGAAACTGTGAATCGAACGGGCTGTAAATCACAGGCGGAGGAACCCTCATGATCTGCCCTCTCATCGAAGTGATCAACCACTGACCCTCTTCCTGGCGCAAGCTCCACCAAATTTCGATGCGTGTGTCCGGTACATCAACGTGTGAGTATGTCACGGTTACGAGGGCGGAACCGTCTTCATTGTCCACCGTTCTTGACTCGGTTGCTCTGAAATGCCGAAGCGATTCAGACTGCCGGAGAAGGGTTGAGTCTCCAGAATTGTATGGAGGAGCCAAGAATCTGGAGGCTGCCTCGATGTTTCCCGCCTGAATCGTGCTCTGAAAGTTCTCAACGGTCGCCAACGGTCCAGTTCGAGCAAGAAAGAAGGTCAAGAAGGTCACAACGGACAGCACCGTCGCAACAACAATTCCCTGCCACTTCTTGTTCATCGATAACACCTTGATTTACAAATCTCTAGGCTTGCACGTTGCCAATTAGGACCCTATACCTACCATTTACAACCATTTTGATGCTGTCGTGGGTTCTTCTGGGGGTCCTTATTCGTTATAAAGCATGAACCTATGAGGAGAACACGACTATGATATTGACCTCACTTGTGGCTGCCGCCGTCATTTCCCAGGCCCCAGCAGTCGCCATTACGCAAGCCCGACCCATTGTCGGCATGAGAGCCACTGCGGTTGCAGCCGCCCCAACGGGCGCGCGCTTCGCGGTTGGCACTGAAGATAACTATGTGAATGTGTATGACGCCTCCAATCGGTACCTTCTTCGCCGAATGGGACCTCATCCCGATATGATCACCGCCCTGGCATGGAGCCCCGATGGTCGCTTCATTGCTTCTGGCGATGGAACAGCCCGAGTCTGGCTGTGGGATGCCGCGTCCGGCAAGAAGCTCCAGGAGTATCGATTCCAGGGGCGCCAGATTCAGGCACTCAGCTTCAACGCAAACGGCACCCGGCTGCTCAGCACCTCCCAAGACGCCACAATGAATCTCTTCGACACGGGCTCGAACCGCCGCGTCGGAGTTATTCCCGGCAACGCCTTCAATTTCTATGGGGGCAGATTCACTCCGGATGGAGCGATTATTGTCGCAACTCTTGAAAACGGAGTTCGCCGGTTTGCGACAGATGGCCGAATGGTCGCCACCGTCGGCCCAGGCAACTTTTTGGGCATGGATGTTGCCATCAACCGCGCCAACAGCAGAGTTGTAGCCGGTGGCACTCAAGGACTTGTTCTGGTCGCAGACCCCAAGAATAACCAGTCTCTGGGTCAGCTTCGCGGGCACGATGACATGGTAGTGAGCGTCGCAATCGCGCCAAATGGCAGAGTTGCGGCAAGCGGCTCTGTAGATCGAACCGTAAAGATTTGGGATATCGCCAATCCTCGGCTCATTCGAACCATTGAGGACCAGTCCGGTCTCGGCTCGAAGGTTGCCTTCACCGGTGACGGTCGATTCCTGATCACGCAGAATGGCGCCGAGTTCGTCGAGGTTCACGCCTTGAACCCCGCGCTCGCAGCACCAGCTCCGGCTCAGCCAGCTCCTCGCCGGCCAGCACCAAGACGGCCCAGATAACCGCTTAACTCTGGTTCAGCTCACACCCCCTGCGGCCGTTCATGCTGCAGGGGTTCTTTCTTGTCCGCGAACTCCTCATCTGAAGGTTCGAAGAACCGCACCTGGGAACGCGAGCCTATGGCTCGCAACCGGTCCGAACAGGACCGGAAAGAAGAAAAGCCCACTGTCTAGAGCCAGCTCTAGAAGACCTTTTCAACCCAACGAACTCTAGTATGAACTCGACTTTGGCGGGTGATCGTGGCTGCATCCGCACTAGCGAGCCGGAGGCTCGCGCTCCAGACGTACACACTCCATATGTCGTCGTTCTTGGTACGACTAATGGTGCCCGGCAACTCAATCTTCCGGGGGAAATGCTCAGACCACCGGTGCCGATTGAATCAGCCCCAGTTCGAATGTCCCCAGAGCGCCTGAAACCTCGAAGCGTTGACGTTCCGCCTCGAGTAGTTATGCAACTTGGAGCTGCCCGAACACAAAAGTTCGGGTACGGCCGTCTGATGCACCATCGAAGGCTTCGCTCGTAGAATCCGTTGGGATAATCTGCTTCCCATAGATTCGCGGAGGTTTACTCTTCCCGTACTCGAACAACATGGCGACTGTAGCTGGCGGCAAGACTGTAAAAATCACAATCAACAACCAGGAACTCCAGGTTCCTGAAGGCGAACTCATCGTGGAATCGGTGAAGCGGCTGGGCATGGAGATTCCCATCTTCTGCTACCACCCCCGCATGAAGCCTGTAGGGATGTGCCGAATGTGCCTTGTTGAGGTCGGTTTCGAGCAGCCAGATGGCAGCGTTCGACGGATGCCCAAGCCCCAGGCCGGCTGCACCTTACCTGCCTCGGAAGGGATGGTGGTTTACACAGACACCGAGCAAGTCCACAAAGACCGGGTAGGAGTCCTGGAATTCTTGCTGATCAATCATCCTCTGGACTGCCCGATCTGCGATCGCGGCGGCGAGTGCCCCCTTCAGAACAACACGCTCGCCTACGGTCCCTCCACCAGCCGGTACCTGGAAATCAAGCGCCACCTCCCCAAGGCGTTTCCGCTGAGCAAGTACGTGACGCTCGACCTCGAACGCTGCATCCAATGCGGTCGATGCGTTCGGTTCACGGAAGAAATATCTGGTGACTCTGAACTCGCTTTCCGCTTCCGCGGCGCGCAAATGCAGCCGACAACCTTCGAGCTACGTCAGTTCACGTCAAAGTTCAGCGGAAACGTTATCGAAATTTGTCCCGTCGGCGCACTAACGAGCTCGAAGTACCGCTTCCGAGCCAGACCATGGGATCTCCAGACCCGACCCGCCATCTGCACCGTCTGCTCCCTCGGGTGCAACATCTGGTTCGATTACCGTGTTGGCAAAATGGTTCGGATCAATGCCCGCACCAACGAGGCGATCAATGAAGAATGGACCTGCGACAAGGGCAAATTCGGCCAGGAGTTCTACAACAGCAACAAGCGGATCACGCAGCCCTTCGCGAGAAGAGGCCACAGCTTGGAGCCGATCGACTGGATAGCAGCCTACGATGAGATCTTGTCGAACTTCAAAGACGGCGGCGAGGCTGTTGCCACAATCGGCGGCTCCCGAATCTCCAACGAAGACCAATATCTTTTCCAGAGACTGTTCCGAGACCGGTTCGGCTCGCAAAACATCGATCACCGTCAATACAGCCATCTGATCTCAGCGGACCAGCGGCCGGAAGTCGCTACCGGGCAGTCAAGCACCCCAACCCCCATCGCCGATTTCGAAAACTTGAGTGCGATCGGTGTCTTCGCTACCTCTCTGGCAGACGAGCTGCCGATTCTCTTCCTCAGAGTTCGGAAGGCATGGTTCAAGAACGGGGCAAAGGTCGTCGTTTTCGCCTCCTCTGAGACAGATGTAGACAGCTTTGCCCACGTGGTGGTGAGTTACGCGCCAGGAAGAAATCTGGAGATGGCAAGAGCCATCTCTGCGGCGTTCGGAAACTTGCCTGCGGAGGAACTAGATTCCCTTTGCAGGGACGCCGGCTGCGATGCGGCTCGGTTTAGAGAAGCCGTTGAGGCCCTGAGCACCGACGACCCCGCCTGGATCACCTCGACCGGAATGTACGACTTGCCGAACGGTGTCGAATCGCTTGAGACGCTTAGAGCGACCGCCAAGGTTGGCGGATTCCAGTTGAACACTTACCCGCTTCAATCGAACGAGTACGGCGCCAATGTGCTGGGAATTTTGCCCGATCTTGGTCCGGGTTACGCTGTTCTCGATTCAAGCGGCTTGAACACCGAGCAGATTCTGAGGGCAGCAGCCAGCCGGCGGATCAAGGCGCTCTGGTTGGTTGATTGTGACCCCATCCTCGAGTTCCCCGACCGTGATCTGGCGGCAGCCGCGCTGGAGAACGTCGACTACTTGGTGTACCAAGGTGTGCTAGAGGCGGCAAGCACGGCTTATGCCAGCCTCATTCTGCCCCTTGCAGCGCCTGCCGAAGGAGACGGAACCTATACAAACGCCGAAGGGCGAGTGCAGCTCATGAAGCAAGTCATTCCACCTCCGGGCCAGTGCAAGGCGATGTGGCGGGTTTGCACCGAGCTGGATATGCGAATCAGCCCAACAACGCCTTACTTCAGCACTTCAGAAGTCTTCGATGCTATCGCTCGCGAAGTCAAGCCCTTTGCCGGGCTGGGCTATGCCGACCTTGGCGGAGAAGGCGAGCTGCTGAAGCTGTAGAGCCCGGCGCCTAAGCTACTCTTCGGGCGAGACCGGGCGCTCTCGTTGCATCGCACAACGTGCGGAGTTCGCCCATTAATCGGGCGAATGCTTCAAAGGTCAGGCTCTGCATCCCATCCTTGATGGCAGAATCCGGATCTGGGTGCACCTCGATCAGCGCCGCGTCGGCTCCAGCCGCAGCGGCAGCCAAAGCCATCGAGGGAACGAGCGACCTTCTGCCTGTTCCGTGACTGGGATCGACGATTACCGGTAGATGACTCAGTTCCTTGATCGCTGGCACCGCCGACAGGTCGAGAGTATTGCGGGTATGGCGCTCAAACGTCCGTATCCCGCGCTCGCACAGCACAATCGACTCATTGCCCTCTTTGGCGATGTATTCGGCTGCCAGAAGCCACTCTTCGAGAGTCGACATCATCCCGCGCTTCAGCAGGACGGGGATCCGGGTGCGACCGACCTCCCGCAAGAGGTCGTAATTCTGCATGTTTCGGGTGCCAATCTGAACCATGTCCGCTACTCGCGAGACGGAGTCCAGCTCCCGGACATCCATAAGCTCCGTTACGACGCCAATGCCCAGCTCGGTTCTGACCGTGGAAAGCATTTCCAGCGCCTCTCTGCCAAGTCCCTGGAATCCATAGGGCGAAGTGGATGGCTTGAATGCGCCAGCGCGGATAAGCGAGGCGCCGTTGCGCTGAACGAACCTGGCGGTCTCCATCAGCTGATCGAACGACTCAATCGAGCAAGGCCCTGCGATAACTTGAAAAGAGCCATCCCCCAGCGTTACTCCGGCAACGGTAACCGTTGACGGCTCGCTTCGGCTCTCTCGCGCTACCAACCGGTAAGGCTTTCCAACAGAGAGAACCTCATCAACTCCGGGCAAGGTTCGCACCCTCTCTGCCGCTTCAAACTCGTCGACTGTCTCCTCAATCGCTATTGCCCCAACTAACTGCTCACCTAGACCGGAAAGTGTCGTCGCCTGATACCCCCACTCGCGCAGATGCCGGCAGACCTCTTTGATCTGGTTAGGGGATACGGAAGGGCAGAGGGCGATGATCATGTGTGGCTAGACGCTTTTGCAAGCGCCTGTATAGATTGTACGAAGCGGTCAGTTTCTTCTGCTGTACCAACCGAGATTCTAACATGATTGTCTGAACCCATGAGGTATCCGGGTCGCACGATCACCCCATCTCGAAGCAACTTGTCGAACAGCTCGGAGCTATGCTGATCGAACTCTGCCCAAATGAAGTTGGCGTGGCTAGGGGTCACCTTCGCTCCGATTGAAACCAGCACCTTCGCCAGACGGTCTCGGTTTCTGCGGTTCTCGTCGATGGTCTTGTACAGGTGCTCCTCGTCGTCCAGAGCGGCGATAGCACCAACCTGGGCAAGCGAATTAACGTGGAATGGCAACCGCAGACGATCGAATGCATCTCGAATCTCTGGTGGCGCGAAGCCGTAACCAACTCTGATGCCTGCAAGCCCGTAAGCCTTGCTGAACGTGCGGGTTGCCACTACAGGAAGCCCCTCCATTACAAGCTTTCTGCCGTCTGGGTAGTCGGGGTCATCTGCTGCAAATTCGAAGTACGCCTCATCTAGAGCAAGGACGGCACCCTCGGGCAGTCGATCGATGAAGTCTCGAAGCTCGGAGTTGGAAACGATGGTTCCGGTGGGGTTGTTCGGGTTGGCGATGTAGACCAGCTTCGTTCTGGAAGAAATCTTCTTTGAAAGCTCGTTGAGGTTGAACTTCCCTTCTAGGTCTAGAGGCAAGCAAACGCTGCAGCACCGCGTTTGTGCAGCTACGGCACGGTACAAGCCGAACGAAGGCATACAGGTCAGGATCTCCGCCTCCGGGTCGTCTATCAGGAGATAGGAGAGCAACTGAAGGATCTCATCGCTGCCGTTAGAGAGGAGGATTTGCTCTGGCGGAACCTGAAACTTTTCCGAGAGCTTCTTTCGAAGCTCAAAACATGAGGCATCGGGATAGAGATGAAGATTTTTCAGGTGCTCCGCCATTGCGGCAGTCGCCTTGGGCGATGGTCCGAACGGGTTCTCGTTCGAGGCGAGCTTGATGACGTCTTCCAGCCCCAATTCACGCTGCACCTCCGAGATCGGCTTGCCGGGCACGTAGGGGCGAAGCTGAAGGATGTTGGGGCAGATGCGAACAGGCACGCTAACTATTGTGAACGACGTTGGAGGCGCGAATGTTTGCCTCCTTCGATCTTCTCAAGTGGTTACGCACCACCTCGCCCAATATGGCGAGCAACACCAAGCCGGCTACGATGCCTACCGCAAGTCCCAACCTCTCACGAACCCACAGCTGATTGCCCAGCCAGTACCCGCCCAAGACCAAGGGCAAAACCCAAAGTACGGCTCCGATCGCATTCAGAGAAAGGAACCGACCGAAATTGGTACGACTGACTCCGCAGATTACAGGGATCATCGACCGAAGGACGGCAATCCATCGGGCAAAAACGATCGAGACGGTGGCATTTCGCTCCATATAGACCCTGGCACGATCGAGTTTGTCGCCCGTCACCCGGTTCATCCTTCGCCCCGTGAGAATCTTTGGTCCAATGACCCTCGAAATCCAATAGCTGACGTTGTCGCCGGCAATCGCCGCGACAATTAGGAGGACCGTAATTGCCCAGATGTTGAGATGGGCTGGTTCGCTTTGGCTGAGCAGACCCGCCGAAAATACCAGCGTGGTTGTGGGGATGAAAGGGACGTAGATGAGCGCCGTCTTGAGAAAAATGGCGAGAAAAAAGATGACGTAGGTCCAGAACCCGAGCTGGATTACTGCATCACTTGCAGCCGCTTCGAGTTCGCCCACGGCGTGTTGAAATTCGACCCAAAACGGCATCTCTTTCTTCTACGGAAGAATATCTCGTCAAACGTGCTTGGAACGTTGCAAAAATCTCGAAATCACGACAATTCTGTCGATACGAGGATTGTTATAGCTGCCTGGAGTTCTTTTCTTTGAGCTTTTGAACGGCGAGCTTGACGTCTTGCGACCGAGACTTGGGCATCACCAAAACACCGCCGTCGGTAGCAACAACCACGAGGTCTTCCACGCCAATCACGGCAACCGCCCGGCCGGCGTCAGAAAAGTCGTTGTACACCACGCACTCGTTGCAGTCGATGAGTTCTGCCTCTCCGACGACCACGTTCCCTGAGTTGTCTCTGGGCTTAGTTCGACTGACCGCGTCCCACGCGCCAATGTCATCCCAAACCAAATCGGTTCGAACGACAACGACCCTCGATGCCTTCTCGGCAAGCGCGTAGTCGATGCTGATGTCCGGCAATGAGTCAAAAACAGCCGCAAGTTGTGCCTCATCGCTGTCCCTGATCGCCTCGACCATCTTTCCGATGGCGTCAAAGTGAGGCGGGCTGGTTTTGGAGAGTTCATTGAGGAAAGTCTCTACAGTGCCGAAAAACATGCCACTGTTCCACAGGCAGTTCCCCTGTTCGATAAATTGCTCTGCCAGTTCTCGACTTGGCTTTTCAAGGAACGCCTGGACGGGGTAGACGGGCAGGTCGTTGCTCTCCTTAAGCTCCTTGACGGGGTCCTTGAAGTATCGAACGTAGCCGTAGCCGGTTTCAACACGGCTCGGAGAAATTCCCACGATCCCGATGGCAGGAATGGCCTCGACCGCGTCCATCGCGCGCTGGACGACTTGGAGGAACAGATCCGATTGTGGGATGTGGTGATCTGCTGTGACGAACCCGAGCGAGATGTCGCTAGGTTCAACCCCTGGATTGCGGGCGATTAGCTCAGCGATAGCGTAGCTAACGCACCCTGCGGTGTTGCGCTTGGCTGGCTCGGCGATCACGTTGCGGTCGGGCAACGGCAGCCCTGCAGCGAGAATGCTTGGACGCAAGGGGCGGGAGGTGGCGACGTAGACTTGGTCGGCACCAGAAATCGCTAGAAGGCGGTCGACCGCTTCTTGGAGAAGGGACCGGTCGCTCTCACCGAGTGGGAGTAGCTGCTTAGGGCGGGTTTGCCTGGAAAGTGGCCAGAAACGCTCTCCCGAGCCCCCAGCCATGACAATGAATTGTCGAAGTTTGCTCATCTTCCTGCCGCCAGCTTTGGCTGGGCGGCAGGAAGAAGTATACGAAAAGCTCTAGCCTTCGATGAGTGCGGGTCCGACTTTGCCGCCGAGCCGCAGCACACAGTAGATGATGATTCCGACCGTAATGATCAGGCTCCAGAAACCGACGCCGGATACCGACGAGAAGATCTCAAGCACAAGAATCAGAACGTTCCACACCAGGTTCAGCGTGATCGCCTTTCGGGTTCCTTTGAACATCTGGAACGCGATAAAGAGTCCGATGATGTAGAACAACGTCAGGAAGAGCACCATGAAGAACAGGAAGCTCCCCACGGCGAGTCCAGCAACTGCAGCACCGGGAGCCGTTTCTGCCCCTCCCATTCCAGCAAGAGCACCCAGCGCACCCGCAAAGAACGCCGCGATGATCCCGCAGACTGCTCCGCAAACGTTACGCAGAATTCCAATCCATCCGACGACGACGTCGCCTACGAAACTATTTCCCATTTTTCTCCTCCATTTGGATTCATTGTATCCAGACGGAAGAAGAAGGGAAAAAGAATTTAAACCAAGGAATCGGCTACTCGACCGTAACGCTCTTTGCCAGGTTCCTGGGTTGGTCGATCTCGCATCCACGAAGCCTGGCTATGTGATAGGCAAGTAGCTGCATAGGGACAACGGAGAGCAAGGCATCAAGGAACTCAAACCTCGTGTTCGGCAGTTCCAGCACCGCGCATCCTGAGAGTTTGAAGTTCGTAGCCTCACCAGAGACCAGCGCCAAGATGCTCGCGCCACGAGCCTGCAGTTCCTTGATGTTGCTCAGAGTCTTCTCCCGGACCGCCGGATCCGTTGCGCCGAAGACAGCCAGAACGCCAGGCTCGACCAAGGCGAGCGGACCATGCTTCATTTCCCCTGCCGGGCACTCTTGGGTCGGAATGTAGGCGATCTCCTTCAGCTTGAGCGCTGCTTCATAGCTCACGCACGCATCTGCGCCTCGGCCAAGGAAGCAAACCAGCTTCGAATCTTTGTTTGCCTCCGCAAACTCGATGATTTGCTCTTCGAGCTTCATGACTTCGTCGACTAGCGAATCCAAGTCGCGCAGCTCTTGAATACACTCGTTCAGCCTCACCCCTGGCATCTCGCGAACCTGCGCGATGTAGAGTGCCAAGAGTAGCAGGACCAGAACCTGCGCGGTGTACGCCTTCGTGCTGGCGACCGAAATTTCGGGACCCGCCTGGATGTACAAAACCTTGTCGCACTCGCGGGCAATTGAGGAGCCAACGACATTGACAACACCGAGGGTGCGAATCCGGCGTTCCTTGCAAAGTCGCAGCGCGGCGAGCGTATCAGCGGTCTCCCCGCTTTGGCTTATGAAGACCGCCAGTGACTTTGGAGAGATCACTGGGTCGCCATAACGGAACTCACTGGAGAAACTCACAGAAGTTGGAAGCCGAAGCAACTTCTCGAACAGGTATTTGCCCATCAGCCCGGCGTGAAACGCAGTTCCACAGCCAATGATGTGCACACTGTCAATCTCGTGCCAGACGTGGTCAGAGAAGATTTGCTCCAGACGAACCTGACCCGCCTCGTCAATTCTTCCGGCAATGCTTTGCCGGACAACATCGGGCTGCTCGTGGATCTCTTTGAGCATGAAGTGCTCGTAGCCGCCCTTCTCTGCCGCTTCGATGTCCCAATCCACGTAGATCGGCTTGGGGTGAATCTGAACGCCGTTTTCGTCGAGGAAGCGAACTTCTTCGTGAGTGATTACAGCTAGCTGGTCATCTTCAACAATCACGACCTCTCGGGTGTAGGGAATCAGCGCGGGAATGTCACTCGCCAGGAAGTTTTCGTTCTCACCAATACCGATGACCAACGGGCTGGCGTTTCGCGCCGCAACGATTTTGTCCGGCTCGCGCTTACTCAGAACCACCAGCGCGTACGCCCCACGGAACTGCCGAACGGCGTTCAGTACTGCTTCTTCTAGCGGCACGCCAGCTGCGTACTCGCGGCCGATCAAGTGCGCGGCAACTTCAGTGTCGGTCTCCGAATGGAACTGGTGTCCCTCCTTCGCCATCATCTCCCTCAGCTCGAGGTAGTTCTCGATGATGCCGTTGTGAATGATGGAAATCGATTCGTGCCGATCGTAGTGCGGATGGGCGTTTAAATCTGTTGGGGCGCCGTGGGTTGCCCACCGGCTGTGGCCGATGGCAATCTCTGAATTGGGAAGGTCGATCATCTCCTTCGCCAACTCGGTCAGCTTTCCAGCCTTCTTCACCACCCGGATATCGGTTCCGTTCAGGTAGGCGATGCCTGCACTGTCATAGCCCCGATACTCGAGCCTCTTGAGTTGGTCGAACACGACTTCCACCGCGTTCCGGGAGCCTACGTACCCTGCAATTCCACACATACCGACACAAAAAGATACCAGCCGGTACCCCAATGTGCAGGTCTTTTGGCACCGCATTGATGCCAAATTTCGACTCTGGCTGAGAGAATCGAGCATAATTGCCCGCAATGCAGTCTCTGCCGCCCTGGTTGCGCATCTTGAGGATCAAACAGTGGACGAAGAACCTTCTGGTTTTCGCCCCGCTCTTGGTCACACGCGACTATGACCTGTGGCTCGCTGCAACTTTGGCGTTTTTCGCGCTCTGTTTTGTGGGCAGCGCTATGTACACGATCAACGACCTACTGGATGCGCCGAGAGACCGGCAACATCCGAAGAAAAAACTTCGGCCGATCGCTTCCGGCGAGCTATCTGTTCCTGTCGCCTGGGCGATTATTGCCGTCTGCCTTCTTGTCGGATCAGGCCTTGCCTGGATGGTCAGTTGGGCAGTTCTTGCTGGCGTCGGCATCTACATCTTGCTTCAAATCGCCTACAACAGTTGGCTCAAGACCGTCCCGATTGCTGACGTTTTCACGATCGCTCTTGGATTCGTGCTGCGGGCGGCACTAGGAGCGGTTGCCATCTCCGTCGTGGTTTCTGGCTGGCTTTTGTTTGTGACCGCCGCACTCGCCATGCTGGTTGGGTTTGCAAAGCGACGATCGGAGTTCGTGTCTCAGGGAGAATCAGCAGTTCTAAGCCGCCCGGTGCTAGGCGATTACGACCTAACAACCTTGAACGCCTTAGTGATCGTTTCCGCAGCGGCGGCGATCCTGAGCTACGGCGTTTACAGCATTGAGAGCAGCACCGCCAAGCTCTACCCTGGAATTGCGCTCTCGTCCCTGTTCGTAGCCTACGGCGTTTTGCGATACTTGCTGCTGACGCTTGCCCGAGATGAAGGGGGCGAACCGGAGACCCTGATCTTCGCCGACAAACAGATCTTGGCAGCGCTCGTCCTGACCGTCGTTTGCATCGTTGCGGCAACTCAGGGCATGCAGATCCCGTTCATCGGGGACGCGAATGTGGCTCCAAACCCGGCGCCGCAATCGTTAATCAGGTAGTGAGCACGCCAAAATTCGAACGCGCCATTGTGGTTGGCGCTACCTCGGGCATTGGCTGGGAGCTGGCGAAGCAGCTCGCGGCGGGAGGCACCAAGGTAGTTGGTGTTGGCCGCCGGGAAGAGCGGCTGAAGGAGCTGAGTGAAAGCACCGACGGGCAGGTGGTCGGTATGGTGCACGACGTTCGCGAAACTGACCGAGTACCCGCTCTTTTTGATGCAGCAGTGAAGGAGTTGGGAGGGTTGGATCTGATCATCTACAACTCTGGTGTGATGCCCTTTGTCGCCCCTACCGAGTTTGACTTCGCCAAGGATAAGGAGATGATTCTAGTGAACTTCCTCGGAGCGGTCGCTTGGCTGAACGTTGCGGCAGAGCGATTCCAATCGACTGGTTCTGGCACCATCATCGGGATCGGAAGCGTTGCGGGAGACCGAGGCAGGGCCGGCCAGCCCATCTACAATGCATCGAAGGCGGGGTTCCACAGTTATCTGGAGGCGCTGAGGAACCGGCTCCATCGGAAGGGGGTGACCGTGGTCACCATAAAACCTGGACCCGTGCGCACAGAGATGACCGAAGCGCTGAAAATCAACCTGAAAGGTGCTATGACGGCGGAAGAAGCCGCCCGCGAGACTCTCAAGAGGTCGGGCGAAGCCGGCGAGCAGTACCTGAAGTTTTCGCATAGAGTGATCTTCCGGGTGATCCAATGGGTTCCTTCGCCGATCTTCCGCAAACTGAATCTGTGATGAGCCAGCCGGTAGACCAAGCTTTGGCGACCCGCCTCCAGGGGTTCGGCGGTGTGGACCGAGCCGAGGGCTACCTGATCCGACCGACCAGAGCAAGCCAGATCCCTGAGATTTTCGAACTGGCTCAGAGCAGTGGACGGAGCGTAGCTTTCCATGGTTCGGGGCGAAGCTACGGCGATCTCGCTCTTGGTGATGACGCGTTGCTAGTGAATTTGGGGCGTTTGAACCGGATTTTAGATTACGACCTAGAGGAAGGGGTCATCGAGGTCGAAGGTGGTGCCACCTTGGAGCAGCTTTGGCGCTACACGATTGAGGATGGCTGGTGGCCCCCCATCGTAAGCGGCACAATGAAGACCTCGGTTGCTGGCGCGATATCGGCGAACATCCACGGGAAGAACCACTTCCGCGAGGGAACGTTTTGCGACCATGTTTTGGAGATGGAAATTTGCACCCCAACCGGAACCAGAGTGCTGACACCGCGAGACGAGGAGTTTTTCGGAGTTTGTGGAGGTCTGGGGCTCTTCGGCGCTATCACAAGGGCACGAATAGCTCTGAAGCGAATCGGTTCAGGCGACTTGATGGTTTGGCCTGTCTCATGTGCCAACTTGCAGGATCAATTCGATACTTTCAAGAAGTTCGAAGGTGACTCAGATTATATGGTGAGCTGGATCGACGCCTTTGCAAGAGGCCTAGGCGAAGGTCGAGGCCTCTTTCATGCCGCGAAGCACGTAACCGAGGCAAATGGCGCGCAATACTCGCTCCGTTCGGAACACCAGGAACTGCCCGACACCGTTGCCGGATTCTTCCCAAAATCGACTGCATGGAAAGCCATGCGGTGGTTCAACAATCGAACCGGCATGAAGATGGTGAATTGGGCAAAGCACTCACAGGCAAAGTCGCGCGAAGACGGAAGAGTTCGGTTTCAGCCGATCGTTCAGTACCAGTTCCTACTCGATTACGTGCCGAATTGGGAGCTTGCCTATGGCAAGCGGGGTTTTCGTCAGCTCCAGATCTTTGTGCCAGAGGACCGAGCCTACGGAGTCTTTCGCGAAGCGCTGAGAACCCAGCAGCGGATGAAGCTGGAGAGTTTTCTCGTGGTCATGAAGAGACACCGAAGTGATCTTTACTGGCTCTCGCACGGAGTGGATGGCTACTCGCTGGCCATGGATTTCAAGGTTCCTTCTGAGAAACACCGTCATAAATTTGAGCAGATGGCTTCGGCAATCATCGACTCGACTCTCGATGCCGGAGGCAGGTTCTATCTCGCCAAAGACAACTTGTTGATTCCAGAGCAGGCAGAGCGCTACCTGGGCAGACCGACTCTAGAAAACTTCAACAGCTTGAAGCAGCGATTCGACCCCGACGGGCTGATTAGCAATAATCTGGCGAAAAGACTGAGGCTGCTGACCCAGCAACCTGAGCCCGTCGAAGACTGAAAACCATCGGTTTCACGTTCCTGACGGGTAACCTCTTCCTTACTGGCAGGTTGGTCCGAGCCCACCTGAAGTCGTGATGCAAGACCAGTTTTTAGCTTTTCAGCGGTTCATTGAAAGAGCGGATCGCCTCCTTATTGGAACTCACCAAAGCCCAGACGGAGACGCTTTGGGAAGCTCCCTCGCGTTTTGCCTTTACCTACAGCAAATCGGGAAACCATTTGAATTTCTCTGTAGCGATCCGGCACCCCAGCACCTGTCGTTTCTTCCAGGAGTGAACCTGCTCCGAACGGAGCCTTCCGGCACTGAATTCAGCTACGGCGTTGTGCTTGATCTTCCGACCCTGTCTAGAATCGGTCGAGTTCGGGAGCCGTTTGAAAAGCTAAGCCATCTGGCGATTCTCGACCATCACGTCCGGCTGGATCAGCCAGTAGAAGTCTTGTTGCACGATCAGTCGGCTTCGGCGACCGCCGTTATCGTTGCTCGCTATCTGAAGACGATTGGGGCACAGATCACGCCGGACATCGCCACCTGCCTTTTGACCGGAATCATCACCGACACGGGTTCGTTTCGGTTCCGAAACGTGAACTCGGAGTGTCTGTCGCTAGCTTCCGAGCTTGTCGATGCAGGCGGAGACTTCTTCGAAATCAACGACAGCATTTTCCAGAGCCGCCCTATCAGCTCTGCCAGCCTTCAGGCAAAGCTATTAACCCGAATTCAGTATGAGTGCGATGAGCGGATTGCCTGGAGCTTCCTGACCTTTCAAGACTTTGAGGAGACTGGAGCGAGCGACGATCAGACCGAAGGGTTTGCAAACGAGCTGCTTTCGCTTCAACCAGTGGAAATCGCCGCTTTCATTCGAGAAGCGTCTCCTGGCCGGATCCAGGTCAGCTTACGCTCGCGAAACGGAATCGACGTATCCGCCGCCGCCAGAGACTTCGGTGGCGGAGGCCACTTGGTAGCAGCCGGCTGCACCTTTTCGGAAACCACCCTTTCCTCTGCAGCACACCAACTCATCGAGAGGTTGAAACTGTGTTTGGAATCCTGCTGATCGACAAGCCGACGGGCATGACTTCCCACGATGTCGTGAATCGGGTTCGCTCTCGGTTTCAGACCAAACGTGTTGGCCACTCCGGAACCCTCGACCCGCAGGCAACCGGCTTGCTGGTGCTGGCAATCGGTCCCGCGACTCGGTTCCTTCAGTACTTGCCACTTGAGCCGAAGGAGTACTACGGCTGCATCCGATTCGGAGCGACAACCCGCACCTACGACGCAGAAGCCGAGCGAGAAAATGAAACAGAGGTCCCGGCAGACCTGACCCCGCAGATCGAGTCAGAACTTCCCGCATTTAAGGGGCTGATCAAACAGATTCCGCCTATGTACAGCGCCGTGAAGGTGGGTGGCAAGCCGCTCTACAAACTTGCGCGTGCTGGCGAAGAAATTGAAAGGAAGCCGCGCTCCGTCCACATTCAGCGATTCGATCTGCTTGGAGTGGACGGAGACCGGGCCAACGTCCGAATCGTGTGCTCGGGCGGAACGTACGTTCGAACTTTGGCGCATGATCTAGGACAAGCGGTCGGCTGTGGAGCGTATCTGGAGTCGCTACGGCGAACCCGATCCGGAGAGTTTAACGTAGACGATGCGATGCAGCTCGATGAGTGCACACCCGAAGACTTGATCCCACTACACGAGGCACTTCCGCCTATGCCTCTGGTAAAGCTGAATCAAGGACAGGTGCACAGGGTTCGGCATGGGCAACCGGTAACCAGTCAAAGCGAAGTTCCTGCAACCCACGCGGGGTTGCTCGATACAAATGGCCACATCCTCGGAGTGGCAAGGGTCTCAGAGAGGTGGCTTCACCCAGAGTGCGTGCTTCCCGAAAGCCGTTCGTAACGGCAACGCGCGTCACGCGATGGCAAGATCTCGGTGGGGAGATTTTCACCTTCGGGGTTTGGCTGGCGATGACGGTCATCGGCGTACTGCTTCGCCCTTCGGCCGAGGGTTTCGGAACTCACCGGCAGCTGGGGCTTCCACCCTGTGGCTCGATTGTGATGTTCGGCCGACCGTGTCCAACTTGCGGCATGACCACATCGATTTCGTCGCTGCTCAAGTTCGACTTGACCGCCTCGCTGAGCGCTCATCCGATGGGATGGATGATCTATATCGGGCTGACTGTTTTTGCGATTGGGTCGCTCTATGGCATCATCACTCGCCAGCGCATTGTGATGAACCCGTTCTGGTTGAACACCATGCTGATCTCGTTCGTGATCGCTCTTATGGTGTATGGCGTGATTCGCTTCTTTACAACGGAGCCGGTAAACCAAACCGGACTAACCCCTTGGGGCTAGATTTTCGCGCGACTTTCCCCGCATAGCGAAGCGTCCATCACTATGTCGACGGAACGGCCTGGTTCGGCCAGGGATGGCCCTTAAACCCAGCATTCTAGAGTTGCTTTTTCCCTTGCTCCATGCGGTATTGCGCCCCCATGAGAGTCTTCTGCGCCTCACCGACATCCCCAGCCTTGATCGCCTGGATTGCGCGGGTGACCTCGCTTGCCTCGTCAAACCGCCCGTCCTTGGTTAGAATGGCTTGAGTGCGCTCTAGGTCGCTGAGCGCTTCTCCGGTGGTGATCTGCTGGTTTCGCAGACCCATAATCGTCCGTTCAACCTTTTCGCTCGCCAGGTTGTATTCGATCATCGACGCTACCTTCGGGTTCTGAGGAGCCTCGTATCGAGCCCGATCTGCCGTGAACTCCATGATGAAGTCGATCGCCACCTGCTCTTGCCGCCCGGAAATCGTATCGTTGTATCGCAGAGTTCCTTCGGCGACTCTGTACCATCCCAGCGGGTGGTTTTGAAACTCGAACTCCACCAGCTTATCGACCAATGCACCCCGCTCAAGGTCGGGCAAATCGATCGAGAACGTATCCCCCTGGGAGTTGCCTCGCGTTTCGACCCAGCGAGCCGGCTTGACCTCAAGTCGCAGATCCGTTGCCACAACATTCGTCAATTTCTCCAGCTCTGCGCGGAAGACTTCTGCCATGAGGTCAGTTCGCGAAATGTGATAGAAATTCCCTCCGCCTCGGCGAGCCATCGAAACCAAAAGCTCTTCGTTGTAGTCCTGACCGAAGCCTAGCAGCGAGATCCCCACTCCCTGATCCTTCACGGTTCCAGCAAGGTCGACCAATGCCGGGAAGTCTGTCAGTCCATCAGTCGGCTCTCCATCAGTAAACAACAGTATTCGGCTTGCTCGGTTCAGCTCTCGCCCCAGCATCGCTTGTTCGTGCGCTCGCATCAACCCATCCGAGACGTTGGTGGTCCACTCGGGCTGAAGTTGGCGAATGCCGCTCTTGATGGCGTTTTTGTCGACCACCTTTTGTACAGGCATGAGAACAAATGCCTGCTGCGAAAACGTCACGATTCCGAGAAGATCATCAGGGGATAAGAGATCTACAACGTAGCAAGCCGCCTCCTTCATCGACTCTATCGGGTTGCCCGTCATCGACTGCGATACGTCGAGAACGAGGATCACGTTTGTGGGTGTCTTCATTCTGCCGACCGCACCCTTTGGCAAAAAATCTGGCGCGGAAACCTCTACAAGAAATTGCTCTCTCGCGGGTCCGTTCGCCATCGTCGCCTCTCTTGAAGCGAAAACATCGACCTTTAAGGAAGCAGGCATATTCGCCGGGTCTGGTCCCAGCGGCATAAATGGCGCAGGTTGCCCGGGGTTCATTTGCGTTCTTACCGGGTCAATGGGTGCCCCGCCCAACCGGGTTTGATTCGGATCAAACGGCGAATTCATGTCTATAGTCTAACTCTGAATCGGTCACCCCGGATGCAAAGCATGGGGACTAATTTCTTTGAACACGAAATCGGTGGTTGCCAACCTTGAGAATTGCCCCTGGTTGAAGGTCGATTGACTCAATCCGCTGATCATTCACGAAAGTTCCGTTTCTGCTGGCGAGATCGGTTGCTTCAAGTTGGTGTCCCTTTACATCGAGCCGAACGTGTCGTCTCGATACCAGCTTGTCATCTGCCAGAGGAATCGTTGCACTTTCTCTTCCAATCGTGAGGGTGTTGGAAATCGGGAAGACTTGGCCGACGTGAGGCGGATCCATACCGACCAGCGACCACGGCGTTACTGCCTGAACTAGCACTGGAGCAGGTTGCTGAACGGGTCCCTGAGCCCCGGGTTGGGCCGCCGGCCCCAGGTTGATGGGCTGCAAACTGCTTGCAACCGCGCCATAGCCTGCTGCCACCATAGGCTGCGCTCTGCCTTCGCGGAGCATGAAGATCATCTTGTACTTCCCTATCTGAATCGTTGCCCCGCTGTAGAGAGGAACGCGCTGGATTCTGGCGCCATCCAGATAGGTGCCAGCCGGCGAGCCCGTGTCGTAAAGGACGTAACCCGGAGACTCCTTTCGGATGACAGCGTGGTTTGGCGCGATGGTTGGATCGCCGAACAGCGGGACACTTGCCATCTCACTCGCACCTAAAACACTTTGGTTTGAATCGATCAAGTACTCCCGCCCCTCGTTCCTTCCGAGCACGACTCTCACCCACGCCTTCCGTGCCAGTGCTTCTACGATGCCGATGAACAAGCCAACAAATGCACCGACTGATACCAGCCCAATTGCCCTGGGGATCGTCCCCTCAGGGTTCCCGCCGCCTCCGAAGGCGATCGCTACGCCAGAAAACGCCAGTGCAGAGATCTCAAACAAGATTCCTCCAACAAAACCGCCGATCAGACCTCCGATCATGCCATGGGTCATCCGCTTGACGCTCTTGCCCATCGCGCCTTCCGCGAGGCCAATACAGCCGCCAAACAACGCCCAGCCCAGCCCTCGCGCGATCATCTGGATGAGCGGACCGAGGGCAAAAACCTGACTCCCTCCCGAGAGGATCCCATAAACGAATCCTCCGATCGTCACCCCGATCATTCCACCGAGAAACCCTAGACCGGCTCCGAACATCGCGCCTCGAAGGACGTGCGCCCTTGAGCCCTGGTAATAGCCTGAAACCAACCCCAGAGCGGCTCCGATACAGATGCCCCCCACGATGCCGAAGGACAGAGTAAAGCGAACCCATGCCATGGCTGCTCCCCTCGTAACGTCGTCGATCATTCCGGGATCGCGAACCGGCGGCACAAACGGCTCCATGATCAGGAACGCCAGCAGTCCTCCCGCGCCCCCTACAAGAAACAGAAATAGTGCGCGAGCGAGCATGGGAAAGTAATTTATGTTAGGTCAAGAACCGCAAGACCGTTGCTCCAACCTGCACCTGGTCTCCCGACTGAAGTTCGACTTCCGCATCGATCTTCTTGCCGTTATGGTACGTGCCATTGGTTGATCCAAAGTCTCGAAGAACATACCGGTCACCTATGCGCTCGATTTCGGCATGCTTCCGGGAAATAGATGGGTCGGAAGCGATGGAGATCGCGTTGCCGGGCTCTCTTGATATGACGTTTGATCCTTCAACTAGCTCGAACCGTTGACCCGCAAGGGTTGTGAGGGCGGGGCCAGTTGGTGTAGCCGCGGCTGGAGTTGGTTCGGCCGGTGTGCGCGCAAGTTTCTCCGGCTCGCCACCTTGCAAAACGATCTGCTCTTTGGGGTTCGTCGTCTTTGCGCCACTAGGTCCTGGGTCAAAACTGCCTGCGTCACCATCAGGAGTCGGCTGCGCCGAACTGGATCCGTCGCTATCGGTAGGGGGCGGAACCCCTATCGCCTTCATGCCCGCTGAAACCTGATTTGGGTTTGCCCGAACCCATCGGTAGGCTCCGTACAGCAACAGACCTACGATCGCCAGAGCGAGCAAGATGAGTGCCACCTGGCCAAGAATGCCCCCGGAAGGCTGCGGTTCGGTCTCACGCTGCTCTCCTTCGGCGGGGGTAGCGGCATCGGGTTCACCGTCCCCTTCACGAACTGGCTCAGTGGTCTTGGTTGGTTCGGTAACGGAAATCGCGAACTCGGGAATGATTGCCGATCGCTCAAGGCTCACGTCGACGGCACCCGACGCCTGAACGTTTTCTCCTTCAAGGCTGTTGTAGCTGACTTCGATATCGACCCGCCCTGGTCTAAGACCAAAGAACGTAACGGGTTCGCCCCCTTGCTGGGTACGGCGAATTTCTAGCCCCGCCTGCTTGGCTACAACGCTGGCAGCTTCAACTGGCTGACCTCGATAAAGAACCGTAAGCGTTGATTGGGCAACTCGGTCAAAGTCCGACTTAACGACCTTCCAACTTGCCCCAACTTCCTTGAGGGTCTTGGCGGCAAGGTTGCCGGTTTCCACGTCCCGAATCACCAGGTACTCGGTCGGCTGAACATCGACAATCGGAAACTCGTAGGTCCGGGCAGAAACCTCGATTGCGCCGACCGGCGGAGTGTCCGTCGGGGCGGAAGAAGTCCAAATCACGCGCTCGGCCTCTGCCTCAAACTCCAACAACACCCGATCTTGGGAGAACAGGAGGATAGGAAAGAGAAGTAGCGCGAGGAAAAACGCTATCTTGGACAGCACGACGTAGTGATTTTAGCCCGTGCCTGTGGCAGAGCATTGGCTACGTCGCCCGCGAGGAAGCCAACAGTCCCAATCTCTTGGGCGCAAAGGTCCCCGGCGAGTCCATGCCAGAACATGCCGCAACAAGCGGCATGATACGGAGGAAGGTCCTGCGATAGCAACGTGCCGATAACCCCGCTGAGAACGTCGCCCATTCCTGCGGCTGCCATCCCGGGGTTGCCGGTGCAATTGACCGCCATCGGGTTGTCTGGGTCGCCGACGATGCTGTAACTTCCCTTCAGTAAGACGGTAGATCTGTATTGCTGCACCGCTTCGCGAACTGTTCGGAAACGGTCAGACTGGATCTCTGCCACGCTTCCGTGCAGTAGTCGGCTCATCTCTCCAGGATGCGGCGTGAGCACGCATTCCGCTTTGGGTAGTTCTACTCCGAGGCTGATTGCGTTGAGCGCGTCTGCGTCGATGCAGGTGGGCAGTCGGATGCCTTCGAACAGATCTCGTAGAAACACCTGTACAGGCTCATCGTGCGTTAGACCTGGCCCAACAACGGCGGCCGAGAACTTGGACTGGGCTTCGAGCAGAACATTTGCAGCATCTGGGTGAAGCTTGCCATTCTGTTCTGGAAGCCGCAGGAGTATGGCTTCCGGCAATTGCGCCGCCACAGCGTCGCAGACGCTATCGATCGACGCTACTGTCACCAAGCCTGCGCCAGACCGCAGCGCCGCCTTGGCAACCATGTTCGCTGCTCCTGGCATTCGCTCGCTTCCCGCTACGACCAACAACGAGCCGTTTTCGCCTTTATGGCTGCCCCGCATCCTCTCGGGGATCAGGTTGCCGACCCAATCGCCCTCAAGGAGTCTTGCGCCGGTTGGCTCGTTCAGCAGAGAGCTGGGAATCCCGATATCGGCAACAGTCCAAAATCCGGAGTGTTCCAGCCCGATCCCTTGAAACAAGTAGGGTTTTGGCAACCCAAAGGTGACCGTCCGCAACGCCCAAACACTCTCCGAGAGTTCTTCTCCTGTGTCGGTATGAATCCCGCTCGGAACATCGACCGAAACCACGGGCACGCCGCTTCGGTTGATTGCCTGGATCATGTCTTTCACAGGCCCTTGAACGCATCCATCAGCACCGGTTCCTAATAGTGCGTCGATGATAAGGTCTTTGCGTCCGAGGCAGTCAAGGTGTTTCTGCCAACGCGCATCTCCGTAAAAAATCGGGATGACGCCCTGGGCGCGAGTAACCCGCATCTGTTCTTCCGCATCGGCAGACAGCTGTTCCGGCAGCGCAGAAACGAGGCAGACAACATCGTAGCCGTGCTCATAGGCGAGCCGCGCTACAACAAACCCGTCGCCTCCGTTGTTGCCCTTTCCACAGAGGATGGCGAGCGCACCGCCATCGGGCAGGAACTGGCGAACCGCATCAAACACAGACAGCCCAGCGCGCTCCATGAGCACTCGGGTCGGGATCCCAAACTCGTCCGAAAGCTTTCGGTCGATTTCTTTACTTCGTTCTGCGGTGGCGATCCACATGGGGCGTTGTGTGACCTAAGGTCCTATCTTAATACGAAACGAGCGCGGCGATCATTGGTTCTCAACTTCGGCATGTCCAAGAAATTTCAGCTTGCCACCGCAATTCACGTGGGCGTATCTCACCCCTCGGCGCAACCTCTTTCTCAAGGCTAGCTCGGTTTTGCATCGCTCGCACTGATAAAGTGCAACGGTCCGTTTGGTGTTTCGCACGACTTCGAAACTGTGCCGTACCAGCGGCGGCTCGCCCATTTCTTTCATCGCCTGCTTCCACTCCAAGCCGTGGGGCCGCACAGAGGCTCCGTGGCGGTCGTACACCATGAGGTGGGCGTACTCATGCAGCAGAACGCCTCTCACCCGCTCTTCATTGATGCAGAGGTTGACGCTGAGCGTGATGAGGCTTTGCTTCAGGTGTGCTCTGCCAGCGGTCACTCGGTACGTGCGCCACTCCAGCGTCACGGTTTGCCGAATCGGATGCGCAACGGTGAGAGAAGACAACTCCTGTAGCGCAAACGAATGGAGAGCCGGATCGACACGAGTCCCTTTCATGAACCTGCTGGTTGCGCCAAATCGTATTCACTCAGTTCAGGGAAACTATTGTAAGTGGACGCGCGCAAAGAGATCGAGATTTTACTTAGGGCTGCCTACCCTTTACTGTTTGTCGTGTCCTACGAGGAACGGCGGGTTGAAAAGTTCTTCGAAGAGACTTGTGGTCACTTGTCTCGTCCGGTTCACTTCTGGTCGCTTACACAGGGGTTACGACCGAAACTTAAGGGCACAGACAGCAAGAAGACCAGTCTCTCCGCCGAGCTGGAAGTTTTGGCGCAGATCCTGGAGCACCAGGAGCGCGCGGTCTTCGTGCTGAAGGACTTCCACCCCTATCTTCGCGATCACCGAGTCGTTCGGCTCTTACGAGACCTGACGACCAAACTTCGGATGAGAGCACAAACTCTCGTGTTTCTTGGACCGATACTAAGTCTTCCAACTGAGCTTGAGAAGGACATCATGGTCTTGGACTTCCCTTTGCCTGGACCAGCAGAAATCGAAGAGACCTTAGACAAGGCAATTAAAGTCCACCAAGGTTCAGAAAAGTTACAACTAGAGTTAGCGCCAGAAACGAGGGAGCTTTTGATTAAGAGCTGCCAGGGGCTTACCCTGGATGAGATCGAGTCGGTCATCGCCAGAAGCCTGGTTCAAGCCAAGACATTTGATGTAGGCGTTGTCTTGGAAGAGAAAAAGCAGATCATCAAGAAGAGCGAACTTCTCGAATACTATCCGGTTTCGGACGAGCTGTCGGATGTTGGCGGCATGGAGTTGCTCAAGGAGTGGTTGGAACACCGCAAGGAGAGCTTTTCCGACAAAGCAGCCGACTTTGGGTTACCGCCACCTAAAGGCGTTTTGCTTCTAGGTGTACAGGGCTGCGGAAAGTCGCTCATTGCCAAGGCAATCGCAAACCATTGGCAATTACCGATGTTGAAACTTGACGTAGGTCGAATCTTCGGCAGCCTCGTCGGCCAAAGCGAGCAGAACATCCGCAAGGCGATACGTGTAGCGGAGTCGATCGCCCCATGTATTCTGTGGGCGGACGAACTCGAAAAGGGCTTCTCTGGCATGGGAGGAAGCGGCGTGAGCGACTCGGGAACCACCGCCAGGGTCTTTGCCACATTCCTCACCTGGATGCAGGAGCGCACAAAGCCGGTTTTCCTGATCGCCACCGCCAATGACGTCAGCAAGCTGCCTCCTGAGATGTTGCGAAAAGGGCGCTTTGACGAAATCTTCTTCATCGATCTTCCAGATCTGGAAGAGCGTGAGTCCATCTTTTCAATTCACTTGCGAAAGAGAAAAAGAGATCCTGCACTGTTCGACATCCGCGAAGTTTCTGCAGCTACCAAAGGCTTTAGTGGTGCCGAAATAGAGCAAATCGTGATCGGAGCACTTTTTCGTGCCTTCAGCAAAGGCGAAGAAGTTACAACACAAGACTTATTGGACGAGGCAACTTCTGTTGTACCCCTTAGCGTAATGATGAAAGAGGACATCCTCATGTTGCGCGAGTGGGCTAAACTTAGAACTAGACCTGCGAGTGAACAGCGGGGTGATTAGACATGAACGCAATTTTGCTTGCCGCTACTCTGGCGACTGCAGCCCCAATATGGTGGGGAACGGAAACCGTACAATTCAATACAACCTTTCCGGGAGATCCGTTTGACTATCGGGTTAACGATGTCCGCGTAAAGTTCACCCACTCCATCTCAGGAGAGACAACTTGGAGATTAGCTTATTGGGACAACGGCAAATGGAATGCCAGACTAAAGGCTGATAAACCTGGTTCCTTTGTTCCGGTTCTATACAGGAATGGAGTTGCACAGGTCGCCGTTCCAGTTCCGCCCGTCGTAACCCTCACGGAGCCGGACTTCAAAGGATTCATTGGCACTCATCCCCAAAACCCTAGAAGATTTGCATTCCAAAACGGTGATGGCTATTTCCCCATCGGTTACAACGTCGCCTGGACAAAGCCACCGTGGACAATAGCGCAGCATTTTCAGAGCTTCGAGAGCCGAGACCTGAACTGGAGCCGAGTCTGGTCTGTAAATTGGGACAACAGAAATCCCTGGTGGGCTGAATTCGACCCTAACCACAACCCGAACACCATGTGGGAGCCCGCCCTCGACAACTGGGACCAGGTTTTTCAGGACGCTGAAGCGAACGGGGTGTACCTCCAGATGGTGTTGTTCAACCACGGATCATTTTCCGAAATGGTAAATCCGGACTGGCATCGGCATCCCTGGTCGCAACTGCACACCAACCCGATTGACCCATTCAGATTCGATGAGGATACAGGAGACGCTCTGTACGAAACGGGTTTCAGGCTCAAGATGTTCATTCGCTACGCGATTGCGCGGTACGGCCACTACCGAAGCCTGATGGGCTGGGAGCTCTTCAACGAAGTGGAGTACGTCGGTTATCTTCATGCTAACCAGCACATACCCAATTACAATCTCGACCGGTGGAACGAAGAGTGGGAAGTAATGATTGAATGGCATGACAAGACCGCAACGTTCATCCGCTCACTCGACCCTTATGGTCACCTAATCACGACGAGTTCATCGCTAGAACGCCCCGAACTTTGGGCAAGCATGGACTACATACAACCACATTTGTATCCTTGGGAGACTACAACCCTTTTGGATCGATTCGATGCGCTCCCTCATTTCCGAAACAAACCGATCTTTGTTGGAGAGACTGGTGCAGGCGGAACATTAACGCTCCCTGCGATTCGCGATGGGATGATGGAAGGGATCGTAAGAGGTCATGCTGGAGCCGGAATGCCCTGGTACTGGGAAGAACTTACTACAGGACCGAAACGAAAACTAGTGGATGACATCGCGAAGATGGTCTCCAATGCCAGACTTTCGGACGGACCAAACCTGAATATGAATCTTATGTTGTTCGACGGAAGCTCGACAGTTAGGTTCGTTGAAGACGGCGAGCGATTCTTCGGAAAAATCACACGCCCAGCAGGAACTGCGTCATCCGTGCCGCTTATAGGGTTTGCCAAAGGTACTTACGACGTTGCGCTCTTGCAAGGCGCCTCGCCCTGGAACTTCGACTTCTACTCTGTCGGTATCAAGGATGGCAAAGAATTCGTACCCGACACTTTCGGCAGCCACTTCTACTTCTCTGCGTTCCGAACGTTGACCGAGGACTAAAGCGCGTATTCCGCCGCTCTTTGGTGCTTGGTCTCGATCTTCCTTATCGTTCCGCTTGCGGTTCTCATTACCAAGGATTCTGTGATGGCACCATGACGGGTGAACCGAACACCACGCATGAGATCTCCATTCGTGATGCCGGTGGCGGAGAACATCAGGTTTCCGCTTGCCAGGTCGTCGGTCTGGAGGACTCGGTCGATGTCTCCCTGCACCATCTTTTCGGCTCTTGTCCGCTGCTCGTCGTTCGTGAACACAAGCCTTGCCTGCATCTCTCCTCCGTAGGCTTGCACAGCAACGGCTGTTATGACTCCCTCTGGCGCGCCGCCCGTGCCCATCAGCACATCAACTCCAGCATCAGGATCTAGCGCCGCAATGGCCAGGGAAAGGTCCCCATCTCCGATTAAGTTGATTCGAACCCCAAGTTTCCTCAATTCTTCAATCAGGGCATCGTGCCGTGGTCGCTCCAGAATTCCAACTACTAGATCTTCAACGTTTTTCCCTAGTGCCTTTGCGATTAGCCGGCAATTGACTCGGGCGGGAACAGTAATGTCGATCACACCCGCCGCCTCGGCGCCGACTACGAGCTTTTCCATGTAACAGTCAGGAGCATGCATGAGGTGACCTTCACCCGTAACTGTAGCAGCAAGCACAGCGATGGCGTTCGGCGCCCCCGTGGCGCAGAGATTGGTGCCTTCCAGCGGGTCAACCGCAATCTGGGTCGCCGGGCCGTCTCCGGTTCCGACTTCCTCGCTAATGTAGAGCATTGGTGCTTCATCCCGCTCGCCTTCTCCGATCACGATGGTGCCCTTGATGTTCAGATCGTTTAAAGTCGTTCTCATCGCTTTGCAAGCCGCCTGATCGGCGGCGTGGTGATCACCTCGACCTACCCAACGCGCAGCACTTAGCGCGGCGGCTTCTGTGACGCGAAGAAAGTCGAGATGGCGGTGTGGGTCGACAAAGGAAGCTTGAGAAGTACGAGCCTTGCTCGGGTTGTTGGTTTTACTCATGCCGTAGAGTCTAACCCGAACGTTAAAAGAATAATGGCTCCAACCTGCGAAAGGTTGGAGCCATTCCGGCCGAAGACGGCTAAGCAGTGCTTAGCGCTCGCGTCCTGGTGAGAAGAAGTACCAGTATCCGTCGAAACCAGTGTAGAACTGGAACGGATTGGCAGCGCTGATCGGCCGTGCGTTGGCACCGATGCTCATGAACGGATCACGAGAAGCGGCGTCGATGTTCGCAGGCGTATTGGAGTTGTTGGGAGGCGACATCGCAGGCGATACCGTATTTCCAACAGGAACTGCGCGGGCGGACGTGTCAGATCGAACAAAGATGTTCTGATTCTGATACAGATGCCAGCTGTCCTGAGCGGACCAGATTCGAGTCCAAGGGCTCGAGCCGGGCTGAGGAGCAGTTGCGGGTGCCCAGCGGCAGCCTTGTGTGACTACGTTCTGCGGGCAGTTCAGCATGGGCATGGAGGTCGCCATGTTTTGGAAACCATTCTTGCCAAGACCGTACCAAGCGATAACGCCGATACTCGGAGCGGCAATTTCGGTTTGACCCACTGCGTGCATATAGCCGTTGTAGGTAATGCCGATGTTGGTTCGAAGTGGCTGCTGAGTATTGAAGGTAACTCCGGTACCTTGGACTGCTGTTTGACCAGGTGCGTTCATCATGTCCCAAGACTTGATGTAGGTCTGGATCGAGTTTGCCCACATAGTAGCTGCTCGTGCTCGGCCAGCGGCATCTGCCCAAGGAGCTGTGATAAACGAATCCACAGGAGCTGGCACAGCAGATGTCGCGTTAGGCACGATCAGTATGGCTGTCGGTTGCTGCGGAATGTTACCGGCGTTGGTTGCGAACGAGAGTGGATAAGTCGAATCATAGTCGTTGATGTACAACTGCGTCGACGTACCGAACTGCTTGATGTTGTTCACGGCCTGCGTTCGCTGAGCTGCGATTCGGGCCTGAGCAAACACCGGGAAGAGGATTGCTGCCAGGATCGCGATGATCGCGATTACCACCAGCAATTCAATTAGTGTGAATGCACGCGTATTGCGGTTTAGTGTCATTTAGTCGTTTGTCCTCCTCTTCAAGATCATCAGTTGAACTCGAAGAGTGTGTGTGTCAAAACACAACTGCCACAGACTGCGTCCGGCCGGATTGTGTTTCGTGCTGATATTTTACAGCAATTTCCGTAGGTCCTTCGTTCCAACTGGAACTTTTTCCGACGAAACGCGAATATTACCTATCTTCCGCTGATTTCGTCCGAGCCTGCAGAACCTTCGAAACTCTCGCCGGCGTGCGGCATCGGGATGTCTTCGACCGCAGGCCCGTACTGACCTTGGTCGAATAGAACGTCTTCCCCGCCCAGCGGGTACTCCTTTCGAAGCGGATGACCGATCCAATCATCGGGAAGCAAGAATCGCTGCTGACGCTCATTGCCTGCGAACGGGATGCCGAACATGTCCCAAATTTCCCACTCTGGGTACTCGGCGCCCAAGAAAATGTGCTTGGACGTAGGTATCGGGTCTCCGTCATTTGCTCCCACCTTAATAAAAATGCGCGTCGCTCTGGAAACAGACATAAGGTTGTAGACAACTTCAAATCGCTCGGTCAGGTCTCTGGGCCCGGACCAGGCACTATAGTCAACGCCAAGACATTCGGAGAAGTAGTTGTAATCAAGTTCCGCGTCGCCCCGAAGCAGCTCTAGAACTTCCGGAATGATCTGCCGGTCGACAAAAATGTACAGTTCCCCGCGGTCGACCTTGTGACCCAGAACCCCTTCCCCAAATCGCTCCTTCAACCGAGCCAGTTCAATCGGCTCGTTGGCAATGGCGGCGTTCTCTACGGTTGTTTCGCTCACTGCCCTGCTCCGGTTGGCTGCAGCTCACGAATCTCGGGTGTGGAAAGTGCGTCGTACTCAAAATCGTCTTGGTCGCCCGGGCCGAGATGAGCCAAAGATGTCGATTCATCCCAATCAATGGCGTTCACTCGCAGTACATAGGCATCCCCAAAGAACCATAGAATCATGTAAACGATAAGAACCAAGAACGTGAACACCTTGTATTCGGTCGCCGCAGTCCCGTACACCGAAAGCCAACTCCATAGAAAAACGACCTCGATGTCGAACAGGATGAACAGCATCCCCACCAGATAGAACTTGATCGGGAACCGCTCCCGGGTGCTCCCAATGGGCTCGACACCGCACTCGTAAGGGGCGGATTTATAGGGGCTGCTCGCTTTTGGGCCCAGAACCCACGAGAGCGTCACCATCGCGGTACAGATGATCGCCGCCAGCGCGACGAGAATCAAAAGGGGGATGTACTCCGAACCCATCTCCAATAAATTTACCTTCCCAAACGACCTACGAAAACTTCACGCCGTTTAGGAAACTCACGAAGACTCTATACGGTTCTGGAGCCTGGCTCTGCGTCGGTATACTCGCAGTTCCAGCTACAAACAGGTAGGAGAGACTGATTTTGGGCGCCGCAATAGAGACAAAACAACTAACCAAAACCTATAAATCTCGGTCCGGCAAGGTGGACGTGGTCAAAGACCTCGACCTCTACGTCGAACAAGGCGAGATTTTTGGTTTTTTGGGGCCCAACGGAGCGGGCAAGACCACGACAATCAAAATGCTCCTCAACATCATCTATCCCACTTCGGGCTCCGCCACGATTTTCGGGAAGGATGTCGGTGAGACCGAAACCCACCGGATTCTGAGCTACCTTCCGGAGAAGCCGTACTATTACGAGCACATGACCGGAATGGAGATCTTGATGTTCTACGCCTCGCTCTTTGGAATCAAGGATCGTGAGCGGTGCCAGGCTCTTCTTGAGCGGGTCAACCTCGCGGGAGACATGAACAAGACGATCAGCCAGTATTCCAAGGGAATGCAGCAGAGAATCGGGCTGGCGCAGAGCTTGCTCAACGATCCACTGCTCCTTTTCCTCGATGAGCCGACCGGAGGCCTCGACCCCATCGCACATATCGAGATTCGAGACCTAATCTTACAGTTCCGTGAAGAGGGCAAGACCGTGTTCATCTCATCACACGAGCTGAGCGACGTCGAGAGAATCTGTGACCGCGTGGCGATCATCAATCGTGGCGTTATCGCCCGGCAAGGCAAGCTCGAAGACCTCCTCAGGGGTGGTCGAATCGAGGTCTTGGCAGACAATGTCCCAGATTCGGTTCAGGCAACGCTGGAGGGTCCTGGCAAGGTCGTTTCGCTCAGGAACGGTCGGTTGATTCTGGACGTGCCCGAGGAAGAGGACATCAACAGCATCCTCGACCTACTTCGCTCCAAAGCGGCAGAGGTGATCAGTGTCATCCCTCGTCGAAAGCGACTGGAAGATCTTTTCGTGGAAACCGTCGTGTCGGCAGACCGCGAATTGCAGCAGACTCGTGGCTCACTCTCTGCACCCGAGGTGGAGCCCGAGGCAGAAGCCGATCCCGAAGAAGCAAAAGAGACAACTGAATGAAAGCCGAAACCAGTCCAGCATCCTCCCTAAAGACTCTTGGCCGAACAGGTTTCGGTCAGAAAATCGCCGTCGTCCTCTCCATCGCCAAGACAACCGTCGAAGAAGCGATCCGGCGCCGAGTTCTCCTTGTCATCCTGTTGATCGGAATTCTATTCCTGGTCGTCGCACCCGGTCTCAATGTGTTGACCGCACGCACTCAAGCCGCAATATTGTCCTCATTCCTTTTGGGAATTCTGCAACTAACAGGAGCACTCATCGCTATCGTCCTCACGGTTTATCTGATTCCGAACGAGATAGAACGGCGAACGATTTACACGATCCTTTGTAAGCCCGTTCAGCGTTGGCAGTTCTTGATCGGCAAGTACCTTGGCGCCGTGTTTGCTCTGGGCATGATGATGGCGCTCATGACGGTCGTCATGCTCCTCATCTTCTGGCTCCAATCCACCCAAGGTCTCGACTTCCCACCATCGCGCATGATGGAAACGGTCCAAGTCTGTGCCATGTACTTCGTGCAGATGAGCTTGCTGGCCGCTGTCGCCATGTTCTTCTCGACCTTTGTGACCCCCCTGGTGAACTTCTTCCTGAGTGGGGGTGTTTATTTGGTTGGAACGCTGTTCAATCCGTATTTCGATTCGATCTCACGGGCGGAAGGTGCTTCAGCCTTTGCGAAGGCAGGAGCTACGGTGGTCGGCACAGTGATCCCGAATTTTGCGAACTTCAATGTTCAGAATACGGTGATCAACCCTGGTGCTGAGATTGCCAACCCGACGTGGTACTACGTCCAGATCACGCTGTACGGATTGTTCTACATCAGTATTTTGCTGGTGGCAGCGATCCTAATTTTCGATCGCAGAGAACTTTGATGGTTACCAAAAAGGTCGCGGCGCTGGTCGCAGCAATGGGCGTTTTGTTCGTGGGGCAGGCGGCCTTGCAGTACAACACGTTCCCCACTTGGCAGAAGAATTACAGCCCTTCAAGCGTGGGAGACATCCCGAGCGGACTGAGTCAAGATCAACTGCTGTTCGCTCTGACTGGGTTCCGTGAGTTGGTGGGCGGCATTCTTTGGGTCAGGGCAAACTCCTTCTTTGAGTCTGGCAACTACGATGCCGTTGTGCCGATCATTCGGTTGGTCACCTGGCTTGATCCGCGCCAGATCGACGTGTATTCCACCGGAATGTGGCACGTTGCGTACAACTTCACCGATCAAGAGCACAGGGCCGATCGACGGTACGTCCCTTCTGCCCTGGCGCTTGGCCGCGAAGGCACACTGAACAACGCAAACACCTACGAGCTCTTCTTCGAAACCGGCTGGCTTTGGTACCACCGAATTGAGGATGACTTCGAAAACGCGATCAAATGGTTTGAAGAAGCCAACGAACGAGAGGACATCCTGCCTGCAAGAGCCAACATTCTGGCGCAAGCTTTCTTGAGGGCAGGTCAGCCCGACAAGGCGATCGCGCTCTTCGAGCGTCAACTGGAGGCACTGGAAGCCGAGGTTGAAAAAGACCCCACCTTCGGCAACCGAAACCTTAGAGACACCGTCGAGAACAATCTTGATACAAACCTTGTCCGTATGGCTTCACGCGGCTGGTTCGCCTCGCAGCGGGGAGAGTCGCTTCAAGGTTACGACACGTACCCGCCGTTCGACGTAGGCTTCAGCGCCCGAGTTACGGTAGTCGCTCCGATGGTCATCCGGGTCCAAGGGACTTACGGAGTCCAACCGCTTGGTACGCGAATCAGATTCGTGCTCAAGGATGCGGATATGCCCAACAGCGTGCCCGGAGGCATGAAGTGGGACTCTCTGGACAGTTTCCGTCTCGATCCCCCGACCGGCATCACCTACGTGCAAGATCAGCTTTTCATCCGAAATCGTCGGTTTGACAAGACCCTCGACCTCAGCCGCGATCCTACGATGTATTCGTTCACTGCGGACGAATACGATGTCGAGTTCTTCTACAGCCCGAACGTCGCCCCTGCGCACATTCAGGATAAGTTCGGCTACAACGGCGAAGGGTTCACCGATAGCAACTTCTTGAACACAGAGGTCCGTCCCGGCCAGCGGGTGATCTACAACAAGATGACCCTGACCCGAGACCAGATCCGTCGAACCGGAGAGTGGCGAGACCGAGTTCCTGTTATCCAGACTCCGAATTTCGTAGCCCCTTCACAGGGACGGCCAGAAGACGATGTCATTCGAGTGCCCAACCTGAGAGCAGACAACCAATAGAATCCCTCGTGAAGTGCCTGTGAAACTGGCGAGATGCTAAACTCAGTATCTCGCCGGGAACTGCGCGGCAGCAGGGCGGCGAACCCCGCCAGGACCGGAAGGTAGCAACGGTAAACCGTACCTCTGAGCGACGCATGTTTCCCGGCACTTCATTGAAGGATCGCGCCTAGTGTCGCAACTCGCCCTCTATCGCAAATATCGAAGCCAGACGTTTTCTGACCTTGTAGGTCAGGACGCCATTGTCACCACGCTGCAGAACGCCATCGTGAGTGGTCGCCTTGCCCATGCGTACCTCTTTACCGGTCCTCGCGGCACAGGGAAAACCTCATCTGCACGGCTCCTCGCTAAGTTGCTTTGCTGTCTGAACGGCCCGGCTCCTGAGCCCTGCAACAAATGCGAGATGTGTATCAGCATCCAGAATGGCTCGGCGATGGATGTAGTGGAAATGGACGCCGCGAGTGAGTCCTCAGTGGACGAAGTCCGCGAAACCATCGTCGGTGCCGCTGCCTACGCGCCCACGATAGCCTCGAGGAAGGTGTTCATTATCGACGAGGTGCATGACCTTTCCGGGAAGGCGTTTGACGCGCTGCTCAAAACCATTGAAGAGCCACCTCCCCACGTGGTCTTCATTCTGGCGACCACAGAGTTTCATAAGGTTCCTGCCACCATTCGGTCTCGCTGTCAGATTTTCGAGTTCAGAAGAGGTTCGCTTAAGGATCTAGCCGACCGTCTGGACTTCGTCGCCAAGTCTGAAGGTGTGGAGGTGGAAAGACCCGCTGTAGAAGCGATCGCCAAGCTAGCTGATGGCGGGTACCGAGACGCACTCACCCTGTTCGAGCAGGTAATGGTGAATTCTCCCGACGGAATCACGCTCGACGCGGTCCAGAGTCAGCTAGGGCTCATTTCCGACCGCGTGGTTGACAAGCTCTTGCTGGCGATGTCAGCTGGAGAAATCAAAACGATTCTCGATTGCTGCGACGAAGTGATTCGAAGAGGTCGCGACCCACGCTCGCTGGTTGAAAGCATCGTCTGGCGACTCGCCGACCTCACTCGCGCTTCGGTCAATGTCTCAACAGATAACGTTGAGGCTACGGAACTTTGCGCCTCAAGAGAGCTCAGCGCTCATCTAGGTCTCAATCGGCTACTTTTCATTCGGGGAGAACTCGCCGAGACCCACCGCAACATTCGGGATATAACGCTGCCCCGCCTCTATGTGGAATCCGAGCTGATTCGCATATCCCAGGCGCTTCAGCAAGGCGCTCCAACCGCTGTAGCTCAAGCCGCTCCAAGCCCACCGCAGCCCGCAAGGCAAGTCGCCTCGCAGACCACGTCGGCATCAAAGCCTGCGGCCCCGGATCCTGCCGAAGAGAGCAAGAACCTGACGGGCGATCCCGCCCAATGGGAGGCAATTCTGAAAGATGCTCTGGATGTTTCAAAGTCGCTCCACCTCAAACTCAGCTCGGCACACGGCCACTTGAATGAGAGCGGAGGTTACGAAATCGAGCTGGGAAGCAAGATGCAGTTCGATTGGTTCGAGGGCAAGCCGAAGGCGAAGCAGCAAGTAGCTGAATTCATCCGGAAGCGATTTGGAGAAGAAACTGCCATTAGTTGGAAGCTGGCAGAAAAGACCAACGGGTCAACTCCTCGTCAGTCTCCCGTAGTTGAAATGCCTCTGGAAGGCACATACCTGGCAGATGAGGTCAGAAGGAAGTTCGGGGAATAACCAAAATCCCGAATTCGTTCAAAATCTTGATATGAAGTTACCAAAGGGTTTTGGCGGCGGCGGCATGGGCGACCTGATGCGACAGGCTCAGGAAGCAATGGAACAGGCAAAGCGGATGGAAGAAGAGCTGGAAGCCGCTGAGGTCGAGGCCGATAGAGGTGGAGTAAGAGTCGTGTTTAGCGGCACTGCCGAGCTCAAGTCCATCAAGCTCGACCCTGCTCTGGTCGACCCGGAAGATGTTGAAATGCTGGAGGACCTGATCGTAAGCGCCTGCCGCGAAGGGTTCGTCAAGGCGAACGAACTGCGCGAGACCCGTATGAAGGCGATCTCGGCCAACCTACCCAACATCCCAGGCCTGACCTAGGCAGAATGCTTTACCCGAAGCCTCTGGCTGCCTTAATCGCCCAGTTCGAACGGCTGCCAGGGGTGGGTCCAAAAACTGCCCAACGTTATGCGTTCACCATTCTGAGAATGGAGAACGAACAGGTTGAGGATTTCTCGAAAGCCCTCATTGTTGCCAAGTCATCTTTGGGATTCTGCACCGTCTGTCAGAACTTTTCCTCCAGCGAGATCTGCGAGATTTGCAGTGAGCCGAACCGAGACGCGAATATCATCTGCGCGGTGGCCGAACCCAAGGACGTAGCTGCCCTAGAAGGAATTAGAAGCTATCGAGGCAGGTATCACGTTCTGCACGGGCTCTTGAGCCCGCTGGAAGGGAGGGGACCAGACCAGCTAAGAATTCGCGAATTGCTAGCAAGGCTGGATGGTTCAGTTGAAGAAGTCATCATTGCCACTAACCCAACAGTTGAAGGTGACGCTACGGCTCTGTATCTAGCAAAGCTGATGCAGCCACTTGGCATCCGGGTCACCAGGCTGGCGCATGGTATGCCAGTTGGGGGTGAGTTGGACTATGCCGATCCGAAGACCCTGGCAAGCGCCATAGATCACCGGCGCGAAATGCTCTGACCTACTGAACAAGCCAGTCGTGTCCGAGGTAGAAATGGTGCGACCGCTCGCCGGGCTTCAGATAAATGAAAGCCGGCGGGACACTGGGCAATAGCCGCTGCAAAATCGACTGGGCGATTTCACAGGCGAACGGCTGCAAATCTTGCCGAACGATGAACACGTGAAGGAGGTCTTCTTCTCCCTCGAACTGGTACCGATACGAATCGAGCGTCCCACCAAAGCGGTTGGGCTCGATTCCTACGGTCAACAGAGCCATCTCGCTGCTCACCTCGTTCCCGTCCCTCTGAAAGTCCGGTAAACGGATGGTCTCGCCCTGGACAATGGCTTCTCGGATGTTCTGGCGAACTTGTTCTAGGCAAGCTTCCTGCTCGGCAGTTACCACCAGTTCCTGAGTTTCCTTCACACCCTAATTGTACGAATAGCCGCGAGCGAACCGCCTCAACGCCCATTCGGAGAAGGGAATGAAATTGCGCGGCTAGGACTCATTCTTTTGGTTCCTTTTGCCACTGCGCTTCCGTCACTAAATTCAATGGCGGAGCTAGGAAGCGGCCTCTTGGGGCTGAATTTCGCAAGAGTGGTCTTCGTGGACGTTACGGATGATGTCTGTTTAGGCCAAGATCCCATGCCGGTGGATTGTTACCCCGTGCTGGGAATTCTTTCCCTACCGTGGTTTACCGTCGAGTCGCTTGTACCAAGTGGCTTGGTTGACCTCGGCTATTACTACCAGTGGCACTTGGAACCAGACAGCTATGGCGACGAGTGGTACGTAGGCATGGTCAGGGTTGACGCCTTGAATCAGGACGTTCCTGCGCCTGCCCAAAGAATGGCTAGCCCCCAAGCAGCATCTGCAACACCAACGTAATTCCCAAGCTTGCCAGAATCAGGAAGAGAGGGATAATAAAGAACTTTCGGGTCCCCTTATAGTCTCGTTTCTTCCATAGTTCGGCACCTTTGGAGCAGCAGATCCCGGCAATCACGAACAGCACCACATTCAGCAGCGCTGCGATGGCATAGATCGGTCGAGCCGACTCTGAAAGCTCCTGCCTGGCGCTGATCCACCCTATTACAGAAAGTACGGCGGGAAAGGCAAGCAAGAGTGTAGCAATTGCGCCCCCGATAATGGCTTTCTTCGCCCAGCTTGCCTCCTCTTGGGGGCTCATGGTTCGCTGCGATTCAGGTTGATCACTCATATTTTAGGCTGCCTCAGCAAGGTAGCGATGGATCATGGCAACTGCCATTGCGCCTTCGCCGACTGCACTCGCCACGCGCTTGATCGAGTTGTGCCTCACATCTCCGGCGGCGAACACTCCTGGCATGCTGCTCTCCAGGTAAAGGGGTAACCGTTCAAGGTTCCAAGTGTCCTCAAACCTCGGATCACAGCTGAGATCAGGCCAAGTATTGATGTAACCCGCTTCGTCTCTCAAAATGGGATGGGGTGCCGCCCACTCAGTCTGCGGTGCCCCACCGATGCAAACAAAGAGATAGTTGCACTCCACCCACTTCTTATCTCCGTTCCCTCGGTTCGTTAACTCAATCTCCTCCAGCCGCCGATCACCCCTTAAGCCGGTAACCGCAGTCTGGTAGTGCACTTCAAACTCGGGATTGAGTTTGATCCGCTGAACTAAATAGTCCGAAAGTGTAGCGCTAAGGTCCGGTCCCCGCACCAACATGTGGACCTGCTTGGCTGTCTGCCCGAAGTGAACTACGGCTTGGCCCGCACTGTTCCCTCCGCCGATCACGTAAACATCGGCACCTCGGCACATTTCCGCCTCGCTCATTCCCGCACCGTAGTAGAGCCCTCTGCCCAAGAACTTTTCTTCGTTTTCAAGCCCTAGCTTCCGGTACTCCACCCCAGTGGCGCACAAAGTCGCCCGAGACTCGATCCAGGTGTCTTTGTCGATCCTGCCCATCATCTTGCCGTCCTCGACCCGCGCCTCAACGCCTTCGTACATAAGCAGCAGTTCTGCACCAAACTTCACCGCCTGCTCCTTGGCGCGTTTGGCTAGTTCTGCTCCTGCGAGCCCATCGGGAAACCCGAGGTAGTTCTCGATCAACGAAGTCGTGCCTGCCTGGCCTCCAACGGCGAATTTTTCGATCAAAACCGTCCGCAGCCCTTCACTTGCCCCATAAACTGCGGCGCTCAGGCCAGCGGGTCCTGCGCCATAAATCGCCAGGTCGTAGACGCCCCATTGGGGTCGCGCAAACCAGCCCATGTGCTCGGCGAGTGCCAGCGGTGTTGGCCGGTCAATTCTCGCGCCACAAGGCAAATCAACTATAGGAAGATTCGCTTCGTCAAGCGTGGGAATTCCCAGTTGGTTAAAGCAGACCTCGTCGCTAGTCAAGTCGATGAACCGGTAGTCAACCATGCTTCTTTGTAAAAAGTCGCGCAAGGCGTACGACTCCGGTGAATGAGGGATGCCGTAAACGACAAGGGTGCTGTTTCCGTCGGAAATCGTCGCCATATATTCCCTGCTGTTTACCTCTCGCAGGGGTTGATTAACCGAGCGTCGCTTCCCTCTTCGAGTACCTAAGGAGCCAGAGCAGGATCGGCGCTCCAAGCGCCGCCATCACCGCGCCAACCGGCAGCTCGATGGGGCTGAGCAGCCGTACCGCGAGAAGATCTGCCAAGAGTAGCAAAGACGCGCCCAGGAATGCCGCGGCTGGGAGGGAGATCCGCCAATCTACATCGAAGGCGCGGCGCGCAATATGCGGCGCAACCAACCCGAGAAACCCAATAATGCCGACGGCGCCAACACAAACGGCGGTCATCGCTGTTCCGGCGATCAACATTCGTGCGCGAACCTTTGGCGGGTCGATGCCGATACTCTTGCTGAATGGCTCTGATACCGCCATCGCGTTCAGAACCTTTGCGTGGAACGCTAGAAAGACGACTCCAACCACCGCCACAACGGCAAGAATCAACACCCGATTCCAGAACATCGGGCTCATCGAGCCCAGCAGCCAGCGCAGGACGCGATTGGTGTCCTGCCCGGCAAATAGCAAGATCAAGGTCATGATGGCTGCCAACATGGCGCCGATAACCACACCGGAAAGGAGCAAGGTAACAACGTCGACCTGACCCGCCCTGCGAGATAGAGCCAGCACCAACAGCAGGGTTCCCAGGCCACCCCCAAACGCCAATGCCATCACCCCCAACCCACCGAGCGCGGTAGAGAGGCCCAGCAACACACCTAGGGCGCCAGCAGCCCCAGCACCAGAAGACACACCAAGCACATACGGCTCCGCTAGTGGGTTCCGGAAGAGTGCCTGAAAAACGGAGCCCACAGTGGCAAGCATTACCCCGACAAATATGCAGGCGATCGCCCGGGGGAGCCGTATTTCCCAGATGACTACTTGGACCTGCTCATCAGCACCGGCCGGGTTGAAAATCGAACTGAATACAGTCGCCGGCGAGTACCAGATCGAGCCCCCAAAAACGAGGTGCAAGCAGAAACAAACGGCGGTGGCGGCGCCTAAAACCAGAAGCACCTTGATGAGCCGACTCTTCAATCGGGAGCGCTCCTGAATCACACGGCGCATTATAACCCGACTGGTACACTCCGCTTCATGGGATCGGTGAAGCTCTCAAGCCGCTCAAGCCTAATTGAACCTTCGCCGACCCTAGCCATCACCGCTAGGGCGAAAGCACTTCGTGCCGAAGGCAAGCGTATTTTTACCTTTGCCGCTGGCGAGCCAGATTTCAACACTCCCGAACCCATTTGTGAAGCTGCGATCGAGGCGATTCGCAGTGGTTTCACCAAATACACCCCATCTGCTGGAATCCCAGAGCTAAGAAAAGCTGCTGCCGACGACCTGGCGCGCAGGTACGGCATGAGCGTCGAGCCCTCTCAAGTGATTGTGTCCTGCGGTGCCAAGCACTCGACCTACAACACATTCATGTGCCTGCTGGAGCCAGGTGACGAGGTGATCGTCTTCGCTCCGTATTGGGCAACCTACTTCGATCAAATCAAGCTAGCAGGTGGAGTGCCTGTAGTGGTCGACGCCACAAGAAATCCAGGGTTCGAGCCAGACATCGAGGATGTTCGGACGGCGATCACGGGCAAGACCAGAGCGATTCTCGTCAACAGCCCTTGCAACCCTACAGGCGCTGTCTTCAGTCGCCAACTTCTCAAGGCGCTGGCAATGGAGGCACTTCGAAAGGACCTTTGGCTGGTTTCGGATGAAATTTACGAGCGGCTGATCTACGATGGGCAGCACCAGCCCATGGCAGCTCTCAGTAAGGAGGTTGCAGAAAGAACGGTGACGATCATGGGATGCAGCAAGAGCTATGCCATGACCGGATGGAGGATTGGGTTCTCCATCGCACCGAAAGAGCTTGCCTCAGCCATGAGCGCATTCCAAGACCAAGTCACCAGCAACCCAACCTCGTTCGCCCAAAAGGGTGCCATCGCTGCGCTTGCTATGGACGATTCACAGCTCGCGGCCATGCGAGAGACGTTCCGAACCAGACGAGACTGCATGCTGGGCTCGCTTCGAGACTCCCTCGGATTGAACGTCCCCGCACCTGAAGGTGCTTTCTATGTGTTCGCCAACATTGAGCAATTCCTTCGCTCTGGCGAGACCGACACCGACTTAGCGAAAGATGCGCTCGAACAGGCAGGGGTTGCAACGATCCCAGGGACTTGTTTCGGCGCCAGTGGCCATCTGCGATTTACCTACGCCTGTTCGGAGGATGAGATTCGGGAAGGCGTAGAAGCACTCAAGCAATTTCTCGACCACCGTACTGCATGATCCCCAAGGGCATTCCGCTTTCCGACGAAAGGCTTTTCCGACTGGCTATGACCCAGCGGCCAGCCGCAAGAGATCCTATCCTGGACAGTTATGAGCGGCTGGAGTTCTTCGGCGATTCGGTTCTCGGGCTGATCATCGCCGAATACCTTTACGACCGGCACCCTAACTGGGACCAAGGGATGCTGAGCAAGGCAAAGAGCTCCGTCGTTCAGGAAGGCCCCCTCGCCGAAGCGGCACTGAAACTGGGGCTCGACAGGCACCTGATTCTGAGCCCCGCCGAAGAAGCAATCGGTGCAAGAAAGCGCGCGTCTATCCTCGCCGACGTCTTTGAAGCAGTGCTTGGCGCGGTCTACATCGAGCGTGGAATGGAGGAAACTCGGTGGTTTGTGCTGGAGCAGCTTGACCCGTACCTCCGCATGATCGCCGGCGGAGACGTTAGCCCCAACGACTACAAGAGCAAGCTCCAAGAGATCATCCAGTCACTCTACAAGCAAACGCCTACGTACCGGCTGATCGAAGAGAAGAACGCAGGACACTCCAAACAATTCGTTGCTGAAGTCATCGTAAGAGACGATGTGCTGGGTCATGGCACAGGCGCGAGCAAGAAAGAAGCAGAGCAGATGGCAGCCAAGAGCGCCATCGAATACTTCGACAACAAGAGACTCACCCAGAAGCTTCTGGAGGAGTTTCAGTAGAGTTGGCGTCTAAGTCGCTGACGATAGAGGTTGACGGACTTTGCTTGATATTGCGATCTGACCGGACCCTGTTTCTTCCTACAAGCAAGACCCTGGTTTGCGCTGATTTACACCTGGGTAAAGCTGCACACTTTAGGGCGCACGGCGTCGGAGTTCCTTCGGGACCAACGGAATCGACTCTATGCCGGTTAACCCATGCGATCCTGGAAACGGGGGCAGAGAGGATGGTTGTTGCCGGAGATGTCGCCCACTCTGCCCGCGGTTGGTCGTTGGAGGCCTCACAAGAGCTGGCAGCGTGGAAGATGGCGCACCCAAGCCTGGAAGTCGTTCTGGTTCGAGGAAATCACGACCGTATCCGCCCGGAACACTCGGCACTCACCTTTGAGGAAGACTTTCAGGTCGAGTCGGTCACCGTTCGCCATCATCCAGTTAGCAAACCGAAAAAATCGTGCCCTTTCGCCATCAGTGGCCACTTGCATCCGGGTCTGCGGCTGGCTCTCTCCGGAAAAACCGGAATCCGCGTTCCGTGTTTTTGGATCCAGCAACACCAACTGGTAATGCCGGCCTTTGGAGCCTTTACAGGGCTGTCAATCGTTCAGCCGGATTTAGGGGACAGAATCATCGTTGTAGCGGGAGATGAGCTTTTGGAAGTCCGCAGCCAAAACTGGTACAAGCGATAGCGTGTATCATCTTCGCGTGGGGGACGTCGTTGACGACATTTCAAAAAATAACCAGAATCGATCGGCTGATTCATGAACCGGCCAGGCTGAGTCTTCTCAGTGCTCTACGATTTGAAGACCAACCAACAACTTTTCGAGCCTTGCTGGAGCTGACCTCGCTGACCGAGGGGAACCTGTTTTGCCATTTGTCGCGCCTTGAGAAGGCGGGCTTAGTGACCACCAAGAAAACAATGGACTCTCAGGGGTCATTCACTGCAGTTAGCCTGACTCCGTCTGGCGAAGCGGCTATTGACCAGTATTGGGAAGAGATCAAAGATTTGCGGCGCGAACTGCGGAACGGCACCGACAAAGCTGAAGACAAGAGTCGCAAACCAGCGAAGAAGTCCAAGAAGAAGTAACCTCCCCTTCTCTCTTGCAGAACGATTCCGCTCCAAATCTCGGCGCACAACAACAGCAGATCGCAGACCAGTTTTTTCGACCGGAATGGGAAGACCCCATTATGGTCATTCAGGGGGAAGCGGGAACCGGAAAGTCCACTTTACTTCGCAAACTGGTCGAAGAATCCAGAAAGAGAGATTTGCGAGTTGTGGTGGCAGCCCCAACCGGGCTCGCCGCCCTCAACGTTGGCGGGCAAACCATCCATAGCCTCTTTCGCCTCCGGCCCGCTCTTCAGCTCAAGTCCGGCAAAGATGACCCCTATTGGCCCAAGACCCAAGCAGTGTTCCGCCTGATGGCTAACATGGACGTTCTCATCATCGATGAGATGTCTATGGTGCGCGTTGATCTCTTTGAGGCGATCGACCGAACGCTTCGCAAGAACCTCCGCTCCAGCAAGCCGTTCGCTGGCAAGAAAGTCGTCCTGATCGGCGACCTTAACCAACTAGAACCCGTGGTTACCGGCTCAGAGCATGACCCGGGAAGTGAACACTCTTTCATCCACGAAAACTGGCCGAGCAGGTTCTTCTTCGACTCCGACATCTACCAGGAAGTCGGCAAGAATTTTATCCACCTTACCGAGAACTATCGACAACAAAGCGACAAGGAATTTACCCAGGCGTTGCGAACGCTTACTGACCCCGAAACGGCAAACCCGGGCTACTTCAACGACCTCTGCCTAAGAGATGCTACGCCGCAGGCGGTTAACCTCACGGCAACCCGGTCCGGAGCACGCAACTTCAATGAAGCGCAAATGGCAAAGCTAAGCGCACGTGCGGTGACTTTGTGGGCAAAAGAGACCTGTGAGGGAAGCTTTCAATGGAACGACTCGAACCGTCCCGTTCCCGAGGTCTTGACCCTCAATCGGGGCGCCAGGGTCGTCATCTGCAGCAACGGAGAAGAGTACGTGAATGGTGATACCGGCACGGTGATTTCGGTCGAAGACGACTGCGCTGAAATCGAGGTGGAACTCGATAGCGGCGTGACTGTAAGCGTCGAAAAGCACCGCTGGGAGTACTATGCGCTCGAGATGGACGCAGAAACGCGGACATGGGGGCAAAAAGTAGTTGGAACGTTCATCCAGTTCCCCTTGCAGCCTGCCTGGGCGCTCACCATCCACAAGTGCCAGGGGATGACGCTTCCCAAGGCGCACGTCAATCTGGGGCGCGGGGCGTTCTCCCACGGCCAGACTTACGTGGCTCTCAGCCGGGTACGAACCGTCGGTGACCTCTCGCTCAACCGTCCGCTCCGAATGGAGGATGTCATCGTCGATCCCCGAGTCTCCGAATATCTTCGCAATCCCTGGTGAAGTAATCGGGTTACCTGTTCGTATATATGAGGATGAACCCAGCTTCGGTGGTCGCTCTGGTGGCAGGAACTCTGCTACTCGCTCAAGGATGCTTTCTTCTCGGCAACGGCGGAAAAGACGCCGCGCCAGACGAAACCATAGAAGCCAGGTTGCAATCAGACTCCCCGACTCCTGCTGTGCAGCCGAGCGGTCAGTCGATCTCCCGAATTTGGGCGAACAACTGCGCCAGTTGCCATGGTGATCGCGGACAAGGAGGCGGAGCAGGAACCCCTTCCCTCTTGACTCGCGCTCTGTTCGACCAGATTTACGACAAGCCTTTCTATGACGCCATCAAAGACGGAGTGCCGGACATGGGTATGGAAGCCTTTGGAGCGAGCCTCAGCGAAACCGAGATTTGGGGATTGGTGGTTCACATCAGAGAGCTCCAGTTTAGAGCGCTAAGGAGCGAGTTACGCGCACCACAAGCAGAGAACGGCGTGGTGAAAACCCAGAGACAAAGCTACCGCATCGAGACAGTCATCGACACGGATCAAGGTCTGAGAACACCCTGGGCAATCGCCTGGTTGCCGGACGGCGCAACACTGGTCACCAACCGGTCTGGCGCAGTGACCCTGTTCGAAAGAGGCGGCAAACGAATCGGCAACATTCACAACCTCCCCCAGGCGCAAGAATTCGGACAGGGAGGAATGATGGAGGTGGCAGTTCACCCGAGTTACTCCGAAAACGGGTGGATCTACCTCGGCTTCTCTGAAACCAGCCCCGCTGGAGGCACAGGAACGCTGACCCGAGTTGTACGAGGCAAGCTCGACCGAAGCGGCAGCGAACCTAGATGGACGGATCAGCAGAACATTTGGCAGGCGGACCCCAAGTTTTACACCCGCGCAGGCGTCCATTTTGGAACCCGCATCGTGTTTGATGGCAACGGTCACCTCTTCTTCGCGATCGGAGACCGTGGCAACATGCGCAGCTCACAAGACCGACAAACCCCAAACGGAATCGTCTTCCGGCTGAACGAGGACGGCTCATTGCCGAAGGATAACCCGTTCCCCGATGCGCCGGCAGTGTGGTCGTACGGGCACCGAAACCCGCAGGGGATGGCCTTCGATCTGGAAGGCAACCTCTGGGCGACCGAGCATGGTCCCCGAGGCGGCGATGAGCTGAACCATATCGTGCGTGGTTCCAACTACGGCTGGCCCGAAGTCGGGTTCGCGATCAACTACAACGACCAGCCGTTCCACACCCCTTGGCCGCGTCAAGGGCAGGACTTTGCGATGCCGGTTCTCCGATGGACCCCTTCGATTGCTGCTTGCGGGCTGGATGTTGCTCGTGGAAGCGCGTTCCCCAACTGGAGAGGAGACCTGCTGGCTGGCGGGCTTGCCGGTGAAACAATCGAGCGGGTGCGCATTCGGAAGGCTGGCTCTAGCGGGGCTTCTCGAAGTGACGAGCCTGGCTCGGCGGCTATGGCTTCTGTTCGAGAGCTGTATGAGAGCCTCCCTGCACCGTACAACCCGGTAAAGGCAACCGGCTTCGAGGTGGTAGAGACCGAGGCGATCTTCTCCGGCCATGGGCGAGTGAGGGACGTTCGAGTTGGTCCGGATGGCTTCGTCTATGTGGTGTTGAACGGCCCGGACAAAGTCGTCCGGTTGGTTCCGGCTATCCAGTGACAGCCTGACCTGCAGGGATGTGACAAAATGAAGGCATGAAGGCCTTACCCGCAATTGTTCTGCTCTTTTCAATAACGCTTTTGATCCCCCCCCCATATAAGCTTTAGCCTCCAAAGCATAACTGAGTTAACTTACATAGAGGGCTGCAGAACGGGGACCATAGATCATCTACGATCGCTGGAAGAGCCTTGTCCGAGTGACGCCCCTGCATGCAACGAAACGTGTACAAAGATTGAGGAATCTGTGTGGCGAAAGTATGTAAATTTTCACGGCTATAAGCAAGGCGCTGGCTGGCAAGTTCACTGCCCTCAATATCTGTTTAGCAATGACAAGTGTACGGGCACAGGAAAGCAAGTGCCACCAATGATGCAGGTGCAGGCGTGCAAACCGTGAGCAACCCGCGACTCGGTCTTAGTTTGCTTGAGATCCTGGTCATCCTCGGGATAGTGATTCTGATCGCCGCATTGCTCATTCCTCTCGGAGGTCAACTGATGAGAGAGTCCAAGATCGCGACGACTTTGAGCAATCTGTCCCAAATCTACACGTCCTCTCAGCTCTACTTTGCGGATAACGACGATCGGTATTTACCGGTCGATTGGGTAACACCCGGGAACGACTATGCGGAGCGCTTCAAACTAGCGGTTAAGCCTTACGGCGGCGAAGAAATCTTTTGGAGCCCCCTCGATCGATTTGCCCGTAAAGAGTGCCCACACCTTGTCACTAGTTGCACCGTGGCCAGCTTCGAAAATGATCTTTTCATCACTCGTATGGCACTCGAAGATGAAATCTTGCCATACCCGGAAGTTACGTCTATGCCAATGTCGAACATTCAAAATTGGTCGGTGCCAGCCGAACGAGTCGTTTTGCTGAAGAGTATCTCGCTTCGAGAGCCTATCATCACCGAAGTGGTAGACGGCAAGGAAATCGTCTATAGTTCAAGCAACATCGGAAATGAATCCGCGTATCTTTTCGCAGACGGCAGTGCGAAGTTCATGCCCATTATCAGATTTCTCACAAATAGATAATTACCGATTGCCACCAGGAGCCGGGTTCTGACTCCGCCTTTCCGGTTCACAGTTGTCAATCTTGCGGCTCTCCGGGCGTTTTGAACCTATTCCGGCTCCTAAAGCTTGAGGTCTTCCTTGGCGCCTCCCGAATGCATGCGGACCAGCCGACCAGGAAGCCCCGAGCGTGTACAATTTGGTGCTGGAATGGTCTTCACCCCAGAAGCAGCCGCCGATGCGGTATCAGCAATGAAGCAGGTTGCCGATCCGGTCACCGACGCCGATCGAATCACAATTCAAGCGGCCTGGCACTACCTCTACGGCCAACAAACCCCGCTCAATGTCGACTTCCTGCCCGCGTTCGACCCGACAGCAATCACCGACCCAGCACAGAAAGAGCTGATAGCACAGGCATGCGCCATCATGCCCTTCGTCGACGGCAAACTCAACACCGAAAAAGAGAAGCGGGCAGTAGAAATCGCCCAATCTCTCGGGATTCACGAGCAGTTTGTGCAGGTCCTGATGGAATTGGCAAACCACCACCTGCACGCCGTCATCGGCTGCATGATCCGGGAGAACATGATCAGCCTGAACGATGGTCCGATGCCTGATGAAGATACGATGCAATTCTTCCTGCCTTACCGAGACAAGCCCGACCCTGCGTTTGCAGCACGCCATGAGGCACTGGCGCAGCTGCCCGTCGGCACACTAGGTCGGGAGTACCACGCATTTTATAAGCGAAACCAGTTCGCCTTTCCGGGAGAACCGAACGGGCTGTGCATCGAGTTCGCCCACCCGCACGACACCACCCACTTGCTGAGCGGCTACGATACGGACCCGCATGGCGAGTTGCTGGTGAGCACCTTCACCGCCGGCATGCACCCGCTTAACCCCATCGAAGGACACATCCTTCCAGTCATTTTCAGCTGGCACTTGGGGATCAAACTCAACGACATCGCCAAGTCCACAACCGGCGCGTTCGACCCGAAAGACTTCTGGAAGGCCTGGAGCCGAGGCCGGCAAGTGACTACCGACGTTTTCCAGAAAGACTGGGATTTTTGGTCGGCATGCGAGCGACCGCTAACGGAGTTGCGAGAGGAGTACGGCGTACCGCCGGAGTAAAGAGCGTTGCTGCCGGGACTCCGCCCGCAGCAACGCTCTTTCTTTGAGAAGCTAAACAGCAGCGGGCAGCTTTACCGATTCCAGCCCGTCGCGCAGGTTCAGAATCTCCTCAAAACCTGCATCCCGCAGGATCGCCGCAGCCATAGGCGACCGCACACCACCCGCGCAGTGAACCAACACCCTGCCCCCACGAGGCACCTCATCCAGCCGCGCCCGCAGTTGCCCCAACGGAATATGCACCGAGCCCTCGACCCGCTTCTCTGCCCGCTCCGAATCGAACCGAACATCCAGCAAGGTCACATCCGGCTCTTGCAGCACCGCGTCAAACTCCGCCGATTCCACCTGAGCCAGGCTAGCCAGCTTGCCCATCTCATCGCCGTACTGGCGAACCACTTCGGGACCGAACCAGCCGCGCACGTCGTCGAGCCCGATCAGAGCCAGCCCGCGGCGCGCCTCCAGTGCATCCTCGGCGTCCTCGGTCACCAGGTAAAT
>JBKBWO010000014.1:0-12262 GCA_046314495.1 Fimbriimonadaceae bacterium
TCGCAGATACTTCGACGCTCCTGAACTTTCTGCTCATAGGCCGATTCGACCTTTTGCGTGCGACCGCAGAACGCATTGGAGTCGTGGATGCGGTTATCGATGAAGTAGAGACCCACAAGGAAGATCTCAGTTCACTACTCGAATCGGGCGTGATCGAACAGATCACGCTCAAAGGCGATAAAATGCTTTCACTCTTGGCTAGGTTCACCAATAAGGGAATGGGAGATGGTGAGACGTTCTCATTCACCGCCGCAGTTCTTCTCGAAAGTGCCGTTGCCATCGACGATAAGGCCGCCATTAAGAAGGCGAAGAGTTGCGTTCCAGAACTGAAGGTTCTTGAAACATGGCATATTGTCTGCTAGGCGATCAGTAAAGGGCTCACCTCACTTTCCGAAGCCGAAGAGATAAGGCAGGTTTGGGAATCTAAGTACAAGTTCCGGACCAAGGCGAAATCGCTTGCCAAACTCTGCGAAGAACTGAGCAGAGGATCGAATTCTAGTACGGTACTCTAAGCACCCATGGCGGAAGTGATCGAAACCACCCGCGAAGAGGTTCGCGAGGTGCTGGAGAGTGCGATTCAGGAAGTGAACGCGAACCTAGAGAACCCCATCGCAGCCAACGCGCCTGACGACACGACCTTATACGGCAGAGAAGGGGTGCTCGACTCACTCGCACTCGTCTCGCTACTTAGCTCGCTCGAAGAAGGGATCGAAGACCGCTACGGCCTATCCGTTACGCTAGCCGACGAAAGGGCGATGTCCCAAACCCGCAGCCCATTCAGAACGGTCGGAAGTCTGACTGACTACGTAATGCTCCTCATTCAAGAGCACAACGCCCAAGCCTAACTCCTATGGATGCGCCCCAAGTCACGCTCATCACCGGCGCCAGCCGGGGAATTGGGCGCTACCTGACGGAGCAGTTGCTGGAAAAAGGTCACATCGTCTACGGCTGCAGCCGCAGCGAGAGCGACTTAAGCCATGAACACTATCGTCACGAGTGTGTAGACGTAGCCGACGAAGCGGCAGTGCGCGGGCTCATCTCGCGGATTCGGAAGGAAGAAGGACGGCTGGACAACCTTATCAACAACGCTGGTATAGCCAGTATGAACCACAGTCTGCTCACCCCGAAGGAAACCGTGACAAAAGTGCTCAATACGAACCTGGTGGGCACCTTTCTGTTTTGCCGAGAAGCTGCCAAGCTTATGAAGAAATCGGGCTCCGGGAGGGTCGTCAATTTTACGACAGTTGCGGTGCCGCTCAAGCTTGAGGGCGAGGCGATCTACGCCGCCTCGAAGAGCGCGGTACTCACCCTTACCCAGGTTCTTTCCTTCGAGTTCGCCCCCTATGGGATCACGGTCAACGCTATCGGGCCAACCCCCATAGACACCGACCTCATCCGAAGTGTGCCAGAGAACAAAATCGAGGAGTTGGTGCAGCGTCAGGCGATCAAGCGAAAGGGGACTTTCCAAGATGTGGGCAATGTAGTCGAGTTCTTTCTCAAGCCAGAAAGCGACTTTATAACCGGGCAGGTTTTGTACCTGGGAGGAGTGTGAGATGTACGTAGATTTTCTGATCGAGAGATTTGAGGCGAACCCCTCGAACGAGGCGATGGTTTGGAAAGGCAAATCAGCGACTTATGCCGAGCTGCTTCAGACGTATCAGGAGGCGGTAAAGCGTATCGACGAAGCGGGGATCCAGCCGAGTTCGGTGGTATCGGTGGAAGCGGATTTTTCCGCGAACTCCGTCGCCTATCTGCTGGCGCTCGCTGAGAAGGGCTGCATCTTGGTCCCGCTAACCAGCAGCGTTGAGGCAAGTAAGCCGGAGTTTCGTGAGATCGCCGAGGTCGAGTGGCAGGTGCTCATTTCTGAAGAAGATGAAGTGCAGTTTATGCCCACCGGCACGGAACTCACTCATCCCATACTCACAGATTTAAAGAAGACTGGGCACCCGGGTCTGATTCTGTTTTCATCCGGCTCAACCGGCAAACCGAAAGCTGCAGTACATGATCTGAGCTATCTGCTGGAGAAGTTCCATGTGCCGCGCCACAGCCGCCGCACCATCGCCTTTTTGTTGTTCGATCACATCGGCGGCATCAATACCCTGCTCTACACCCTCTCAAATGCTGGCTGCGTCATCACCGTGCAAGACCGTTCGCCAGATGCCGTGTGCGAGGTCATCGAGAAGCACCAGGCAGCCGTTCTGCCCACTTCACCCACTTTCCTGAACCTACTGCTCATCAGCGGGGCGGCGCAGCGGCACGATCTCTCCTCGTTGAAACTGATCACGTATGGCACCGAGCCGATGCCCGAGGCAACTCTGAAGCGGCTTCACCAGACATTGCCAGACGTTGAATTACTTCAAACGTACGGGCTCTCTGAAGTTGGCATCCTCCGCTCCAAGAGTGAGTCATCAGACTCGCTGTGGGTGAAGATCGGCGGGGAAGGGTACGAGACCCGGGTGGTAGACGGTCTTCTGGAAATCAAGGCGAAGTCGGCTATGCTCGGCTACCTTAATGCCCCCAGCCCGTTTACAGAGGACGGCTGGTTTATCACCGGCGATGCAGTGGAAGTCAAGGGCGAGTACTTCAAGATCTTGGGCCGCAAGTCCGAGATGATCAACATCGGTGGCGAGAAGGTCTATCCGGCGGAAGTCGAAGGGGTGCTGACCACAATGCCCGGTGTAGAGGACGCCGTGGTGACCGGGGAGAGAAATGCCATCACGGGAATGATGGTGAAGGCGGTCGTTCGGCTCTCCACCGAAGAGACTCCAGCCGAGTTTCGCAAGCGGATGCGAGAGTTTTGCGCGGACAAGCTGGCAAATTTCAAAGTGCCACAGAAGGTGGAGATTGTCAGCGACTCTCTTCACGGCGAGCGGTTCAAGAAGCTCCGCAGCAAGGTTCAGTGATCCGAGCGGGAGACCCTCATTCGAACCCAAACGGGGTGCAAAAAGTTCTTGATTTGATGGTGAGATTGTCATGCAGATTTCCCTTTGCCGCTTGACACCATCCCCTAAATCTGGGTAAAAAATAATGATTCCGAGCGGGAATAGCTCAGTGGTAGAGCATCTCGTTGCCAACGAGAGGGTCGCGAGTTCGAATCTCGTTTCCCGCTCCATTTTCTTCCCAACACGCCATATTCGGCTAGGGGCATCTTTGCGTCATTGGGCTTGAGCCTTGTTCGATATCTGACAGGTGGCAGGGTATCTCGGGTACTTGGACTATGTCATTGAGCTTCGGGGCTTGGTGCTAGACGCTGCCCCGATCATCACTTGGTTCGTCTCGATGGTGGGTCTTGCCGCTGATCTCGGCCTATCGTCAAAGGCTCGCGCCACCCATCTCGCACCAGATATCGACGCCACCGTCTAGGCAACCGCGGTCAGCAACAACCTGCCTCCCCTTACGTTTGCTTCAAGTAACGCCCGATCCCGGATGTCTGGCCGATCCCGATACGTCAGCGCAGTGAGCTTCTGAGCAACTTGCTCTTCAAGTTGGCTCTCAACGAAGGTCATAGCCCCAATCCCCAATAGGCTAGCTACTTCAACATGACTATAGTCGCCCAATCTACTTAGCGTTAAGCCTACGCGACGCTAAGGTCCGTTATCTGGCTGCGTTTATGAACGGCAATGCTGCGAGAAGTGAAGGACAAGACGTACCGTCTTCGCCCCATCCCGTCGCGGGTGGGAACCCCGCTGCACAAGACCGAATCCGTAGAGGCCATGTTTGAGACCTTCGTCAACGGCGAGTAAATTCAGGGGATACGATAAGGCTGACCTGCCACATCGGCAACAGGCCAGCCCCTAAACCAAATCTTAGCGAGCCTGCTCGATGAGCCCATAGAACCCATCTCGGCGACGGTAAATCACCTCCACCAGGCCGGTGTCCATGTTTTTGAAGACGAAGAACGGGTGGCCGAGGAGTTCCATCTGGAGAACCGCTTCCTCCAAGCTCATCGGCTTCATCACAAACTGCTTTCGCTCTTTGATCTGAGCTTCGATCTGCTCTTCCACGGTTTCCGGCACTTCTTCCAGAAGGGCAGGAGGAATCTCCCGCACCCCCTTCTTTCGGTGGCTGTCGATGAGCTTCTTCTTGAGCTTGCTTAGCCGAATCTCCATATGGTCTGCCACTTTGTCTATGGCAGCATGCAGGCTGGCATCCCGCTCTTCCCCTCGAATCGTATAACCGTCCGCGAAAACCGTGACTTCGACGATGTGCTGGTCTTGCACTTGGCGGTGCACCATTTCCACACGGTTCGCCTGACTGAAGTATCGGTCCAGCTTGCCCAGTTTCTTGGTCGCATATTCTCGGTCTCTCTTGGGAACGTTTCCATCTGCGTTCCTCAGCAACATTTCCATCATCTTTTTCTCTTTACAGGCCTTCCAGCAGTACAGTGGCATACGCGGCGATACCCTCGCCTCTGCCCAAGCTGCCGAGCCCTTCGTTGGTTGTGGCCTTTATGGTGATTTTAGAAGAATGCAGGCCACAGCACCCTGCCATGGTTTCTCTCATCTGCTCAATCTTTGGTGCCACTTTGGGCCGTTCTGCGATGAGAGTGCAATCCATGTTCACTATTTTAAGACCCCGTTCGGCTGCAAGATATGCCGCATGCCGAAGAAAAGTCTCAGAACGCTGGTTTTTCCACCTTGGATCTGTATTCGGAAAGTGCGTGCCGATGTCTGTGGAGCCGCAGGCACCTAGTAGCGCGTCGGTAGCGGCGTGAAGGAGCGCGTCAGCATCGGAATGGCCCTCCAAGCCGGTCTCACCTTCAAACAGAACCCCACCCAGCCACAACTCTCTCTTGGGGTCTTTGCTGAACTCGTGGATGTCGTAGCCGAAGCCGATCCGCAATTCGCGGGTTGGGGAGGAAGACGAATAGAGAAGTGCCCGAGCACGGAGCAAGTCAGAGGCATAGGTCAACTTGAACAGCTCTTCCGAACCGGTGACCAGTTTCAGCTTCATTCCAGCGCGCTCACAGGCACCCATCTCGTCAGTTGAGCCCTCTCCAAACTGCTCCAGGGCTGCCATAAGCTCGCTGCAGATCGCGCCCTGGGGGGTCTGCATTGCAGCCAGCTGGCCGCGGTCCAGCACTCCTCCCGCTGCAGTTGAGAACCTGATGGTATCGACCACGGGCATGCAGGCACCCGCGCACACCCCTGGCTCAACGGCCTCGATGACGCGGGAGATCACCTCCTCGGAGAGCAAAGGTCTTGCGGCATCATGCACCAGCACGATTGCCTCTGGGTTGGGCACCGCTGCGACCCCTTTGAGCGAACTTTGCCAACGCACCTCGCCTCCCGAAACAATCTGCGCGTCTGATCCGAGCTCCTGCCGGATCTCGTCCGCCACCGTCTCAGAGGAAACAAAAATCACCCCTTCTACTCTCGGGTGCTCTTGCAAGGCTTCGTAGCTCCAGCGCCAAATGGGCAATTCTCCCAGAGTCTCCAGCAGCTTGTTCCGACCGAAGCGAGTACTCGACCCCGCCGCCACAATAACCGCCCAAACGTTACGCTCTAACACATTCTTAACACTACCCGTTCAGTATCGAAAGGAATGGAATGATTACCATGCAAAAGAAAATTCAACTCGGTACTAAATTTTTCTTATTCATCGCACTAGCGATGCTACTCGCAGTTTCCACCTTCGCACAGACAGCGACGGGTTTCGTCTTCGACGATCAGAATCGAAATGGCGTCATGGACAGTGGAGAACGTGGGATTCCAGGGGTTATGGTTTCGAATATGCGGGATATAGTGCGTACTGATTCTCGGGGACGGTACTCAATCGATGCAGGCGACGATTCAGTTATTTTTGTAATTAAGCCGCGCAACTGGGCATTTCCCCTAGATGAAGACAATTATCCGAAATTTTATTACGTTCATAAGCCAAAGGGTTCGCCGCCTCTGAAGCAAGGAGGTGTTCCACCGACAGGTCCGTTGCCACCTCGGATCGACTTCCCGTTGTACAGATCCTCAGAGCCAAACCGTTTCGATGTATTGGTGTTTGGAGATACGCAGCCATCGAATGACGATCAACTCGACTTTACGGTACAAGATGCCATCTCAGAAGTCGTTGGAATCGATGCAGCTTTCGGCATTACTATGGGCGACATCATCAGCGGAGGCAATTTGCAGTTGCTGCCGCCGATCAAGTCGGCAAAAGGCCGAGTGGGAATACCTTGGCTATACGTTCAGGGAAACCATGACAAAGACTTCGATGCACCTGACGATAGTCTAGCCTCAGAAACTTGGCAACGCATTTTCGGGCCACAGTATTATGCTTATCAGTACGGACCAGTACTGTTCGTGATTCTCGAAAACGTAAACTGGACGGGCGAAGGGTACACCAGCGCCTTAGGAGCCAATCAGTTGCAGTTCCTTGACAACCTTCTGCGAATGACTCCAAAGGATCAGCTGATCGTCTTCAACCTCCATATTCCATTGATCGAAATGGAAGACCGCAAGGAATTCTTTAAGCTATTGAGGGAACACACCAACACGCTGAGTTTCGCTTCACATACGCATACGGTTCACCATCGCTTCTTCGGTGAGGAGGACGGGTGGTTGCAGGAACGACCGCATCACCATTTCAACGTTGGCGCAGTGTGTGGAAGCTGGTGGGGAGGTGAACTCACGAACCTCGGTGTTCCACATACTATGAAGCGTGATGGAACTCCGCGGGGTTACTTTATTCTGACCCTTGACGGAAACAGGTATAGCATGCGATTTCAGGGTACCGGCATGCACCCTGACACGCAAATGCATCTTTGGACTCCCCATCGAATCGACAAAGCTGAATTGACGAATTCCTATGCTTGGGCAAATGTGTTTGCCGCGTCCCCTCTATGCCGAGTCGAAGCTCGATTCAATGATGGACCATGGCGACCTATGGTTTCCCGACCAGGCCACGATCCGTTCCTCACCGAAATCAAGCGATTGGAGTCCGAAAAAATTCTTCCGGCTACTGGTCGTGCCATTGCTGCCCCAATCGATACAGATCATCTCTACTGGGTACCTTTTCCACGTGACATATCGCCCGGATATCATACTTTTGAAGTCCGATGGCGTGACTTGTACGGACAGGAGTTTAGAAGTGCTCGGGTGTTTCGAGTAGAACACTAAGGTACTCCTAATAAATAATCGAGTAATGGTCTTCTGGAACAGTCTGGACTGTACTCTGGAAGGCCAACTCGGTTCGTTCGTATCGAGATAGTCGGCACGTTCACCGGCAGCTTGATGTTCTTAACGTTTTCTTATATTAGACTTAATCTACCTTTAACATCACTCTTGTAGATTTAGTCATCTTCTCGAAAATTCTAAAGTCGAGAGGAAGGTGCAATCATGAACAAGAAATCTACTGGATTCACTCTCATCGAGTTGTTGGTCGTGATCGCAATTATTGCGATTCTCGCCGCTATTCTCTTTCCGGTTTTTGCTCAGGCTCGAACAGCTGCGCTCAAAACCGTCGACTCATCGAACATCAAGCAGCTTGCCACAGCGCAAATTCTCTATATGCAGGACTTTGACGGCGCGGTCGGAATGAACCGATCCTGCAATCTTTGGAGAGAGCCAAACGGCCCTGCAAATTTCGTCCCTTGTCAAGCCGGCGACGTGGCGCTCGGCTGGATCGATCTTTTGAACCCGTATGTGAAGAGCATCGACATCTTCAAGTCTCCTGGTGATGGACAGCCACGCGTACCACTTCCAAACAGTGGACCGCTCTGCTACCACTGGGAGCGAGAGAACAGTCGTCCATGCACGGCACAGCCGGGCTCGTTGACAGGATTCGTATGGGGTGCTCGGGTTCAGGGCAACAGTTACGTTCCACTCGGAGGTGACTTCCGCTCCTCCTTTGCACGCAACAACAACTTTGCGAACAACGGTGTCTACACGGCGAACATCTATCAGATGGAGTTCGTGAGCAATACCATCATGTTTGCTCCACATCAGGCCAACACAGGTGCCGGAGCTGCCGGAAACGAAGGTATCTCTGGGTCGACCTTCAACATCAATCGCAAAGATCCGGCTGTTGCGAGTCCGGGTGGTACACCGGCTGTTCCCGGTACTCCATTCCCCAACTTGCCGGAGTGCATCTACAGTGATGTCAATAGCCGCCGAAACAATGAAGTCAGCTTCGTTCACGCTACTTCCGGCGTTAATTCACCAATCTTCCAACTGGCGCAACAGTGGGCAGGGGAGCGATTCAGCGGGGGAGCTAACTACGCCTTCGTAGACACCTCTGCAAGATTCTTCCGCCCTGAACGGGTTCGAGGACAGTGTAACTGGGGACCAGGACGGGTTCCGGAGTACGGAAACAACGGGCGCGACCCGGATTTTCGACTGTAATCGAGCATCTGAAGTGGGCAGGTCTCTTTGGAGGGACCTGCCCACTACAATCTACAAAATGAAGAATCTCAATCGTACTTGTGTCATCCTGCTCTCCGTTGGGGCAATTCTCTGCCTGTTCGGTTGTGGAGGAGGGGATGCGCCACCACCGGCAGTCGACACGAAGACCATTCAAGAAGCCCCACCACAACCCCCAGTCTCTCCAGACGGCATCGACCCACGATAGCCCGAGAAGCATTACTTCTCGAAACAAAGTGGGTAGGGGGAGGCCTTAAACCCTCCCCCTACCCCGTCCTGGCTGGTTTCGCCATTGGCAGGACTTCGTGCTCGCCCTAACAATTCCTTAACACTACCCCCACCTCAGGCAGAATAAAGTAAAGGGTAGAGCCATGAAGAGCACTGTTCGATATCTTTACCGCAGCAAGTCAATTCTCGTCATCGCGCTGGCACTGCTTACAGCCGTTGCCGCGATCGCCCAAACCGCCACTGGTTTCGTTTTCGACGACCGAAACCGGAACGGCGTGATGGACGCCGGCGAACGGGGAATCCCCGGGGTGATGGTCTCCAACATGAGAGACATCGTGCGAACGGATTCGCAAGGTCGGTACCGAATCGAGGCGGGGGATGAGTCGATTATCTTCGTAATTAAGCCCAGAAATTGGGCGTTTCCACTTGATGACGACAACTATCCCGAGTTCTACTACATCCATAAGCCCCAGGGCTCACCCAAGCAGAAGTTTCAGGGGGTAGCGCCAACGGGTCCGTTGCCCGCTCGCATCGACTTCCCGCTGCACCGCTCTCAGGAGCCGAACCAGTTCGAAGTCATCTTCTTCGGCGACACCCAGCCCTACAACGAGAACCAGCTGAACTGGACGGTCCAAGATGCCATCTCTGAAGTCGTCGGGACCGATGCTGCCTTTGGGATCACCCTTGGCGACGTAGTTGGAGACAATTTAGACCTGCTGCCGCCCATCAAGGCAGCAAAAGGTCAGATCGGAGTGCCCTGGCTGTACACCGTTGGTAACCACGACCTGAACTTCGACTCGCCAGACGACTCTCGCTCGACTGAGACCTGGCAGCGGATCTTCGGCCCACCTTACTTTGCCTACCAATACGGTCCGGTAATGTTCGTCAATCTGGACAACATCAAATGGGAAGGCCGGCGATACACCAGTTGGCTGGGCCCAGACCAGATGACCTTTGTGCGCAATTTGCTCTCCATGATTCCGAAGGACCAGCTCTTGGTGATCACTATGCACATCCCCCTCATGGAGTTGGAAGAGAAAAAAGAGTTCCTCGCCATGCTGGAAGACCATCCAAACACAGTCAGCCTTTCGGCTCATTACCACACGGTCTTCCACCGGTTCTTTGGCGAGGAAGACGGCTGGAAGCAAGACCGCCCGCATCACCACTTCAATGTTGGTGCCGTTTGTGGCAGCTGGTGGGGTGGTGAGCTCGACTACCTGGGCGTGCCCAATGCCTTGATGCGAGATGGATCGCCCCGTGGCTATGTTGTGGGCGAGTTTGACGGTAACCGATATAAGATGCGTTACAAGGCGGCTGGCCTTGACCCAGCAACGCAGATGAACCTTTGGATCCCGCATCGGATTCCGACTGGCGAGCTGAAGGATGCCTACGCTTGGGCGAATGTGTTTGCTGCTTCACCGAAGTGCCGCGTTGAGGCGCGGTTCAACGGAGGGCAGTGGTCTGCGATGGTGGCTCGCCAGCAACAGGATCCGTTCTATGCAGCGATCAAGAAGCTGGAGGAAGAGAAGGTGCTGCCCGCGAGCGGGCGCGCACTGCCCCGCGCAGAGAATAGCGAGCACCTGTACTGGGTCAAGGTCCCGAACGGTCTGGAGCCTGGCTACCACACGCTGGAGGTTCGTTGGCGCGACCTTTACGGCCGGGAGCACACCTCCACCCGCGTCTTCCGGGTCGACCGGTAGCGAAAGCCCGTAAGCAGCCTCTTCGAGTGGCGTAGGTCGCTCGGAGGGGCAAAAGGTACGCTCATTTGTACCGAATGAGCGATTCCGTAACGCACCACAAGGTTGCGATCATCGGCTCTGGACCGGCTGGCTACACCGCCGGCCTCTATACTGCCAGAGCCAACCTCAACCCGATTCTTTTCGCAGGCAACCTCCCAGGTGGGCAGCTGATGATCACCACCGATGTCGAGAACTACCCAGGGTTCCCTGACGGTATTCAAGGGCCCGAAATGATGCAACTTTTCCGCAAGCAAGTTGAACGATTCGGTACTCAGGTCATCGACGCAGAGGTCGAGAAGGTGGACTTCAGCGGAGACACGCATCAGCTTTGGGTGCACGGCGAACACCACACCGCAGACGCGGTCATCATCGCTACGGGAGCGTCTGCGAAGTGGCTGGGAATCCCAAGCGAGCAAGAGTTTAACGGGGCCGGCGTCTCCGCCTGCGCCACCTGCGACGGCTTTTTCTTCCGAGATAAAGACGTGATGGTAATCGGCGGTGGCGATACCGCCATGGAGGAAGCAAACTTCCTCACCCGTCTGGCGAAGTCGGTGACCGTGGTCCACCGCCGGGACCAGTTCCGAGCCAGCAAGATCATGCAGGACCGGGTTTTGCGAAATCCGAAGATCAAGGTGATCTGGAATGCCGTAGTCGATGAGGTCGTGGGAGACCAGGAACCGAGAAAAAAGGTGACCGGTGCGCGTCTAAGAAATACAGTGGACGGCGCAGTTTGGGAAGTCCCAGCTGACGGCATTTTCATTGCCATTGGGCACAAGCCGAACACCGATATCTTCAAGGGAATTTTGGAAATGGACGAAAACGGTTACTTGATCCCCAAGCCAGGAAGCACCCGAACAGACATCCCGGGAGTATTTGTCGCAGGAGACGCGGCAGACCATGTGTACCGCCAGGCGGTTACTGCTGCCGGAACCGGCTGCATGGCAGCCATCGATGCCGAGCGGTACTTGGAAGCAAGAGGATTTTAGAGACTAGATGACCTGGACCGCCGTTCTCCCGTTGGTAGCCCTACTGGCGACTCAGTCGCCAGAGGAGATCCGGTTCCGAACGGTAACCCTTCCGGAGCCAGAGGGACGCACCGAGTCAGTCCGCTTTGATATTCTGCTGGACCCCCTTGATCCCCCCAAAAAGGACCCTCGTAATGGGTGGGAGTTCTCCTGGGTGATTTCCGGCTACGAGAGAGAGGACAACGCCCAGTGGTCCCTTCGACACCGAGTCTTTTCCCAAGAAGCACGTCCAGACCATGAAAAGACCCAGTCGGTGGCCCGGATGCTGCTTCGGCTAACCCAGCTCAACAAGAGTCGGCTGAGCATCATGCAGCCTCCCATCGCCCATCAAGTGGTCGATGTGTATCTGAGCTGGGGCGGCGAGGCAGGGGGCGAACAGATGTTCGTCATGGATGTCGAGAACGGCCGGCAACGCCGAGCGAACGTAATTTACATCTACGATTGGCGCAGCTTTACGGATCCCCTCGAAATGGCGAGGGAAGTGGCACACGAATACGGCCATGCCACGCTCCCGCCCATCGGCGGCTACAGCGACCCCGAAGAGTGGGCAAATGGCTATCTCGGCGAGGGCCTTTTCCTGAGGTGGATGCTGCAAGAGCAGCGCGAAGGGCGGCTTAGCGCAGAAGATGCGATGGGAGCCGATGAGAAAGCACTTCAAGGTTATGTAGACCGGAGCGTCACCCCGCTTGTGGAGCGTATCGCCAATAACGGAGTCGATAGGAAGCTGCTGGCAGGGAGCGGCCACGAAGCGATGAAGGAGTATCTCGGGCTCAACTTTTATGCCGAGCAGGTCTTTCCGCAGCAGGTCTACATGCGCTCGCTTCGGTTGATCACCGAGCCGACCGCAGTTGACTACGAGCGCGCTCTCAAAGACGCGATCTCGGAGCAGCGCGAGGTAACGGTTCGCTTCCCTGCA
>JBKBWO010000014.1:12360-49676 GCA_046314495.1 Fimbriimonadaceae bacterium
AGAGTGGAAGGGACGCAGAATCTGGCTTCCCACTGGAACCGCCAGCCTAGCTGAGGGCAAGCCTTTGCAAAGCAAGGACGGTTGGATACAGATTCAGGTCGGCTCAGAGCCAGTCCGGCTTGTAGGAACTGTTGGCTCCTGACGCAAGCTGCTCTGGTTTTAAGGTTAGCTTTTCTGCGTGATCGAATCACCCCTTGAACGTTTCCAACAAAATCTTCGCGAAGCTGCCATTGACTGGGCAGTTGTCGGTCCGGGTTACCACCTTCAATACCTGACCGGCCTGCAGACACGACCCTCTCGTCGTTTAACGCTGGCGTTCATCCCTCAATCGGGCAAGATTCGAGTGGTTTTGCCCGCGCTAGAAACCGACCTAATCCGAAGCGCGGAGGCTATGGACGCAGAGGTGAACTGCTACCGAGATGGGGAATCGCCGCTGCTGCCTTTGCGCTCCGCGATGCGCCAGGCAGACCGAATTGGCGCCGACTTCGCCAACCTGCGGCTTTGGGAGTGGGATGCAGTTCGGGAAGCTGGCTACGAGGCAATGCCGATGGATATCTCGCCGTTCGTCTGGGCACTCCGGCGGATCAAGACTGCCGAGGAGATTGAGAAGATCAGAATTGCCCAGCGAATGAGCGAGACGGCTATGGAGGCGGCAGTTCAGATCGCTAAGCCCGGCGTCTCCGAAAGGCAGCTAGCCAAGCTGATCGGAAACCTCATTCTGGACGCTGGCGCCGATGGGGTCAGCTTCAACCCGTTCGTTGCCTCTGGCGCGAACGCTGCTTCACCCCACCACAGCCCGACGGACAAGCCCATAGAGCCGGGAGAACTGTTTATCGTCGATTGCGGGGCGTATAGAGACGGAGTTGCAGGAGATGTCACTCGAACGTTCTGCTTCGGCGAGCCAAGCCCAGAGCTAGCAAGAATTGCCGAAGCCGCGACCCTATCAACCGAGGCAGCTGTGGTAGTTACGAGAGCCGGAGTCAAGGCGTGCGACGTGGATGCGGCCTCACGAGGGGTTCTGCAGGAGTTTGGCTTGCCTGACTACCCTCACAGCACCGGCCACGCGATCGGCGTCGAGGCAGATCCACCTCACGAGCCGCCGCGCCTTACCCCAACCAACCAAGATGTTCTGCAGGTCGGCATGGTCCTCACCATAGAGCCTGGCGTTTACGTACACGGCGTCGGCGGGGCAAGAGTGGAGGACGCCGTCGCGGTTGAGGAAGACGGCAATGAAAATCTGTGCCGTTTACCCCGACACTTGATCCGGCTTTAGGTCTGGATTCGTTGCCGCCGGCAGCGCTGGCGCTTTGGGCCCTGGTGGGCTTGTTTGCGGGGGCACTGGGCACCATGATTGGTGCTGGTGGCGGCTTGGTGCTGGTGCCTCTCATGCTGCTGCTGTTCCCAACTCTTTCACCAGCGGTGGTGACCTCGGTCTCGCTCACCACGGTGATGTTCAACTGCGCTTCCGGTTCGGTGGCGTATGCGCAGATGCGCCGAATTGACTTCGGGACGGCGAAGTGGTTTGCCCTGGCAGCGATCCCCGGGGCAGTACTCGGAGTCATTCTCCTCGACTTGCTATCGCTGGATGGGTTCAAGGTCTTTTTTGCGCTGCTGCTCCTCTGCGTCGGCGTGTGGCTACTGATCCGACCGAAACCCCCAGAAAATGCCTCGGAGAACCTGGGGCGGGGAACCCTTCGGGAGTGGGTCGACCGGTACGGGACACGGTACCGATACCGTGTTCCTCTGGGCTTGGGGTCCGCCATCAGCGCAGTCATTGGCGTCATTTCGAGCTTGGCAGGTGTTGGCGGAGGGATCATGCAGGTGCCGGTGATGACCCAGCTATTCCGGATTCCTGTGGCGGTCGCAGTGCCGACTTCTCAGTTCACGCTGCTCTGGGTGGCAATGGCGGCGGTTATTGTTCACGCATTGCAAGGAGATCTTTCCGGTGCTTGGATCTTCGCGCTGGTGGTGGCACTTGGTGCCATTTGCGGAGCGCAGGTCGGGGCGCAAATCAACCAAAAACTTCGGGGAACGGTAATCGTGCGAATATTGGCGGTGGCGTTGCTCCTAGCGTCCCTTCGCCTGCTCTCTGGGCAGTGGCTGTAGTATCAAAAATCTCTGGAGGCCAGGCAAAAAATGGACCCCCGGGTTGTTGGAGGAGAATGGGGGTCCAAAAAGCCGGTTTATCTTGCGACTCTCCGGCTTGAGAGGGAAGGAGGATTTGCGTCAATAGTTATAACAGTAACCCCTCGGGGGTAGTTCCTGCCTGTTCCCGAGTCCCATTTTGAACCTGAAAGGGTCCCAAACTGGCTATATATTGCTCCGGTCCTTTGCTCTTCGAGTTCGTCGAGCAGCTCAGCCAGACGGGCATGTGTGCATCACGTCTTCGCACCAGGCGCGGATGATCTCGCAGATGCTCCACGCCTGCCAGGGGCAGCCGTGAGGGTACTGCGGCATATCGGCATCATACACCTCGGCGATTCCGCCTAGACCATACTCACGGTTCATAATCCTCGACTCCCGAACCACCTTTCTGGCGGTCGCGCGGTCTCCCCGCAGGCGAACAAGCGCGGTCACATAAGGGCCAAGCAGCCAGGGCCAAACCGTTCCCTGATGGTAGGAGGCGTCCAACTCGCTCAGCGCCCCCTCGTATCGCGGGCAGTAGTTGGCATCGAGCGGCGAGAGGGTCCTGATGCCCATCGGTGTGTACAAATATCGTTCCACGTGCTCAAGTGCGGTCTTTGCATTTTCGCCGGTAGCGATGGGGAAGGGAAGGCTCATGGCAAGCAACTGATTCGGGCGGAGCGTGGCATCGTCTGGGTCGACCGTGTCGAGGTAGTAGCCGAGCTTTGCGCGGAAAAATTTGCTTTCAAAGCTGTTGCGGATCGCTGCAACTCGGTGGTCGAGTTCCGGACAGTCGCCGAGGTCCAATTTACGCCGTAAAGCTCTGCCAATTTGAAGCGAATTGAACCAAGCGGCGTTGATTTCAATCGCCTTTCCGTGCCGTGGCGTCACCACCCAGTCGCCAATCTTCGCATCCATCCAGGTCAGCTGCAATGGAGCGTCTCCCTGGGTAATCAGTTGGTCGCTCGGTTCGATCTTGATTCCGTACATCGACCCGGCCTCGTGCGCCTCGATGGCAGCGCCAAGCCACCCAAGAGTTTGCTGGGCAAACTCCTCGTCCCATTCCGCTTCGAGCGACTTCCAGCAGGCGTTGAAGAACAGCCAGGTAGCATCCGCAGAGTTGTATTCGGGAGCCGATTGGTCGTTGAACCGGTTAGGGATCAGGCCCTGATCCATAGCGTCGGCGTATCCCTTCAAAATCTCGCGCGTGACGGCAGGTGAGATGCCCGCATGCAGCAAGCCGGGCAAAGCGATCATCGTATCCCTCGCCCAATCGGTAAACCAGGGGTAGCCGGCAATGACGGTTGCCCTTCCTCCCCTACGAATGACAAAGATCCTCGCCCACTCCCTCAGCAGCTGCAGTTCCTTCTCCGCGCCGTAAACAATAGGCTGGGCCAGAAATTCCTCACGGTCGACGGCGCTGGTGGTTTCGTTCACATGGGTGGCAGTCGCCTTCAGCACCACCTCGGCTCCCTCCTCGATTTCAAAGGTGATTTCTCCAGGGCAATACAGGTCATCTCGGGCATCTAACCCTCGCTCATGCTCGCGCGTATGTTCAAACCGGTAGTACCAACCCTGAATCGGCTCGAACTTGCCGCCAGCAAAGTCGAGCCGAAGCCGCGAGCCCTGGTTCTCAATATCGCAGTGGTCGGCATGAGCCTTTACGGCTTGGGGATAGCTATCCTGCTGGTAGAAGTTGGCGTGATAGGGCTTGTCAGAGGTTAGCGGGCGAACCTGAATCGAAATCGGTCGTTCGGAACAATTTCTGAACGCGACTTCCACCGAGTTCGGCTCTGTTCCGATTCGAACCTCTCGTTCGATAATCAGGTCCTGAACCGTGTAGCTCCAGGTAACTCGTTCGGGCTCTGCATCAAAAGAGGAGATTGAGAGATAGCCGTCGGGATAGACCGTGCCCGCATACTGGTGCGCACTCAAAAAGTGGGCTTGGCCATCGACCAGCACCGAGAACTCAAGAGCCGCCAGCATCACTCGCCGTTCGAGGTTGGTGCCGAAATCGGCAACCAAAAGCCCGTGATACCGACGAGTGTTGACCCCCGCCACGGTGCCCATCGCATAGCCACCGTTTCCAAGCGCCAGAATCCACTCTCTTCGGGAGGAAACCTGGAAGTTTCTACAGGAGTTTGCGCTGAGGTGGATCTGCACGGCTTCCATTATTCTATATGAGCCCTGCTCGTAAACAATTACGGATCGATGCTCGCTGGCTCACCCGACTCGGGCGAAGGTCCTGCTGGCTCAGCCGGGACTGGCCTCGTGGGTCGTTCCATCAGGTTCGGTCTTCTCGCTCTCAGCTGCCGCAGTGTGTCTTCCACCCGTAGCCGTACACCAATGGAGAGTTCGTAAGGGAAGGTTCGTAAGGTGATGAATGGCTCTAGTGCACCGGCAGCTTGCCGGATTGAGAATTCCCAACCATAAAGCCCTCGCGAACCGAAATCGTATTTGTACAGCACTCCAATTTTCGTCGATTTGAAGTTGAGGTCCAGCCTGGCATGGAGCGCTCGCTGCGAGTAAGGCTCGTCGAAGAAGAAATAGGGTCTGCCAACGGTGAAGGTGTCGATGTAAGCGACCCCCAGCCGGATCTCATCGGTCGGCTCGTAAAGTACACCGGTTTCAAACCGACCCCAGCCGAACTGGTTGGTACTGGAGAGGAACGAGCCGATGTCGATTCTCGGTCGCAGGAAAAAGTTGTCGGAGATCGGGATCGAGTACTGAGGAACGAACGTCAGCTGGCTCGTCACGCGGTCGGTGTGACGGTCCCCGCGAACACGGATGTTCTGGAACCGGGTTTGAGACATGCCGGCGACGTAGTTCTTGGTTCCACCGAACTCAACGATCACCTCGACGGGCTTGTCCACTGAGGGCCGTAGAGCTGCCCCGGTTACTTCCTGGTTCCAAGTTGATGCCAACGTGATGCTCGCCCTCTCGGCGCCGACGTACACATCCTCGGCTCCGGGCGATCGAACCAAAATCGAGTTCATCCAGCCGTTAGCGAACCTTTCGGTCAACTCGTCCATCGGCGCGGAAGGAATCACCCACCGCTCATCGGGAATGAAGCTGTAGGTGAGCTGTGCGCTGTACGATGGGTACCGACCAGGGAAAAAGTTCATGCTGGGCCGGAACGAGAACCGACCCCCCAACAGGAACTCGGACTTCCAGCGCACACCCAATCCAACACCCGGGCGATAGACCGGCCAAGGAATCTCCACGCCGGATGATCTGGGGTCCATGCTAACGGTGTACTCGGGGAGCGAAAGCACTCTGCCTCCGAGCAAGTAGAAGGAGACGTTCCGCAGTCGAGCGTCTTGCCCTGGGGTGACCACCGCAGATCTAGCGCGAACGCCTGCCAGCCTCGTGCTTCCATCGGCAGTGTATGCCTCCAAGTCAGTGAGATACCATCGGTCCGGAGCGGCTACGATCAGCCCGGCGTTCACGTTCAAATATGGGGCGGAGATACGAGCGTTAGCTGCTGAGCCGGTACGGTCTGCCCAGTTAAAGTTGAACTGATCGGCGGTCAGACTGCCCATCGGGTCAGTGACCTCAACATCGCCTCTGGCGCTACCAAAGCGGTTGTCTAGCTCTAGGGTCAATGCGTCGGCACGCAAAACCGTATCTCCGTACGTTGCCACCACGTTTCCCTCGAAGTAAATTCGCTGGTTGGCAAGGTCCACCCGCTGGCTGTCCCACGTCACACGAATCTCGCCTCCGATGTCGGTGGTTGTCCTACCGCCAGGTGCGGGCTGTTCCGTGATCACCAGCGCCTCGGCTCCGTCCTCTTCTGGCGCAACTACAGGGATGGTCGGCTTACCGGGGAGTTTGTCCAGATTCACCGGATCAGGAAGTGGCGAGAGTGCTTGCTCAACTGCCGGTGGTTCCGGCAAAATGGCTGGATCTGGAGCATCAAGCTGCGTTGTCCCCGAGCAGCTGGCAAGGGCCACTATCGGCCCAAACGGGAACAACAGCATAAGACCCTAGTCTACCGACCCCCTCTGGAGTTCAAGCCCGAATCTCTCGGCTCGTAGATAGAATGGAGTTAGCGCGCTAATGAGATTTGAGACGGTTAGAAAGGAGTATCGGTACGGGGAACTCGACCCAAATCTGTTGCCAGCCGACCCGGTGAAGGGAATCGGCTTGTGGGTTCAGCAAGCAGTAGAGGCAGAAGTGGTCGATGCGACAGCATTTGCTTTGGCAACAGTTGACGTAGCGGGCGCGCCTGACGTTCGCTACGTGCTTTTGAAGAGAGTGGAAAACTCGTATCTGGCGTTTGCCACCAGTTACCAAAGTGTCAAAGCGATGCAGATTTATTCGAACCCGCGAATTGCCGGCGCTTTCTACTGGAGAGAGCTTGAACGTCAGCTCCGTTTTAGAGGAACGGTCTCAAAGGCACCGCAGGAGGTGAGCGACCAGATCTTCAACGCCAGACCTCTGGGCGCACGCCTGTCGGCAACCATCAGCCACCAGTCCGCGCCAATCGCATCTAGGGCGGCACTTCTTGAGGCCTGGCAGACCGCCAGCAGCGAATTGCAAGAGCCCTTGCAAAGGCCCGAAGAGTGGGGTGCCTACATCATCGAGATCGAGGAAGTGGAGTTTTGGCAGGGGAGAGAGAACCGACTGCATGACCGGTTTCGTTATACAAAGGGTCCTAGTGGCTGGACAGTCGAAAGGCTTCAGCCCTAGAGCCAGCTGAACGGGTACAATTACCAGTTGCTGTAAAGAGCCCCTCAATTCAGCAGAGAGGTTACGAATCATGCCAAGAGTCTGTCAAGTAAGTGGAAAGAAGGCGAACAATGCCAAGCACATTCGGCACCGCCACTCCGGCCAGTGGAAGTTCCGCGCGCCAAAGAAGAACCGGTTGCAGCACCCGAACCTGCAAACCGTGCGGGTGAACACGCCGAACGGTAAGGTTAAGTTGGTCGTTGCCACCTCGGTTTTGAAGAGCCCAGAGTTCGCCGAAGTGCTGAGCGGCGTGCGTCCGATTCCCAAGAGCTGGCTCGTCAAGCCAAAGTTCTAGCGAGTTTGGTTTCGTGTTTCTGAGTCCGCGACTTCTTCGAGGTCGCGGACTCTCCATTTCAGGGGTACGCGGTCGTTCCAGTTTCGAACCTCAGCTGAACCCCTGATTCGGTCAACAGCGTCCAGATCGATTTCTTCAATCGCTAGTCCGGGTAAGTCGAGATCGGTCTCAGCCAGCACCCCATTAGAAGGAAACGGGCGGTGTACCGGGGAGAGGACCGTGCTGGTACCGTAGGCATACATCAGCGGCTCGCGCTTCCATCCACCTACCAGCGAGGCATGGATCCCAAACACCTGGTTCTCGATGCACCTGGCTTTGGCGCTCACCCGCACTCTGGTGAACCCATACTTTGTCTCGGTGTAGGCGGGGACGCAAATCACCTTCGCGCCGGCTTCGCAGAGCGCTCGGGCGGCTTCTGGAAACTCAGAATCGTAGCAGAGCAAGACCCCGACACCGTTTCGTGGCGGGGCAAGGTCGTTGTCGCCTTTCAGCTTCCAGGTCTCAGATTCGTACACAGTGTGACGCTGCTTCGCCACCACTTCGAACGTGCCATCGCTATAGGCGATCGGGCACAGGTTGCGCGCAACGCCATCCTGATAGGAGAGGATCGAGCCGCCAACGATGGTCATCCCTCCAAGCTTGGCACGGGATCGCAACATCTGAAAGAACTGCTCGACATACTCGTTCATCAGCTTCGGTACTTCGTACTCCTCGAAGCTTCCTATCCCGAGCAGCTCCAAGGTGAACAGCTCTGGTAGCACCAGTAGCGACACGTTGTTTCTATCTGCCTCGGCGGCGACCTTCTCAAAGTGGTCCTCGAACTCCCAGAAAGATTGGCATGGCTTTGCTTCCCAGTTGCAAGCGGCGACGATCATTCCCGGAACCTCCGCTCAAGCTCGACTCCGTAGCCTAGCGATTCGACATCGTTGTAGTAGTTTGGTTTTATTCGGTTCACCTTCAGCTTCATTTTCAATAGGGGCGTCAGGGTGCGGTCGACGATGTCGCCATGCACCACCAAGCTGACGTACCGCTCCACATCGTCGCCATTCTCCTTCGCCCAGTCGGAGAAGTCGGGGATCCGGCAGACGGTGCCGTACCGCAGCACTCCCGTCGTCTCCGCGAGCTCGAATCTCTTTCGGTACAGTGCCGCGCCTACTCCGTGGCGGCGAAAATCTGGGTGCACAGCAATATCCATGCCGAAGAGGGTGTTGCCATTCCGATCGAAGTTGGAGAAGTTCTTGCCCACCATGTTCAGCCAGTCTTCTCCAAGTTGCCAACTATCGTCGCCCATCAGTAGGGAAGTGCTGCTGCCTGCCCTTTCCCCGTCCAGTTCGGCAACGGCCTGACCCTCGGGAAACAGCTTCAACAATTGTTCAAGCGCGGATGCAGACCAAAGCTCATCTACAGGAAACGGTGGAGGAAATGCCAGCGGCTGAACTTTGATTATGAACGGGATATCGTCAGGTGTCATTGGACGCACCTGTACGGATCGATCAGTCAAGCTCAACCTCCATCGTCTCAAGGATTCTCGTAAGATCATCCTCGGAGAAGTAGTCGATTACGATCTTGCCGGAGTTGCTCGTGCCATTGATCCTGACTGAAGTGCTAAACCGATTGCGCAGCGCCTCTTCGATTCTGGACTGTTCCACTGAACCACCTTCTCCGCGAGGAGTCCGCTTTCTCGGCTTGCGGTGCTGAAGCTGGCGTACGTACTCTTCAGCCTCGCGCGCAGAAAGGCCTCGGTCGACGATGTGATGAAAGGCGTCAAGCTGGCTCTCCTCATCCCGCAGTGAAAGAATCGGGCGAAGCTGACCCTCCGTTGCCACCCCTTGCTCAATGGAGTCCTGGGCGGGTTCGGGCAGCTTCAGCAGCCTCATGCTATTGGCTACCGTGGCGCGCGATTTTCCCACTCTCTTGGCGATTTCCTCCTGAGTCAAACCGAACCGGTCGACCAGTTGCTGATACGCCCTGGCGGATTCGATGGCGCTGATGTCCTCTCGTTGCAGGTTCTCAATCAGCGCAAGCTCTAGCAGCTTCTGGTCATCGGCTGAGCGAACCAGCGCGGGCACGGTTCGAAGTCCGACAATAGACGCCGCCCGGAACCGGCGCTCGCCAGCGATTAGCTCGTATCGACCTTCCTGAATCGGCCTCACCACCAAGGGCTGCAAGATCCCATGTTCTCGAATGGAGTCAGCGAGTTCGTCAAGCGCGGAGATGTCGAAGTAGCTCCTAGGTTGGCGCGAGTTCGGGATGATGCTGTCGATCGGAATCTCGAGCACTGTGCCAGTCGCTTGCTCGCTGATCAGTTGAGAGAGGCCCTTGCCTAACGCTTTTCGCAATCTTGGATCAGCTCCTCGACCAGCAGCTTGTAAGCCACCGATCCCTTCGAGCGCGGGAACCGGTCCACCGCAGCTTCTCCGAAGCTCGCCGCCTCGCTGAGCCGGATGTTGCGGGGGATCATGATGGGTGAAACCTTGTCGCCGAAGAAGGCTGTGACCTGGTCCAAAACTTCGTGGGTCAGCCGGCTTCTCGGGTCGTACATCGTGATCACTACCTTGTTGATTTTCAGTTTCGGATTGATTCGACGGCGAACAAGTTCCACGGTTTTCACCAACTGGCTCAACCCTTCAAGAGCGAAGAACTCACATTGCATCGGCACGATGATTCCGTCTGCGGTTGCCAAAATGTTGATGGTCAACAAACCGAGGCTTGGGGGTGCGTCGAGGATCACCCAGTCGTACAGGTTCGAGACTTCGTCCAGAGTGTCTTTCAGAATCATCTCTTTGCCGACCGCGTTCAGCAGGATCGGCTCTGCACCGGCGAGGTCGAGTGTGGCAGGCACCACATGCAAGTGGGAAGAGAGCTCGATCTTCGCCTCGTTGAAGGCTGCGATTACGTTATTGTTGTCGTCCGCTGCTGCAGCAATCACATCGTAGAGGGTCGTGTTGATTCGCGTCTTGTCAACGCCGATTCCGGTCGTGGCGTTTCCCTGCGGGTCGCAGTCCACCAGCAACACGGATTGACCCCTGTCCGCCAACCCTGCACCCACGTTAATCGCAGTCGTCGTCTTGCCGACTCCTCCTTTTTGATTAACGATTCCGATAATGGGCATAGCCAGCCTGAGTGCCAATTCAAAAGAAAATTGGCGGGTTGATCATTATGATGAATCCCGCCAATCTCTGACCGTCGACTGGGCTGTGTTTAGCGACCCAGTCGGCGGCTTTGGCCCGGGTTCCAGCCATCTGAAACACCGAAGTCGGTGATGGTTACGCCCCTGCGGTCTTGTCGCATGACGTACGTGTGATACTGCGTCAGCGGTCGACCCCAGGGATCGATATATTGATGCTGGGCGACTGCCGTAACTCGGTCTCGGTCTCGGAAGATTCGCTCGAACTGATACCCTACGGTCTCGGTCTGAACCACTAGGTCCAGCATCAGGTCGTAGAAGTCGTTTCCGTTGAGCGTATAGGCGTACCGATTCTCAAAGAACACGTTAACGCGGTTATTTCCGATCACTCGGTCCAGCGCCTGCGGATCGCGATATTCGAACGCGTCGACGATATCACCCAGCGCGTAGTCGAGTTGGTTGTACCGAGCACCAGCTGTACCGATTGGGCCATAGGCACCGTGGCGTGGCCGGTTCCAGTTGTAAACCAATCCGGTGATGACGATCGGCAGGATGTTGTCCAAAAACGTCGATCGTCGGTAGTAGATGTAGCCAGGCATGTGCGCGTAGCCGTACCAGGGTGAGAACACCGTCTGGTTGTAAACCGGAATGAACGCATAGTGCGGATAGCAGAAGAAGCTGTCTCTCCAGCCACGGTCGTAGTGGAAGTATCCACGGCGCAGCTGGTTCTGCACTCGTCGTGCCACTTCTTCTCGAATGAAGAAGTCATTCCATCCGCCGGTACCCACTACGGTCGGAGGCAGACCAACGTTGAACGCCGGGGAGTTAACACCGGTTTGGTTCAGGTTGTTGATGCCCGTGTAGTTTCCTCCACCCAGCCGTGCGAACTCGCGAATCACTCGCTGCTCATTCGGGGTAGCTGGCCGGGGAACCGGTGAATTGGGTCGCTCGCCGCTGCTTCCAATAATCGGACGCGGTCCTGGTCCAGGGTTGTTACCGCCTACTCCCGGGCGCGGTCCAGCCGTTCCCGGGGTTGCCGGAGGGGTTCCCGGACGAGGTCCAGGGGTTGCTGGCGGGGTTGCCGGATTCGGTCTTGGGCCAGGTGTCGCAGGCGGCGTGGCTGGCGTTGGTCGAGGTCGCGGACCTGGCGCTGCTGGCGGATTGGCGGGTGCAGGCTGAGGTCTCGGGTTAGGCGTCGCTGGAGGAGGCGTAGCCGGAGTCGGTCGAGGTCGCGGACCCGGTGCTGCGGGTGGGTTTGCCGGAGCAGGGCTCGGTCTAGGACCTGGTGTTGCTGGGGGGTTTGAAGGCTGAGGCCTCGGTGTCGCAGGGGTAGACGGCGAAGCAGGAGGCGTCGAAGGACGGGGGCCTGGTTTTTGCACCTCCGGAGTGCCACCACCGCCGACCGGTTGACCGTCTTTCTGCGCCACACCGGCTCCGGCCAGCGCCATACCAAAGGTGAGTGCCAAAGAAAGCTGTAGTGTTCTCTTCATTTTCGTTTTCTTGCCGCTGACCCCGCTGTTTCCTTACGCGGCTCCAATGCAGGCATTCACTTTGTTTAACGTCTGGGGTCCCCGAGCGTTACCGAGAATCGAATAAGTCCCTTCGGCGGGCAAAGAAAAGCCGAGGCGCCATGTTGCTGGTGCCTCGGCTTTTCTGATTCGCTGACCCCCTTTTAGTTTCGAGTTGCGTAGCCTCGCGCAGAGCTGGGCGAAGCTTCCACCATCGTGTGGGATGGTGCGAGAATGTAGATGTCCTCGCCGAGTTCTTCCCACGATCCATCGAGCGAGAAGTTCACGCCGCTCAGGAAGTCGACAATCTTCTGCCGGAGCCGTGCATCGGTACCAGTTAGGTTGATGATCTGAATCTCTCCCTCGCGGAAGTCGCTGGCTGCCGCGTAGGCTTCGTCAAACGAGTTGACGGAGCGACGAATCGTTACTCTGGCGCGCGGATCGCGCATCGGAGCTAGCCGTGGTCTGTACGAAGTTGTCGTGGATTCTTCATCCTCTTCGTACTCTTCAAATTCGCGGCCGCGCAGGCGCGCCGCCAGCCGGGAAAAGAAACCCGGACGGTCTTCCTCTTCGTGTTCGTAATCCATTACTAGTTGGTTGCTCTCCATTTCGTTTCTCTTCGAGACCGGCTTCTTCACGGCTTTTATGTCCATGCGATCCCTATCTCCCCCGAGGTTTCCCAGCCCCTTCCTGGAGCCAGGACCTGCAGCCAAACCCTTCGGTATGGCAACCGGCTGCCAATATAGACGCGCCAAAGGCGCAAAAGGTCAGTCCATACCACTAAACGTTGTACAAATCGCTGGCTTTACGGCTCAAAGATGGCGGAGCCGACCCGAATGTGGGTCGCTCCTTCCTCTATGGCGAGTTCGAAATTGTCGCTCATGCCCATGCTGAGCCAGGTGGCGCCCGGTACTCCGGATAGTAGCTGCTTCAGCTCCTTGAACCACTTTCGTGTGAGCTCAATTGGTGCGCCAAAGGCGCCGATGGTCATCAACCCACGTAGCTGTAGGGAAGGGATTTCCGATGCTTTACGCACAAAGTCCGGCAGTTCTCCTGTAGTCAGCCCTTCCTTTTGCTCTTCCCCCGCGAGATCGACCTCGATGAGCGCCTGAACCAGCCTGTCGCACTTCCGGAATGCCTGGAGCTGAGAGTCTGTGCAAAGTGAATGGACCACAGAGAAGTGCTCTGCCACTTTCTTAACTTTGTTGCTTTGCAAAGGACCGATGAAGTGCCAGATGATGTCATCGGGCAACTGTTCGACCTTTGGGATGGCGTGCTGTAGCCGGCTTTCGCCGAAGTCTCTGTGCCCCAAGTCATAGAGCGTCCGGATGTCGTTAACCTCTGCTCCTTTCGAAACTGCGATCAGGCATATATCCGAAGGGTTCCGACCTGCTCTGTTCGCGGCAGAGTCGACCCTCTCCAAAACCCATTGGTAACGGTCAGCTAAAGAACTATTCGACACGGAAACCTACAGCAAAGCCTACACGCGAAAACGAACCCTTATCTCAGCCAGTAGACGCAAGCTAATCGTTTAGGTAGATGAATAGTATATATCCGTCTACTATCACGCTCCATCCTGATGCAAAATTTGTAGATTCCCTAATTTTCCTTGATTTTGCGGTTGCTTTTGATAGCAGTTCCCAGTAATCTCCCATATCGATGGAATACCAGAACCACGGAAGGTGAAGGGTCTATCACACGGTGGGCGCGGCGCTTACCGAATCTCGCAGGCGGCCTGATATGGATGTCGGGCCGTCTGACAGAGATTCTCCTTGCACCGCACCGCAGGAAGCGAAGTGTCGAATTTGCTCGTAACCAAAGCACTCTTGGGAACCGACGAGGCATCGATAGATGACAAGGGTCGGCTTCTGGTGGGAAAGAAAAAGAGGGAGCGGCTCGGTGAGCCGTTCGTGGTTGCTTTGGGCGAGGCTGGTTGTTTAGTTGCCTACCCCCAGGAGACTTGGCAGGCACTTTTGAACGAGATTTTTGCCGTCCCAAGCATCAATGTGGGCAGGCAGCAGTACTCCCGATTGATTTTAGGTACAGCAGATGACGATTTGCGGTTCGATTCGCAGGGCAGAGTCGTCATTCCTCACAAGCTGCGTGAAGCTGCACAGCTAAAAGATAAAGTGCTACTCATCGGGTGCGGGGATCGTTTGGAGATTTGGGATCTAGAATCCTATTCTGAATTTTGCCGTGACCCTGAAGGTTTTGGCTCAAAACGGCGCACGGCTATCGAGCAAGCGTACCGACAGATGACAGGAGGGTTCACCAATGACGGTCATGGCGGATAGGGGCTTTTCTTCTGAACAACAAGCCGAACACCTACCGGTTATGGTGGAAGAGGTACTGGAATACCTCGCACCTAAACCCCTGGAAACCCTGTTCGATGGCACGCTTGGGCTTTGTGGTCACTCGTTGGCTGTCGCGCAAGTGGTAGGTACTGGTTTCCGACTTTATGCCACAGATTGGGACGGAACGATGCTCGCCCGCGCTGAAGAAATTCTGAAGCAAGAGGGCATCCTGGCGACCCTCTGGAACGAAGACTACAAGCTGGCAGCCGAGCTGCTCGAAGAATCCGGAGTACAGCCCGACCTGATCCTCCTCGACCTCGGGGTTTGCAGCCTCCACCTTGATGAGGCGGACCGTGGTTTCAGCTTCCAGGCTGATGCGCCCCTCGACATGCGCATGAACCGGCGCGACCTAGAGCCGGCCGCCGCGCTGCTCAACCGCTGGAGTGCGATTCAGATCCAGGAAGTCTTGAGTGAATACGGCGGAGAGCGCTTTGCACGGCGAATCGCAGAGGAGATCGTCTCGCGAAGAAAGGTCCAGCCACTGAAGACCACGGGCGACTTGGTGGACTGCGTCTTGGCAGCGGTGCCCATGAAGTTCCGAGACAAGAGGATTCACCCAGCAACCCGAACGTTCCAGGCGGTGCGAATCGCAGTGAACCACGAACTAGATGATTTAGAGGAAGCCATCGCCGCGCTGGCACGCCGGCTCAATGAAGGCGGCCGCATGGTGGTGCTTTCCTACCACTCAGGCGAAGACGCTCCGGTCAAGCGGGCATTTCGTGACCTTGGCGAAACAGGCGAGTTCGAGCTACTCACCAAGAAGCCCGTCACGCCCACCGAGCAAGAAAAGAGCGCCAACCCAAGAAGCCGGAGCGCAAAACTGCGGGCGATCCGAAGGAGGACCGCAAACTAATGGCAGCAACCATCCATCAGAGACCCACACGCCACCCTAAGCAGCGACCGAGTACCGAAGCGCCCAGACCGGCCGCTAGGCCAGCGCCCAAAAAGGCAGCGATTCCGCGCTACAGGCCAGATGCCAGCGCGAAGAGACGGGCACGCACGAGGTTCCTGGGAACCGTCTTTGCGATGGCGATTACTTTCGGAGCAATCACGTATCTGATCTACCTTTCAAGTTCGCTCGTTGGGCAGGTAATGTTAGAGCAGGCCCGCCGGCAGAGTCTCTCTGCAGAGGTTCGCGCCCGCCAGGCAACCATGCAGCAAGCAGGATTACAAGATCGTCTCGAATCTCTTACGAGTGTCGCTTCGATCGACCGTTGGGCGACCGTTCAGGGCATGTCTTCGCCGATTGAAATTGCCATAGGTCATGAGAGAAACCAGCCGATCGTCGCCAGCGCTTCGCCGAGTCCTGCTCAATAAGCAGCCCAATTCAGGCTGTCGGGGCACAACCTGCTCCTCAGTTCGAGGTCTCAGTGGATAAGCCGACGTCCGTCGAATGGGCGCAAAAGGTCTTCGAGTCAGCCCTAATGCAGGGGAAGTCGAACCACGAGTTCAGTGTATGTGCTCGATGGTCGAGGACTGAGCCGTCTCGCTTAGCTGGGACCAACCGACCATCGAATCTCAAGGTGACTCAAGAGTTGCAGCAATCTCTCGTGCCGTCTGGTTCGAGCGGGCAACGGACCAACTCGATCGCGGCCTCGCCGTCAGCCTTTCTTTCGAAGATCGCCTTTGCGCAATCCACCGACGCACCGCAACGGTTAAAGAGTTTAGCGGGAGAATGCAGGTTCTGAGGAGAAGAATGGTACGAACTAGATTTGGAAGGCGCGCTCATGCAGTGCTCCGATGTAATGCGCGCGGGCAGGAGCGTTGCTGATGCTGACCTGGTTGTTGGTTGGCTTCGGGGTTGCGCTCATCGTCGACCACTTCTTCTTCGGCATGCAGCGAACAACGCTGCTTCTCTCCAGACAACTAGGAGTCTCCTCGGAAACCACTGCGATCTTGCTTCCAGCTTGGTACAAGCTGTCGCTCATCCCGATCATCGCCAGGTGGGCATTGCTGGTTGCTATCGCCATTTGGGCTAGCTGGTGGCTCGCTATCGGGCTAGCGGTCTTTGCCTTTGTTGTGTTTGATACCATAGCGCCCATCCCCTTCACCTTATACATGCGCTACTTTAAGAAGCGGTTCGACGCCATCAGTCAGGAGCTAGCCGACTGCCAGGCTAGCGGTCGAACCCTTTACCGCATTTCTGGTTTTGTAGAGCAATTCCCGAAATTCTCAGCAGAAGCTCGGTCGCTGCGTCGTCTTGCTCTATGTGACGAGCTTCAAGCGGCGTTGGAAATCAAACGAGCGATATCGGGCGCCTACTCCAGCGAGGCTCACCTGCGGCCCCTTTATCAGTACCTACTCGAACCAGAATCGGGACCCTGCTAAACAACTGTTTCAGTAAGGAAATCTAGCCAATGAGAGAACCAAAATCGGAAGAGAAAGCAACGGAAAGGAATAAGCCGGCGGTGAAGCGCTCCAAGTGGATTTTCTGGGTAGTGCTCTCCATGTTCGGCTTTGCAGTGGTGAGCCAGGCGGCGGTACAAGGGCTGAAAAGTGAGCAGATACTGGAGAATGCGGTTCGGGCGCACCGCTACACCAGTAAGGTGGTCGACCAATCTCAGCGCGGAAGCATCTTCTCCTCTGATGGCCAGGTGCTGGCGCAAGACTACGAACAGGCAGAGCTCAGCATCCGGTTCGACCGCGTGCCCAAGAGCACCGCTTTCTTTGCCGCACTCTCTGTAGCCTCCGGAATCCCTGCCAGCGACTTCGCAGAAATGGCGCGCTCGGGTCAAACCTCCCGAACCTGGTCCTCCGCACTCTCCCCTGCCCAGGCGGCGGCGGTCAACCGAGTCAAGACCGAGTGGCGGGCAGACGGCGTTTCGGTCTCCAAATCTGGCGTAAGAAGATATCCGCTCGGGGCGAGTGCGGGGCTCATCGTGGGCAAAATGCTGGATGGGAAGCCGACCATGGGCATCGAGCTGAGCTTCGATGAGCATTTGACGGGACAGGACGGCCGAACAATTGGGTTGCTCGACCGAGACGGGCAGTTCCTGCCGATGCGGGTCAAGAAGCATGAATCGGTTCGATCGGACGGACAGAATCTCACCCTAACCATCGACGCAGAACTTCAACAGGAAGCGTTTGATGCGGTGCGCGCTGGAGTGGAAGCGCACAATGCCGAGCGCGGTATGGCGATCATCCTCGACCCCAAGACGGGCGACATCCTCTCTATGGTCAACTACCCCTCATTCGATCCGCTAAGCTCGGACGTGGTTGCAGAAGAAGGCAGTCGCGAGAGCACGTTCTCAGGAACCACCATGGGAATCTACGAGCCCGGGTCCATCTTCAAGGTGCTCACCATATGCGCTGCGCTTGAAGAAGGGGTCATCACCCCGAGTTCGGTCACTCACTGCGAAGGCAGCTACCGGTTCGGGCCGTACAAGGTGGCGTGCCATGATCGCGGAAGCGTAAAGGTCCACGGTTCGCTCAACACCACCGATGTCATCGCCAAAAGTTGCAACGTGATTTCTGCCAAGTGGGCGCACCGAATTGGTAGAGATAAGTTCTTCGACTTCATCGACCGTTCTGGAGTGCTAGAGAGGCCGGACATCGGTCTGGGTGGGGTTCAGGCCGGCAGGCTGAACCGGAACGACTACGCACGGCAGCTGCAACTTGCCAACCTCGGGTTCGGTCAGGCGATAAACGTAACTCCCTTGGCATTTGCCGATGCGGTGGCGATGATCGGCAACGAGGGAGTGCGGATGAGACCTCGGCTGGTGAAGAAAATCGGGGACCGAGAAATCCCGCCAGAGCAGGTCGGGAGAGTGGTTTCGGCAGATACAGCCGCAAAGGCGCTGGGCGTGATGGAAGCCGTGATCGAGGGTGAATCAGGCACAGGAAAGAGGATGCGGGTTCCGGGCTACCGTCTCGCTGGGAAGACGGGAACGGCGCAGAAACTGGGAAGCGCAAAAGAGCGGGCATACGTTGCCAACTTCGTTGGTTTCGTGCCGGCAGAGAACCCCCGCGCTCTAATTCTGGTGATGGTGGATACCCCTCGCGCTGGTCAGATTTTCGGCGGGCAGGTGGCAGGCCCGATCTTCACGGAAATCGCCAAGGCGGTGATCCGCCGTTACGGAATCCTCCCTGATACCAACTCGGTGACTGCGATGGGCAAGAACCGACCGAGGACCCCATGGAACTAGGCGAGCTTCTGAGGTTCTCGGGTCTTTCGGCGAAGGCAGATTGCTCCCCTGAGTTCTGGGATGCAAATATCTCAGACATCACCACCGACTCGCGAGAGGTGAACGAAGGGTCGCTCTTCGTCGCCATGCCCCCGTACGGCAACGATGGCGAGGAGTACTTACCCAACGCACTTGAACGTGGCGCCGCAGCCTATCTGGTGCACTCGGAACAGGCTTTGCAGATGGTGAAAGATCTTGGTCGACCGGTGTTGCGGTTCGACCAGGGAGAGCCTTTCGAGACGGCACTTGCTGCCATAGCGCGCGCGTTTTACGGCGATCCCTCCATGAATCTGAAGATGATCGCGGTGACCGGCACCAACGGCAAGAGCACTTGCTGCTGGTGGCTTCGCCAGGCGCTTGAGTGGCTCGGAGAGCGGTCGGCTTACCTGGGCACCCTCGGAATCGGGTTTGGAGACAAGCTGAAACCGGCGGCGAACACAACCCCGTTCTCCCTTCAATTGGCTAAGACGGTTGCGCAGCTCTCAGCCGAAGGAGCCGAGGCACTTTGTATGGAAGCGAGCAGTCACGCCCTGGCGCAACATAGAATCGATTCGCTCAGTTTCGACCTCCTCGGGTTTACCAATTTGACCCCGGAGCATCTCGACTTTCACGGCACAATGGATGAGTATTGCGCCGCAAAGTCGCGCTTGTTTTCAGAACCTCGGCTGCATAAATCGAACTGCAAAGGCGCCATCATGATGGGCAGCGAGTACAGCCAGAGAGTGATGGCGAGCAGCAAGGTGCCTACCGTTGCGGTGAACATTGGCGACGGTCCAGAGTTCGTTGCGATCCCGCTACAGGTGGATGTAAGCGCAGTGGAAGCCGAGCTTCAATTTGAAGGGGAGAAAGCCCTTCTCAACCTACCTATTGGCGGCATGATCAACCTGGAAAACGCCGCCCTTTGCGCGGCTCTGCTCTGGCAGTATGGGTTCGCACTAAAAGATGCTTGCGCGGCGCTGAACACCGTAAAGCCGGCACCGGGCCGGTTCGAGAGCGTTGTGCTTCCGAGAGGGGTGACCGTCGTGGTGGATTACGCCCACACTTCGGACGCCATCAGCAAGCTTCTGCGAAGTGTTCGGGAGGTTTCGCGCGGCAAAGTGATCCTCGTCTTCGGCTGCGGCGGCGAGCGGGATTCGACCAAGCGCGGCCCCATGATGCGGGCAGGGCTTGAGGGCGCAGACCACGTGGTGGTGACCACCGATAACCCACGAAACGAACCTTTGGACAGCATCCTCAGCGACATGCTGGCGGATGTAGAGAAGGATGACTCGTTCAACGTGATCCGAGACCGGCAAGACGCGGTCAAGTGGGCACTAGAGCTTGCTAAGGAAGGGGACGTTGTGGTGATGGCTGGCAAGGGTCACGAGCCGTACCAGATGATCGGCACGGAGAAACTTCCCTGGAGTGAGTGGGGCGCGGTCGAGGCGGCAGAAAAGGAGATTTGCGATTGACGTTGGGCGAACTTGCTCAGCGCTGCCGCGGCAAGCTTCTGCTGGCTGACCCGGCAACGCCCGTTGCGGGCTTTCAATGGGATAGCCGCAATATTCAACGGGGCGATCTATTCCTGGCGATTCGTGGCGAGCGGGTTGATGGTCATGAGTTCATCAAGCAGGCGCTGGCTTCCGGTGCGGTCGCTGCACTTTGCGAGCGGGAAGGTCCGGGGAGCCGGGTGCTGGTGGAGAGCGTGGTCGATGCGCTCAGCTTGCTGGGCAAAAGCTTCCGGTCGGAGTTTCGCGGCACGGTTGTGGGGATCACGGGCAGCGTCGGCAAAACCACGGCAAAGGATCTCACCGCTGCCGCGCTTTCACCGCTAGGCAAGATTCTAAAGACCACGGGCAACCAGAACACAGAGATCACGGTGCCGCTCATGTGTACCGAACTTCTCGACGGCTATACGGCAGCAGTCTTCGAACTCGGGATGAGAGGGAAGGGGCAAATTGCCCATCTCGCCGCCATCGTGCAGCCCAATATCGCCATGGTCACCAGAATTGGACTGGCGCACGCCGAGAAGGTGGGCGGTGCTTGGGGGGTGTATGAGGCGAAAACCGAATTGGTCCGCTCGCTCGGTCCGAACGGCGTTGCTGTTCTTCCGTTCTCAGACCCACGTCTGCGTGATGAAGCGCCCGACTTTCCGGGTCAGGTGTATTGGTTCGGTACCGAGTTAGGCTGCCAGATGCGGATTCTGGACGTGGTTGCTGCTGACTGGACCCAGACCACCTTCGAGTTACAGTACGAGGACTACGACCCGGTTCAAGTTCAGCTGCCGATGTACGCCCCGCAGTTAGCGGAAATCGTTGCCGCCTCTCTCCTGGTTGCTGTGGTCGCGGGCGCAGAATTGACCGCAGCCGCCAGCGCTATCTCAAAAACTGAGTTTAGTGGCAACCGCTGGCAACCGTTTACGACCCCGAACGGTGCGCGCGTGGTGCTGGATGCCTACAACGCCTCGCCCGAGAGCATGGGCGCAGCGGTTGAGACCGTTATGAGCGCTCCGGGCACCAGGAAATTTCTGATTCTAGGCGAAATGCTCGAACTCGGCGATCTCTCAGACGAAGAGCACGAGAAGCTGGGAAGGCTGCTGGTGCAACTGAAGCCCGCCAAGGTGCTGCTCTACGGAGAGCAGACAAAGCTAACCCAGAAGGTTGCGCAGCAAGGAGGCGTGGATGCCGAATGGACTGACGACTACAACACGGGAAAGCAATTGGTTCTACTGGCGCGCGAAGGGGATGTCGTGCTGCTCAAGGGCAGCCGTGGCGTCGCACTGGAACGTTGTGTAGAGGGGGTCGATCTCCACTGATTCAATGAACGACGACCAGATGTTCCAAATGTCCCTATTGGGACCTGTGATGGCGTTCTTCATCGCCCTCATCCTGTCGAGCATCGCCGCGCCGTTCGTTATGAAGCTGCTCTATCGGCTGAAATCCCGCCAGGTGGTGAGCCAATACGTGGAGGAACATCAGAAGAAGCAGGGAACGCCGACTATGGGCGGTCTCATTATCCTTGCTGGCGCAATCCCGGCATTGCTACTTATCTTAGGAGTCAGCGACCCGTTTTCACTGGGCCTAATCTTCGTGATCGTTGGCTTCGCGCTCATCGGATTTCTGGACGACTATTTGGTGCCCAGGTTCGTTCCCGGCAAAAGGGGGCTGGACTGGCTTCCGAAGCTCGGTCTGCAGATTCTAGTGTCTGGCGGTGCCGCGCTCATCGGTCAGGTTTCTCTATGGGATGGGCTGCTGCTGATCTTCCTGCTTTTGTTCTTCTCGAACGCGTTCAATTTTGCTGATGGGATGGATGGTCTCGCCGCTTCACTTTGGATCGCCCTCACCTTCGGTATCTGGCTGACGGCGTTTTGGCTCGATGTCCCCGGACTCATGATTGTGTCGGTTGCGATCTTGGGAGGCATCGTGCCGTTCCTCGTGCTCAACTCGTACCCAGCGCGGGTATTCATGGGAGACGTGGGCTCTTTGCCGCTCGGGGCAGTGCTCGGCGGGTGCGTCTGGATGATGCTCGCTGAGACGACAAACACCACATTTGCGGGAACTCCGTTCCTCATCATCGCTGTGGTTCTGTTCAGCGGTGTGATGATTCTGGAGTTGATCCCTCCGCCCCTTCAAATCTTGTCGGTGAAGCTGTTCAAGCGGCGTATTTTTCCGATGACGCCGATCCATCACGCTTTCGAAAAAGCGGGGATCCCGGAAACCCGAATCGTGTGGGGCTTCTTCCTCCTTCAGCTGGTGCTGAGTTTGGCAGCTTACGGGGTGTTGCTCCTTGCCTTCTGACCTCGCCCGACCGGTGTTGGTATACGGCATGGGCAGAAGTGGTCGAGCGGTGCTCAGAGCCCTGAGCAACAGAGAAATCGAGTGTTACTCGGTGGACCAAGCTTCTTCAGAAACCGAAGCCGGAAGGGCGAACGAGGAGTTCGCTTCCTCGCTTGGGGTTGAGCTGATCTCCGGATTTGCCGGGGAATCGTTGCCGGGTGAGTTTGGCTCTGTAGTGGTGAGCCCAGGAATAGACCACCGTCGCCCCGAGTTGCAAGAAGCTGGCCGGCGCGGAATCGAGATTTTGAGCGAGCCAGAGTTCGCCGCCCGTTTGACGGAAAAGCCCATATACGCCATAACAGGAACCAACGGCAAGAGCACCGCAACGGTGTTGGTGCATTTGCTTCTCCGGGCGCACGGCGTTGGCTCCGTTCTTTGCGGCAACTTGGCAGGCTCGGGGTACGAGGAGCGCACTCTCACCGAAGCGGTTGAGACTGAGGGCGCGGAGTGTTTCACAGCGGAAATCAGCAGTTTTCAACTGGAGTGGGTGCACCGCTTCGCGCCGAAAATCGGCGCGATAACAAACATCACGCCGGATCACCTCGACCGCTACGACGACTTCGATGACTATGCGGCTACCAAGCTGCACCTGTTCGCACACCAGAGCGCAGATGACTTCGCGCTGGCTCCGGCCCAAGACGAGCGCTTCGAAGAACTTTGGAAGAAGCTAGCGCCAAAGTTTCGTTCTCGGCTGATTTGGTGGGGAAGCAAAGAGAGCGGAGTGTTTGACAATGGCGCCGCCTTGGTTCAAGCAGGGCGTAGAGAGTTCCCCTGGAAAGAGCTGCCGCTCGCCTCGATGCCGCTGCGGAAGAACTCGGTTCTGGCGTGGACAATCGCTTGGCTCGCTTGCGAATCCCTGGGAGCTGAGTGGCGCCCAGACCTTGCCTGGCAAATGCTACGAGAATTCCGCGGCTTGACCCACCGAATGGAGACGCTCGGCGAGCGAAACGGCATAACGGTGGTGAACAACTCAATGTGCACCAACGCTGCGGCTCTCATCGGCAGCACGGAGGACCTCGGCCGCCCGCTGCACCTGCTCATCGGCGGAGTGACCAAGGGCAACCCGTTTGAGCCGGTCAAGGCTCATCTAGAGCGCATCGATGCAAAGCCTTATCTTTTCGGTCGAGACGCTCGTCTTCTTCAGCAAGTGCTCGGTACGCCTGACCCCATCTACTCGACTCTTCAGGAGGCCTTCGAAGCGGCTGCTTCTGCGGCACGCCCAGGGGATGTCGTGATCCTTGCACCAGGTTGCGCCAGCATGGATCAGTTCAGAGACTTCAGGCACCGAGGTGAGGTCTTTCGGGAGGTGGCAGCCGCATGGCTAGAACCGTAACCCGAGAAGAGCGCGAACGGATGCGCTACCAGGCGCCCGAGCTAAGGGAACCAAGCGAGAGACGAAGGCAGCGAAAGCGGCAATCGAAGCTTATGATGTTCGGCGATGTGCCGACTTTGTTGCTGGCGCTTGCCCTTTCTGTTCTGGGAATCTTGCTCATCTTCACTTCGGGTTACGCGCAGTCACTTCGCGCGGCGGGAAACACCATTCCGCGAGAGGTGATCCAGCAGAGTCTGATGCTGGTGATTGCGCTTCCGATGTACCTTTTGGCAGCCGCACGTTCAACCCAGTTCTGGCGCAAGACTGCGGTGGGAATCATGCTGCTCACGCTTGCGGCACTGGCAGCGGTGCTGTTTGCGCCCATTGGCACCGACGTAAACGAATCAAGACGTTGGCTGGACTTCGGGATCTTCCGCATCCAGCCCAGTGAGTTTGCGAAGGCGAGCGCGATCATTTTCCTTGCCGTCACTTTGGTGTTCCGAAAGCCCTGGGTCGGCCCGAAGAAGCCGCCCCGAAGCACCCTGGATTGGATCGATAAGGTGGGCTTGCCGAAGCTGAAGCGGATGTGGCCCGGGTTCGTGGTTCTTGCCGCGATCGTGCTGGTCGAGCTTCAACCCGACCTTGGGACCGCCGTGGTCATCACGGTCATCGCGCTCACCGTGTTTTGGGTTGCAGGTGTCAGCAGCAAGACCCTCGGCATTATCGTCGCCGTTGCAGTGGTGGCTGCCGCGCTGTTTGCGTTCGCGCAGCCTTACCGTGTAGCTCGAATGTTGAATCACTCCGACCGTTGGTCGCAGCAGAACATCGACGATATCGGCTTCCAGACGGTGCACTCGGAAATCGCCATGGCAAGCGGCTCCGTTTTTGGTGTGGGAATCGGCGGCGGAAGGGCGAAACACATCTTGCCGGCATCCACTACGGACTTCATTCTGACTACCGCGGCTGAGGAACTCGGGCTGATCGGGATGTTGGTCATCATCACCCTTACGCTCTGCCTCTGCCTCCGGTTAATCTATCTCGGGCTCAACTCTCCTAGCCGGTTTGGGATGACCGTTGCCCTCGGGGTTGCAATGTGGGTGGCATTTCAGGCGTGTTTGAATGTGGGCGTGGCGAACGGGACATTGCCCCCCATCGGAAAGCCGTATCCATTCCTAAGCGCAGGCGGCTCCAGTCTGCTTGCCTTATGGATCGGTTTGGGCATGGCTATGTCGGCTTTGCGTTCACCAGTAAACTTGGAACAATCGGATGTACCTGATCGCAACAGGAGGAGGGACCGGCGGGCACGTGTTTCCCGCGATCGAGGTCGCACGAATCGCACAAGAACAAGGGTGCGAAGTTGAATATTTCGGATCTCTTCGCGGGATCGAAGGGAAGGTCAGCCAGTCGTATGGATTGCCGTTTCAAGGCTTCGATGCGCAGCCGATCTATAACCTCAAGTCTCCTGGCGGGCTTCGCACAGCCTTGCTTCTGGTGCGTTCTTCGGGAAAGGTGATGAAGCGCTTTCGGGAGCGCCGTCCAGATGCGGTCCTCTCTACCGGAGGCTACTCTTCCGGGCCCATCATCAGTGCGGCGAAGCGGCTGGGCATCCCGTATGTGATCCACGAAGCCAATTCCGTGCCGGGGCGGTCGAATTCGCTTTTCATGTCTCACGCTTACAAGGTCGCTTATTCTTTCAAAAAGACCGAGCTGAGCCTCAAGAGCTTTCCGAGCGTTCGCACGGGCCACCCGATTCGGCGCGAGCTGCGGGCTTTGGCGGATGCGCCGCAGGGAGAGCGGACTAGGTTGCTGATAGCCGGAGGTTCTCAAGGGGCGACTGCGCTGAACCAGGTTGCGCCCGACCTTCTGGGTCAGGTAGGAACGCTCGATATTCTGCACATCTGCGGCTCTTCCAACTACGATTCGGTTAGAGAACGGCTGGGCAAAGTCGAGCCGCCCAACTATAGGCTGACTGGATTTCTGGAACCAGACCAGTTGGGAATCGAAATGGCAAAGGCAAAAGTCTTTGTGGGCCGAAGTGGATCGATGCTGGCGGAGATCGCCGCATTTCGCATCCCGTCCGTCCTTGTGCCCCTTCCAAATTCCGCTCTAAACCACCAATACTTCAATGCGATGGAGTTTGCGCAGATGGGTGCTGCTTCGCTGATCGAGCAGCAGAACCTTGATGCGTTCAATCTGGCTACAGCCGTCCAGCTATGGTACGAGTCTCCCGACCGAACCACTAGGGCAATGCAGGCACTCGCCGACTGGGACCGGCCACAGGCGGCAAAGCACCTGGCAGAGATCTGGATGGAAGCGGCAGCCTCAAAGAACGGATAATCGATGCGCACAAAAGCCGAGATCGCAACCGCCTTCGCGCCGACGGAGGAACTGGATCAGTGGACCAATTTTCACCTCGTTGGAATCGGTGGCGCGGGCATGAGCGTTGTGGCACGTATGTTGCTTCGCGAGGGGTTCAAGGTCTCCGGAAGTGACTCAACCGAGTCGCCTGTAACTCAGGACCTGGAAAGTCTCGGCGCGACCATCTATATCGGTCACTCGGCATCCAACGTCAAAGAGCGTTGCGCGCTAGTTGCGACCGACGCAGTGGACCTTCAAACTAACCCCGAAGTCTTGCAGGCTGAGGCTCTGGGCGCCCCGAGGTTCCGCCGGTCACAAGTTCTAGGATGGCTGCTTCGCCAGCGAAAGGTCATCGCGGTAACGGGCACGCACGGAAAAACGACCACTTCGGGCTATCTCTCCCGGATGCTGATCGAGCTCGGACAAGACCCGATGGTGGTGGTCGGTGCCCGAGTACCCGAGTTTCAAGGAAGAGATGAAACGGCAAGCGGGGAATGGGCAGTGGTCGAAGCCTGCGAAGCCTACGACAGCTTTCACGACCTGTTTCCGAACATCGTGGTGCTGACCAACCTGGAGATGGACCATAGCGATTTCCACCAGTCGTTCGAGAATTTGCAGGAGAGTGTGCTGCGGTTTGTTCGTTCTCTACCCGAGGATGGAGTTCTGGTCTTCTGCGCAGACGACCCAGGTGCGGCAGGGATTGGCGCCCAGTTTGAAGGCAAGAAAAGGGGTTATTCATTGGTGGACTGGCCCGACGGCGGCACTGGGTTTGCGCTGCCCGGAGAGCATAACCGGCTCAACGCATGCGCCGCGCTGGCAGTGGCGGACGTGCTCAGGCTGGATCTGGAACGAGCAGCCGAAGCCTTGAAGGGCTTTCGGGGTGCAGAGAGGAGGCTGCAGCTCGTGGAAGGGTCGCCGGTGCCACTGTTCGACGATTACGCGCACCACCCGACTGAGCTTGTCGCCAGCATCTCCGCCATTCGCGAGCGGTACCCCGATCGGCGCATCATAGCCGCATTTCAGCCCCATCTGTACTCGCGCACAAAAGACAATCTGGAAGCGTTTGCTTCTGCTCTTGAGCTGGCTGACTACGTGTTCATCACCGACATCTATCCTGCCCGAGAGGCGCCGATCCCGGGCATTAGTTCTGCGCGAATCGCCGAGAGAATCAAGAAGCCTGTTCGCTACATTCCCAGCAGATTTGCGCTACCCCGGGCAATCGCTACAGAAGCCGGTGACGGAGACGTGGTTTTGGTTATGGGGGCAGGCGACATCGACCGCATTGTGCCAGAAATCCTGAACGAGCTCATCAGGCCTTTCACAGGGAAGACCATGGTGGTGTACGGCGGCTCTTCGGCAGAGAGGGAAGTGTCCATACTCAGTGCAAACGCCGTGCAGCAGGCTATGGAAAGGTTGAAGATTCCTTCAGCAAAGATAGATATATTTGACCTTTTGGCGCGTGAAAAGTCGCTAGAGCTCTTTTGCGCCGAGCACCGCCCGGACGTCGCTTTTCTTGCTGTGCACGGCACCCATGCAGAGGATGGCGCGATACAAGGTCTATTGGAGATGCTCGGGGTCGCTTACACCGGCTCGGGTCAGCGCGCCTGCACTTTGGCGATGGACAAGCAACTGGCAAAGCTCATTGTTTCTAAGGAAGGTGTCAATGTGCCGTGGGCACTGATGATCCGAAGAGGGGAGCCTGTCCCGGGTGAAGTGGAATTTCCTCTTATTGTCAAACCTAACAGCGAGGGCTCATCGATCGGTGTCTCGCGGGTTTACGACCGAAGTGAACTGGCTACAGCGCTCGACAGGCTTTGGGAAACCTACGAAGAGGTGCTCGTTGAGCGGCTGCTGGTCGGTACGGAGATCTCGGTGCCGGTGCTGGGTAGCCGTGCGCTCCCCGCCGTTGAGTTGGTGCCGGCGAGCGGCATCTACGACTTCGCAGCCAAGTACACGCCTGGTGCGACGGAAGAGATCGTGCCAGCCCGCCTACCAGAAGAAGTTCTCCTTAGGGCTCAGGAAGTTGCCCTTACTTCCCATCGAGCTCTCGGGTGCCGAGGGGCAACCAGAACTGACATGATCGTTGTAGACGGCACGCCCTGGTTCTTAGAACTGAACACTTTGCCCGGCCTCACGCCTACTTCGATCCTTCCGAGAAGTGCGCAAGCTGCCGGAATCAGCTTCGAGGAGCTCGTTTTTTGGATTTGGAACGATGCGCTTCGGAGCCATGACCTGCCAGTTCCGGAGGAAAGCCGGTGAAGCTGTTCTCCTGGATACTCATCTTGGCACTGGCGGGCGTATTGGTCGCTGCACTCTATTCCAGTCCGGTTTTGGCGCCAAGAAAGGTTCAAGTTACGGGGGCTACAGAGCTGGACAAAGCACGCATCCAGAGAATCCTCGGAGAGCAGTCCGGCGTTCCCATGCTTGCGTGGAACTTGGCGCTCATCGAATCACGCCTCCAGTCGAATCACGCGATCCGCCAGTCGAACGTGAAGCGAGGTTGGTTTGACCCTCCCAAAGTCACCATCGAGTACCGAGAGCCGGTGGCTCGAGTAGTTGGCGGAAAAGACGCTTTTCTCAGCCAAGATGGCACGATCTTTTCCCAGGCAGGCATAGAGCGGGAGCTTCCCAGGGTGTACCTACCGAGCCCGGCGTTCGAACCCTCTGTCACGATTCTCGGGAACTGGGATTTGCGGTCACTCGCGGCAGTAGCAACGGCGCTCTCTGACCCTCCATCAGAGCGGATTCAGCTGGCTCTGGACGGTCGCGGAGTGCTGAAAATTCTAGTCCCGGACTTCGGACCCGTCGACTTTGGGACCTTAACCAGCATCGAAGAGAAGTTGCAGACTCTGGACCGGATACGAACAACCCAGCCGAAACTGTTACAGCCCGGCGAGATGTTAAACATCATGGCGCCGGATAAGCCTGTCGTCTCGCAAGATTTGAACTATAATAATTCCGAGCCCGTTGGTTCATGAACATATTCAACACTCAGCCCGCAAACAACTGGGTCATTCCGGTTAGCATCCTCAGCGTGGTGCTTGGTTTTATGCTGACCATGGCATGGATGACCAAGGAAAACCGAGACGAACGGCTTGCCTCACTCCCGCCCGAGCAGCAAACCCGTCTGCGGCAGGGGTCGCTCGACCTCCGGGATGAGTACATGAAGCTCACCGAGGAGAACGAGAGCATCCGTGCGGCAATGGTGAGCCTGAGGGAAGAGAAGACCCGACTGGAGAACGCCCTCGCAGAGCAGGGCGACCAGGGGAAGATCCTCAACGATTCGCTTCAGAAAACAAAGCTTGCAGCTGGCCTGACTCCAGTCGAGGGCGCAGGGCTTGTAGTGACCTTGAGGGACAGCCGTCTTCCTGAATCCGATCGGATCTCGGTAAACGAACTGATCATTCATGACGCAGACGTCTTGCGAGTGGTGAACGAGCTTTGGGCAGCTGGCGCTGCTGCTATTGGTGTTAACGGTCATCGAGTGGTAACCGGCACCGCGTTTCGGTGCGTTGGTAATGTGATTTTGGTCGACAATACACCAATTGCGCCCCCAATCCGCATTTCGGCGATTGGGAACCCCGATACGCTCATGGGAGCGATTAACATTCCACTTGGAGTGCTTTCAGAAATGCGAAGTACAGATCCAGGCATGGTATCGCTTCAAAAGGAGAAGCAAATCCGTCTTAACGCATATTCGGGACCGTTGAGAGCAGAGGCTCTTGAGGTACCGAAAGACGAGCGTTGATCTTAATCCCTATACTTGCGCTGATTGTTGGCGTGCTGATCGCACTGGCGATCGGTTACTCGCCTAGCGGCGTAGTCGCTCAATACATTGCCCTAGCGGCGGTAGCAGGCATGGACTCCGTACTCGGTGGCTGGCGTGCTGGGCTGGAAGGAAAGTTCCGAACCGGAATTTTCGTCACAGGGTTCTTCTCAAACATTCTTGTCGCGTTCTTTTTGGCATGGTTAGGGGACCAAATTGGTATAAATCTGTTCTTGGCGGCTGCGCTGATACTGGTTTGGCGCATGTTCAACAATCTCAGCTTGATTCGGCGTATCCTCTTAACCAACTTTAGGGAGACAAGAGAGCGAAAGCGGCGCAAGATGCTTCAGGAGCAGAGTGCATCACCTGCGCCAACTTCGTCTGATGGTTAACGCATGACAGTTCCAGCACTTGTGGTCGATATAGGAAGCGAGAACGTTGTCGCTTTATGCGCTGAGTACGATGACAAAGGCGACTTTGCCGTGCTCGGAGTCGGAATTCAGCCTTGTGAGGGTATGAACCGTTGGCGGATTGAAGAGCCGGAAGAGCTTGCGAGCGCTCTTTCTACGGCAACGGATGAGGCGATGGAGAGCCTCAGTTCGCCCCTGACCTCCGTTACCCTCGGAGTTTCCTCGCCTGGGTTTCGTCACTACTTCAAGAAGGGCTCGATTGGCTTGCAGCCGCCTGGAAAAGCGATTTCAAGCGATGATCTGATGCACGTGATCAACCACGCTCGGCAGGTGATACTCCCTTCGGGCATGGAGCAGCTTCAGGCGTTGCCGGTTGGCTTTGAGATCGACGGCGAGAAGTCAGTCAGCAGGCCACTGGGTCAACGGGGTCGCCGGCTGGATGTGGACGCCTTGATCGTCTCTGCGCCAACCGCAGAAGTGGATGCGCTTGAAGAAACTGTTGCCAGCGCCGATTTGGTTGCGCACGGTCTGGTCTATCGCCCTCTCGCCTCTGCGCTGGCGGTTTCAGATGCGGATGAACGGCAAGAAGGAATCGCCATCCTAAACATCGACAACTGGACGACCGACGTCGGGGTGTTTCACAACGGCACCTTGACTTATGCCAACACCTTGCCCCTTGGTGGTGCGCACATCACCCACGATCTTGCCACGCTGCTGAATATGACTTTCGATGACGCAGACGAGCTCAAGCGAGAGCATGTGGAGTTCCCGCATCACCTCATAGGAGAAAACAGCGTTTGCGAAGTTCGACAAGTTGGTAGCGACCAACTTAGACAAATCAAGCAGAGCGTTGTGTGTGAGATTGCCCAAAGCCGAGTCATAGAAATCGCCCGCTTGATCCGCAAAGATATGGAGCGTGCGGGCTATTCCAGGCTGCTCGCGGCAGGCATCGGGATCACGGGAGACACCGCGAACATCAAGGGAATCGAACGGGTGATCAAGAGTGAATTCGGAGACACCCGCGTGGTGAAGAAAGTGCCGAAGATCACCGGTCAGTACTCCCGCCAGCTGAACAAACCCGAGTACGCAGCCGCCATCGGTCTCGCCTTCTATGCCCTCAACCGCGAGATGGAGGAGCTTGAACCAGCGACGGCTCAAGTAAACTGGAAGAGTAGAGTAAAGGCAATTTGGTCCCTGGTAGGAACCGGAAGATGAGAAGAACAACCCGTAAAACTGATACAAATGTATCATCTGCGGCGCCAAATCAGGCGCAATCGAATGTAACCGTTTCTGACCAGGAGGCGTCCTTCTTTACAACTGAGAAAGCAAAAGTGAAACAGCCCCAAGCCATCATTAAGGTCGTCGGTGTCGGCGGCGCAGGCGGCAACGCGGTCAATCGTATGATCGAGGCCAAGATTGAGAACGTCGAGTTCCTCGTGATGAACACAGATGTTCAAGCACTAGACCGCTCTCTGGCAGAGATCAGAATCGCCCTGGGAGCAGAATCAACCCGTGGGCTCGGCGCAGGCGGAAACCCCGAGGTGGGAACGAAGGCTGCGCAAGATAGCAAGAACGAGATTCGAAAGCACCTGGAAGGTGCCGATATGGTTTTCATTACCGCTGGGATGGGCGGTGGAACAGGAACAGGCGCAGCGCCTGTGGTTGCCGAGATCGCCCGCGAACTCGGCGCACTGACGGTTTCCATCGTCACCCGGCCGTTTTCCTTTGAAGGACCGAAGCGACGCCGAATCGCCATTACAGGCTACGAGGCGCTCTCTGGCAAGGTCGATTCAGTAATCGCCATTCCAAACGACCGAATTCTCGAAGTCGTTGAGCGCAAGTCAAGTTTCGACGAAGCTCTTCGCCAGGCAGACGAGGTTCTAAGGCAGGGTGTGCAGGGAATCTGCGAAATCATCACCACAACGGGTGAGATCAACCTGGACTTCGCCGACGTTCGCACGGTCATGAAAGATCGAGGCACCGCGCTGATGGGTATCGGAGTGGGGGTCGGTTCGGACCGCGCGGTTCAGGCGGCCCAGCAGGCAATCAACAGCAAACTCCTAGAGCAAGACATTCGAGGCGCCAAGGGAGTTCTGGTTAACATCAAGGGCAGCCCAGATGTACCTATTTCAGAGATCTATGCTGCGATGACTTATATCGAAGAGCAATGTGACCAGGAAGATTGCGAAGTGTTCTTTGGCTACGTGGCAGACGACAAAATGAAGGATGAAATCCACGTTACCGTAGTTGCCACCGGATTCGAGGAAGTCGCCACGACCGCAGGTGTAGGGCTTAAGTCATTCTCCTCCTTCGCCAAAGAAGAGGTTGAGCCGGAGACCCGGCCAGCGACTCGGCCGATAACCACACAGCGAGAGAAGGTCGTGTTCGACCCGAACGATCACAACGTTCAGGACTTGGCGAAGAAGTCGAGAGGTGCTGAGAGTGGGGATATTGACTCCGTTTTCTCCGACGAGGACTTCGACATCCCCAGTTTCATTCGCGAGCACCGAAAGAAAAAAGAGTAGTTCGATGCCCCGTTAAGGGGTCCAATAACGCAGGCTCGGGCGTCTGTTTCCTTATATGAGCTTGCTTGCTTTTGCATTGGGCCTACCGATTCTGGCAACTGTGAATTTGGCACAGCCAGAAGCTCGGGCGGAAATGCCGTTTGTCGCACCACTCCAGGTCGCTCAGCTGAACCGTATTGCCGCAACACCGCGACTCGATGGAGTGATCGAAGAGGAAGAGTGGGAGCCTCTCGCCTCCGGATTCCCGATCGACACCTGGTTCCAGTGGCAGCCATCACGGCTGCATGCCGCAGCACGGCTGCCGATCGACCAAGACCTGATCATTAGCTACGATCTTCTCGGAAACGGGTGGCTCGTTGGTGCAGACAACCTAGAGATCAGGATTCGATGGGGAGGAGGCGAACCGAGTGCCGTTGTGAGGCGTCTTGATGCCTCTGACCGGAGCGGCCCCGTCTGGGTGCCCGAGCCCAACTTCCAAAAGTCACTGGTCTTCGCTGCTGTGCAAGATGGCGAATATTGGGTTGTCGAATCTACCCTGGTTGATCCAGGCCTGAACCTCTTGCCGAGTGAGCCAAACAGGCCGATCGGTGTAAGAATGGACGCAGTAGACCCGCTGGACACCCAATTCGAACCGTTCTTGAACCGCTTGGTTGCCCCGCTCACCACTGCGCTAAGCACCACGGCGACGGCACCTCCCGGCTTCAGATTCAACCCTCAGTACAGGTCTGGACCAAGCGTCATGCCAGGGAACAACCTGAGCCTCCGTTTCAACTTCGAGGGGAACAACCAGATGAACCTCCGCAGAATCGATCTGAGAGCGGAAGGGTTCCTCCAGCAGGATGCGCTCGAGATAGGAATCCCATTCCCGAGATTTGACAATCGAGGGAGAGCGCTGGTGGACTACAACAGCCCCATCAGCTCCGATGCTGCATTCGGCTACCGGGTGATTCGGGCAAGGATTGCCGATGATAGCGGTGTCGAGACGGTCTGCAGGGCATCCATCCAGATTGCCCCTCCGGTGTCCATTCAGATGACACAGTCGGACAAGATCAGCAGCCGGCCGACGATTCAGAACATCCGAATCCCCTACAGGATTCTGTCCAACACCTCAAACCGGGTGCAGGGGACGATTGTCATCACGCCGCCTGAGGGCTTTGTGGTTCTTTCCGGAAACGACCAGAACTTCAACATTGCAAACCCGAGAGGATCGATGAGAAGGGTCTTCGAGGTTCAGGTTCCTGCCGATGCCTCGGGTAGCTTCCCGTTCGTGTACAACATCGTCGTCGGAGCCACCAGCTACACTCAGACTGTCTGGTTCTATCTTCCCGAAGCCCCTTAAGGGTTCGCGTAGGTTTCAAACGGGTTGGGCATTTCCACATAGGTGCCCGGCCCGAGTTGAACCGCATTCCAATCGAACGCATAGTGGCGTAAGTCGCGCCGTTCCAGAACTTTTCTCACCAGCATCGAGCGGCCTAATGCTCGGGTGTCTTGCGGCGCCTCAGTCATCGCCTCCATGATGTCGATGTCTGTGCAGATTCGGCGGGTATTGCCGAGGTCCTGCCAAGCGTAGAACAGGCTTTGTTCCGGATCGATATTGTGATACTCCAGATCCACAGAGTGTAACGAATCATCACTCCAATCAACCCCTGCATCCGCCATGTACTGCTCCACGATCTGGCGTTTAGCCACCCAGTCGATTCGGTCTCCCAGTGCCATCGGATTTGTTTCAAGACCGTCCAGGATCGCCTCCCACTCGTCCAGCACCCAATCCCCTTGCTCGCTCTCTCCTCGGTACTCGGCGCACAACTCGAGGTATCGCCGCTGAAGCTCAATTGCTGAGATAGTTGAGCCGTCGGCGAGCAAAACGGGCCAGGTCATGGTCTCATCTCGGCTTACGCTGCGCAAGGTTTCGATTGGGTCCATCAGCCGCAGGCTTGCTGGAATCTTCCGCTCTTCAACCAGCCGAAGAACCATCGATGTTGTGCCGATCTTGAGGGCATAGGCAAACTCGTTCTGGTTCGACTCTCCGAACAGCAGGTGCAAGCGGGTCAGGCCGTCGAAATTGTAGAAGTGATCCCATTTTGGGTTGATGAGCGCCCTGTTGAACCGAACGCGGCTAGCTATCGGCTTCAAGATATGGTCGGCCCGCTGCGAGAGCTGAAATTTGACCTTAGGATCCGGCTTGACGCTGTACACGTGGCTAACCCAGATGTAGTCCACCGGGTGGTCAACAACGTCCTGGTAGGTCGGCCGCTTGCCTCCTTGCCCTAAAACGTGCCCACCAACCCTGCCAACGCCAGAGAAAATCTGGCGGGTGACCAAAAAGGGATAAAGGCCGAGGACGGATGTGTTCAGAAAGTCCTCATCGATCCTAATGAGGTAGTTCTCATGGCAACCGAACGTGTGGCCGCCGAAGTGATCCACGCTGTTGTTGTAGATCGCCACCTCGTCTCCATAGTCGAGCTCGTGCATTGCCTGAAGGATCAGCCGCTGGCCTGCCCGGTCGTTGGCGACCAAGTCCTTGAGTTGCTGGCATTCAGAGGTCGCATACTCCAGGTGCGAACCCACCGCGTCGATGTAGAGCCGCGCGCCATTAACCAGAAATCCGCCACTCGCTGCTGGTTCAAAGATGTCGTCACGAGCGTGTAGATCGATGACGCCATGCCCCTGATCGAGAAAGATAGTGTCGACGATGCTCTCCACCACATTCTGGTTGTAATGGGTCAGCGCGCCAGTCGATAAGGTTCCAAACTCGGTCTCTACACCGAAAATGCGCCTGCCATGTTCAAGGGACATCTACCAAATCATACGTATTTCGGCTGAGGTTTGGACGAAGGGGCGGGCTGGTATCCTCATAGCCCGTGCTGTTCTCCAAAGGCTCAAAAAACGCCGCGGACGGCTCTTTTGTACACTGCGCCAACTGCAAGAAGCTACTCTTCGCCGAAGAGTTTGCCGAGAACTACTGGGTTTGCACCCACTGCCAGCACCACCATAGGATCACCGCACAGCAAAGGATTGATATCACCTTTGATCCAGGCAGTTTTGACGAGCTCGACGCTGATTTATCCAGCACGGACTTCCTGAAGTTTCCGGACTACGCAGAAAAGCTGGAGAGCGCGAATTCACGATTTGGTCTGAATGACGGCATGGTTGCGGGCAAAGCTACAATCGACGGTATGCCCGTTTTCCTAGCGATCTCCGACTTCCGCTTTATGGGGGGCTCGATGGGAAGCGTTGCAGGTGAGAAAGTGACCCGAACGTTGGAGCGCGCGGCAAATGAAGGGGTCCCCGCGCTGATCTTCTGTGCCTCGGGTGGCGCGCGGATGCAGGAAGGGCTCACCAGCCTGATGCAGATGGCAAAAACCACGGCTGCCGCGCAACGGTGTGCTGAGCAGGGCGTGCCCTACATCGTGGTCTATACCGATCCAACGATGGCAGGGGTGCTGGCAAGTTATGCTAGTGTCGCCGATATCGCCATTGCCGAGCCGAAGGCGCTGATCGGGTTTGCCGGCGCAAGGGTCAGCAAGCAGGCAGGCGTAGGCAAGGTGCCAGATGGCTTCCAGACCTCGGAGTACCTTCTGGAACATGGCATGCTGGACAAAGTGGTACCGAGAAGCGAAATCCGACCGACTCTAACGAGAATGTTGCGTGTACTTACAGGAGGCGCCGTTGCCCGTTAGCTGGAAGCAGTGGGAGCGCCCGCTGATAGAGCTCGATCAAGACTTGGATAGGCTACGGGAGCGAGCCCTTGCCGCAGAGGAGCCAGAGCGCTCCGAGATCGAAGAAAAGATCGAAGAATACGAACGGCGGAGGGATCGCTACATCGAAGTCATGTACAGCCGACTTGGGGATTGGGAAAAGGTCCTGGTAGCCAGGGCAGAACCACGTCCCTATACCCTCGACTACTTCAAGCTCCTTCTAGAGGACTTCGAAGAGCTGGAAGGTGACCGGCGGTACGGTGCTGACCACGCCATCGTAGGGGGTCTGGCGTTCTTCCAAGGGCAGCCCGTTGTGGCACTGGGCCACCAAAAGGGAAGAAATATTCAGGATAGGCAGTTCCGCAACTTCGCAATGGCAAAGCCCGAGGGTTACCGGAAGGCAATTAGACTAATGCAGATGGCAGACCGGTTTGGTTTGCCCATCCTCAGCTTCGTGGACACCCCCGCTGCCGACCCGGGTGTTGAGAGCGAGGCAAGAGGAATTTCCGAGGCAATCGCCAGCGCCATCTACACCTGTTTTTCCGTTCGGGTGCCGTTGGTCTCCATCATCATTGGCGAGGGAGGAAGCGGAGGAGCGATCGCCATCGCCGCCGGGAACCGGATCTTGATGCAAGAACATGCTATTTACTCGGTGATCCCTCCAGAAGGGTGTGCCGCGATTCTGTGGCGTCAGCCGGAGAAAGGTCCGCAAGCCGCCGCCGCGCTCAAAGTGACCGCACAAGCCGCAGAATCCATGAACCTAATCGACGGAATCATCCCAGAGCCGCAAGGTGGAGCGCACCGCAATCCGAAAGAGGCGGCAGAGAAGGTACGCGAAGCGATCGAAATCAGCCTGGCGGAGCTCTCCGGCCTTTCTGGAGAAGAGCTGAAGAAGCAGCGCTATGAGCGCTTCCGCCAAATGGGAGTCTTTGAACTGGCGGACTGTCCTTCAGAGCCAGCCTCACTGTAGCCACCCGTGACCGTAGTCACCAACGAGTTCATCCTGACCCGCGCCAGAGCCGCGAAGATCTTGACCTCATACTTCCTCTCCAAAACCATATGGTTCAACATCCTGCTCGCTATCGGTGGCATGGTCCTGCTGGTTTGGC
>JBKBWO010000015.1:0-47671 GCA_046314495.1 Fimbriimonadaceae bacterium
CATCGACATCGATGCCCTCGGCGGCTTGAGTCGCTTCGCTGGGCTGGCGCGGCATTCCGAGCATGGATTCCCTGATCCACGCCTCATCTGCCTCGATCATATGCAGCAGAAGCGAGCCAATGCTGGGGGAGTTGGGCCCGAGGGTGAAGGAGACTGCCTCATCGGGCACTTCGCCGATTTCATCAAGCCATTCTCGGGTGCTATCTTGCCAGACGGCAACGAGCAGAGCGAGTTCCGGCTCGAGATCGTCGCGTAGGTCGAGGTCGTAGGTGGACATTTGCTTTCATTCTACTGCCGCTGTCCTGGGGGTTGAGCATCAGGTGCCGGCGGTGGGCAGGTGAGGCAATTCCTCCAGAAAATCGTCCGAACGTTGCTAGCCTAATCCGGCGAAAAGCACTCTATAGAGGGAACTTGAACCAAAATGGGATGCTGCCGCAGTAGGATTCGAACCTACGACCCGCTGATTAACAGTCAGCTGCTCTACCACTGAGCTATGCGGCATCGAAGCGAAAAGAGAATACCAGATCGCCTCGGACCCGCCTGAAGTCTCCAATAGCCTTGAGCCAAAGAGAGAGGCAACGCCGGGCTGTGCGTAGTATTCTTACAGCACCAACAAATGAGCAACACCACGTCCGTCCCGTTCATGCCTTCTACGGAAACCATTTTCCAAAAGACGGGCGAGAACACTATGGTCGTCAACATGGGACCGCAGCACCCCAGCACCCATGGCGTTTTGCGGGTGATTTGCGAGCTGGAGGGCGAAACCATTGTGCAGTGCCGCTGCGAGATCGGCTACTTGCACACCGGCATGGAGAAGGAAGCCGAGTACCAGCAGTACCTCAAGTGCGTCACCATGACCGACCGCATGGACTACCTGAACGCCAACGGAAACAACTTGGCGCACGCCCTGGCAGTGGAGAAGCTTTTAGGCTGCGAGATTCCTCGCCGAGGGCGGTACCTCAGGGTGATATTGGCGGAGCTGAGCCGCGTTGCCAGCCACTGTGTTTGGCTGGGCACCCACGCGCTTGATTTGGGCGCCATGACCCCCTTTTTCTATATCTTCCAGCAACGCGAAGAGATCCTCGATATGTTCGAGATGTTCTCCGGTGTGCGCATGATGCCCAGCTGGATTGTGCCGGGCGGATTGCGCGGCGACATGCCCGACGGTTTTGAGCAAAAACTGCGAACGTTCCTCGCCGAATTCCCCAAAGAGCTCGCAGTGGTTGAGAACATGCTGGTGGAGAACCCGATTTGGAAGGAGCGCACGATGAACGTGGGCGCGCTTACTGCCCAGCAGACGTTGGAGCTCGGCTGCTCAGGTCCAATTGCTCGCGCCAGTGGCGTCGCCTGGGACCTGCGAAAGAGCAACCCGTACTGCAGCTACGAAGAGTTCGATTTTCAAGTACCGGTGGGGCACCATGGCGACGTGTACGACCGCTTTTTGGTTCGCATTGCCGAGATGAAGGAAAGCTGCAAGATCCTTCAGCAGGCAATTGATGGCTTGCCCGAGGGTCCGTGGAACACTTTAGACCGCAAAGTGGCGCCGCCGCCCCGAGATGAGATCGACTCCTCGATGGAGGCGCTGATTCACCACTTTAAGCTGTGGACCGAAGGCTACCGACCACCGGTGGGCGAGGCCTACGCGGGGATCGAGGGTCCGAAGGGAGAGCTGGGCTTCTATATAGTGAGTGATGGCACCAACCGGCCTTACCGCTGGCACGAGCGCCCCAGCAGCTTCATGAACCTGAAATCGCTGGAGATTCTGGCTATTGGTAGGCTGCTTGCCGACGTTATCGCCATTATCGGCTCCATCGACATCGTTCTCGGCGAAATCGATCGCTGAGATCGGTTTAGGTATTCTTATGTGCCCCTCGGGCGGTTAGCTCAGTGGTAGAGCACTACAATGACACTGTAGGGGTCACAGGTTCAAGTCCTGTACCGCCCACCATTTTTCCTGTAGCCTTTGGCTGGTGAATAGCGACCAGTTTCGTGAGATTCTTCTTGCTTCGTTCGTGTTCTGCCATGCGCAGGATGCATGGGTTGAGCCCGTTGACGCTGCCCTCGATGGGTTGAACGCGGAAGACGCCCTGCGACGGCCGCTTGAGGGTAAAGGAATCTGGGACATCGTTCTTCACCTTGCGGTCTGGAACGAGAATATTGTTGAACGAATGCGAACGGGCGAGGCAGTGAGGCCAGCTGATGACGACTGGCCAGAGCCTATTGGCAGCGAAGCCGAATGGGAAAGTGCGAAATTGCGGCTGCGGATGTCTTTAGTCGCCATCGGAGAGCTGATTCGAACTGCTGATGAAGATGACTTTGCTCGAAGCCCTTATGGGTATCCGGACCTCATTTGCCGGTTCATCCACATAAGCTACCACCTCGGTCAGATCGTCAAACTGCGCGAAGTTTGGTCGATCTAAACGGGTAACTCTATCGCAATTCTTGGTCATTACTATCAGTTAAGTAAGGGTTGATATACATGCACGATTTACGGCATAGAGGGATGCCTCTCTGCCACTTTCACAGTGCTACCCGGACCACCCGCTCAGCCTTATGATTTCACCCCTCTTGCACCCAAAACAAGACTACGGTTTTCGCACTGGCAGGGTGGGTTAAGGAAGCTTGTCGTGATTTAGCCATTTTCGCAATTTCGGGAGAAAACTCTCGAGTCACTTTCGTTGCAGCCTTTGGACGGCTGTGAATCATTTCCCCGCCCCACAGAACTAATTGGAAATAATTATGAAACCAACGAAGAACGATACAAGTGCAGGACTGCGAAAGTCTGGCTTTACGCTCATTGAGCTACTCGTCGTTATTGCGATTATTGCAATCCTAGCGGCGATTCTCTTCCCCGTGTTTGCCCAGGCCAGAAGTGCCGCTCTTCAAACCCAAAGTTTGAACTCAGTAAAGCAAATCGGAACGAGCTCGATTCTCTACACAGATGCTTATGATCAGCAGCAATGGCCACGGTGGTTCTCGCAGAACGAACCGGACCTGTTCTACACAATGCAAGAACTGTTGCAACCGTACATCAAGAGCACCGAACTCTGGATCAATCCGGCGATGTCTCGAAATGTGAATGTGTTCGACCCAACAAACGACTGCCCCCGTGCATCTCAACCAAACGTTGTCGCTCACTACCTCACCATGAGCTGGGCGCCATTCAACTATTGGGATTGGTTCGGAACGGTATCTATGATCGGGTTCCCAACGCCGACCCTCCCAGAAGGTCCTGGCGGAGTAGTGGCAGCGGGCGCAGCGTGTTCGCCCACCTGGCTTGCAGCCAGACCATTTGCTCGATGCGCTTCTTTCCCAGTTGCGGATGAACCATCGAGAACAGCGGTCATCATTCCTGGTGCGGTTATCGCATTTCAACGACCTGCCCCTGCGCCTGAGGCTAAACTCGCCTTCGGTTCTGCGTGCTTGGCGGTAACCGGTCCTTGCACAGAAGGTAGCGCTTGCACCGCGGCGGACATCCAACAGAGTCTGCGCAGCGTGCAAGTCTTCCGAGAAGGATCAAACTATGGATTTGCGGATACTAGTGCTAGATGGATTAGTTCTGTTAATTTCAACAGAAACAACTCCGCAATCTTCGCCTTCCAGGGAGTCAACTATCCGGCAAACCCCTGGACCCGCGTCCGCAGCTAGCCTTAAGCGTCCCTATAGGACTTTTGCCAAACGGACCTCGATCCTAGATCGGGGTCCGTTTTTGTTTCCCACTCCCGTATAATTTGGTCGTTCCGAAATCCTTAAGGTTTCGTTGGTTATCGGTTGCAAATCTTGCAAAATTTGCGTACAATAAGAATAGCGGTATCGGTCATTTATATTATTGATAAATCGATGCCGTAATCATATCCTCATTTGGAGGGTCTTTAAACGATGAAGAACCATCAAACAGTCAGACGCAGCAAGTCTGCATTTACGCTCATTGAGCTACTTGTCGTTATTGCGATCATCGCCATCTTGGCGGCGATCCTCTTCCCTGTCTTTGCTCAGGCACGAAGCGCTGCGCTTCAAACTCAGAGCCTTAGCTCGGTCAAGCAGATTGGAACCTCTTCCATTCTGTACACCGACGCCTACGATCAGCAGCAGTGGCCACGCTGGTACTCGTTCAACGAGCCCTCGCTTGCCTACACCATGCAGGAGTTGCTCGAGCCATACGTCAAGAGCACGGACGTTTGGATCAACCCAGCCATGTCAAGAAACGTGAATACGTTCGATCCTACGAACGCTTGCCCTCGCGCTTCTCAGCCGAACATTGTCGCTCATTATCTCACGATGACTTGGGCTCCGTTCAACTACTGGGATTGGTTCGGAACCATCATGATGGGTGGATTCCCAACTCCGGCTCTTCCGACCACGGTTCTAGCCGACGGTGGAACCTGTACTCCGAGCTGGCTTGCTTCTCGCCCTTGGGCCCGATGCGCATCGTTCCCTGCGGCTGATGAGCCTTCTCGAACTGCCGTTATCATCCCTGGTGCCATGATCGCCTACCAGCGACCTGCACCGGCGCCAGATGCCAAACTAAAGTTTGGTGCAGCCTGTATGGCTGTAACGGGTCCGTGCCATGCCAACAGCTCCTGCGCAGCGGCCGACATTCAGCAAAGTAAGCAGATCCAGGTGTTCCGAGACGGATCCAACTATGGATTCGCCGATACCAGCGCCCGCTGGCTGAGCACCACCAACTTCAACGCGAACAACAGTGCAACCTGGAATTTCCAAGGAACCATTTATCCGGCTAACCCCTGGACCCGCGTTCGAAGCAACTAAGTAACGGCTGAATCTCGCAACGCGAGAGTAGCATGGGACCTTGCCGATGGTAGGGTCCCATTTTTTTGCTCGGACCCCGCCCTTTCGCCAAGTTCCGAAAAAATTAGGGAAAGGGAACACTTTCCCGGACTCGCTGGTCCGAAATTGCGTACAATACGTACTTAGGAGCCAGAAGCAGTTCTTGGCACCGAATTCATATCCTCATTTGGGGGGTCTTTAAACGATGAAGAACCATCAAACAATCAGACGCAGCAAGTCTGCATTCACGCTCATCGAGCTACTTGTCGTTATCGCGATCATCGCTATTCTGGCGGCGATCCTTTTCCCTGTCTTTGCTCAGGCACGAAGCGCTGCGCTTCAAACTCAGAGCCTTAGCTCGGTCAAGCAGATTGGAACCTCTTCCATTCTGTACACCGACGCCTACGATCAGCAGCAGTGGCCACGCTGGTACTCGTTCAACGAGCCCTCGCTTGCCTACACCATGCAAGAGCTGCTCGAGCCATACGTCAAGAGCACGGACGTCTGGATCAACCCGGCCATGTCAAGAAACGTGAATACGTTCGATCCTACGAACGCTTGCCCTCGCGCTTCTCAGCCGAACATTGTCGCTCATTATCTCACGATGACTTGGGCTCCGTTCAACTACTGGGATTGGTTCGGAACCATCATGATGGGTGGATTCCCAACTCCGGCTCTTCCGACCACGGTTCTAGCCGACGGTGGAACCTGTACTCCGAGCTGGCTTGCTTCTCGCCCTTGGGCCCGATGCGCATCGTTCCCTGCGGCTGATGAGCCTTCTCGAACTGCCGTTATCATCCCTGGTGCCATGATCGCCTACCAGCGACCTGCACCGGCGCCAGATGCCAAACTAAAGTTTGGTGCAGCCTGTATGGCTGTAACGGGTCCGTGCCATGCCAACAGCTCCTGCGCAGCGGCCGACATTCAGCAAAGTAAGCAGATCCAGGTGTTCCGAGACGGATCCAACTATGGATTCGCCGATACCAGCGCCCGCTGGCTGAGCACCACCAACTTCAACGCGAACAACAGTGCAACCTGGAATTTCCAAGGAACCATTTATCCGGCTAACCCCTGGACCCGCGTCCGAAGCAACTAGCTAGGCACTGAACCCCGAACGAAGTGGACCTCGAGTTGATCGAGGTCCACTGTTGTTTTGCACCCAAGTTCCGACAATCTTAGGGACACTCAAGCTGATTGCTTGCAATTCTTGCAAAAAGAGCGTACAATAGCGGTACGGTGTTCGAAGAACTGAACACAATCGGTTTCAGATCACCGCATCATATCCTCATTGGAGGGCCCTTAAACGATGAAGAACCATCAAATGAACAGACATAGCAAGTCTGCATTCACGCTCATTGAGCTACTTGTTGTCATCGCGATCATCGCCATCTTGGCGGCGATCCTCTTCCCTGTCTTTGCTCAGGCTCGCTCAGCAGCGCTCCAAACCCAAAGTTTGAGTTCGGTAAAGCAAGTCATGACCGGACACATCCTTTATGCGGATGCAAACGATCAAGAGCAACCGACCCGTTGGTACGCTTGGAACGAAGGCTCCGCCTCTGGCCTGGCGTACACCATGCAAGAGCTGCTCGAGCCGTATGTCAAGAGCACCGACGTCTGGATCAACCCAGCCATGTCACGGAACGTCAATACGTACGATCCCACCAACCTTTGCCCTCGAGCTTCCCAGCCAAACATCGTTGCACACTATATGACGATGACCTGGGCACCCTTCAACTATTGGGACTGGTTCGGCACGATCATGATGGGCGGCTTCCCAACGCCAACCTTGCCTTCTTCCGTTCTTGCGGATGGAGGAGTTTGTACTCCAAGTTGGCTGGCTGCAAGACCTTGGGCTCGATGCGCTTCGTTCCCCAAGGCCGATGAGCCTTCCAGAACGGCAGTGGTTATGCCGGGCGCAATCATCGCCTACCAGCGACCTGCACCAGCGCCAGAAGCCAAGCTGAAGTTCGGTTCTGCTTGTATGGCCGTAACTGGCCCATGCCATGCGAACAGCTCGTGTGCAGCATCCGACATTCAGCGCAGCAAGGCGATCCAGGTGTTCCGCGACGGATCCAACTATGGGTTCGGTGACTCCAGCGCACGCTGGCTGAGCACCACGAACTTCAACGCAAACAATAGCGCGATCTTCGCATTCCAAGGAACCAACTACCCGGCAAACCCTTGGACTCGAGTCCGCCGCTAAACATCAGCCAAATCCCATAGAAATTTGGCTCCTATGGGGACCCCGACTTGGTCAGGGTCCCCAACAGATTCTGTTACTTCCTTGCTAGCTGACACCCCAAGTCTTGAGTGAATCTGAACTTGCACTGGCCTTATCCATTTCACTCACGTATAATAGGAGATCAGGAAACCAGCAGACTGCTAGGAACCATAAAACTATCTTCTCTGGAGGGTCCTTATTCGATGAAGAACTATCAAGCGGCAAGACGCCACACGTCTGCATTCACGCTCATTGAGCTACTTGTCGTTATCGCAATCATCGCCATCTTGGCGGCGATCCTCTTCCCCGTGTTTGCTCAGGCGCGTAGCGCTGCGCAGCAAACCCAAAGCCTCAGTTCTGTTAAACAGATCGGACCTGCCAATGTCATGTACGCCGACACGTACGACCAGCAAGCCCCTTACTGGGTTTTTCTGAACCGCGCCGATGACCCTCGAAGGGTAAACATTCAGGAAGGGTTGAACCCCTACATAAAGAGCACGGACATCTGGATGAACCCAGCCGGGTCAAGAAACGTCGGTTCGTACGTTACGGACCCTGGCAGCGTTTGCCGCACGAACCCAACCCGGGTCGTCTCGCACTACGTCATGGTTCTGTGGAACCCGTTCACTTACTATGATTGGGCGGGAACCATCATGATGGCTGGGTGGCCAACCCCTCCGCAACCGCCCGCAAGCGCGACCGGTCAACCCGGAAGGGCGTGCGCCCCGGACGATTTTGTGATGCAGCCTCCGTACCTCCGTTATTGCGTTGGAATGATGCAGGTAGATGAGCCCTCATCCACAGTCATCGTCGCTCCAGGCGCCCAAATTGGTTACAACCGGCCTCCACCGGCACCGGATCAGGATCTGGCTTTTGGAACCTACTGTGTAGCCACCTGGCGAATATGTCCGGCCAATGCAACCAATTGGCCCGGCTGCATTGGTACCGGATTCCACGACACAACTCGCGGAACCTTCGTGTTTAGGGACGGCATGAACTTCGGCATGGCTGATACCAGCGCCAAATGGTTCAGCGCACAGAACATGAACAGGAACAACTCCTTAAGGCATCGAGCTCCGAGTGGGGCCATGCTCCCAGCAAGCCCGTTCATGAGAGTGCGAAGCTAGGTCACCTTCGACTCTGCCCGGTTGGCTCACTCCAGCCGGGCATTATTTTCTTCCGATTCTGGAACTTTAGCGTCATAGACTCATGTTATCTATTGGCATGGCTGTTACTATCAGTCAGTAGAATTTGAAAGACATGAGCAAAATTGTTGGAATCGATCTCGGCACGACCAACTCGGTCGTAGCCGTAATGGAGGCCGGAGATCCGGTCGTCATCGCGACTGCAGAAGGGACGCGCACGCTTCCCAGCGTGGTCGCCTTCAAGAACAACGGCGAGAGCCTGGTTGGAGTCACGGCAAAACGTCAAGCGGTTGTGAACCCAGAAAACACCATCAGCTCGATCAAGAGATTTATGGGTCACCGCTTCGACGAGGTTAAGGAAGAAGCTGGCCGAGTGAGTTACAACGTCAAGGCTGGACCGAATGGTCAAGCAGTTGTCCACGTTCCCGCCATCGACAAGGACCTCACACCGGAAGAGGTCAGCGCCAGAATTCTCCAGAAACTCAAGACCGACGCCGAAGCCTATCTGGGCCAGCCAGTAACCAAGGCGGTGATCACCGTTCCCGCTTACTTCAATGACTCGCAGCGAACGGCAACCAAGAATGCCGGCGAGATTGCAGGCCTAGAAGTTCTGAGAATCATCAACGAACCAACGGCCGCCTCGCTCGCCTACGGTCTTGACAAGAAGACCTCTGAAACCATCCTCGTGTTCGACCTCGGTGGAGGAACGTTCGACGTTTCCATTCTCGATGTCGGAGATGGCGTCTTTGAAGTGAAGGCAACCGCCGGTGACAGCCACTTAGGCGGCGACGACTTTGATGCCCGCATTGTCCAGCACATCGTAGACGAATTCAAGAAGCAGTCCGGCGTTGACCTCGGGCAAGATAAGTCCGCTGTTCAGCGACTCCGTGAGGCGTCAGAGCGTGCCAAGATCGAGCTCAGCTCGCAGGTCAGCACCCAGATCAACTTGCCTTACATCACCGCAATTGACAACCAGCCACAGCATATCGACATGACGCTCACTCGAGCTAAGTTCGAAGAGCTCTGCTCTGATCTGGTGGACCGCCTAAAAGGCCCTGTTGAGAGAGCCATGGCAGATGCCAAGGTGTCGATCAACGAGATAGACGAGGTGATTCTTGTCGGTGGTTCAACCCGAATGCCAGTGGTTCAGGAACTGGTCAAGAAGCTCAGCGGAAAGGACCCCAACAAGTCGGTCAACCCAGACGAGGTCGTTGCCGTGGGCGCCGCAATTCAGGCCGGCGTTCTGGGTGGCGACGTAAAGGACTTGGTTCTTCTGGACGTAACTCCGCTTTCTCTTGGAGTTGAAACCCAGGGTGGAGTGATGGACAAGCTGATTGAGCGAAACACCACGATTCCCACCAAGAAGAGTCGGGTGTACACCACCGCGAACGACAACCAGAGCGAAGTTGAGATCAACGTCCTGCAGGGCGAGCGCCCGATGGCAAGAGATAACAAGAGTTTGGGAATGTTCAAGCTCTCAGGTATTCCTCCTGCCCCGGCCCGAGTCCCCCAGATCGAGGTGACATTCGATATCGACGCTAACGGAATTCTGAACGTGACTGCGATGGACAAGGCAACGAACAACCAACAGCGAATCACGATCACCGGCTCGGGCAACCTGAGCCAAGATGACATTGAAAAGATGGTCAAGGAAGCGGAAGCAAATGCAGAAGCGGACAAGAAGGCAGCGGAGAATGCGACGCTGAAGAACGAGGCGGATCAGCTGACTTACGCTGTGGAGAGGTCGTTGAAGGACCTTGGCGACAAGGTTGACGCCAGCGAGCGCGGAAACCTTGAGAGCTCGATTGCCGATCTCCGAAGTGCGATCAAGGAAGACAACTTCGACAGAATCAAGGTCTTGAAAGAGCAGCTGGAGAAGGACTTCGAGCAGATCGCCAAGCGAGCCTACGAGCAGGCAGGCGCAACCGCTAACGCGGGCGCCGAGCAGCAAACTGAGGTACCTGGCGGTGAAACAACGGACTCCGGCTCCGATGAGGACGTCATCGACGCAGAGTTCAAGGAAGAGGAGAAATAGCCTCTAGCCTTCGTAACTAGAGCACGCGGGGCAGAATGGCCGATTAGGCTGCTCTGCCCCGTCTCTACGTTGAAGCCGTGAAACAGCCCTTCTTCAAGACACTTACTGGCGTTGCCGTTATCGGTGCAGCCATCGGAGCGGCAGTTGGGTTAGGGCTCTACTTTCTCTTTGAGCGGTTGTTCGCTGAAGCTACGGCAGCGGATTCCTTGAGCGGGCGCCAGGCGGCGCAGATGTTCATGGGATTCTTCGCGGTATTTGGGGGAATTCTCGCCGCGCTGATCAAGTTCTTTTTTGTCGATCATCGACCCCGCTGAAGGGCTCGGCACCTTAAAAAAGTGAAGGCGCGCTTCTTTTGAAGCGCGCCTTCTTTTCAGCTAGTCGCTGTGCGACTTAGCCTTAGAGTCTTCCGACGCCGAGGATCGACCAGCCGGCTGGTGCCTCACCGAGCGTGCCGGTGCCGGTTACCAAACCGTTGTCATCGATCTCCCAGTAAGCGAGAAGATTGGTGGTGCTGTTGAGGAACAACAGTGCGGGACCGGTATTGAACTGACCAAAGCCAGAAAGCTGCCAGTCTGCACCTGGAACACCAACCGAAGTAGTTCCCGTGACACCGCCCATGTTATCGAGTGTCCAGTACGCAACCTGTGTAGTGGTGTCGTTCTGGAAGAACACTCGGTTCTCTGTACCAGCAGTGATCAGGCTCCAGCCTGCAGGCACTACGCCTACGCTAGCCGTTCCAATCACATCACCATTTCCGTCGCGGTACCAGATGGCAATCGCGCCGTTATCAGCATTCACCCAAAGGATGTCACCGTTTCCGTCACCGCTCAGGTCGCGGAAGGCTCTGACTTGCCAATCGAAAGTAGGAGGTGCTCCACCGGTTCCACCAGGAGACGGGGTTCCGTCTAGATCGAGTGTCCAGTAAGCAATGAGACCCGGGATGCTGAATCCAGGATCGGTGTTCTGCCAGACGAGGTCGTCGACCGGGCCGTTGAAGACTGGACCAATCGCTCGCACTTGCCATGTGGCGGGTGCAATGTCGATGACGACTGTCGGAAGAACGACGTTACCGCCAGAAGTTCTCCAACCGACCATCAGTCTGGGGAGAGGACCGCTGTTCGGGCCTTCCCAGAAAATGGTTCCACCCCCGCCGCCGGCAAGAGATGCCATGGCGAGGCGAGTTCCATTATCTGTGAACGCGAATCGGTCGGACGCTGTTGTTGCAACGTTTGCGACTTGACCCACTCCATCGAAGAAGTCAGCCTCGGTCAGCGACGCGGTGTCGAAGATTCTGATGCCATCTACACCACCGCTGATGATCATTGATCCGTTGGCAGTGTAGGTGAGGTCCAAGCCGTTACCTGTGTGCGAGCCAACGAACGTTGGTCCTGCAGCAAGGTTGGCAGGGTTCCAAACGTTAACCGTGCCACCAACGTGGTTGGTAGCGATTTGGTTACCGTTCGGATTCCAGCCGAGGCCATTAGCAGTCGCAGGGGCGACTACTGGCGAGTTCGTTACGTCAACCAGAGTCGACGGAGCAACGTTGAGGACGTGGATTTGCGGAGTCGAAGTCGCTACCGCGATTCGGTCTCCGTTTGGAGAAACGCGGGCGCGGAGGAGCGCGCCAGAAACACCCAAAGATGCCGACTCGGACCATAATGTGCCGTCGTTATCATAAACCCGGACGACTCGACTAGAGTCATTCGCAATCATGATTCGAGTGTTGTTGATGTAGCCAATATTGCCGACGCTACCTGCCCCGGTCCAGATAATCGGGAACCCGATTTCGTCGCCCGTTGCCGGGTTGAACCGCCGAATCTCACCATTGCTTGTCCAGACACCCAGCGCAAACTCTGAAGAGTCCGGCGAAAATGCTGCGGAGCGAACCCAAGGGGCGCCAACAGTGCCGAGGTTACCGACGAAAGTATTCTGACCCGTTGCTGCGTTCCAGATCTGGAACTGATTTCCCATGGTTTGACCTGTGACGAGCCACATACCGTCCGGAGACATTGCCAATGAGCGCGAAGCGGCCACCATGCCACCGCCGATTGAGCTAGTGAGTGTTGGAGGTGCGCTTGTCGGAGGGCTTGCAAGCGTAAAGATTCGGCCTGAAGAGCCTGATGAAACGGCGATCCTAGTCGAATCGGGCGAGTATGCCAATCCAGTAATGCTGGTTGGGATAGAGACCTCTGTGGTTTCGGAAAAGTCCGAAGAGAAGATCTTCAGCCTGAAGTTAGAGGTACCTTCAATGTTAAGGTTCACTGCAAATGAGCTTTCGTTTGGTGCACGACCGAACTGCCGCATGGTTCCGGAGTCGTTAAGCGGTCCTCCAACAGTTGATCCGTCCGCAGCATTGAATTGTTGCAGAAGGCTGGGACCGTCTGCGCTTGGGAATGTCCCTCCAATGGTCGTAGTGTTGTTGACCCATCCGCAAACTTCCATCCACAAACTCGGCAGTAGTGCGCCGGAACGGCTGACCACATCACCTGTGGTTGCATTCCAGACGCGCAAGATGTTTCCATCATCACCGCCGCAGACTCGGGTCCCATCTGGCGACCAGACGACTCCGTTAATCCACGGAATAACTGGAACCGTCGAATCGGTAAGCGTAAGTACCGGGCTAGCCCAGCTGCCGGAGTCATAAATGACGATCGTTCCATTCGAGTGGCTGTAAGCAAGCTTGGAGCCATCGGGGCTGAAGGCAACCTGGGAGATGGTGCCAATTGGGGCAGCAATTAAGGCGATCTGATCGCCAGTTGCTGTGTCGAAGATCATCAGCGAGTTGCCGGATGCAGCTGTCAACAACGAAGAGTCGTTGTTGAACGAAACCGTTCGGTTGAAGATAGCGGTGGCGAGCGAAGGGCTCATCTGCCGGACGAGCTGATTCGTGTTCGCGTTGTAGATAGCAATGTTGTTGGGACCTGCGAAGGCGACCCAAGGCTGGTTGGGCGACCAAGCGGTAGCTGCTCCTCCAACTGGGGTTAGATTCCAGATGTAGTCCGGCGGTCCTTGTGAGACGCCGACAGCGGCAAGTGAGCCCAATGCTCCTACAACGGCAATTGCTTTGAGTGCTTTTGCTGTTCTAGACATTTTATTTTGTTGTGGAAGGCATCTGATTCATTTCTCTTGCTGGGCATCCATGCCCATCCTTCTCTACACACCAGTGTACGCTACTTTTGCTTTTTGGGACTCCCGAGCTTCCGGGAGTCCAAAAGAAGGCGCTGACCTTCAGATATGGTAGTTGCGGTTAAAATTTCTTGACCACTTCCAAAATATCGTCTGAATCCGGAATGCACTCGAGTTCGATGTTTCTCGCATAGGGCATCGGGGTGAACAACCCACCAACACGAAGTACGGGTGCATCGAGGTCGTCGAAGCAATGTTCGCCGATCCTGGAAGCAATTTCCGCTCCAAAACCACCACTTCGCCAGTCTTCGTAGACCACTACCGCGCGGTTCGTCTTCCGAACTGAAGCGAAAATCGTATCTTCGTCAAGAGGGAGTAGGGATCGAACGTCCACTACTTCGGCGCTGATTCCATCCTTTTCCAGTTTGTCTGCAGCAACCAGGCACTCATGCACCATCCGGCTGTAAGAGATCAGCGATAGATCCGAGCCTTCCCGAACCACATTCGCCTTACCGAACGGCAAAGTGAATTCTGGGTCCTGGTTGACCTGCCCTTTGTAGGCGTAAAGCTGAGGGTTCTCTGTGAAGATAACGGGATTGTTGTCTCGGACGGCGGTTCGGAACATTCCAGCAGCATCCTCAGGAAAGGCGGGGGCGACAACCTTCAAGCCCGGCACGTGCGCGTACCATCCTTCCATGGCGTGGCTGTGCTGAGCCGACAGTTGCTTGGCTGCACCACCGGGACCTCGGATGACCATTGGGACGCTCATCTGACCGTCGCTCATATAGCAAACTTTTGCGGCGTGGTTGATGATTTGATCCAGCGCAAGGATGCTGAAGGACATGGTCATCATCTCAACAATCGGTCTCAAGCCGACCATTGCTGCACCGACGGCAAGTCCAACTATCCCTGGCTCTGTAATCGGAGTATCAACGACTCGCTTGTGACCAAACTTGTCCAGCAAGCCCTGCGTTACGCGGAAAGTGCCTTGGTACCGCCCGATATCTTCACCAATTAGGAAGACCTCCGGGTCTCGCTCCATTTCTGTAGCGATGGCATGCTTGAGCGCCTCTCGATAAGTCAGTTCAGCTGTCGCCATTAGTGACCCTTCTCCGGCAACATGTCGGTGTAGACGTTGGTGTAAACGGATTCAAGATCGGGGAACGGAGACTTGTCTGCCTCCGCGTAGACGTCTTCGGCTCGAAGCGCTTCTTCTTCGTCGATCTTGTCCAGTTGCTCTTCGGTCATCACACCGCTACTGACAATGTGGTTTCGAAGAATTGTGATTGGATCTCTCTGGCGGGCTCGCTCGACTTCCTCTTCCGATCGGTAGAGCGTCTGGTCGTTATCTGCAGCGCCGTGACCTTCGAATCGGTACGTCATGACTTCAGCCAAGAACGGTTTTTGCTCGGTCCGCACGTAATCGATGATTCGATCCGCATCTTTCCGAACCTGAAGCACATCCATGCCGTCCAACCGCTCGTGCTTGATGCCAAACGGATAACCTCGCTTGTGGAGTTCGGTATCGGCAGCGTGATACTCCAACCTCGTACCCATCGCAAACTCGTTGTTCTCGATAATGAAGATAATCGGCAGATCCCACAGCCCAACCATGTTCAGGGTTTCGAAGAACACGCCAGCATTCGCCGCTCCGTCTCCGAGGTAGCACAGCGTGACTCGGTCTTCATCTCGGTACCGAGCGGCAAACGCAAGACCCGCGCCAAGAGCGGTGTGCCCACCGACGATGCCCCATCCTCCAAACAGTCCTTTGGGCACATCGTACAGGTGCATCGATCCTCCCTTGCCGCCGCTCAGACCATCTTTTCGACCAAAAATCTCAGCCATCACTTTGACAGGGTCAGAGCCCATGACGAGCGCATGACCGTGGTCGCGGTAGGCAGTGATCACGTAATCGTATCCGAGCTTGATTGCGTTAAGCCAACCTACGCAAAGCGGCTCCATGCCAATGTAAACGTGGAGATACCCGCCAGCTTTGCCAGCTCGGTAGCCACGCACGCTCATGTGCTCGAAGTGGCGGATGAAACTCATCTGCCTGAAATAGGTTTCCAGCTCAGAACTGGATCGGTCTAGGGCTAGTTGGGCGTTGTTGGCCAAGGGTCTAACAATCTCCAAGAGTAAAGAACGGAATTCTCGCAAGAACTGCTCCGCTCAGCAGTCGGGAAACAAGAGTTTACTCCCGTCTCCCCTTTTCTACGAGTCGAGGCTGCTGAACAGTACCGCTATCGGGACGACTGGACGTTTCTGAAGTGGTCTCCAGTAGCCCAGGCAACTTCGCGCTGTCTCGCCGCTCCGTTTCCACCCGCGTTCGAAATCCTTGAGCCGGTCTTTGAGTTGATCAACGCCGCTAGCTCGTTCGGAACTGCTTGTGGCTCGGTGAACTGATCCATGTTCTCATCGAGGTACTTGGTGTGGTACTGGTTCGTTCTGAAAGCCTCTGAATCGACCAACCGCTTCTGAAAGCCAATATTCGTAGGGATACCCAGAACATGGAAGTTCTCAAGGTTTGTCCCCATCTTTTCGATCGCTGCGTCTCGGTCACTGGCATGGACGACCAATTTAGCTAGCAGAGAGTCGTAGTATTGGCTGACCTCGCTGCCCCGCTGAATGCCTGTGTCGACTCGAACTCCTGGGCCTATAGGTGCAAAAAACTCTCGCACTGTCCCTACTGCAGGAAGGAACCCTTTGGCTGGGTCCTCTGCAACAATACGCGCTTCAATGGCATGGCCTCTGATGGCGCTTCGGTCGGCCTCCGCAAATCGTTCGACTCCTTCGAGGTTCTCTCCCATTGCGGTCAGGATCTGGAACTGAACCAGGTCGACACCGCAGATTGCCTCCGTCACCGGATGCTCGACCTGCAACCGAGCATTAACTTCAAGGAAATAGAACTCATTCGAAGTCGGGTCGAACATGAACTCAACTGTGCCCGCATTTCGATAGCCAGCGCGCTCAGAAAGAGCCCGTACACCCGATGCAAGACTTTGCCAGTGTTCCTCGGTCATCTCGCTGAACGGAGCTTCCTCAATCAGCTTCTGGTGTCGTCGCTGCATAGAACACTCGCGCTCGAAGAACAGCAGCGTCTCGCCGATTGGTGTGGTCAGGAACTGCACTTCAACATGGCGCGGCTGCTCCAGGTACTTTTCGACCATAAGCGCTCCGTCGCCGAATGCCTTAACTGCCTCTTCTGAGGCAAGTGCAGCAAGAGAGTCAAATTCCGCAGCATCCCTAACCACACGCATTCCCCTTCCACCGCCGCCAGCAGATGCCTTCAGCATCACGGGATATCCGATCTCGTCCGAGGCAGACTTCAGGTCTGCCACGGTGGCTCCGGGCTCAAAGTATCCTGGCGCCACTGGCAGCCCACACTCTTGTGCCAACTTCTTCGCCTGAATCTTGTCTCCAAGCTGGTTCATCGCCGAAGCAGGAGGGCCCACAAACTTGATCCCGGCTGCTTTGCACTGCTCGGCAAACTCGCTTCGCTCGCTCAGAAATCCATATCCAGGGTGAACCAAGTCTGCCCCAACTGACTTCGCCGCATCAATGATTGCTTTGCCGTTTAGGTAGCTGGCAGATGGCTCGGAAGAACCGAGATAAATGGCTTCATCAGCACTTAGAACATGCAGTGAATGAGCATCGGCATCGGAATACACGGCTACCGTCTTTAGCCCCATCGCGCGCGCGGTCTTCATGATCCGCAGAGCAATCTCGCCGCGGTTGGCGACTAGGATTTTGGCCATTCCATTTCCTCTACGAAACTCGCCTTTCGCTTTTCTAGGAAGGCGGCGACCCCTTCCTTGCCCTCGTCGCCGGACCTAGCAGAGGCCAACAGTCTTGCGCACTCTTCTAGACTCATCGGGAACTCTCGGATGAGGCTCTTGCATGCTGCAACGGCTTGGGGTCCATTCTGCAGCACTAATCCCACCAACTTCTCTGCCGCAATCTCCAATTCGCTGTCGAACTGTACAACTTTATCAATCAATCCAATTCTCAGCGCAGAGTTGCCGTCGAAAACTTCTGCGGTGGTGAACAACGCCTTCGCCGTTCCCTTTCCGATCCGGTCGATCACGAACGGCGAAATTGTCGCAGGAATCAAGCCCAACCGAACTTCGCTGAAACAGAACTTCGTATCCTTCTGAGCGATGGAGTAGTCCGCAGCAGAGACCAGTCCACACCCACCACCAAATGCTGCTCCGTGGGCGAGAACAATTGTAACCGCCGGACACGTGTGGATTGCCTGAAGCATTCGCGCAAGCTTCAAAGCGTCGGCGTAATTTTGCTCGACGTCGTATCCGCTCGCTTTCCTCATCCACTCTAAATCTCCGCCGGCACAGAACGCCTTTCCATTTCCCCGAATGACCACAGCGCGCACTTCAGGATTGAGCGTGTCGAAGGCAGAATGGATTGCCGCGATGAGTTCGTCGTTGAAGGCATTTCGGACTTCTGGCCGATCTAGTGTCAAATAAAGAACGTCACCACTTCGCCGCGTTTTTAGCATAAGGAAATTATGACGGTCACGGCAGTATGCTGACTTTCAGACATGGAACTTCGATACGTGAAACTGGATGACAAAGAGATCGCCTCAGCCTTGGCAGGCGTGCCGAAATGGTCACTGGAGAACGGGAAGCTGGCAAGGACGTTCGAGTTTGGCGCTTATGCCGATGGAGCTCTGTTCACGGCGGCGTGCGCTCGAATAGCGGACCACCTGAACCACCACCCCGACATCCAGCTTACCTATTCCAGGGTGAACATTGAGGTCTCAACTCACGACGTCGGCGGAATCTCTCCCTACGATTTTGAATTGGCGAAACGGATCGACAGGATAGCCGACTAGGCAGCGACGGGCAACGGAATCCGAGCCGACTGCGAGCGGGGAAGCTCTTCGCGCTCGATCTTGTTGTACAACGAGTCGCGCTCTACGGGCTCTCGTCCCGCTTCCTCGATCATCCGAATCATATTCTCGTAGGTCAGCACCTGCGACTTGTTTCCAAAGTCGTCGTCTTGGTACGTGATTTCGTACTCGTGCACCATACCGTCCACGTCGTCCGCTCCATACCATTGCGCCATCTGGGTTACCGGAACCGTGTTCATGATCCAGAAACTCTTGATGTGGTCAAAGTTGTCCAATAGCAGCCGGCATACAGCGATGTTTCGCAGGTCGTCCTTTCCGGTTGGATGAGGGATGTCCGGCAGGTCAGTGCCCTCAGGGTGGAAGCAAAGCGGCGTCATGGTCAGGAAGTGACCCGTTTCATCCTGCAATTCTCTCAGCTGAATGAGGTGATCAACTCGCTCCTCTACGGTTTCGATGTGTCCATAGAGCATCGTCGCGTACTGCTTTAATCCAAGTTTCGAGGCGGCGCGAGCAACTTCTTTCCATTCTTCGCCGTTCAGCTTCTTGCCGAATAAAGCCTCATGAACTCGAGGGCTGAGAATCTCGATTCCACCACCTGGCAGCGAGTCGAGCCCCGCCTCCATCAAGTCTCTCAGCGCTTGCTCGACGGACACCTTGCCGACTTGCGCAATTTGAACGATTTCTACAGCTGTAAAGGCTTTAACATGTACATCTTCGCGCGATTCCTTTACCGTACGCACTAGTTCCAGGTAGTAGTCGTACTTGAGCCGGGGGTTGATCCCTGCCACCATATGCACCTCGGTAATAGGGACATCCTTGTGCCAATCCAACCGGCGCTTTACTTCCTCTATGCTCATCTCATAGGGTGCCGGTCCACCCTTCTTGGCGTAGAAGCTACAAAACTTGCAGAACTTGTTGCAAATGTTCGTGTAGTTGATGTGCTGGTTCCGAACGAAGAACGTCAGGTTGCCGTTTTTTCGCTCGCGGATCACGTTCGCCATCAGTCCGACTGCATCCAGATCCGGATGGGTGTAAAGCAACACTCCGTCGTCAAAGCTCAACCTCTCGCCATCCAACACCTTTCGGTAGATGGGATGGAGGTCTGTGGGGATTAGTTTTTCGGGAGAGCGCATCGCGTGTCGGATGGTATGAGTTTACCGTTAGCTTCTTATACGCTTGAACGAGATTTGTACTCGGCGATCAGTCCGATTTTCGGTCGAACCGAAACGCCAGTGGCAAAAGCTCCTCCATCGTCGCCCAGCCCTCCACAACGGGCGGGTCGCCAACCGCGAGAACAACCGGGGCGTTAGCGCCAGCAAACTCCGCAAGTACCTGGCGGCAAGCCCCACACGGCGAGGCAAGCCGACCAGCCACCACAACTACAGCCACCACTTCTCGTTCCGCTGCCGCAGCCATCGCGCCGACCGCGTTTCGCTCGGCACAAACGGTGAGACCGTAGCTGGCGTTCTCCACGTTACATCCCGAAAAGATCTCGCCACTCATCGTAAGCAGCGCAGCGCCGACCTGAAACTCGCTCGCAGGGCAGTAAGCGTTGCTCCTCGCCTTCGAAGCCGCGTCCAGCAGCTCGCTCAGCCGGCTTGCTACTTCTAAGGGGAGTGTTGACTCAGAGTGAAGTTGCATGAGACTAGAGTATGGCGATGGTTACGCCGCTGCCCCCTTCCCCTTCGTCTGCCAGCCGAAAGCTCCTGACGTGAGGGCTCTTCTTCAGTAGCCGGTGAGTGATGTTCCTGAGCACCCCGCCGCTTCTACCGTGGATGATGCGAACCTGCGACAATCCTGCCAGTATAGCGTCGTCGAGGTACTTCTCCAGTTGCAGTTCAGCTTCTTCGGCGCGCAGCTGCCGCAGGTTCACCTCAGTTTTAACCTGAAGGCTCTTTCCTAGCCCCAAACCAGGCGTACTTGCAGGCTTTGGCTTACTGGATTGTGACTTAGTTACCGCCTCGATCCTCTCGACTTCGTCGAGCCCAACCTGCCACTTTAAGATGCCCTGTTGGACCACCGCACGCCCGTCTTCCAGGAGTTCGATAACAGTGCCAGTCTGCCTGGCACCTTTGAGCCGAACAGCATCGCCAACTTCAATCGCACCGCCCTTAACACTTGGCTGCGGGGTGATGGGCGAAACAGTCTCCCGCATCTCGCCTGCAATCTGTTCCAGCGCCTTCAGGTCTTTCCTAGTCGTTGCCTTGTCTCTCTTCCCTTCCTTTAGCTCCTCGAACAGCTCTTCCGCCTGACGACGGATCGCCCGGACTTCAGCTTCAAGCTTCTCGTTTGCCCGTTGCTGAGCCTTGAGCTTTGCCTCTTCAGCGGTCTTGAGCTTTTCCAAGAGTTCCTGCTCTCTCTTCTTGAATCCGGCAGAGATTCGGTCCGCTTCGCCTTGCGCGCTTCTCGCCCTGCGAGTCGCTAAGTCGAGGTCTCTCAACAACTGGTCTGTGCTGGCAAACTCAGGCCCAAGCTGTGTCTTCGCCGCCTCGATCACGTCCTTCGGGATCCCGTGCCGCTCGGCGATGCTCAGCGCATGGCTGGACCCGGGCGCGCCGTAGAGCAGCCTGTAAGTTGGCCGCAAGGTCTTCACATCGAACTCCATCGCGCAGTTGGCAAAACCTGGCACAGAGTAACCCAGGTCCTTGAGTTCGCCGTAGTGGGTGCTGGCGATGACCTTCGCTCCGAGCTTGTCGAATTCTGTAAGGATCGCCCTCGCCAGCGGTGCGCCCTCTGCAGGGTCGGTGCCGGCGCCAACCTCGTCGAGCAGCACCAGAGACCCAGGCTTAGCCGACTTGAGCGCCTCGGCGATGTTCTTCAAGTGCCCGCTAAATGTTGAGAGTGACTGCTGAAGGCTTTGCTCGTCTCCGACATCTGCCCATATTTCCACAAATGGGGAGAACTCGATCCTAGTCGCTGGTGGCCAGATACCCGCCTGCATCATGAGCAGGAAGAGCCCCACCATCTTGATTGCCGCTGTCTTCCCGCCCGTGTTTGGCCCGGTGATGATGAGGACGTTCTCTTTCGCACCGATGCCGATCGATACCGGCACAATCTTCTCCGCTTCGATCAATGGGTGCTTCCCGCTGTCGATTGTCACGAACGGATCGCTCTTTCTGAGCTGAGGCTTGAAGCCGCCCCAACTGTGCGAGAGCCGTACCTTTGCGATGTCCACTGCCAACTCGGTGGCGACGTCCATACTGGCGGTGATTTCCGCTTGCTTCGCCCCTACCGCCTCCGAGAGCCCCGCCAAAATCTTCACGACTTCGTCTCTCTCTTGCGCGGTCTGTACGCGCAGTTCGTTTCCCAGGTCCACCACAGCGGAGGGCTCTACAAAGACGGTCTGCCCTGTGCTGCTGGAATCGTGGACGATCCCGGGCACCTTCCCTCGGTGCTCCACACGAACCGGCAAAACATAGCGCCCCTCGCGAAGCGTGTAAATTGGGTCCGAGAGATACTCTCGATACCGACCTGTAGCCAGAGACTGGATCTTTTCCGTGATCTGCGCGCCGATTGACCGCTTCTTGGCGCGGACTTTCGCCAGGGTTGGCGATGCGGAATCCAGCACTTCGCCGTCAGGTGAGATTGAGCCAGAGATGAGCTCTTCCAGTGCCTTCAGATCCGTAATGCTCGAAGCATACTCTCGGTAAACGGGCAATGACTCCGCATGCTTGAGGATCACCTGACGCAGGCTTCGCGCAGCTCTGACTCCTTCTGAAATCTGGAACAGCTCCTGCGCCCCGAGGATTCCCCCTTTGGCGGCGTAGGTCACCTCCTTGTCGTAGGAATCAATCCATCGAAGCGACGGTACCGATCCGATTTGAAACAGCCGATCGGCGTCGCTCGTTCTCGCCAGCAGATGCTCGACGCTCTCGAAATCGAACGAGGGTAGTAGCTCATTTGCAATCGCCTGGACATGCGGAGATTCACACTGCTTCGCTAACCGAGCAGTAATCTCCTCCCATTGCAGAACTTGCAGTGCGTGTCGCATCTGCGGATATTGTGTCAGGCTGGGGACGTTGGAGGTGGAACTGAACCAACAGAGCCATCGCCACCGACGGTCATGTCATTCCCTGCACGCAGTTGAAAATCGTCTGGCTTCTTGCCCGATAGCTTGTTTGACAGGTTGTCGAAAATCAGATACGAACAAGGGATGACCAGCAGCGTCAGGATCGTGGAGAGTGCGATGCCTCCAATAATGATGATTCCCAGGGTTTCCCTAAACTCCGAACCTCGACCAACGGCGAGAGCCACCGGCATCAAACCGAAAATCAGGGTAAACGAAGTCATGAGAATCGGTCGGAGTCGAACAGGCCCGGCAGTTGTCAACGCTTCCTCTCGTTTCATACCTCGGGAACGCAAAGTGTTGGTGTAATCGACCAACAAGATGGCGTTCTTGCCCACCAATCCAATAAGCGCAATGACCCCAATGAAGCCGACGATATTGAACGTTTTGTCCGTAATGGCAAGCGCAAGAAGGGCTCCCACTAGCGCCTGCGGCTGTGCAAGTTGGATGATGAATGGGTACAGCAAGTTGTCGTAAAGACTCGCAAGCAGCATATAGACCAGAACGAGTCCGATCAGAATCGCCCCGAACAGCGCGGCGGTTTCTCTCGCCTGAACGTCTGCCTGCCCCAACGGTGCGTAGGTGACCGATTCTGGGACTAGGCCCTCAGACTCGAGGACTTGATCAATCTGACCTTGGACCGAACCCGCTGCAAATCCTGGAAGCAAGTCTGCGGTCACGCGGATCTCTTCCCTCCGGTCTCTTCGGTCGATCTTGTCCAGCCCTTGTCCCTCTTGAAGCTCTGTTACCTGCCCGAGAAAAATCGGCCTGCCCTGAACGAACGTTATCGGGACCTCTGGCACAAGTTCTGGATCATTCCGATCGGCATCATCCAGCAACACTCGAATGTCGTATTCCCTACCGTCAACCCTGAACTTCGTATCGTTGTTTCCCTCGTACAGGGTCCTCAAAGACCGTCCGACATCACCCACAGTGATCCCTAGGTCAGCAAGTCTCTGGCGATCGGGAACAGCCTGCAATTCCGGTTTTCCTGGTCGAGAAGAGATATCGACGTTAACCACTCCCTGAACTGCGCCTTCCCTCAGCGCCGCCGCAACCCGGGCAGCCGTTTCCAGAACATCTTGTCGGTTCGAGCCGCTAAAGGACATCTGAATCGCCGCTCCAAACCCGAACTGGTCTGCGGCGGAGACCGTTATTTGCGCCCCAGGCACCCTTCCGATACTCTTGAGCAGCTCTGCGGCAACTGCGTTATCCGACTCGGTCCTTAGCGGGTGCTCGTGTTGAACCCACGGCTGCATTCGGTCGAGAATCGATTCCTTCTCATAGAGCTGCGCGGTGATCCGAGCGTAGTTGGTGCCCGTCTCGGCAGCGGTGAACGCCCCTGCCCCAAGCGAGCCGATCCGGGTGTTAACAAATTCCACGTTCGGGTTTTGCATCACCTCTTGCTCAATCGGTTCGATGAACCGAGTGGTCTCGGCTAGACTCGTTCCGGGAGGTAGCTGGATCGTAATTTGCACCTGACCGGTGTCACTAGGCGGGAAGAAAGCGAAGTTAAACAACGGTGAGCCTTTCCACTGCCCAATCCAGAAGCCTAAAAGACAGGCAAAGACGATCGCAACGCCGTAAAACGCACCGTAGACGATCTGCATCGGACGGAACATCTTCATCGCCAGATACACGAGGAAGGAGATAAACCCGACGACTATCGGGATGATCGCGGCTCCGATGCCGATGCTGAAGGCTTCTCCGAATGAGGACACGAACGAAGTCCTCAGAATCATAATCACGCCGAGAAGCGCGGCAAACCCTGTCCAGAATACAAACCATCTGTGCCTCAGGGACCAAGAAAGCACCCGACCGTAGCCGGCAGAAAACTTGCTGAAGCCCGCCTCAAACCGGCTGGCAAACCACCCCTTCGGATGCTCGAAGTCCTCACCTCGCCGGTACCAGCGCGAAGCAAGCATCGGGGTTACAGTGAACGACACAAAGAGCGAAAGCAGAACCGCAATAGAGAAGGTGATGGCGAGGGGGCGAAGGAATTGCCCCGTAACACCGGGCAGCAGAGCGATGGGTACGAAGACCACAACGTCTGCCAGCGTGATGGCAATTGCAGCAAGCCCGATCTCACTTCGACCATTGATCGCCGCGTTCACTGGGTCCTCACCCATGGTCAGGTGCCGGTAAATGTTCTCCAGAACAACGATGGCATCATCGATCAGAACCGCAACCGCCAGCGAAAGTGCCAGCATCGTGATGTTGTTGATCGTGAAGCCGAACCACGGCATGATGATGAACGTAGCGAAAAACGAACATGGGATGGCGATCGCAATGATCAGGGTTCCGCGCACGTTGTGGAGGAACACGTAAACCACCACTGTGACGAGGATGATTCCGAACACCAGGGCGATAGCCAAGTCCACGATCGACTCTTGAACCGTCGACGCCTCATCTCGAGTGACGACGGTCTGGATGCCGTATTCCTGCTCGATCTGGGCCAGAATCGGTCGGATCCCTTCGGAGACCTGGATTTCGTTTCCGTCCGAGGCCTTCTGAACAGTGATCGTGATCGAGTCCCGTCCATTGAGCTGGGCACTCTCACGTCGCTCTGAGGTGGTATCGGTGACGTCGGCAATGTCACCCAGGAGCACAATCCGGTCCTTGGCGAGCGGATCTCTGGGATCACCGACTGAAATGACCGAGTTCTTGACCTCATCAACGGTCTTGAACTCTCCCAACATTCGGACCGCAGTCTCGGTCGTCTCCGTGACGATTCTGCCGCTGGGCACATTGATCGTCGATGCCTGCACCGCACGGAGAACATCGTTCACGCCTAGCTCATGAGCCAGTAGCCGGTCACGCCTGACTTGAACCTGAATCTCGCGGATGTCGCCACCCGTGACCGAGACTGCTCCGACCCCATTGACCTGCGCTAGCCGGTCTGCGACTTCGTTATCAAGAAGGTCTCGAAGCGCTTCGCTGGAGAGCGTATCGCTGGAGACCGAGATGAACATTACCGGCGTACTGCCGGTATCAAACTTGTTGATTACGGGCTTCTCAGCATCCGCCGGGAGTTCGGCCACTACGGCATCGACTTTCGAACGTGCCTCGTTGAGAGCCGCATCGATGTCGATCCCAATCTCAAACTGAGCAGAAACGACCGATATCCCTTCCTGGGACGTACTCGTGACTGTTTGGAGCCCGGGAATGCCTGATAAGGCTTCTTCAATTTTTCGGCTGACCAGGGTTGCGACTTCGTCAGGACCCGCGCCTGGGTACACCGTGGAAACCGTGATGACCCCGAAGTTGACATCTGGGTTCAGCTGGATCCTCATGTTGAAGAGGCTGATTGTTCCCAGCAACAAGCTGGCAGCAATGAGCATCCAGATGAAGATCGGGCGTGCGACCGCGATGCGTGTTAGGCCCATCTGCGTAAATCCTTTCTAAAGGCTTTCTGGCTAGCCTTCGCCAGGCCCTCCCGAACCCGAACCGCCTTCCGGCTGAACGGAGACCGGAGTCCCGCTTTGCAACAGCGTTTGGCCAGCGATAACTACCGGAGTGCCGGCTGGAACCCCGGAGATAACAGCGAGGTCACCGCTTTGACCTTCCCTCACGACCGCCAGCTCCTTTGCCTTGCCGTCTTCTACCGTGTAAACCACATCGCGGCCACGGCGGACAATAACCGCGCTAACGGGCACAACCGTGGCATTTACAAAACTTCGAGATTCGATGACCCCTCGGGCGAACATCCCTGCCTTGATTCCGCTATCGGTACCTATCAGCTGAACTCTAGCTGTAAACTGCCGGCCAACCGCATCTCCCACCGGGTTAACACCTGCGACTCGGCCCTGGAAAGTTCTTCCGGGAAGAGCATCGATGGTTACCACAACAGGAGTTCCCACAGTTACCAGGCTCAAATTTCGCTCTGGCACGTTCGCTTCAAAGAACAACCCTTCTCCTGCCACGATCCTGCAAAACTCCTGCCCAGGAGAAAGCACCGTGCCAACTTGAACCGGGGTACCGCTCACTTGGCCGGCAAAGGGTGCGGTGATGGTCGCATCGGCGACTTGGGTCTGAGCTTGCTGAACCTGAAGCTGTGCCGCTCGAAGGTTGGCTTCGGCAGCCGATACCTGCTGCTTGAGGGTGACATCCAACTGTTGGGACGCCTGCGCACTTCGAACTCCTTCTTGCGCCTGTGCCACTGCCTGCTCCGCCGCATCTACCTGGGCTTCTGCAGCCCGCAAATCTTCAGCGCGAGTTGCGTTTCGGGCAATTCGAAGCTGCTCAACTGCGGTTTCGAAGTTGGAAACCGCCGCTGCGTAGCTGTTCTGCGCAGCTTCTACCTGCACACCGGCAATAGCGCCTTCGGCGAACAGCTTTTGCTTTCGCTCCAGATCTCTCTTTGCCAGCTCCATCGCCGTTCGGGCCTGATTCACTCTGGATTCGGCCTGGGCAACCTCTTCGGGCCGTGCCCCTGCTCTTGCTTTCGCCAACTGCGCCCGCGCCTGCCGAAGCTGAGCCTCTGCGGAACGGAGCTGCGCCCGGGCGGTCTCCACATTTGCAGCCGACCGAGTCGGGTTGATCATCGCGTTTGAGCGAGCCTGTTCCAACTGGGCCTGGGCAGCGGCAACCTGCTGAAGCGCAATACCTACCTGGTTTTGAAGCTGGGTCGTCTCTTGAGCGCCAATAACTTGTCCTGCTCGAACGCGGTCCCCATCCTTAACGAACACGGCTGTAACGCGCCCGGCAACTTTTGCGCCAACCGAACTAGTCTGCCCAGAGGCGACCTGCCCTGTGACGATAAAGGTCTGTTGAACGTTCTCGGTCCTGACTTCCTGAAGAGTAACTGGAGTCTTTGGGTCTGAGAGGATCTCCGCGGTTTCCCTGGCTTGTTGCTGTGCGGCGCGGTCCACACAACCCGTTAGAGCCACTAGCGCAAGAAGGCTAAAGCATGCAGTTCCGATTAGTCGATTTGAGTCCATTGATGTTCATGGGGTGCTGGAAATCTCGGTGATAGGGTCGTCGGTGTTGGGTCTCGGGCGGCTCGGCCTGGCGGGCTGAGGTGCCGCTGGCTTGGCAGGCTTCGCAGGTGCTGGCAGAGTTACTGGCTCCGTCCCCAATGAGCCGGCGTACTCTTCCAGGCTGTCCACACCGAGCGCCCTCAAAAGAAGCGCATAGGCGTTCAAATAGTCGTACCGAGAGGTCGCAACCCCTGCACGGGCTTGGGTCAGCGCGGTTTGGGCATTCAAAATCTCGAGGGTTATCCCCTCTCCGGCCTGCACCCGAAGTATCGAGAGCCGATACGCCTCTTCTGCCGCTTCCACATTTCGCTCAAACGCGAGCATTTGCGCACGGGCGTCGATCATGGTCTGAACTGCGCTTCGCACTTCGAGGCTTGCACCGAGAAGAATCTGCTCTAGCTGAATCTGAAGCTGGTCGATTTGTGCGTCCACTTGCTGCACCTGAGCGCGGGATTGACCTCCGTCGATGATCGGCCATTGCATAACAATCGAAGCGGACGCGCTGTAATCCGACCCTGAAAACCCTGAGTTGTTGATGTTGCGAGTGTAATTGACCCCCAAATTCAACTGCGGCGCATTTGCGTTCTGGAAAAGCCGCCGGCGCTGCCCTGCCTGCTCAAGGAGGAAGCCTTGCCGGCGAACATCGGGGCGGTTGGTAATTGCCACTGCGACCAATTCGTCCACATCGGTCGGGATCGGAGGCATCTCCTGCACCGAAACAGCCCGGATCGGAGTTTCGATCGGCCGCACCAGCAGGTTGTTGAAGTTCTGCTTGGCAAGTTCAAGCCGGTTGCGCGCCTGCACCAGGTTGGATTCATCGAATGCCAGCTGACTTTCAAACCGCAACACATCGACCTTTGCCACTTCTTGTGCCTCGAAGAGCTTGCGCGCGTTCTGAAGTTGCTGCAAAGAGGCAACTACCGCATCTTCCTGAACTTTGACCAGCGCTTCTGATTGAAGGATCTGGTTGTAGCCTCGGCGAATCTGAGACTTGATCTCGTTGACATCGCCCCTTAGCGACATCTCCGAAGCGCGGACGGCAAACCCGACTGCGCGGATGTTGCGACGGATGTTCCCGTTGATATCGAGCGGAAGAGTGATGTCGATCTGTGCCGACCCGCCACTTCGCGCCTGGATCACCACGGTCTGCTCACCGAACTGGGCGCGCTGCTCTCGGTCGAAGAAGGTGTAGCGTCCCTGCACGCTACCGCGAAGTCCAAGAGCGCTCTGGGCTTCCCTCTTTGATGCCTCGGTTTCTCGAAGACGCGCCTCGGCGGTTCTCACCAGGAAGGCGTTTCTCAAGCCGATTTCCATCGCCTGCTCAAGGGTGAGCACATCCGATTCTTGAATCGGCGGTACTGCTGGAGCTAGGTCAATCGGCCTTTCTGGGTCGACCGCACCCTGGGCTGCTAGGACCACTAGCAGGATGGGATAAATCATGAGCCGTCCTCCTGTTCGCTGGGCCGGCTAGTTTCGGCGGTGTCCACTGCTTTAATCATCTCTTCCAATTGCTTGAGAAACTGACGAGCGTGCTCTAGCTTAAAGAGCATCAATCCATCCCCATCTGGATGCCGGATGATCAGAAGCTTGTCACCAGCAACCATCTCCAATTCGTGGCGCGCTTCGACGGGGATGACGATCTGACCGCGCTCACCCATGGTGACCGCACCGTAGAACAGTTGGTCAATCGAACATTTCCCCTTGCTTTCCAAAGTGTGATTCGTCCTGAATAGAATGGTTTACCCGACTTTGTGTACGAGTGTGATTTGCATGATGTTTCACACTCTTCCCCTTAGCCGGTTCTGATGGATTTTTTGCCCGTCTGGCAGAAGAGACGGATTTGCAGGGTTGGATTTGGCAACAAGTAAAGTGCGATTTCGAGAAGGAAGTTCGCGCCAATTTGTGCAGGAAGAGCCCCCGGCTTTGATTTCCGGCGACAGTCGCGATCACTGACCTTGACGGTATTCCGATTCACCTTCGTTAGGCGTTCCTAAGGAAGGGAGAAAAAATGGCGCGGACGAAGGGATTCGAACCCCCAACCGTCAGATCCGAAGTCTGATGCTCTATCCGTTGAGCTACGTCCGCGTTTAAAGGGTTAAACCGTTATTCCGCCTGAGCGGTTTCGAAGGGATAAACGCTAATCCGGCGCTTCTCTTTCGGACCTTCGAACTTGACCTGCCCGGGAATCAAGGCGAATATGGTGTGGTCGACACCCATTCCGACGTTCTCGCCTGGATAGAACTTGGTGCCGCGCTGGCGAACTAGAATGGAGCCGGGCTTGACTACCTCGCCACCATACTTCTTCACGCCCAAGCGCTTGGCGATCGACTTTCTACCGTTTCTTGTGGAACCCTGTCCTTTCTTATGTGCCATTGAATATTTCCTTGCGTGGTCTTACGCACTAACGTCGATGACTCTCAAAAATGTCTGCGGCTGGCGGTGACCCCAACGCTTTCGCTGGTTCTTCTTCGCCTTGTAGTTGAACCCGTGAATCTTGGGGCCCTTTGCCTGGCGAACGATCTCTGCCTTGACCTTGGCACCCTTTACGAACGGGGAGCCAACCGAAACCTTTCCGTCGTTGTTCACCATGAGCACAGATTCGAGCACGAGCTTGGTGCCCGGCTCTCCGTCGAGCTTCTCGACGATGAGGACCATGTCCTTTTCTGCCTTATACTGTTTTCCGCCGGTTTCGATGATCGCGTACATGTTTTTGCTCCTGAACTTGTGCTGGGGCGCAACCAAAAAGTATAGCATATCGGGAGCAAGTCTTGCGATCCCGAGCCGAAGCTGAGTTTCAGGCGTCCGAATATTCTGTCCAGACATGAATCACCGCAAATGCCACCGCCGAATTCCCCTCGGCTATATCGCTGCATTCGTAGCTGCTGCCACTGTAATTGGCTGCGGCACCGTCGATCCCTCGATGATCCTCACCACTACGACCGATGGAACCACCCGGCCTGCCGTTTTCTACGGCACCAACTGGAACGGAGGCACCTTCGGACCGTTGGGCCAGCTTCAGCGAGTCAGGCTCATCCGGCCAAACGGAGAGGTGATTCGATCGGCAACCATCAAACGGTCAGAAGGCAACAGGGCAGACTTCCTGGAAGTGCCCGCTGGGCAGTACCTGCTCGAAGTCCGACTGTTTCTGGACGAAGAGGGAGAAGTCCAAAGCGGCCAACTGCGGCAGTCGATTAGGGTAGATGGTCCTGTGAGCCTCGATAGTTCAGTCGGTGCGACGCCGGATTCGTTTCTCGTCACACCGCCCGAAGTTGAGGTGGTGCGAGGGGCGAGCTTTCGGCTCGGCGCGGCACTCGTCTCGCAAAGCAGGCTTACCTTTGCCTTCCCAGATTCGATCACCTGGACCTCGTCCTCAAACGCAGTCGGCGTTTCTCAAGAGGGTTTGGTTGTGGGCGTTGAAGAGGGCGAAGCGACTGTGACCGCCGAGCACCGCTCTGGGGTAGTCGGATCCAGCCAAATCACAGTCCGCTAGTTGTCGTTCTGGTTTTGGTTGCCCGAATCCCCGTTTTCAACTGGAGGAGGTGCGGGCTGGGTCGCCTTTCGAACCTGAATTCTGACCGTTGCCGTGCGCTGGTTTCCCCCTAGAGTAACCCTCTGAGGCACAGACAACCGGACCGTTTTGGTGGTGTTCGCGGTGACGTCGCTGAGATCGACCGGGTCGGTCAGGATGACTCCAATATCCGCCAACACCTCTGGCTCTCCACGAATATCGGCATCTGCGGGGCTCACCGTGAACGACTCGATTTCAAGCCCAAACGGCATCTGACCCACCCACCGTACGTTTATGGGAACGCGTTTTCGACGAACGTCGGGCACCGCAACGGCGAACAGTTCGACGGTCTCGGGGATTACCCTCACAGAGGGGAGTGCCTGGTTGCCCGCTGTAAGAACCTCAACGATTGCAGTCTGTGCGACTCCAGGCTTGATTTGGCTCTGGTCGAACAGTGCTCGAACCCGCTGGACTTTGGCAAGTTCTGCAGCTGGGCCAGCCAGCCGCACAATCTCAGGCTCTGCGCGAACACTTCCCACAATCAGGTTGTTGGGCGGAGTTCCCGAGAGGTCGACCTCGACCCGGCTTTGAATGACTTCTACCGCCTCAATGGTAAGTTCAACCGAATTCGGACGCGCGCTCCAGCTGATCCCCTCCGGAGCATCCAGGATGATCACCGGATAATCCCCCACTCCTTCTTGGGCGCGGCTGAGGTCTACCACCGCACGCAATCTCTCCCGTTGCTCGGGCAAGATAGCGTCAAGTGCAAATTGAGGCGCCTCGCCCACCACCGAGACCCGCACGACTTTGTCTCCGGTGATCTGGAACTGGGTTTCGTCGAGGTTGATGTAGCGAAGCTCCGAATCGAAAGTCTCCCGGCTAGTTGGCTGACTGATGGTCTGTACAACAAGCCAGAGTCCCATAGAAATCGCGATCGCAAGAAGGAAGAAACTAGGTTTGGAAGGGTGTAGGTTACGCAACTGACTTCTCCTCGGCACGTTCGTCGTCACTCTCCGCGCTTCCCTCTTCTGGCAGGGTCTCATCTGAGGTCGTGTCGGTCTTCTTTGACGCCATTCGCTTGGAGAGCAACCGTCTCTCGCGCCTCTTCTTGGCGGTGTCGCCTCCATCCTCGCCGTCTCGGCCAGCGTGGAGTTCCCTCAGAAGAAGCTGGCGAAGCTCGTTCTCCGAGTTGATGTTCAGGATTTCACCTTCCATGGCGACCCGGATCTTGCCCTGCTCCTCGCTGATGATGATAACCACGGCGTCGGTTTCCTCTGAGATGCCGAGTCCGGCGCGGTGCCTCATGTGCATGCTGCCTGAGAGGGACGAGGAGGTCGACATCGGAAGCTGGCAGGCAGCGCGAACGATTCGGTTGTTCCGAACGATTACAGCGCCGTCGTGAAGAGGGTTTCCGCCGAAAAAGATAGAAACGAGCAAGGGCGCCGAAACCTCTGCATCCAGCGGGACCCCTGCGGAAACGAAGTCGCCAACCTTTTGCTCCCGTTCGATGACGATGAGAGCGCCGATCTTGTCCTCGGCGAGAGTCTTGCTCGCCTGAACCAGATTCTCGACCGTTCCGATCGGCAGGACTTCATCATGGAACCCAAGCTTCTGCAACGTTCCACCAAGCGCGCCGATACCCTCAAGCATCTGCCTAAGTTCTGGAAGCAGAAGAATGACGAGCGCCACCGGCAACAGCAACAGGGCCTTGTCCAGAATCCAGTTGAGCGTGGTGAGCCCCATAAGCCCGCTAATCCAAAGAGCGGCGATGAAGATACAGATCCCCCCGACAATGCGCCAGGCACGGGCACCTTTGATCATGGTGAGGATCTTGTAGATCAATATCGTCACAAGGACGATGTCCAACCAATTGATGGCCGCACTCCAGTTCAACTGGAAGAGTTCTTGAAATCGCGAAAAGAGGACTTCCAAACGCTGTTAAAGCCTACTTACACAAGGTTAGACGCGATTGACCCCACGTTTTAGTTCGCCCAGATAGGTCAAATGCGGCAAAGCGAATATCTAGATGGTAACGGTTGAGGGTGCAGGCTGGTGAAGGAAGAAGCCGATCAGTGCGGCGATGCCGAGCAGGCTGACCGCAATGAAAATAAACCATGCCAGCTTGTACGTGGAGTTCTGAGCCCGCTGGCTGACGGTGATTCCCCACCGAATGCAGAAGTTCCAGACGCCAAAAGCGAGATGCCAAGAGGCTGCCACTACTCCAATCACATACAAAGCCAGAACAGCATAGAAACCCGCACTTAGCCGTGCTGCCCAAGATGAGTAAGCCACTACGTCGTCACCGTGAATCATCCCCATAACCGATGTGCTCCAAACGTGGGCGACCAACAGTGGCAAAAGCAGCATCCCTGTGATGCGCTGCATAGTGAAGATGTAGTTTCCTCGGTAGTTGTACCGGGTGCCTGCCAGGTTCATCTTCGCGTTGCGAACAATGACGAATCCGTAAAGCCCGTGGAAGAGGATCGAGCCCCAAATGATCGCCTGGATCACCAGGAAGAGGTGGCTGGGGATGGCGTGGAAGAAGGCAATGACGCCATCAAAGTATTGCGGGCCCGCGAGGCTAAACGAATTGAGCGCCAGGTGCTGCACCATGTAGAAGCCGATCGGGATGATCCCCGTCAGCGAGTGCAGTTTGTGAAGAATAAAATTCTCTCGGAAAGCAGTGAAAAGGCCAGCAGATGCGGTCGCCATAGAAAAATTGCTCGAAAAGAGTTTACACTTCGTTCTACGCGAATCAGGAAAGCATGTTTCTGGTTCGCGAGAGGATAGAGGGAAAAGGATAGCACCATCATGAGCATCATCGTCGACATCGCGGCTAGAGAGATATTGGACAGCAGGGGTTTTCCGACTGTGGAAGTCGAGGTCGAACTCGATGACGGTTCGGCTGCCAGGGCTGCGATTCCGAGCGGCGCAAGCACCGGTCAGCTCGAAGCAGTCGAGCTTCGAGACGGAGATGAGAAGCGCTATCTCGGAAAGGGCGTTTTGAAGGCTGTTGAGTTCGTGAACGACCGAATAGGTCCGGAACTGAGCGGCTACGACGCCACCGATCAGGCATTCATCGACTCTGTAATGCGCGAGATGGACGGCACCCCAAACAAAGGGCAGTTCGGCGCAAACGCTATCCTCGGAGTGTCGCTGGCAGTGGCAAAAGCGGCTGCCAACTTCTGCGGGATTCCCCTTTACGCCTATGTGGGAGGTGTACAGGCCAGGGTGCTTCCCGTACCCATGTTCAACATCCTTAACGGAGGAAAACATGCAGATTCCAACGTGGACTTTCAGGAGTTCATGGTATTGCCTATTGGAGCTGAATCGTTCACCGAGGCGCTTCAGCAGGGGTCAGAGATCTTCCATCACTTGAAGCGAGTTCTGAGCTCAAAGGGACTAGGCACCGGATACGGAGACGAAGGCGGTTTCGCCCCGAATTTGCCCGATCAGGACATGGCATTCGACCTGATTCTTGAAGCAATCCGGAACGCTGGGTACAGCGCCGGCGAAGATATCTGGCTGGGCATCGACGCCGCCGCGACAGAGTTCTATGAAGACGGTAGCTACGTGTACAAGAACGGCAAGATCCGCTCTGGAGACGAGCAGGTGCAGTACCTGGTCGAGCTAGCCCAAAAATATCCGATTTGCTCCATTGAAGATGGTCTTTCCGAGGACGACTGGACCTCGTGGGAGAAGCTCACCGCTGCAATCGGCAACAAGGTGCAGTTAGTTGGCGATGACATCTTTGTGACCAATGTTGAGCTGATCGACCGTGGGATTCGTCAGAACGTTGCCAATTCGGTTCTCATCAAGGTGAACCAGATCGGCACTTTGACGGAGACACTGGATGCGGTTTCTCTTGCCCACCGAAACGGCTACACCTGCGTGATGAGCCACCGAAGCGGTGAGACGGAGGACGTGACCATTGCAGACCTCGCTGTAGCGACGAACTGCGGCCAGATCAAAACCGGCGCGCCGAACCGCTCTGACCGTGTTGCCAAATACAACCAACTGCTGCGCATCGAAGAGATGCTGGGACCTGAGGCGGTCTATGCGGGAAGGTCGGCCTTTCGCGCCTTTCCTGCCGGAGATGCCTAAGGGGCAGCCCAGCACGAAATGAGCGCAATCTGCGTCTACCCGGGCACTTTCGACCCACCCACACTCGGCCACATTGACGTCGCCGAGCGGGCGGCAAAGTTGTTTGATGAAGTGGTGGTCGCCGTCGGAGCCAACCTTGCGAAGACCCCTCTCCTCAGCACAGAAGAACGGATCGACTCTCTCAAAGCTTGCCTCGGGCACATTTCAAATGTCAAGATCACGAGCTTCGACGGGCTATTGGTCGAATTCGCCACCGGAGTTGGCGCACGGGCCATCGTTCGCGGCCTGCGGGCAAACGCAGATTTTGAATACGAGTTTCAGATGGCGCTGGTCAATCGGCGCCTGCAGCCGAACCTAGAAACGGTTCTGCTGATCACGAACTGGGACTACACCTATCTCAGCAGCAGCATCGTTCGAGAGGTTGCCGTTTTGGGAGGCAGCTTCGAGCAAATGGTGCCAACTGGGGTGATTCCCTACGTCGAAGCGGCTCTGAGACGAAGGAACTCTCGCGCGGAATAGCAAAGGAACTCTCGCGCGGAATAGTCGGTACGAAAGGTGCGCTTCAAGCGTCGTTTCTGTACTGATTCTGCATAATGTCAGAAACGAGTGAACGATGGACCCAGAAAACGAAGTTGAACTCAGCCCAGTACGGAAGACTGCCGAAATGGACATCTTGCGCCTCCTGGATGAACTCCAGGATGAGGTCGAAGCGCCCAAGACCGTTCTGCTCAGCAAGCTGACCTGGGGCCTCGACAAGGAGGAGGTCGCATTGCTCATCACCAAGATCCGAGGAGCTCTTCCCCAGGACGTGAAGCAAGCCGCGAGGTTCGTCCGTGAAGGCTCTCAAATTGTCGAGCGAGCGTACGACGAAGCCGACATGACGGTCGAGCGAGCCAAGAAGGAGGCCGACGAAATTTTGAACTCGGCTGATCGCGAGGCCAAGAGAATTATCGAACAAGCCAAGCTGCAGCAGCAAGGCATGCTGAACGAGAGCGAGGTACTGAAGCTGGCGAAGGCCCAGGCAGAGGAGATTCGCACTCAGGCGGAGCGAGAAGCCAGCCAGATGAAGCGGGGCGCTGAGGCGTATGCGTCAGAAGTTCTCGCTAAGCTAGAGACAGTCGTCGCCAAGGTGATGCGAGCAGTCGAGGCAGGTCGAAGCGAGTTCGAGCGCGCCGACACGATTCAGCGCAAAGTCTAGTCCTCGTTCAGGAAGCGACTGACTCTGGTTGCCAGGGTGGCTGTCATCGTCGGCACGGCCGCAATCTGTTCAACAGTCGCCTCTCGGATTGCCTCAATTGAGCCAAACGTTCTGAGCAACATCCGCTGGCGGCGAGGACCAAGCCCCGGAATCTCTTCCAGCACCGATCCTCCGACTCTCTTGTCGCGAACCTTTCGGTGGTACGAAATGGCGAACCTGTGCGCTTCATCTCTCAGCCGTCTGACTACGGTCAGAGCAGGCGACTGTAGGGACAACTGAACCTCACGATATCCGTTCAGAGAGCCATCCTCACCGTACTCTGGTAGGATGAGCAGTTCGAACCGCTTTGCCAAGCCTACGAACGGCACTCCATGAAAACCCAACTCGTCTCGCGCTTTGATTGCTGCGGAGAGCTGCCCCTTGCCGCCATCGATCACTACTAGGTCGGGCAGAGCCTGAAACTGCTTTCTACCGTCCAGATTCGCTCGCAGCCTTCTCATGATGACTTCGTTCATCATGGCAAAGTCGTTCGGTGTCTCGGGCTGAAACTTGATCCTGAACTTTCGATACTCACCTTTGGCTGGCTCGCCTTGCAACGCCACAACCATCGACCCCACTGGTGCGGTGCCCTGAATGTTGGAAATGTCGTAGCACTCGATTCTGACAGGTGGCGCTGGCAACTCTAGCGCTTCTGCGAGTTGGGTTAGCGCTGCCTCTGCGATCCCTTCCCTGACCTCCATCTCTTGAGCGTAGGCATTTAGGGCAGCTTCAGCGTTCTCTGCCGCCATCTCAACGAGCCGAAGCTTCTCCCCTCGTTGAGGGACCACGATCTTGACGGCGCTTCCCTTGCGCCCCTGGAGCCATTGCTCCACGATCCGCCTTTCCTCGATCTCCACGGGAAGCAAGATTTCTCGCGGCAGTTCTGGGGCGTCGGAGTAGTGCTGCTTCACGAATTCCTGAACGGCTTCTTGGGTGTTGGCTTCCTTTGCTCCATCCAGCAAGAACTGATGCTGACCAATGAGCTTCCCACCTCGGACATATAGCATCTGGATCATCGAACCCCGATCATCCTTGACCACCGCAACGACGTCTCGATCCACTCCGTCTGCCATCAGAACTTTCTGCTTTTCCAGGACTGCCTCGATAGCCTGGAGCCGGTCTCGCAGCTCTGCCGCCTTTTCAAATTCGAGCTTCTCTGCGTACTCGTTGATTTTCGCCCGCATCTCAGCAATTCGCGCATCGTGCTTGCCCCCAAGAAAGTCGGAGACCTGCGAGATAATCTCGTCGTATTGCTGCTTGTCGCTCAGCCCAGCACAGGGTCCGAGGCACTGACCCAGGTGATAGTACAAGCACGGTCTCTGACGTGGTTCGTTGTCCCAGCTCTTTCCGCAGGGAATCAGAGGATAAATCTTATGGAGGGTCCTGAGGGTGTCCCGAACAGCCCAGGCGCTGGTAAACGGCCCAAAGTAGCGCCCCCCGTCTTTGCGCAGTTTCCGTGTAAACATCACCCGAGGGAACGGCTCGTTGGTAATCACAACGTACGGGTAACTTTTGTCATCGCGAAGCCGGACGTTGTAAGGGGGCCGGTGCTTCTTGATGAGGTTGCACTCGAGAACCAGAGCCTCCACCTCGGAGTCGACAAGGATCCACTCCATGTCCTCGGTCTTCGAGACCAGACGGGCGATGCGCAAACCATGCTTTGCCGATGCCTGAAAGTAACTTCGAACGCGGCTGCGCAGCGACACCGCCTTGCCAACGTAGAGGATGGTTCCTTTGTTGTCTTTGAAGATATAGCAGCCGGGCTTGTTCGGCACAGACTTCAGCTTCTCTACGAGCAGAGGAGAGCGTTCAGCCTTTTTCATGGGAGTGAACAATCCGCGGCCAGACAGCCGGCGCGGATGGAAGCCAATAGATTATGAGACGCTCGGGATACTGTCGCGCGGTGAGCCGCTTCTTACTGGGCGATCTTTTGCTGATCCGCGAGAATCTCGGTCATCGGCTTTGCTGCCAGCAGCATGTACGAAAAGTCGCCGTCAGTCCAGCAGACCATGTTCAGCCCGAGGGAAGCGAAATACCGGTGGTAGAGGCCCATCAACGGGGATGCAGGCTGGATCCTGTCCGGGAAAAGAGACGATCGGTAGATGACGAGGTTCAGAGGGGTCGTTCCCTCTCCGTAGATATCCACTCGTAGCGCCGGCACGCCGTGCATCTCGCCGGGGAACATTCGCTCAACCCGATAGCCTCGGAAGTCAAGTGACGGTCGAGCATCTCCAAAGCTCTGTTCGAACTGCTGGTTGAGCAATCCCTGCTCGCCAGGCTCAGCAGCTCTGCCGCCAAGACCGGAAAGAGGAAGAACGCCGCTCATAATCGCTTTGACTTCCGAATCCGGAATGTAGTTTGGTCCAGAGACTCTCGACTGTAGAACGCCGCCGATTACGACAACCGCCAAGACGCCTGCAACTGCCCAGCCGAATTTGGAGACCCAGTTATAGCCCTCGTCTGCGTCACCAGACCATAAATTCTTGATGGCGCCCATAAACCCAGGCTTTTCATGCTTGGCTTCGAGTGCAGCGAGTTCTTGGAGGCGTTGCTGGCAGGCTTCCCAGCCCTTGACCTCGATCGTGTCCTGGCACTTGACCTGGAGACACTTGCGGGTGGCGGTTAGCCACTCCAATTCGTTTCTTAGGGATTCGTCGGTAGAGATCAGATTTTCTATCTCAGCTCGCTCTTCTGGAGCCAGTTCGCCATCGAAATAGGCGTTCAAAGCTTCGAGTTTGCTCTCAGAATTCATTTGGCTCAATTTTCTTCTGTTGCGATATCTCCACTCTTGATAAACCCTTCTTGGAGCGCATAGTTCCTGAGTTGGTCCCGAAGTAGCCTTCTTCCTCTCGCCAAACGGGACCTTACGGTACCGATTGGGATCTCCAGTGACTCTGCGATCTCCTCATAAGAAAGACCTTCAATGTCACTCAAAATGACCGCTTCTCTGAAATTGTCGGGCACTTTCGCCAGCGCGGCCTCCACTTCTGCGCCGAGAAGATCATCAAAAACTTGGTGATCTGGCACGTCGCGCTCGTCTCCCATGAGCTCTTGCGCGAACTCGTCGTCGGTCGATTGGAACTGTGGCCCGCGCTGGCGGCTGCGGTACTTATTGATGTAAAGGTTGGTAAGGATGGTCAGCATCCATCCCTTAAAATTCTTCCCGTCAAAGCGTTCGTACGCTTCGAATCCCCGGATGGTCGCTTCCTGAACCAGGTCGACGGCTTGCGTCTCGTCCCTGGTCATGCGCATGGCTGCCCTGAAAAGTGACTCGTAAACCTGCTGGAGGTCGCGTTCGTAGCGCCGACTCTTCCCAGAGCTTGCCCCGAACTGCATCCGGAGGAGTGTACCGGTAGCTACCTTACATCAGGCTTGACCCACAAGTTGACTCGAATTGGCTGCAAGAGCAGCTGCAGAGCGCGGGTGACCCCTGCGCTGGCCTTGACTGGTTTGGGCATCACGTCCGTCTCGTCCCCCTCCATGTCGAAGGTGGCAACGAAACCGTCGCCCTCATCATCCGAAGCCATGATCCCGACGAGTTTCTGTTGAGGGTTGAAGACGCTAGCAAAGCCACCGGACTTACCTGCTCCCAAAACCACTCTGGTTTGTCCGTTGTTGCTAGCAAGATCAATCGTTCCGCCCTCAGGGAAACAAGCCATTCTCGCCCTGGCATCGGACTCTCTTGAGAGCACCAGAACCTGCCCACCATCTTCGTCCGGCTCGATCACCACTGCCGGCTTATCGTTCGAACCGATGAAGAATGCCGATCCATCTCCAGCTTTGTTCACATTGAAGATCGTTCCGCCGTTGCCCTTCTTGCCGACTATACCGATGCGCCCGCCGTTATCATCGTTGTCTACCAGTAGCGTCAGGAAACCATCTGTGTTCGCAATCGCCAGCCTGCCGCCGTCTTCATCCACCCCTAACATCGTGAACCCATCGCCTTCTGCTGAGATCAGGTTCAGGAATCCTCCGTCCTCGTCAACTCCGAGCACAACTCCGTGTTCACTGTTTTGTCGGAACAGAAGAACTGGACGCTCGTCATCGAGTTGCCAACGCCCTCTTGTCTCGCCTTTTGCGTCCACAAGTTCAAATGCTTCCGCTCGGACCAGCTTTTCAGGGGCGGTAGCGATGGTTCCAGCACCGAGGATGCAAGCCAGAGCGATGAAGGCCCCCATTGAGACACAAGCAATGGTCAATCGCCTGGTCTTGACTTGGAGTGATGAGAGCTGATCGTAAAGACCTGAAATCTGGTCGGGTCGAAAATTGGAGTTAGATTCCATAACCGAATCTTATCCTATCTTTATCGGGCAAAGTGGTCGGAACACTCCGACCACTTTTGAATAAGCAAAAAAACTTGTTGAAACGCGACTGCTTGAACTTACTGGGCTGTCGGTTGAGTGTTAAACTTGAACTGGAGAACCGAGTTCAGTGTCGAGAGAATAGGGTCGGCTCCGGATTCAGAAGAGCGCTGGGGCATCCGTGCCGTTGAGCCCCCGTCTTTGCTGTGGGTCGCCATAAACCCGTCACCGCCAATATCTGTGGCAATTACCGCAACCAACGCTGCATCGGTGTTAGAGACTCCCACAATTCCGCCTACCTTGGATGCGCCCGCCATGACCATCACATTGCCCTTGGCATCTCGGAGATCGAGCGTGCCGCCTTCGGTAGATGCGCCGAGTCTTGTTCTAGCCTGCCATTGTCGCGCCAATACACCAATTTGGCCGCCTTCCTGCTCCGCCCCAATTAATACCATTGGCTGATTGTTCGCACCGAAGAAGCTGGCTGCACCGCCACCATCATCTTTCGAGAACAGAATGGTTCCGCCCCTCTCTGAAGCTGGGAGCACACTAACGCGTCCTCCAGTTTTGTCGTTGCCGAGCAGAACCGTTAGCTTTCCAGCGCTGTTGAGAACGGCGATCTGCCCACCATCACTGTCGAACCCGATTCCCGCTGATGCCTGACCGGTTGAAGAAGCCGCAGAGATCAGGCCTCCTTCCGGAGTCATTCCAATAACGACCGCGGCGTCAGAGCCTTGCCGAAACTTGAGGGAAGCGCCATGCTCGTCTCGGTCCCATCGGTGACCATCTACTGAATCTGAGATTCAGCGATAATTGACGAAGTCGGTGGCGTAATCGAGTTCGAGTCCCTTGATGAACTGAATCGCTTTCTGCAGGTCGTCTTTGCTCTTGGAGCTAATTCGGACTTCCTCACCCTGAACTTGGGCGTTGACCTTTAAGTTCTTGTCGTCCTTGATCTTCTTCGCCAGTTCTTTTGCCTTATCCTGTGGGATGCCTTGCTTCAGAATCACCTTTTGGCGAAGGACACCGCCTGAACCCGGTTCTGCCTTGGCATAGTCGATCGACCGTGGATCGACGTTGCGCTTTACCATCTTGGAGAAGAAGATGTCTCTGACCTGGTCTAATCGGAAATCGTCATCCCCGACGAGCGTTATCTCATCTTTTTCGAACATGATTTCAGACTTCGATCCTCGAAAGTCATAACGGTTAGAGAGCTCCTTCTGAGCCTGGTCGACGGCATTGCGAACCTCCTGCAGGTCCACCCGGGACACAACGTCAAATGAAAATTCGCCTTTACTCATGGGAGTCCCTTAAGACGCCTTTTCCAGGTCAGCCGGTTGCACCAGCAACATAAAATTTGCCGGAAACTCCAAGTCTTCCTTAGAGAGCTGCCGTCGATCCTCCTCCGATGAGTTATCCACAAACTTCTGGCGCATCCGCACCGTCGCGACCTTGTGGATTTCGGAGCTGGTCGCTCCGAGCGAAGTTGGATCGACCTTTACGGCAACACCATCCTCGTACACATTCGTTACCTCGCCTTCCAACCCTGCCATGTGATCGTAATATGCCCGATCTTCGCGGTCCTGCTTGGTCGTCTCCCTAGTAGCGATTCGAACTCGATCACCCGCTTTCCACTGCGTTGCCATTCAGGCTTAAGTTTACCAAGCCTGTTAGTTGGGCTTGGAACCAGAATTCTTCTGGAGGCTATGCAGAAGGTGGGAGAAGGTCTTGTTGTACGTGGCAATAGCGTAGTCGCTCTCTGCACCTTTCTCCCGCAAGTCATTGAGAAGCGACTGAATCTTGCCCGCAGATTCCACATGCTGGTTCAGCGTTCGGATGAGCAACAGATCTCGAATACGGCTTTCGTGCTCGCTAAGGGCGGCCTCAGACCAAGCCTCAACCCGCTTTGCGATAGCAAGCTCCTTGCGCCGCTCCGCGACTTGCTCCTTAGAGAGCTCGGGATTGCGAAGAATTTCCGATAGCTCGGCGATGAAGGGTGACGCAGCGCCAAGCTCAAGCCGCCAAAGCGACAAGACGGGATCCAGGTAACAAAGCTCTTGCCTCTCCGTGGAGTCCATCTCCGGGGCTTCCAACGCCGGATAGTCGTCCCATTCCGTCGCAGCCTCGATCACTGACCGCCATAGCGCGATCGCCGTAGGTGTTCGGCTACCAGAGGCTGAAGAAATTGCACCGCTGAGTTTCCACAAAACCAGGTTTTCGCTGACTTCGGCGGTTTCGAGAGTCCCCGCTAGCCGCTGGCTAAAGTTGCGCGTAAGCGCCGGCAAATGGGCATCGCTCACACTACTGCAGGCTGCGTCGAGCACACCGTGCACCGGGTGAACGGATGCCGTCAGCGTCGAGTACATGAAGTCCTTCGGTTTAGCGATCAAGACAAGGTTCGCACCTGAAGGGTCGGAGCAACTCATCATCGCTATCGTCGGCAAAACAGTCTTCGGGAACACTGGTTCTTCGGACTCAAGAGTTGAGCTCACAGGTTCAAAACCAGCTCTTCGCAACAAGAAAAGCAACTTCTTTAGCTCTTTTTGCGCGGCTCGATCCGGCTCCGCGTCAAGTGCTTCTTGCAGCGCAGTCGCAAGTTCCTGCGAGGGAGAAGTGCGGACAGCATCGAGCAAACGGGACCACTCCCGCTGCCCTACTAACTCTGAAGTTGAGTGCTGTGCCATTTTTGCCATCCTATTCTTCCATGTTCCTTCGGAATCGATCCGACGTTTATTAACAATCCCTTAACGATTCTGAAGTAACTTTTTCCCGTTCTATGAACTGCTACAAGATTCTCGATCGTTCCGGACGCCGTTGCTACGTGCCCTTACTGTTAACGCTCTTGGTCCTATTGGCCGGTTGCGGAGACGGGACGAATCCCGGTAACCCGAACTCGGTCTCCGGTTCACTTCTCATCGACGGCTCCAGTACAGTTTTCCCAGTTGCCGAAGCAATTGCCGATGACTTCATGCGCCAGAATCCTGGTGCTCGAGTATCTGTCGCGTCTACCGGTACGGGTGCCGGGATGGATAAGTTTGGCAGAGGGGAGACTGAAGTTGCCACCGCCTCCCGAGTCATCAAGCCGGAAGAAGTCCAAATCCTAGAAAACCAAGGCATAGAGTTTATCGAGGTGCCGGTCGCTTTTGATGGAATTACGATTATGGTCCACCCCTCAAATGATTGGATTACTGAGATTTCGATGGACCAACTGAGGGAAATCTGGCGGCCAGGAAGCAAGATTCGGCGCTGGAATCAGATCGATCCGAATTTCCCTGACCAGCCCTTGAACCTTTATGGTCCGACAAGTGTCCATGGCACATTTGAGTACTTTAACGAAGTCGTGAACGGAGACGGAAAGAGCACCCGAACTGACTATGCTCAAATGGCAGAGTATCAGCAACTGATCCAAGGCATCTCAAAGGATAGATTTGCGCTGGGATACACCGGCTACGCCTACTACGAGGAGAACCAAGACCTGGTTGTGGCCTTACCAGTTTCCGTGGATGGCCGTCCGCCTGTAAAGCCATCACCAGTAACCATCGTCAATGGAGAGTACGGTCCATTTGCACGGCCTCTCGTTTTCTACGTCCAGAGAGATTCCGTCGACAACAACCCTATCGTGCTGCCTTTCTTCGAGTATATGTTCAGCCCAGCGGGGTCGGATGCGATCGCCGACACAGGCTATATTCCTCTTAACGTAGAGATTCAGGCCTTGGCTCTGGCACGGCTTACGGACAGGACGACCGGAACGATTTTGGTTACTGCGGTTCCAGGCACCCCACTGTCCGAAGTGTTGCAAAAAGCAAAAGGTGAGTAGCGTTCGACTTATGTGGGATAGCACCAGCCATTAACCACTGATGTCGGCTGTCACTCCAACACCCTCGGAAAAGAGTGCTTTCGCTGTCGCTTCGAGAAAGTCGAAGCGAGTACATCAGTGGCTGGCCGCCAATATCTGCTTTCTTTGTGCGATCATCGGGATTGCAACGACGATCGGGATCGTGATCATTCTGGTTAAGGAATCGATTCCGTTCTTCAGGGATGTGCCTATATGGCAGTTTCTCACCGGGACCAAGTGGACGCCGATGTTCGTCAACCCGCAGTTTGGCGTCCTACCGTTGATTTCGGGAACGGTCCTCATTACCATCGGCGCTGCCATCATCGCGATTCCTTTAGGGGTCCTCACAGCTGTTTATCTTTCAGAATACGCCCATCCCAAAGTCAAACAAATCGTCAAACCAGCGTTGGAGCTTCTAGCTGGAATTCCGACCGTTGTCTACGGTTACCTAGGCATCTTTTTGGTTACCCCGATTTTGCAGCGAATTTTCGGCGTCGAAAACGTTTCGCCTTACAACGCGGCAGCTGGAGCGATCGTGGTCGGCATCATGATCCTTCCGCTGGTGAGCTCTCTTTGCGAAGACGCCATCAGCTCTGTCCCCAAGGCGCTTCGGGATGCCGCCTTGGGTCTCGGATCCACCAAAGTGGAGGCTGTTTGGAAAATCGTACTTCCCAGTGCACTGTCGGGGATTATGGCTGCCTTCATATTGGCAATTTCGCGGGCTGTTGGCGAAACGATGGCGGTCACGCTTGCCGCAGGTGCTACGCCGAATCTCACCCTCAACCCTTTTGCATCGGTGCAGACGATGACGGCTTATATCGTCACTGTCAGCAAAGGCGACGCAGCGGTCGGGACCACGGCTTACAACACGATCTATGCGGTGGGCATCACCCTCTTCGCTATGACGCTCGTGATGAACATTCTTGCGATTCGGCTGGTTAAGAGGTTCCGCCAAGCCTATTAGGGGGAATTCGATGCCTGCCACAAGAATCCTGATCGACCCGAAGCGCAACCGCCGCCGAAAATTTATGGACAAGGCGTTTAAGGTGGTTGCGGTCGCATCGACTCTTGCGGCAATAGCTATTTTAGCCATTCTCCTTGGCAAGTTGGTCAACGACGGCTGGCGCTATCTTAACCTGGAACTCATCACCAACTTCCCAGGCAGAAGGCCCGAAGGCTCGGGGGTCAGGTCCGCAATAATGGGCAGTATATGGGTCGTGTCGTTGACGGCCCTCTTCACCATCCCAATAGGCATCGGTGCCGCGATATGGTTGGAAGAATTCAACGACAGAAAGAACTGGTTCACAGAACTGATCCGACTCAACATTCAGAACCTTTCTGCCATTCCCTCCATCATTTACGGTCTGCTTGGCTTGGTGGTGTTTGTCACGTGGCTTAACTTCGAGCGCTCGATTTTGGCCGGGGCATTGACCATGAGTTTGCTGATCTTGCCTATGTTGATCCTAGTCTCTCAGGAGGCCCTAAAGGCCGTACCGCAGGCCTATAGGGAGGCTTCAATCGGACTGGGGGCAACTAGATGGCAAACCATCACTAGAGTAGTACTTCCAAGCGCTTTGTCCGGGATATTAACTGGAATTATCCTCTCATTGTCTCGTGTAATCGGGGAGACCGCTCCACTGATCGTTGTCGGTGCCGTCACATTTGCAGGTTTTTCGCCGAGGAACGTGTGGGACAATTATACAGTTCTCCCCTTGCAAATTTTTGACTGGATTCAGCGACCCCAGCCAGGATTCCACGACAAGGCAGCTGGAGCGATTCTGCTCCTTATGATCGCGCTGCTTGCTTTGAACTCGATTGCGATCATCCTACGCATCCGCTCTCAAAAGTCTCACTAGAAGCTAACTTGGATTTAAGCGTTTCCGGTAAACATTTGCCATGCGTGCCGATTCGCTGCAGTTCTTCGAAGATATTGTCAACGTCCCTTCCCCTTCCGGCTTTGAGGAAGGTGCCGCCGAGCTATACCGGAACTACTGCTCTCAGTTTGCCGATGAGCTGGTCACCGACACCCATGGCAACGTCGCGGCGATCGTAAACCCGAATGCTTCCATGAAGATCATGCTGGCGGGGCACATGGATGAAATCGGCTTCATGGTCCACCACGTGGATGAGCAAGGCATGCTCTACTTCAGCCCAATCGGCGGCCACGATAGCGGAATCCCTGTCGGTCAGCGAGTTTGGGTTCATGCCGCTACAGGTCCGATTGCCGGCGTTGTCGGCAGCAAGGCGATCCATCTAATGGAACCGGACGAGCGTAAGAAGAAACTGGAACTGCACGAGCTTTGGATCGATATCGGAGCAAAAGACCGGGAAGATGCAAAGAAGTGGGTCAACATCGGCGACTCGATCACCTATCAGGTCGAATTTCAGCGATTGCTGAATGATCGAGTTGCCGCTAGAGGTTTCGATAACAAGATGGGCAGTTTCATCGTCGCCGAAGCCCTCCGGCATCTGGTCGAAGATGGCGGTCTCGGAAAGGACGTCGGCGTATACGCCGTTGCCACCGTGCAAGAAGAGATCGGGCTGCGCGGGGCTAGAACCTCAGCGTTCTGGATCGATGCGCAATGCGGGCTCGCGGTGGACGTTAACCACGCAACAGACACCCCAAGGATTGCCCCCTCCCGGTACGGCGAGCTGAAGACAGGCGAGGGTCCATCGATCGCACGAGGAGCGAACATCAACCCTGTTGTCTTCCGAATGCTCATCGAAGCCGCCGACAAAGAGAAGCTCCCCTACCAAGTGGATGCCGCGCCAGGCGGAACTGGGACAGACGCAAACGCCATGCAAATCACCCGTGGCGGAATGGCCGTCGGGCTGGTCGGCGTGCCCCTGCGCTACATGCACACCCCGGGAGAGATTCTCGAAATTGAAGATGTGGCGAACTGCGCGAAACTAATGGCGGGCTTCTGCCGATTGGTCACCCCAGATACGGACTTCCAGCCCAGAATGTTGGGCTCAGTTGCTACCAGCACCTATCCTGCGGTGAAGGCGAAGAAATCCGCCGATCCAAAGAAAGGAAAGACGGTAAAGAAGACAGCCAAGACCAAGTAAAGGGGTGACGGCATCGGAAAGGAGAGTTCCTCCGTACTGAACTAGCAATCACCAAATGGCGGGTTATAAAGACATTCTTCGCGAGCTTCCTGAGCTCAACAAGGCGATTGCCGAATTGGCAACCGAGGATCCGTATCCTCGAAAGCCTGGTCCGAAGCTGCGGGCAGTAAACGCGGCTGTCTGGACTACGGTCGGAGTCTCGTTTTGGTGGGTGATCTTCGGACCGCCAAGGGGCATGTCGATCCCTGCCGGACTTCTGGCTATCGTGGCAGTCATCGTCTTGTGGAGTCGCTTCTACAAGAAACAGGTCGATGCCTTGCACGAGCCGAGAACTGCTGCCGAAAAGAGAGCGATCGACGCCCACGACTTTGCCAAGATTGCAAAGGAAAA
>JBKBWO010000016.1:0-41377 GCA_046314495.1 Fimbriimonadaceae bacterium
GGGCAAAGCGGTCGGGAGACGGGCGGTGAGAATCGCTATTATCGGTGCGGGGCCTTCTGGCTTGGTTGCAGCGCGCGAGCTGAACCGCGCAGGGATCGAGGTGGTGATTTTTGAAGGCGAAGAGAAGATTGGGGGCAGGATCGATTCGCGGTACGACGAAGCGGGCGGTTTCAAGTACGAGGCAGGGGCGGAATGGATCGATGCCGACCACACCGAGCTGCTGAAACTATGCGACGAGTTCGGCTTGGAGCTGGTCTCCTCGGCAGGCGACCAAAGAGGGGTGTTCTATTTGGACGAACTGATCCCCGAGAGCGAACTCTGGCCGGATGCGAGGCGGGCTATGGACCGCGTATGGGAGGAGGCGACGAAGATGGTCGAATCCGGAAGAGAGCCCGATGTCGATATGACACTGCTCGAATTTGTCGGCCCTCTTTGCGATACGCCCAGGGCACAAATGTGGGTCAATGCCTTTCTTCTCTCCGACGAGGGCGCGATGCTACACCAGGTAAGTCTCGCGGGCTGGATTCACTCTATCAGGCCCTATCTCACCCGAGGAGAGGATGCGATGAGCGCTTTTCGGGTGAAAGAAGGACTGTCAAAGGTGATCCAGGGGCTTTCAGCCGGCCTGGAGGACAAATTTCGGTTCAACAAGCAAATCCTCAAGTTCGAAGAGCTATCAGACGGAGTTGTGATTACCGATCAAGACGATGTCTCGGAGAAGTTCGACGGGGTCATCCACACTGGGTTTGCGATCTTGAGCAAAACGGAGTTCATCGGACCCTGCGAAAGCTACATTGCGAATGCCTTGGAACACGTTCACTTCGCTACGGCCATGAAGCTGGTGTTTGAATTCGAGTCCAACTGGAGGGCCAACCAGCCCTATGCAGGTTTCTGGCATCTGGGCTCGCCGCTGTGCCAGACCTGGTTCCCAGCTTCGGATTGCCCCGCGCTGCTCGCTTACGTGGTCGGAAAGTCGGGAATCTTCTGGCATGATGTCGATGACGATGAGCTACCGGACGTTGCGGTGACCTACATCGAAAAGTTCTTTCCGGATGCTCCAAAGGTAACGAAAGTCGAGCGGCTGTTTGGACCGACGCTTAGCGTCGGGGCCTTCAGTGTGTATGCGCCGGGTTTACCGGTCCTTGCCCGAAGAGCTCTCGCTGCGTACAACGGGCGGATGCTGTTTGCCGGAGAGGGAATGGCAGAGTATCCGGGCTTCGTAGAAAGTGCGGTGCGAAGTGGAATGGAGGCCGCCAGAAAGATGATTCGGAAAGCGAACGGATGAAGATAGAGAATGCTGCGTTGTGGCCGGATACGACGCCAGTAACAATCGAAACGGACGGCAAGAAGATCGTCCGAGTTTCTGCCGCTCAGAGGGTCGAGCGGCAAGTGCTGCCCGCGTTTGTGGATAACCACCTGCACATCATTCCTGCAGGCCTGGATCTGCTCAAGCCCAACCTGTACGGAATGACCACCCCAGATGAGGTATTTGAGCGGCTGCTAGCAGAGCTGCCTTTGGTGCCGCAGGGGGGCTGGCTAGTGGCTGTTCAGTACGACCAGAACCGGTTCGACGGCCAGAGTCATATCACTAGAGAGGAGCTTGACCGGATTTCGGCAACTGTGCCGATCGTACTCCGCCACGCCAGCAACCATGCCAGCGTTTCGAACACTGCCGCGCTGGAACTTGCGGGCGTTGGACCCGACAAGGAGAACCCGAAGGGCGGCGAATACGAACGGGACGAAGCTGGAAACCTGACAGGCTTGGCGCTAGAAGCCGCTCACGACGAGATGATGGGCGCGTTGCCAGCGCCGACTCATGAAGAGCTGGTATCGGCGATCCTCGCGGCAGGAAAGTCGATGAGGCAAATGGGAATCGTCTGCGCAGCGGACCTCATGACCGGCCGGTTTGGGCTAGCGAAGGAGCTTGCCGCTTACCAAGCGGCAGCTGAGCAAGGCTGCGCGGTTCGGTTACGGCTTTATGTTCAGTACGGTTCGATCTACGGAAGGTACGGGATGCCGGCCGACGACTTTTTGGACTGGAAGCAGGCGCTTGATACCGATGCGGTACGGATCAGCGGTGTGAAGCTGTTCGCCGATGGCGCGATTGGGGCGCAAACTGCGGCGATCTATGGTGCCTATGCTGGCAAAGCGCTTTTTGGGGAGAAGAAGACCAGCGGGATCTGCATCTACCCGCCAGAAGAGCTGGCACGGAGGGTGCGCAAAGCGGCAGATGACGGCTACCAGGTGACGGTGCACGCCATCGGCGACTATGCGGTGGACATCGTGATGGATGCGATGGAGGAAGCGGATTTCGGGGTGAAGCACCGGATCGAACACGCTATGCTGCTAAGCGACGAGCAGATTGATCGGATGAAGAATCTCGGAGTTCATTGCACCATGCAGCCGGAGTTCTTGAGTCACTTTGGTGAAATGTATCGAAAGACGCTTGGCGACAAACGAGGGTCTTCCATCAAGCGATTTCGCTCGGTCGCAGAGGCGGGAATACCTCTTTCGCTTTCCAGCGACAGACCTATCGTTACCGGTAACCCTGCGCTCACCTTCCGGAACGCTACTGACCGACCGGAAGGGTTCAGCAAAGAAGAGAATCTAGAGCCAGTTGAGGCGCTGAGATCGATGACTCAGCGGGCTTGGGAGGCTCTGGGGGAAGAGGGTCGCGGCGTTGTGGCAGAAGGTGAACCTGCAGACCTCCTGGTTTACGAAGAGGGGCGGGTGCCGTTGGTTGAAGGGCCGACCGAGGTTGTATCGAGCCCGTTCTCGCAGCCCACATAAACAGAATCGGCCCACAGGCAAGCCGTGAGCCGAACGTGAATAGTGCCTTTCGAGAATTACTCGCCGGGCATTGGGGGAGGCGGCAAAGGCTCGGACTGTGGGGCCACTGTGCCAGCGTTGCCCTGTTCTGGTGGAGGAGTTGCGTCACCAGTGGTGGTGGTGATGGTCTCTTCCTGAGGTGGTCCTTGGCAACCGCCGACGACCGCGATGACGAAAGAGGCTGCTACGAGCAGACCCAAAACTTGAAGCAAGTTCTTTTTCATTTATTGTCTCCTGTGCTCGCTGGTTAAGAGCGCGACCTCTAGAGAGTCTCCCTGAGGTGAAAGCATCTTACCTACGAAGTGTTGCTTGGGTGAGCCATAAACGGCCTCACCCAAGACTTTTGACGCAACGGCGCAAGACCAGGTTGCGAAAGTTTAGTTGCCGCGCACCCTCATGTAGGGGCTCGCGGGCTGCGAACTTGTCGCGGTAACCCAGTATCGGGCCTTATTGTTCGTGTTCATCTCGCGAACCGAATACCACTTGGCGTGCCCATCGGCGAAGCCGTAGTTATTTCCGTTGTTGAAGACATGGACATTCTTTGAGATGTTGCTCTGCGATGTCCCAGACGTTGCGCCGAATGCCGTGGTACAGCCTGAACCGAACAGCAGGTCACGCTCGGGTCCGTTTGCACGTTTGAAGGAGACGTAGATGCCGGCGACGAGAGAAACGGTATTCGCAGGTTCGTCCACGCGAGTGAAACTTCGGCAAGCGCGAAGGTTAGGGTTGACCTGCAGCCAAGAATTCGTGCAAACCGTAGCCCCTGTCGTTACTCCAGGAGCTTGGCGCATTACTGGAAAACCGGACATCATTGAGACACCGAACCAGTTCCAGTTGCTATACGGGAGCCACTGCGGCATCGTCCAGTGGGAAACAGTCACGCCTCCAGAAGCTTGAGGGCATGAGGCGCCAAGTCCGTACCTTCGAAAGTCCTTCGACTGAGCGCCGTTGATGAACACATCTTGGCTCTTGACATAAGGATGAACCAGCTCCATCCAAGTCACCCAAACGCCGCCGCCTCTGTTGTACCATATGTAGGGGACCTGGTCGAGGTTGTTGTTCTCGGCGTACATCTGGTGGCCGTGAAGGATCTGTTTCGTGTTGCTCAGTGCAACGGTCTGCATCGCCGAACTTCTCGCTTTGGCGAAAACGGGGAATAAAATCGCCGCGAGAATGGCGATAATTGCGATAACGACGAGCAGTTCAATCAGCGTGAATGCTCGTACTCGTGAGGTCTTCATCGTGTCCTTCTTGTATAAATGTGCGCACTTGCCTTAAGTTAGGCATAATGCAAGTGCCAGATTTAAGTTTACTGAATTTTCGTCTGACTGCTAGTTGTCTTGCCGTATCACGCTGAATTATCTCTCTGGGGTAGAAACTCGGCTGCGTGAAGCTCGCTCGGTCGCTCCTGCTCAGACTGCTCTACGGGGTCATCAGCGTTTTTTTCGTGGTCCTGGTGACCTTCGTTGCGGCTGAGCTCGCCCCCGGTGACGTTGCCGAGCAACTAGCAGGCGAGAAAGCGAGCCTGGAAACGATCGAACGGATTCGAGCGAATATGGGGCTGGATCAGCCCTGGCCGATCCGGCTCGGCATCTATATTCAGAACGTAGCCACAGGTGATCTCGGCAACAGCTTTTACGGTGCTCGGGAACCTGTATTGAAGATCATCACCGAAGGGCTGGCAATGACCGCGCAGGTGGCGCTTTTCGCGCTGTTTTTTGCTGCAGCTGTCGGCATATTACTTGGGTCTTTGGCTGCGATCAAAGAAAACACCTGGCTGGACAAGGTGATTTTGACCGTCGGCACGTTTGGAGTAACGGTGCCCAATTTTGTTTTGGCACCGCTATTGGTTTACATCTTTGCCGTTCAGCTCGACCTTTTGCCTCAAACCTGGACGGTGAACCGCGTGGCGCCGAATTGGGTCTATCTTCTTCTGCCCATGATCGTTCTGGCGGGGCGTCCGTGCGCCATGCTGATCCGGCTGATGCGCACCTCGATGATTGAGACACTGAGGAACGACTATATCGTCCTGGCAGTAGCGAAAGGGGTGCCTCGGTTCGCGCTGTATTCAAAGCACGCCCTCAGGAACGCTCTGTTGCCGGTAATCACGGCGATCGGATCCAGCTTCGGGATCTTGCTCACGGGTAGCTTCGTGGTGGAGCGCTTCTTCAACATCCCGGGGATTGGCCGTGCCACCATTGAGGCAATTCAGCAGAGGGATACGCCGGTGATTCTCGGGTGCATCCTGGCAACGGGCATCTTGTTCGTCGTGGTCAACCTGATCGTAGACCTGCTCATTCCCGTCCTTGACCCGAGGATTCGTGGGGGTGGGCTTTGAAGCGCGATCCGCTGTTCTGGTTCGGCGCCATCTATATGTTCCTAATGGTGCTACTCGCCGTATTTGGGCCGTTCATCCGGCATGACTACCTCATGCCGGTCGGCCCCCCGTTTGCGCCCCCGAGTGCCGAGTTCTGGCTGGGAACGGACGAACTGGGGAGAGATGTGTTTGCGAGGCTCGCTTACGGAGCGCGCATTTCGCTGTTCATTGGTTTTTCGGTGATGGCGATTAGTGTGTCGATCGGCTTGCTGGTCGGGCTTTTGGGTGCCTTCGGGCCACCGTGGATCAGTGTGCCGCTGATGCGGCTGACTGACGCGATGTTCGCCTTCCCCGACATTCTTCTGGCGATCTTGATCATCGGGGTGTGGAGCATGGGTGTTGGCCCCGTTATCGTTGCGCTCAGCATCACGCTATGGCCCCCTATAGCCAGAATCATACGAAGTCAGTGCCTATCTATAAAAGAAAGGGAGTTTGTGGTGGCATCGAGGGCGATGGGTGCAACCACGCCTTATCTGGTTTTCAAGCACGTCGTTCCGCAGCTATTCGGGATATTGCTGGCGGTGGCAGTTGTGGACCTTGCTGGCACGATTCTGGCCGAGAGCACCTTGAGCTTCCTGGGGATCGGCGTGCAGGCGCCTGAGCCGAGCTGGGGCAGCATGATCAACAACGCTCGAAGTGAGATGAACTCGCATCCGCTGCTGCTTTTGTGGCCGTGTTTGACGTTGAGCTTGACAATTCTTGCTTTGAACTTTATCGGTGATGCCGTGCGCGCACAGGTTGACCCGAGGATGCGAGCGAAGTTCTAGAGATCTAGAAGCGCAGTCGGTAATCGACCCGCATGTTGTAGTTCAGCCAGCTTTCTCCGGCTGGTCGCCAGCCGCCATAGTTGATGTTGCTGAAGAAGAAGCTGAAGGTCTGGTTGGGTCCTGGTCGTTGGTCGAAGCGAATCTGGTAGCGCTGCTGCGATCGGCGCGAGCCATCGAAGTCTTGCAGTTCGAAGCCGTAGCCGAGGGTGAGCGGGGAACCTGTGCTCTTAAACAGGGTGATATCCAGCATGGCGATTCGGCTCAGGCTGTCTCGTACACCGCCGATTTCCAACTGCTCGAAGTTGCCAGCGAAGGTAAAGTTCGGGTCTGCTGTGTAGGCGATCGAGTAGCGCTGGAGGCTTCGATCATCGAGGACCGAGCCGAGCATCGCGTTGTTTCGCTGCAGCACCGGGTTGGTGATGGACTGAGCGCGAAGTTCGAGCCCCCTAAAGGGTCTAGCCGTGACGTTGATGGTTCTGCCGATGACCGATTTCTCTTCGTCTGGTGTGGTTCTGACTCGGTAGAGCAGTTCGACCCCGAGAGGTGCCGTAGCGTTGTGGTTGGTGCGGAAGAAGGTGATTCGCTCGGTTGCCTGCTTGTTCAGGTCGGGCCGGAGTTGACCGCGCTGTTCGTAGCCGAGTGTGTGGCCGAAAAGCTTTCCGCTAATGAAGAAATCGTCGTTGTCTCGCTGGTAGCGGGACCGGTCAGTCAGCGCATCGATGCCGTAGCGGAACTCCAGGTCTCGGATGAGACCCAGTTGGATGGGCTTGGCGGTTTGCAGTCTCATCTTGCTCTCGCTTCGAACTCGCTCTGCGGCGTCCCATCGTTGCGAGGTGTAGTGAGCTGAATCGAACTTGAGGCCCCAGAGCACGCCTTGGGCGCTGCCCTTCGGGTCGACGTCCAGCTTTGCTTCAGTTCGGAGGGTGCCGTCCTGTCCTTCCATGTTGCGGACGTATCCGTAGCTGAGCCGGAATCCGCCACCGAAGTCCCACCATGCGCCGTAGTTGCGGCGAACGTTGCTTCGATTCTCGTCGCGGAAGTTCTGTCTCGAATCCGAGATGGCGACTCCAAGTCGGTCGCTAATTTTGGTTTGAAGTGTGTTGGTGAGCGCGCTCTCCCGCTGACCGTCTGCGAAGTTAGTGGTTTCGTGCTCGGTGAAGACCTTGGTGTTTTCGTTTATCTTCGCTTCAACGGCAAAACCCTGACGGTTGAAGTCTTCTTCGTTTGCCTCAAGACCGTCAAAGGATGTGGTCTCGGACTGGTATCGGACGAAACCGAATTTCGGGATTGCGCGCTGTAGCGACCAGGCTGTTGTGTTCTGGTCGAACAGAAGGTCTCCGAGTAGGGAGCGGCTGTTGTCCATCCGGGTGAATCTCAGCCGGGTCAGCGCGTCCATGTTCCACTCGAGTCCGGTTCTCTGGAACGCGTGGCTCTCCATGCCCTCTAATTCGTCGGAGCGCAGCCCTTCGGCGTCGATCGACAGTCCGAAGGCGACCGGGCCCTTTACAGACCAGCCTTCAGTTGAGTAGCCGAGTCTTTGCTCCATTAGGTCTCGGTCGAAATCGAGCAACCTGCCGACATTGCGGAACCCGTGGGTTGCGGAGTAGCTCTGATATTGACCACGAAGCCCGAAAGCGTTAAGGGTGTAGGCAAGAAAGTCTGCGTTGTGGTCTCCGACCTGAGCGGAGCTGGACCGCATTTCCAGGTTGAGATCTTTACGCGGGCTGATCTCTGCTGAAATGGATTGTGACTCGAGGTCTGGCAGCACGCCCATCGCCTTTTGGTCGAACTCAAACCCCCGGTCCAGACCTGAGAAATCTTCATCAATCTTGGTCCATCTGGCGTCAAGCTTCGCGTATGGCAGTTTGACATCCAACCTTCTGAGGTTGGCTCCGGCCTCGTCTCTGGAAAGCCCAAGAGTGGAGAAGCCCAATGAATAGCGGGCGTTCGGCTCGAGCCGGATGCTTTGCCATACGCGGCTGGTTCCGGCAAGCCTGTTGAAGGCGTCGAGTTCCTGCCGGCGCGGGTTGAGGTTCGAAGTTCCTTGTTGCTCGCCGAACTGGCGGATCAATGCCGTTCGCTCGTCTCCTGAGAACGCATCGAAACCTCGGAAACCTTCGTCGAATCGTGCCATCTGGGATTCGATGGCGATACCTGCTGCGCGGTAGGAGAATGACTCAACCCTTGCACCAAGTTCGTCTCGCGAGAGGTTGAGACCGTCGAACCGGAACTGGCCCATCGCGCCTTGCTCACCGCTGTCGAAGCGAAGCCAGTTTCTGCGCACCCCTCGATCAGTTCCTAGCAAGTTGCGCTCGTCGTTTGTGAGTCTGGATGCGGCTCGGAACGAATCGTCCATCGCCCGCTCGCCGAGGCTTAAGGTTGCGCCGCCCAGCTTTCCGCTGAACGATCGCTCAGAGGCACTTGCTTCGTCCTGGCTCACTCGGCTAGCGCTGAACTGGAAGCCGGCTAGGTCGGTACCCGCACTAAGCGAGAAGAAATTTTTGTTGAGCCCGGCCTGGCGCTCCATCAGTGATCGCTCTTGGCCGGAGAGTGCCGAAAACCGCTCGAAGTCTTTGCCGATTCGAGCGGTGTCAAAGCTCATCTTGAACTGACTGGCTTCGATGCTGTGCCGTGCCGACTGGATTACGCCCTCGCCGTCACCGATCCAGTTGAACGATGAGCCGAACTTGAATGCGCCAGCATCGATATCCTGCATGTTGGCAGCGATTCGGCGGATGCCTGCCTGGCGGCGCAAGTCATTGATCTCGTTCTGAGAAAAGTTGCCCCCGCCCATGGAGCCGAAGGCAGAAAAGTCTTTGCCGATGTCCTGGTACTCCAGGCTCATCCTTCCGCCGCGAACCCCGCTTTCAAACCGCTGCACGATAAGGTGGGAGGTGGAGCTGCTCTTCTCGGTGTCTTCGGTGAACCCGAATCCGTCAGTTGAGCGAAGCTTTTGGGTCTGGGTGACCATGAACGCGCCGCTCAGCGTTCCGCCGCCGAATGACATGGCGTTTTCAAGGCCCAGCGCGTTGGTTCTTCCCACAGAGCCATCTGCGAACCTAGATGCCTGAGCAAGCGAGAAGGTCGGGGTCAAGCCGCCACCGATGTTGAACCGCATCTGCATCGCGCTCTGGATTGCAGAACTCTCGGCGCTTGCGGAGCCACCCTGTCGGTAGCTGACCCGAAGCATCTGTCCGGCGCGGTACTGGGTCTTCAAGAAGATCACACCACCAGCTAGGTCGATTTCGTAGTCGGTGCCTCTTCGAAGGATTCTTCCATCGAGGTCGAGTTGTTCGGTTCCTTCGAGAACGGGGGACGATCGGAGCGGGATCGTGAAACTGAGAGCGTCGAGTTCGATAAACTCAAGCTTCTGGACGCCGGAAATCATCCGCTGATTTCCTGCCTTTTCGAAGGCTTCTTTGGGCATCGAGATGGGGAAGGCAAAAGCCCACGTTGGTATCGCTACGGCGGCGCAGATTATCCCTCCTGAAAGTTTCGACATCCTGTCCCTGCTAAATTGTACTACTTTGATGCTTCACGAAGTGCCCAGATTTCGGTGTTTTTCAACTTATGTGCTGAAACCGTGACGAAAGACCTATTGAAATCGCCGTAGGACCCATCGCAACGGAACCTTTCTGAACCTTAGCCGTCGGAGCCAACAGAGACACCGCCCGGCGCATGGATCAGGAGGGAACTAAACCTTTGCGCAATGAAGTAGGACGCGGTACTCGGGAATTGGAGATGGAAAACGAAGCAACCGACAGCATCAAGCTCGACCTTACGGCGGATGAGATTCGGGAGCTCTTTTCACGTTGCCTGAGCTCTCCTGAGCCGGATAACTCTGTCAGCAGAGACGCGATGCTCAAGCTTGCGCGGGTTCTCGATCAGCTGATCGAGCCCCCTGCTACCCCTGCTCCCACCACCAACGGCATAGCTTACGGCGGCTAGCCCGCATCCTCGGGAATACTTTTGGCTGAGTGGGCTTTTCCATAGGCGATATTCAGATTGAGCGACCAGTTCTACTGGCGCCCATGGAGGACGTTACGAACCTCCCGTTCCGCCTCATTTGCAAGCGAATCGCTAACCCTGGGCTTATGTTCAGCGAGTTCGTGAGCGCGATGGCGCTTCACTATGGGGCCCAAAAGGGGCTCCTAAAGCTGAGAATTCATCCCGATGAGCGGCCTCTGGGGATTCAAATTTTCGGGGGAGAGCCGGAAGTGATGGCGCAAGCGGCAAGGCTGGCAGAAGAAGCTGGCGCAGACCTGGTGGACATCAACATGGGCTGCTGGGTGCCGAAAGTCTGCCGGACCGGAAGTGGCGCGGCTCTGCTGAAGGACCCTGACCACGCAGAGAAAATCGTTCGAGCCGTTGTGGATGCGGTGGAAATTCCGGTGACTGTGAAAGTTCGAGCTGGCTGGGACTACTCGATGTTTGCTGCCCCAGAATTGGCGAAACGGTTCCAGGATGCTGGGGTCAAGATGCTGACGCTGCATGCCAGGTTTGCCAAGCAGGGGTTTGAAGGGGAAGCGAACTGGGAGCTGATCTCACAGCTTCGGGAGGTTCTCGAGATTCCGTTGATCGGGAATGGAGACATAAAGACCGCTGCCGATGCCCAGAAGATGATGGAGCAGACAGGATGTGACGGGGTTATGGTGGGGCGCGCGGCGATTGGCAACCCCTGGCAGCTTCGCGATATTGTGAACGGCTTCTCGGGGGTTCAGGCTCCTCCGCCTTCCTTGCAAGAACGGGCGGATGTCGCGATCGAGCATGTGCGGCTGGCGAGGGACTACTACGACTATGAGCCGCTATTTGTGAAGTCGAATCTTGACCCGGAGACGTTTGCCGTGCGGTCGCTTCGGGGCCAGTTACCGCTGTACATCAAAGGGGTTCACGGCGCATCACAAATGCGTGCCAAGCTCAGCCAGAGCGACTCGATTCAAGAAGTGGAAGAGCTCCTGTACAGCTTCTTGGAGGCAGTTGAAACGGGCACGGAAAGCGGCACCGACTCTGCCTTCGTAGCGTAGAATCTGGCACCGCTGAAGCAACTCTCAGTTGGCGATTGCCTGGGAAGTACACTTCACTCTTCTTCAACCTGGAATGCTCTCCCGAAAAATCATCGTTGGCGTCAGTAGCCTCAAGCCCGTAGAGCATCTGGTTCGTAACAGCCCCCTGTTTTCCGCCATGGTGAAACGGTTCATTGCAGGGGACACACTAGACGAGGCGACCGAGGCAGCAAAAGTACTGGTCGCAGAAGACCTCAGCGTCTCTCTCGACTTGCTAGGCGAAAACGTCGCGGATGCCGAAGAGGCGAACCGCGCAAAGGAGTCGTACATCGAGATTCTTCACAGGATACGTGCAGAAAACCTGGGTGACCGTGTGAACATTTCGATTAAGTTGACACAGTGCGGGTTGGACATATCCGAAGAACTTTGCGAGCAGAACTATTACGCTGTTCTAGAGGATGCAGAAACGGACAACCTGTTCGTTCGGGTTGATATGGAGGGATCGGCCTATACCGAGCGCACGATTCAAATGGTGGAGCGGGCGTTTCAGCGGTACAAGAACACGGGGACAGTACTGCAGTCGATGCTGTTTCGCACGAAGGAAGATGTGGAGCGGTTGATTCAGCTCGGGTGCAGGGTTCGTTTGGTCAAGGGCGCGTACTTAGAGTCGCCGGAAATCGCTTTTCCGGACAAGGCGTCGGTCGATAGGGCTTTTCTGCAGCAGGGTCAGCGGTTGCTGCAAGACGGCAACTATCCCGCGTTTGCCACTCATGATGAGGCGATCATCAAGGCACTCAATGAATTCGCGGTGAAGGAAAACATCGATAAGAGTAGGTTTGAATATCAGATGTTGTATGGAATTCGTCGAGATTTGCAGCAGTCTCTGAGGGAGGAAGGCTACAATGTTCGGGTCTACGTACCGTACGGTGAGAGCTGGTACCCGTACTTCTCTCGGCGTCTGGCAGAGAGACCGGCGAACGCCGCCTTTATCCTGAAATCGCTGGTAAAGGGCTAGTTCAGCTCTGCAGGTTTGCGGTGAACTGCTCGCAGAGCTTCGTCAGGGCGATTCTTCTGTGCGAAATCTTGTTCTTCTCGTCGGAGCCCATTTCGCCAAAGGTTCTGGTTTCGCCCTGGGGGATGAAGATCGGGTCGTACCCGAACCCTCCGTCGCCTTTGATTTCACGCCCAATCATGCCGGCGCAAATTCCGGCGGCGACGATCGGCTCTGCGCCAACGCGCGCCATCGCTACGACTGAGCGAAACCGCGCCTTGCGCTTGCCGTCGGGCAGATCCTTCATTTCCTCGAGGATCGCCGCCATCTTTTCTTGGAAGGTCGGCAAATCGGGTCGGTATCGTTTGGAATAAAGCCCTGGCTGACCCTTTAGGGCATCGATCTCCAGCCCGGTGTCATCTGCGAGGCACCAATGCGGGATTCGGTAAGCGGCGCTGAGCGCCTTGATCATTGCGTTGTCCGCGTAGGTGAACCCTGTCTCGAGGGGCTCCGGCACTTCGGGGAAGTCGTTCAGGCTCAAAACCTTCCAGTTGCAAAGTTCTTCGACAACCTTTCGCATCTCCTTGAACTTGCTTTCGTTGTGGGTGGCGATGACGAGGGTTCCGGCTTTGCTCATGATGGGTGCTTGTACTCAACCTAGAAGCTGCACTGCGAAGCGACCACTTAGGGTGACCATCGGCAAACCGGCACCAGGTTGAACGGCACCACCGCAATAAGTCAGGTTCTTCAGCTGAGGGTGTTTGTTTACCAGAGGAAACATTCCGTAAAATCTGCTCTTCTCGTCTGGACCGTACAAAGAGCCCTTGAAATTGCCGTCTCTGCGTTCGAAAGTCATCGGGGTTTGAACCCGCTCGAAGACCACATCTTCGGGTTGCCAGAAGAAGCCAAACTTCCGTAACTCGGTTATGGTTTGTTCTCTGGCCTCGTTTTCAAGAGTCTCCCAGTCGAGGTGGTCTTCGTTCGCTGGAGAAGTGACCACGCAGAACAGGTTCGTGCAACCATCGGGCGCTGCTTCTGGGTCGATAAGGTGGGTCGCATTGAGATAGACGATAGGCGGATCGGGGAACTTACGCTGGGTGTAGAGGTCATCAAATCCCTGCAGGTAGTTCTGGGGAATCAGAAGTGTGTGATGGTTCAGTCCTTCGAGCTGCCTCTTGAGGCCGAAGTGAAGGGTGAAGTAGCTATAGCTCGGCTGCTTTCCGGGGCTTTCCTCCATCCTTCCAAACGTATAGGGGTCAATGTTACTGATGAAGGCATCGGCGCGGATCTCTTCACCAGATTCCAGCTGCACAAAGGTCATGTGATCTTTGCTGGTCTCATAACCGGTCACCTTGGCGCCAAGCCTGAACTCAACCCCCAGCTCTTCTGCCAGCTTGTGAAATGCCTTGGGAATCGACCCGACCCCGCCTTCCGGATAGTAAACGCCTCGATCGATCATGAGATAGGGCAGCAAGAACGCTCCGGGTGCTCGCGATTCGTAGCTTTGGCCGCCGTAAGAGGGGAAGCCGTAGAAGAACGCGCGAAGCTCGGGAGAGCGGATCATGCCGTCGACGGTGCGCCTATAGTTGACGAATGGGCTGAAGCCGAGCCCGTACCGCATGAGGTTCGGGTTGCCGAGGTCGACAAAGGATGTGAACGGCTTCTGGAAGACCGACTTCTGCACGAAGGGATAGAGCTTGTCGAGCTTTTCCATCAAGGCGCGCATGGCAGCGCCGTCTTCGGGGAATTTTTGAGTAAGGAGGTTGAGGCAGTCTTCGCGGTTTGCCGGGAGGTCTACCGGGTCCGACCCTTCGAAGTAGATCCTGGCAAATGGGTCTAACCGTTCAAACCGGAGGTAGTCCTCCATCTTCTTCCCGGCACGGGTGAACACTTCCTCATAGAGATCGGTGAGGATGATGATGCTGGGGCCCGGATCTAGCTTGAAGCCAGATTTGTAAAGTTGGGCAGCTTTTCCGCCGACGACTTCGCGAGCCTCAAGAACAGTTACGCTCCAACCCTCCAGCGCGGCGTGGATAGCAGCACTGAGACCCCCCTGGCCCGCTCCGATGATGACCAGTTTCCTCGACAACTTGTTGGATGCCTTGGCGATTAGCTTGCCGGCAAAACCTGAGCGTCGGTCAGAAGGTGATCTGCTCGGCGTTCAAGCTCGTCAATGTTCGTGTTGAGCCTATCGGTGATTTTGTCCATCGTGTTCTTGTCCGCTAATTCTTGGAACTTGAGCGAAAGCAACGCGACACCTACGCCAGCAACCGCGCCAGCTACGAACCAAACCCAAATGTTACGACCGCACATCTTGAGACCTGCAGTTTACAACGCCGCTGAGAGAGCCTGCGTCGCATTGCCTACCGTGAAGGCTTGATTGTGCTCAGACCTCCATCGACGGTGATGACTCCTCCGGTCATAAAAGGGCACCGATCGGTTAGCAAGAAGGCTGCTGTCTCTGCAACCTCCCTCGGCTCGGCAATTCGGCCCATCGGATGCATCTTGGCGGATGCTTCTTCCATTGCAGGGGAGCGAAGCAGGTTGGCTGCAAGCGGGGTTCTGGTGAGACCGGGGGCGATGACGTTGAACCGGATGTTCTGACCCACATAATCTGCAGCTAGCGACCGTGCCATCCCTTCAACGGCACTCTTGACACTCGCGATTAACGAGTGGTTTTGGAGTCCGATTTGGGCAGCCGTTGTGCTGAAGAGAACCACACTGGCGCCTTCTGCCTTCTTTAGGGCCGGTAGGGCGTCGGTAATGATTTGGGCTGCGCCAAGAACGTTCAGCCGAAACGCCTCGATCCATTCATCTTCTTTTAGAGAGGAAAGCGGCTTAAGCACGATGCTTCCGACGCAGTACGCCAAGGCCTTTAATGAGCCTTCAGGGGCTGCCGTCTCGATTGCGCGCTGGCGGTCAGCCGCATCAAACACATCTCCCGCGACTGCGGTGATGTTTCCGGCGCTAGTGGCCCGAAGTTCCTCCAGCTTTTCGGCGCTGCGAGCCATGGCGCCAACGTGATAACCGGATTCCGCGAGGATGAGGGAAATCTCTCTTCCGATCCCACCCGATGCGCCGACAATTAGGGCAGTTTTGGTCATTCTGACTCCGTTCTACGTGGCGGAGTGGCGGGTTGTCAGTTACCGTGTTTGCTCGGGCAGCCAGAAGTCATGAGGAGGCTGAACGCAGAAATCTTTCACGGTGTGCCCTTCTGCTTTGAGCAACTCTGACTGGACCCCAAGCAGCTCAGGGCTTCGCTTGCCGATTACGAGCCTGCCGTCTTTGGCGATCACTCTCCACCAAGGGAGATCGAGCGGGCACTGGGTCATCCAACGTCCGACGATCAAGCCTGAAACTGGGTTCGGCAACGCCTTGCCCAGTGCGCCGTAGTACGTGAGCCGGCGCTCGGGGATCTGCTCTACCAGTCGGAAGAGGTACGACTGCGCACTCGGTGCGCCGAATGGCTCTAAATCCACTCGACTGATGCACCCGGAGCGAGAACGCTCGCGGGCTGGGACGGGTCACGGAGCGAGACCTTGATGCAGGGAGGGTTCGTTTCGGAGGAAGGGTCGATTTGCCAGCCGGAGATCCCCATGCTCGCAGCTCCCATTGTGGTGGCGCAGTTCCAGACCTCTTCGAAGGAGATGGGTTTTTCTCTTGTTACTGCTGTGCTGATTGCGGCGTTGATCTCTGCGAGCATATCGATCGGACCGGAACTGGCGGGCGAATCGAGCCCGATCCCCACCATGATGCCGGCGTCGAGCATCTCTCGAATTGGGGCTGGCGGGCAGCCGAGACGCTTGTTGCTTCTGGGGCAGTGAGCGACCGAAATGTTCTTCTCGCTGATCGCCTCGATGTCTAGCTCATCTGCATCGCACAGGTGTACGAACTGTATAGGTGTGTCACCATAAGTCATAGACAAAAGATATTCCACAACGCTTCGGTAACTACCGGAGATTTCTAGGCCGAACGTTTGCCGGAACTGGGCGATTTGCCCCACGTTGTTAGCGATCCACACCCGTTCTGCTGGGGTTTCTGCCACGTGGATGCTCTTGAATCCTGGCTCTTGCGCCAAGCTGCTCAACACGTGCTCGTGAACGGTATACGCTGCATGCGGAGAGACGCTGACGGGTTGACCCCATTGCTCTTCTATCAACAGCGCCTTGGCGCGGACTTTCTCCAACTTCCACTCCACGTCGTCTGCTTCGGCGACCGTGATGAGCTCGGCAAAGCCAACACCTCCGAGGCCAGATTCGAGCAGGCCGGAAGCGGCTTCCACTCGGTCGACGTGTTCCGCGATCAATGCGACGCCGGCTCGTCGGTTCTCGTCGGCTGCCGTTCTCGCCATCTGTTCTACATGGCTTAGGTCTTCACGCTTCTTTAGTTCTGTGAGTTTGCGGATCCATCCCCAGTAGTCGGGCTCTGAAATCTGTCCCTGCATCGCGCGGTATTCGGTGTGCGAGTGAGCGTTGACGAACGCAGGAGAAAGCAGGAAGGCACCGGCTGGGTGCGAATTCGCCCGAATATCGACCAGCCGCCCCTCAGCAAACTCAAACTCTAAGCCGCTCTCAAAGCGCCCGTTTATAAAGGCGAAGGCAGGCCGAAGAGTCTCGCTGGCTATAGCTCGACCATCCACGCCCGATCGAGCTGATCTGCAGTGAGATTCCGCACGCTCCAATCTCCGAAGAGAACGTTGTAGCGGTACTTGTTTCGGAGCTCGAAGTAGTCACTCAGCGAGTCTCCTGGGCGCAGTGCCCGAGCGTCGCCATGCCAATGCCCTGCTGCATCGAACAACACGTTCACCGACGCAGGAAGCTCGAAGTGATCTCGGGTGAAGTAGCGGAAAGCGATTTCCGTTCTGAAGAAGTAGCTGGTGCCGTACTTTTGGTACATCGTTGGTCTCGCGTCAAAAGCGAGAGGGAAGTTGCTATCAAGAATCGAAAATCCGGTATCGGAGGGGCATTTGAACGCTTCCGGATTCTTCAGATAGGCCTGCACGACCTCATGAAGAAACGGCATACTGGGAATCCGTGCCTGAAACTCTGGGTACTGAAACCAGATTTCGGGGGCGAACTTGTCGCTGGGGTCGACGGCGTGAGGAAACAGGCCGTCGTAGTCGGTCATGTAGGTCGCGATGCCTCTGCCGATTTGCCCGAGGTTGCTGAGGCAGCCGGTGTTATCGACCTGCTTCCGGGCGCGACCTAGCACCGGAAACAAGAGCGCCGCGAGGAGGGCGATGATGGCGATGACCATGAGGAGCTCCACGAGGCTGAAACCGTGGCGCGGGTTTAGAGGTCGGTTCATCTCTTCTGTTCAGTTTACGATTCTGGTGGCGGCAAGGGTTTTCAGTTTTCGCTTCATATAGGTCTAGCTGGTATAATCAGCGGTTGCCGCCAAGCTCTCCATGTTTCCGTGCGGCGCTCAATTTTTCTGCCTCATGTCCGTAAACCAGGTTCAACTCAAACCAGAGGAACAGCACGCGCGAGATTACGTGGACCGTCTGCTTCTCGAACAGATTACGCTGAACGACCACTTCGTAAAGCTGTCCGATCTCACCGCAAAATTTACCAAGGAGAAGATTTCTCTAGGCACAGTTAAGGCGCACCTCGCCTCCAATCCGGAGAGATTTGCCTATGTGGATCGTAGGTGGATTCCTGCGAGCCGAATGATGACCGAGGGTCGCCCGGCGCACTTCGCGCTGTATCAGATCCTGAAGCGCTACGGATCGCCGCTAGCATTCGACGTTCTTTTGAAGGAAGTTAACCGAGCACAGGAACTCGATGGCACCGAAGTCAATTCCGATTCCATCTGGCGGATGGTGAACGACAGCCATGACTTTGTGGTTTCAGAGCAGGTCAAGGTGGGTCTTGCCGAATGGGGCTTTGTGGCTGTTGACGAGGTTTCGGACCGCGCTCTGGCACTTAATAACATAGATGCAGACGGAGCCAGAGCCCTCGCAGAGAAGGTCGCTGATCTGGACTTCCGGGAAGCTGAAGCAGTCCGAGAAGCGCTCAAGCGACTGGCACCGATTTCTTTGAAGGAGTTTGGCGCTGTGGCGTATCTCAGGCTGAATAGCGATGACCCCCGCTCTCCGCTGATGTATGACAACGCTTCGATTCTGCGGATATTGATGGACACCGAGGGGTATCAGATTTTGCCCAGCGGCTTTGTTTATCCGGATGCTGATCTCCCCAAACTTTTGGGACTGGCTCCGAAGGTTTCGGACAAGCTGCCGCAAGTCATAGAGATTGAGGACGCCCAGCCAATCGAAGTCTCGTCAACCGATGGGAAGAAGTTGGCTCAGACGATTGCCAAGAGTGATGGCACGGTGACCTCGACTGAATTGCTGGAGCAGTTCTACGAGATCACTCGAAGCAACAAGACTTTCAAGTTCGACCAGGAAAACCTGCACAACGCGCTTCAGGATATGCCCGAGGTTCGCTGGATTGGTGGAGACCGGTACCGTGCGACCGCGAAGGTGGAAGAAGTCCCCGACGCACCGCCGGAAGTGTTCCAGTTCCCGACGACTCAGTACCACTCTGAGGCGGGAGAGCCGATCGATATTCTTCTTTCAGACGATGGCCTGAGCAGCTCTCTGCGAAAGCTGATGGCGCACCCGTTGGCAATGGACGTTCTTGACGAAGATCCGCTGCCCAAGCCGAAGACGATGCCCGAATCCGTGCGATTGGTGTTTAAGGCGATTCACCGAGAGCTGGGCACATTCCCGCTTTGCCAGTTCCCTAACGGATGGCTGGATGACGAGCCCAAGGTCCAAGAGTTAATTTTCATTGACCCGAACGGTCGAGAGCTTGAGGTGTGGATGAACACTGAAGCACGCATGCTGTTCAATCTTTACGATTGGTCGTTTGATCAGCCGATCGAATCCGGCGCAGTTTTTACTCTCAACAAGACTCCAAAGCCGAACGTTTTCGAGTTCGTTTGGGATCAGCAGCCGGACCCGGTTAGCTTCATCAGCACGCCCCGAATCGAAGAGCTTCGAGTTCTGAGTGGGGAGTCGGAAAACAAGAGTACATTAGAGCTTCTGACCGAAGTCATGAAGTACCACAACAAGGGAGTTGAGTACCTCACCCTGCTGACGGAAGTCAACGTTGTCCGGAGATCGACCCGCCGGCTCATCGCCTCGCTGCTAAGCGCCTACTCTTGTTTCTATCAGAGAAGCGGATCTCCGGTGTGGCACTACGACGCCAAGAAGATTGACCTTACCAAGCCAGAGGACAGTGTCGACCGAACCAAGAGACGGTTCGTCATCGAGGGATAAGGGTACAATTAGGAGTTCAACCGAATGGCCAATCTTAAATCAAGCAAGAAGGACATCAAGCGAAATGCAAAGCGTCGAGCGCAGAATCAGCAGACTCGAAGCGCGCTGAAAACCTACGCAAAGAAGGTTCGCGTGGCTGCCGCTCAACCCGAAGTGGACGCCGAGCTTTTGCAAAAGAATCTGACCGCTGCCACGAAGCAGTTGGACAAGGCTGCGCAACGTGGAATTATCCACAAAAACCAGGCTGCTCGAAGAAAGAGTAGACTGGCGAAGCAAGCAAACGCTGCAAAAGTAGCACAAAATTAGGTCTTTTATCTGGGGGGAAATGGTATGGGGCGCAGTTTCTGCGCCCCTCCATTCTTTTTGGACCTCTTGAGCTTACAGATTTCCTGCACCAACGAAGCTTGCCAAAGTACTGGGGAACCGGACTGAAGACGGTGTTGGAACCAGGCTGTCAGCGAACTGCCAACCCACTGTGCCCTGAGCCGATTGGAAGAGGAGCGCCGGTACACCGGTCCCTTCTTGGTCGATGACAGCGCCTGGCTGGAACTGAGCAGAATCGTAGAACCCGACCAGTCTGGCTTCGACCACCTCGGCTGCTGTGTTCAGCCGCCAGCCGTAAAGGGTGGTCGCATCGTTCCAGAGCAGCCAAACCTGTCCGGAAGGAAGAAACACCAGACTTCGGGGTTCTAGACTTGAGTTGGAGGTGTCGCAGGCACCGATGGTTACCGGCTCGAAGCTTGATCCGTTCCTCTTCCAGACACTCACTACGCCGGTTTGGGGGTTGTGCCAGACCAGGTCATCTTGGCCGTTACCGGTGATGTCGCCGATGGCAGAGAGCCTCCAGGGAGAATCGAAGAGCAAAGTTTCAGCTTCAAATTCGCCGAGATCGTTGCCATACCAGACCACCGTGTGACCCGAAGAAGGGCTTCGGAACGCGATGTCGTCGTATCCGTCTCCGTTTGCATCGCCCGCGGCGGTGACCTCGTAATCACCCAGAGAGGTGGTGAGCTGCAGCCAAGCGACCGGCTCACCTCGGAGGAGTCTCCAAAGGTAGAGCGCCCCATCCTGAACGAGCAGCAGGTCGTTGCCTTGTCTGGGCTTGGGTAGCACTCGGGACATAGCGTCGACCTCTCCACCGCTGCCGGTTACCCTCACATACTGAATGCTGCTGAAGGGAGTCTGTGCCAGGCTGAATGCAGTGCCACCGTATGAGCGATTCATCAGCGTGATTGAGTCCGCTACATTGTTGGCGCTGAAGCGCATCGGAACCAGAGAAGGAGGGACGGGCTTGTGGGCGTCGCTCAGGGGTCCCCATTCTTGCGCGCCGGCGTTCCAGGTGAACGCTTGGGTTGGCCAGAGCGAATCAGCACGAGGTGCGTCGTAGGTGTACCACTGCACTCCATCGGGGCTCACGCTAATGGTCGTCGGCTCCTCGAATAACGGGGCGCCTTGCGAGATGTTCAGCAGAGCGTAATTGGTGTTCCACTGCGCCCAACCGTTTGAGGTGGTGAAGGCGCTGTTTCCGTAAACGATGAAGTCGGCTCCGTACCAGTTTCTTGGGTTACGGGTGATCGGTGGATCGAACCGAACGACGACCTCGCCTCCCGGCGGCACGGTGCAGATGACGTTGTTATTCTGTGGGTCAACGTTCCAGGCTCCGTAGACTATTGAGACTGCCATTTGCTGAAGTGGCCCACCGTCGAAGGTGTCCCGAATCCAGGTTGAGGGCGCTCCCAGCATAGCTTGGGGGTTGTTGTAAAGCGGGTTCGTCCCGAGGCCGGTACTGGAAACGACCGAGGAGGCGAAGTTGGACTGCGTAAACGCCGCGCTGGAAGCGACGGCTAGGGTTGTCAGTAAGATCAGTTGTCTTTTCATGGTTGTTGGCTCCGATTCGATCGTTGGCTATGGGTTCCGCTACTTGAGGTCGTAGAGGCTGTCATCCGGGCTGAGTGCGCCCAGTTCCGGTTCAAACAGGTTCTGCAAGTGCCGCTCTCGGTGCATGGTCGCCCTTCCATCTGCCCATGCAACTCCTGCAGCACCGTGGTGACGGTAATGCACCATTCCCGCCATAAACAAGTTGTCTGACGGGGCGCGGAGGAAGTTTTGGGGCCGGACTGGGTTTCCAAATCCACCGTCTGCGAACACCGCCGTTTGGGAGGGGGTCCCGATCGCCGAAAGTGGTGCCGGAAGCCTGGACGAGCTAGGCTCACCCCCCAGCCAGGTGGTGTTGTATGCGTAGCCGGTGTAAGGTCTGTCCCACGCGCCTTGGGGCATCTCAGGGCAAGCCTGGAGCCGCTGCTCGCGGGTGAACGGGTGGATGAGCCCTTTGCCGCTCGGGGAATGATCCCAAGCGACCGAGGGCTTTGACCAATAGAACGCCAGCATCGAGGTGCTGTCGCTGGAATCTGCATAGAGCAGCCAGGCGAGACTCAACTGGCGGATGTTCGACAGGCACTGGGTCTGAAGTGCTGCCTTGCGGGCAGAGCTCAGAACGGGGAAGAGTAGCGCGGAGAGGACTGCAATAATGGCAATCACAACCAGTAGCTCCACTAGCGTGAAGCCTCCTCTGCTCTCTTTCACGGTTTCCACATCCATTCGATCGATTCGATGCGGATCAACCTGTGAGGTGTGGGGTTTTCGGCGGTAGCCGAATTTCGAAGGTGGCCTTTGGAGCCAACCGCGTCCCTATGCTCGTAGGTGAATCCAGTTTGGCGTCACGAGGGCATCCGGGCTTAAGCGCATTTCGCGCCTTACCGTTGCGGCACAGCGTCGGTCTTTCACCGATCTTTCCCCTGTATTCCAACCCAGCCACGATAGCTGGGTCGCAACGCAGGCGAGATGTTACCCAAGTCGTCCCGGTCCCATGAGGAGCCGCAGACCGTTGAGAATTACCAGGAACGTGGAGCCCTCATGGCCAACGACGGCGACGGGTAGGGGAAGGCGAGTTACGAAGCTGCCGATGGTTAGAGCGAGGATGATGCCGCTGGCGAAGAAGAGGTTTGCCTTGATTATGCCGACGGTTCTTCGACCCAGTTTGACGATCTCGGGGATCGCTTTGAGACGGTCGTTCATCAATACGATGTCCGCTGCGTTCAGGGCAATATCGCTACCGAGACCTCCCATGGCAACCCCCACGTTTGCCTGAACTAGTGTGGGGGCGTCGTTAATCCCGTCGCCCACCATCATCACGCGGTAGCCCTGCTGTTGCAAGTCTTGCAGAATTTCGGTCTTCTGGTTTGGCAGCAGCCCTGCGTGGACTTCTTCGATGCCTACCTGACTGGCGACGGCTTGCGCCGTTTCCGGAGTATCGCCTGTTGCCATGACGATCTTCTTCACCCCGAGACCTTTGAGCAGGTCGATGACCTGGTTGGCTTCGGGCCTGACCTTGTCGCGGATGCCGATCGCTGCGAGCCTATCGCCCACTTGAACGATGCTCACGGTTTGTGCGCGGCTCTGCATCTGGCGGATGTGGTCGAGAAAGTCTGGTCGGAAGGTGTCGTCTTGGTCGAAGAATCTTACATGGCCCACCTTGACTTGCTGGCCATTTACGATTCCCACGACCCCTTTCGACTGCACGTCTCTGTGGTCTTTCGCCTCGGGAACGGTCAGGCCGTTACTTTCGGCGGCGCGGACGATCGCTTGGGCGATCGGGTGGGTGCTGAACTTTTCGACCGCTGCTGCGTGGGTCAGGAAGTACGCGGCGTCTTCGCTTAGCGGCCCGGTGCCGTGCCAACACTCGGAGTCGCCGGCGCAGCCGACAACGGAATGCACTTTTACTGGCTCGCAAACGCAGACCTCGGTCACCTCTGGCCTGCCGGTGGTAATTGTGCCGGTTTTGTCTAATATTATGGCGTTGACTTTGGAACTATCTTCTAGATAGATGCCGCCACGAACCAGGATGCCGTTTCGTGCGCACCAGGTCATCGCGCTAAGAGTGCTTGCAGGGGTGGAGATCACCAAGGCGCACGGGCTCAAGGCTACCAATAGCACCACTGCCTCGTAGAACGCCGAGCCAAACTGCTGACCGATGGTCATCCGAATGACCAAAGAAAGACAGAACGCCGCCAGAACGAAGATGGTGTAGCGGGAGCCGAACCAGACGCTGATCTTCTCTCCGCTGGCACGGTTGTTCTGGGCTTCCTCGACCAGCTCCACGATCTTGTCGAGGGTGGTCTCGCCCGATTCGCGGGTGACTCGTACGAGTAGGGTTGACCCCAGGTTTTGGGTGCCGCTGAGCACATGATCTCCTGCTGACTTGTGAACCGGAAGGGACTCGCCGCTGATGGCGCTTTCGTCGATTTCTCCTTGCCCTTCGAGGACCTCGGCATCCACCGGAACGGCCTGGAAAGGCAGGACTCGAACCAAGTTTCCGGGTTTGATTTCCGCGACTGGCATGGAGACGTCACCTTCCGGAGTAACCACGAGCGCGGTATCGGACCGAAGCTGGATCAGGCCGTCGATTGCAGACTTTGTCTTCGCCATGGCGATCGCTTCCAAGAGGCCAGAGAGCGCGAAGAGGAAGAGCAACACTCCTGCGTCGGCGGGATAGCCCAGCACGAGTGCGCCGATGGCTGCAATCACCATCAGCACGTTGACGTCGAGCTCTCGGTTGCGGAGGCTCGCCAGCCCCATCTTCAGCGCGTAAGGGATCCCAAACAGGACTGCGGCGTAGGCGGCGACTAGGTGGAACCCACGCGCATCGAAGAGCAGCGAAAGTAGAGAGGCGGCAAGCGCGAGACCACAGGCGACTGTGAGAGCCGCTTGAGGATCGCGAAGGAAGCGAAACACTTTTTGCAATTCGACCGCCTGCGCCCTAGTTTACGAAGTCATCAGAATTTGGTAGGTCAACCAAGTTGCAATACATGGGTTGGCTGGACCACGCTGCAGGCGTCTCGGAAGGGCTGCCGCAGGCGATCCGGTGCATCGCTAAGTACCCGCTCGATTGCTTCCTTCTCTTCGGCCAACTCGTGCTGAGCCAGGAGAACGGTTGCCAGTTGGTCGGCAACTTGCCAGAGTTGTTTGAGATCGTCAGCGAAATCGTGTGAATCCGTGGTTTGGGAGACCTGGAGCAAGGCTTCTGGAGGCATGCCCATGCTGTGAGCTGCTGCGCATGCGAGCACCCGGGTTGTGGCTAAATGCCGCTCAGCTTCTGTTACCGGTCTCATAGGCTTGAATCGCTGTCTTCAGGGATTGAAGGGCTTCTTCGAACTGTTCGCTCGGGCAGCTGCGGGGATCAAGCCAAAACGAACCATCGGCGATGCGCCCGATGACTTTGTGCTTCCGGAGAGCTTTTGCGAACTCCTGTGGGCTCTCTAGATTGATGCGCACCGCAATTGTCGGAAGGTCGTTCCCCGGCGCGCTTCCGGCACCGACCATCGAGGTGGTTTCTTCAACCAACGCCTGAATCTTTGCTGCGTTGAACACAGAGCCAAGCTGTTGAGCCTGACCCTCTAGTTGCTCGATGGGCCTGCCCATCATTTCGAATAGGGGGATCTGGGTGAGATCGCCGTAGAGGTGGATTCGCAGCGTTGCCTCAAGTGCTGCGAGGGAGAGTTTGTCGATCCTCAGAGCTCGGGCGAGCGGGTGGCGCGCGAGCCGCTGGATCAACTCCTTCTTGCCGCAAATGATGCCGGCTTGCGGCCCACCCAGCAGTTTGTCTCCACTGAAGAGAACCAGGTCTGCCCCGTCGCGCAGGCTCTCTTGAACTCTGGGCTCGGGCTGCAGTCCATACTGTGCGAGATCAACAACATTACCGCTGCCCAGGTCGTCGATGAAGATCAGGCCGTGCTTCCGGCTGAGGCTCGCCAGTTCTGCGGTTGCAGGAGACGACGTAAAGCCCGAGATCACATAATTGCTGTGGTGACAGCGCAGCAGAACTGCGGTCATATCGTCGATTTCCTGCTCGTAGTCTCGCAGGTGGGTTCGGTTGGTGCAGCCGACCTCAACCAGGTGCGCGCCGCTGTTTTCGATGATCTCGGGGAGCCTAAACGAGCCACCGATTTCAATCATCTCGCCACGGGAGAGCAATACCGTCGCGCCGCTGGCAAGTGCCGAGAGCGCAAGGATGGTGGCGCCAGCACAGTTGTTGACCGCGAGAGCCGCTTCTGCGCCGGTCAGCTGGCAGATCAGCTCATCTATATGGGACTGCCGGTTTCCTCGCTCGCCAGTCTCTGGGTCGAATTCAAGAAGACAGTTACCGGCCGCTTCTCCTGCTGCTCTAGCGGCAGCTTCGGCGAGTGGCGCGCGGCCCAGGCCGGTGTGCAAGAGCGTTCCTGTAAAGTTGAAGCAGTTGGTTAGAGAGGGGTTCTCCAACTCATCAAGCAGTTGGAGGGTCAGAGCGATAAGATCGATAGATTGCCGCTCTTCAGCTTTTGTTGCGCGGCATGCGTCAATTGCTTTTCGGGCGGCTAGAACGACAGTGGCGTGGGAGCTTTCGAGGGTGCCGAGTTGCTCCACCAACTCGCTGACTTTAGGTATGCGAGTTGGGTTATCCAAGTGAGTCTCCGCCTCCCGGGAGCGTGAGGTTTACTTCTTGCCGGCGCTTCTCTGTTGCTCAAGCTGGTTGCCGTAGCGGCGCATGAACTTCTCGACCCGACCGGCGGTATCCACGAGTTTCTTCTGGCCGGTGTAGAAAGGGTGAGTGAAGGAGCTGATTTCGCAGCGTACCACGTAGTGCTTGACGCCGTCGATCTCTCGGACCTCGCCAGTCTCCATCGTAGACATCCCGATCCACTCGTGGTCGCCGTCCACGTAAATCGTCGGGTAGGAAGTGGGATGAGCTCCTGGTTTCATCGAAGGGTGATTATACCCTCAATTTGCCGCAGGTGAGTACCGACTATGGGGCCCTAGAGTGCGTAGGTAGAATCGGAATCTCCTCACTCATCATGTCAGAAAAACTTGTGTACGATTTCCGGGAAGGCGACGCCTCTATGCGCGACCTGCTCGGCGGCAAAGGAGCCAACCTCGCAGAAATGACCCGAATGGAAATGCCAGTTCCGCCGGGCTTTACGATTACCACCGAAGCGTGCAATCTTTACTACAAACACGGTCGGCAGATGCCCCGGGGTCTGATGGAAGAGGTTCGTGGACACGTTGCCAACCTTGAGAAGAGCATGGGGCGGCAATTCGGCGGCGACACCGATCCCCTCTTGGTCTCTGTCCGATCGGGCTCTAAGTTCTCCATGCCCGGAATGATGGATACCATACTGAACCTCGGTCTCAATGCAAAAACGCTCGATGCTCTGGTCAAAGAAAGTGAAGACGAGCGGTTCGCGCTCGATGCTTTCCGTCGGTTTATCATGATGTTTTCGGACGTCGTCTTGGGAATTCCAAAAGCGAAGTTTGAGGCGATTTACGACGCAAAGAAGAAGGAGCGAGGGGTCACGCTTGACACCGATCTTCGCGCCGAGGACCTGCGTGAGGTGGTGGACCGGTTTCTTGGCTTGGTTCAAAACACAACCGGAGAGCCATTCCCCGTTGACCCGTGGAGCCAGCTAGAACTGGCGATCGAGGCGGTCTTTAAGAGCTGGAACAACGACCGAGCGATCATTTACCGTCGCCAGGAGAAGATTCCCGATGATCTGGGCACTGCAGTGAACGTTCAGGCGATGGTGTTTGGAAACCTCGGAGAGGACTGCGGCACCGGCGTCGCCTTCACCCGGGACCCTTCGACGGGCGAAAAGCAGCTTTATGGCGATTACCTGATGAACGCGCAAGGTGAAGATGTGGTCGCAGGTATCCGTACCCCGCTACCGATCAGCACCTTCAAAGATCGCGATCCTGAACTGTACGGGCAGTTCGTCGAGCTGGCAGACAAGCTGGAGCAGCACTTTGCGGATATGCAGGACATCGAGTTCACGATCGAGCGCGGCAAGCTGTACATGCTGCAGTGCCGCAACGGCAAGCGAACCGGTGCTGCTGCGGTGCGCATCGCCGTCGAACTCGTTGGCGAGGGGCTGCTGGACAAAAAGCAGGCGCTGATGAGGGTGAACGATGACCATCTGAACCAACTACTGCACCAGCGAATCGACCGAAATCACTTGACCGAAAACTCCATCCACGCGATTGCCAAAGGAGTGCCGGCATCTCCTGGCGCGGCTGTAGGGCAAGTGGTCTTCAGTGCGGACCGAGCGGAAGAGTGGAGAGACCAGGGGTTATCCGTAATTCTTGCCCGCGAAGAGACGAATCCAGACGATGTTCACGGGATGTTGGCATCAAAGGGAATTCTCACCTCTCGAGGCGGGAAGACCTCTCATGCTGCAGTCGTTGCTCGTGGATTTGGAGTGCCGTGCGTTGCTGGATGCGAGGCCGTTCATGTGGATGAAATCCACCACAGCATGAAGGTGCACGGGGACGAGGTCAAGGAAGGAGACTGGATCACGATCGACGGAACGAGCGGTGAGGTTTTCCTCGGAAAGCTGCCCTTGATCGACCCCGAGTTTAGCGACCACTTCAAGACATTGATGGAGTGGTCGGACGAGTTCCGGCGGATGAAGGTGCGCGCCAATGCGGATAACCCGAGAGACGCGCACAAAGCGATCGAGTTCGGAGCTGAAGGAATTGGACTTTGCCGCACAGAGCACATGTTCTTTGGCGACGACCGCCTCCCGATCATCCAGCGGGTGATTCTGACCCGAGACGATGCGGAGAGGCAGGTGGCTCTCGACAAGCTGGAGCAAGTACAGCAGCAGGACTTCGAAGAGATTTTCAGGGTGATGGGGGGCCGCCCGGTAACCATTCGGTTGATCGATCCGCCCATGCACGAGTTCCTGCCCTCGCATGCTGAACTCGTCGCTCAAGTCACAGAGCTCCGGCTGCGGGTTGAATTTGGCGATGAGAGCTTGAGAAGGCTGTACGAAGAGCAATCTCGGTTGCTGAAAGCGGTCGAATCCATGAAGGAGTCGAACCCGATGATGGGGTTGCGGGGTGTTCGCCTTTCCATCATGTATCCAGGCATAGTCATTATGCAAACCCGGGCGATTCTGGGCGCCGCAGCTAAACTGGTTCAAGGCGGACTACCAGTTTCACCGGAGATCATGATCCCGTTGGTCGGCACGGTGAACGAATTGAAGCTGATTCGGCACCAGCTTGAGGCAGAAGCTCAGGCGATCGTGCGAGAGAGCGGAGTCGACATCCCGTACACCTTCGGGACGATGATCGAGATCCCCCGTGCGGCGCTAACCGCCTCGGAGATTGCCGAATACGCAGAGTTCTTTAGCTTCGGAACAAACGACCTGACGCAGATGACTTTCGGATACAGTCGTGATGATGCGGAAGGGAAGTTTCTCCAGCACTACGTGGACCGGAAGATTTTGCCAACGAACCCGTTTGAGACAATCGACGAGGCTGGTGTTGGTAGATTGATGAAGATCGCAGTCGAAGAAGGACGGGGAAGAAGAGAGGGGCTGAAGTGCGGCATCTGCGGAGAGCACGGCGGCGATCCCCAGAGTATCGATTTCTGTGAGCGGTTAGGTCTTGATTACGTTTCCTGTTCACCCTTCCGAGTGCTGATTGCGCGGCTGGCGGCAGCGCAGGCGGCGATCCGGGGCGAAAGCTGAGCCTGATGGGGTAACCCGAGCGGCAGGCATACCTAGATGCCACTAATCAGTAAAGTCGGAAGAAAGAGCCCGCGAGCCAGGCTTGCGATCGTCATCTTGTACGTGGTGCTGTGCCTCGGGGCGGTTACCACGGTCTACCCGTTTCTGCTTATGGTCAGCATGGGAATGCGCGGGCCGACTGACCAAGAGCAGCATCAAATCATCCCGCAGTTTCTGTTCGATGATGAGGAGCTGTTCAAGAAGTTCACTGCCGATAAGTACGCAACCAACCAGAGCTGGATCAACAGCACTAGACAAGGCGGTGAAGCGGACGAGCAAACCGTTCAACGGTATCGGGAGTTCCTTATGCAGCTTCCCAACGACTACTGGGTGGCGGGGTTTCGAACGGCGCCGACGCAAGTCACCAGCCTTCTCTCGCAGCGATACCACCAGTGGCTCCGGCAGCGATACGGCTCAATTGATGAACTGAACCGAGCGTATATCGAGGAAAACGTGGCGTTTCGAACCGTTTCCCCGCCGTTCGAGCCGCTGGAGCGAAAGCGGTGGGTGCCCCTTACCAGCAGGAAGTGGGAAGAGTGGCAGGAATTCAAGGCAACGCTACCCTACCAGTACCGCGTGCCTGTTCGGGCTGAGCGGCTCTTTCAGGAGTTCATGCGGTCCCGGTACAGGAACACCCTGGAAGACGTGCCAGCAGAGGTCAGGGGTAAGGCGACCAGCTTTGAAGAAATCCAATTGCCCGAAGAAGGTGCGGTTCTAGCAGAGTTTCGCCGCGACGGTCTGCCTGACCGGTACCAGGATTCGACCATCGAACAGCTTTGGGAGCAGTTTCATGGCGGACCGATGCCGATTGACGCGGAGGAACGGCAGTTCATGCGAGAGAATGCTGCTTCGCTTCGCGCGGACTTCGCAACGAGAAACTTTCGCTACGTGGTGGATACGGTTGCCATCAACGGTCGCGCGCTTTGGAACACATTCATTTTCTGTTCGTTGGCTGTTGGTCTGGTGCTGATCATCAATCCGCTGGCGGCATATGTACTCTCTCGGTTCCCCATTCGGGCAAGTGGAAAGATCCTGATCTTTCTGCTGGCGACGATGGCGTTTCCCGCTGAGGTTGCGATGATCCCTTCTTTCCTGCTGATCAAAGACATGGGATTGCTCAATACTTTCGCAGCGCTGGCTCTGCCGGCGGCAGCTTCTGGATTCACCATCTTTCTGCTCAAGGGGTTCTTCGATTCGCTACCGAAGGAGCTTTTTGAAAGTGGGCAGATCGATGGGGCGAATGAACTGACTATGATGTTTCGCATCGCGCTCCCTTTGAGCAAGCCTGTGTTGGGCTATGTGGCTCTTATTGCGTTCATGGGCGCGTACGGCGCGTTCCTGTTCGCGTTCTTGGTTGCGCAAGACCAAAGTATGTGGACGCTTATGGTCTACATCTACCAACTTCAGGGATCAGCGCCCAGAACGGTGATGATGGCGGCCCTAACTCTGGCTTCCATCCCGACGCTAATCGTGTTCTTGCTGGCGCAGAGAGTGATCATGCGTGGCATCATTCTGCCAAGCGAGCGCTAGGGGAGCGAATAAACTCAGCTCTGATGGTTCAGCTTGATTGGAAAGAGGGAATGTTGTTTGAGGCGCTGCACCCCAGCGGCGCGGTGATCGCCTACGACGCCCGAGATGATGGCAATGGAGGCGTAGTCGGTCCCACGCCGCTCGAAACTCTTCTTTCTTCGATTGCTGGGTGCATGGCGATGGACGTCATCAGCATCCTCCAGAAAAAGAGGCAAGAGGTGAAGAGTTATCGGATTCGGGTTGAAGCCGAGCGGGATGACCAAGGGGATTATCCCCGCCCGTTTACGTCAATCACGCTGATTCACGAGCTGAAGGGAGAGATCGACCCTGCGGCAGCAGAGCGCGCCGTTCAGCTGAGCGAGGACAAGTACTGCTCGGTACTGGCGACCTTGAAGTACTCACCTCCGGTACGGTCCGAGATCTTGATCGAAAGCTAGCCTGAGTTGAAAAAGCGCTCGGCAAGCACTACAGCGGCGTAGTCGTCTATGGGTACAGGAGGGGAGAGCAACGTACTGGGAAGCAATACTCGCCATCCTTTTTTCGGGTTGTGAACCCAGTACTTTTCGCGAGCGCGAATCGAAGTGTTTTTTTCGTCGACCAGCAACTGGTTGATGGACGGGAAATACGTTCTCAGCTGGTCGCTGACTTCTCTGGAGCGAGTGCCGTCGCCGAGCACGATTAGGGAAAAAGGGCGAATCTTCTGTGCCTCTTCTACGCGCAGCTTGAGTTCTGCGCGGCCAGAAATCGACCTCCAGAGTACGTCGATCTGACCCGGCTGCTGGCGCCGCACGAGCGCGATACCGTGCTTGCTTGAGCCAGGGTCAATGGCGAGGATCGTTCGGTCGGTTACGCTGGGCACGTCAGTTGATTCTGAAGACGAGTCGTAGTTTATCGGCGCGGCGGGTGTCTTCTGCTGCCTGGACCGAAACTCTTACCGGTCTTCCTGTCTGGCGGATCGAGTTGACCAGCTTAATGATCTCTTCCGGTGACAGCTCACCAAAGCTTTCCTCGGGTCCTGGCTGCGAGATCATCTCTCTCTTGCGTGCTTCTGCCTGGACTCGGGTTTGAAGGAAGTCTCTGACTTCGTTGAAGATGACTGCGGGATCTGCCGCGCCGTTGATTCTGGCTTCGGCTATGGTTTCGCCCTGGCGGAACACTTGCGGGTTGTCGAAAACCTGAACACTGACCGGTGTCGGCTCACCCGCGAAAGTGTTGTATAGAGAGCGGACGACAAGCGTTTGCGATTCCGACTTCCCAACAAGCTGGTTGATCACCTGCTGCTGCTGCTCTTGAACCGTAACGTCTCTGCCGTCTCCGAGTCTGAGGTCTCTCATACTGGCGGCGGGTATGCGGCTTCCTTCGCCGAGTTGCCGACCTCTCGCTCCCTCTCGCTCGGCGACTAATTCAGCCAGGGTCAACACTCTTTGAAGGGCTTGCATCGCTTCAGGCTCTGATTGGTTGGGCGGCACAGAGAAGCGCACCAACTCCTCGCCAAGGCTAAAGATGAGCGGCTGGCCCCGCGTGAACTCTACGTTTCCAGCCAGAAGCTGCTCTGCGAACCGAAGCTGGCGGTTAATATCGTTCAGCTGCTCTTGCAAAACGATTACGTCATTCTGTAGCTCGTCTCTGGCGCTCATGAGCGCGGTTTGCTCTCTGCGTAGTTCACCAATCTCTTTCTGGGTTCGCTGGATGGCGGTGTCTGCCGATGCGATCTGGGTTTGAAGGCGTTCTACGTCTGACTGCTTGGCTTCGAGCTGTTTCTCTAGTTCGGCGTTCTCGGAAGTGAGTTCCTGGTTCCGCCGCTGGATGTCGTCCAGTTCTTGATTCGCTGCTGTGAGATTCTGCTGGAGGACGTTTCGCTGATCGGTGAGAGTCTGGAGCTCTGCCGTGCGAGACTTTAGCTGCGAGTTGACCTCCGTAATCCTTCGGTTAAGGGCGGTTATCTCTCGGGTCAACTCATTGGAACGCCTCTCTAGGCGCTGGACATCCGCCTGCGCCCTTTTTGCCTGCTTGCTGAAGGTGACGGACTGGGCCTCAGACCGTTTGAGATCGGTGCCAAGCTGGTTTATCTGGAGATTGAGACCCTGAGCTTGCAGTTCGAGTGCTTCGAGCTCTTCTTGAGCTTCGTTGCGTTGCTCGATCGTAGTTTCCAGCTCTCTCAGAGCCTGATTTCGCTGCGCGATTGCCGCGCGACCTTCTACAATCCATTCCCGCACGTCGCGGCTAACTGCCATCACCAGCAGCACGGTAACGACTGGGATGAGCACCCCGGCACCGATGGTGATGAGCAGCGCGGTGTGGCGAGGGCGCATCCCGAAAACGGTCAGCCGCTTCTTGCCGATTTGGCGGCCCATTCGGTCAGCTACGTAGGCAATGACTCCACCCAGCAGAACAACCAGTAGCAAGAAACCTAGGCTTAGCGGATCCAATTATTGCTCCTTATTTGTTTTTCTGCCAGATGAGCACCACTGCAGCGATCATTCCGATGACCAGCGGTGCAAAGCTCGCCACGTAGGCGGGAATCTCCCCGCTCATTGCAAGGATGTTGAGAAAGTTCGCCAACCAAATATACGCGAAGATGATGAGCACCGCTATCCATAGTCCAGACGCGGTACCGGAACGATGGTTTCGGATTCCTAGCGGTGCGCCGACCAGCGCGTAGATGACGGCAGCCAGGGGGAGGGCTATTTTGTTGTAGAACCCGTACTGCAGATTGTTGATGGTTGCAGGGTCGGCGTTGGGGTTTTCCTCCATCCGGCGAATCTGCTCTGCCATTTGCGTCATGCTGAGCGAATCGAGGTCTCGCAGGGTCATGATGAACAGGTCTTCTGGGGTGAACCCGGGTTGGGGGACCGCTTTTGGCCACACGTCGCCAGTGAGTTCGACACGGTTAGAGCCATCGACAGAATTGAGTCTCGCGCCACCACGGATTCGCCACTCCCGCTCACCTCTGTATTCCAGTTCTGGGGCTTCGAGGATATAGGTGGTTTTGCCGTCGTCTCCATACACGTTGATGGTTGCCCCGTAAATCGTGCGGCTGCCGACACTGAAATCTTTTGCAATGATGACCGCGCGCAGCTCACCTCGGTCGTAGATGGGGAAGCTTTGAACCCTGACACCGCGGATATCGGTCGTTTGGGCTATTTCCGACTGGATCACAGCGGCTCGGTAGGCGGCAGCGGGAACGATCGTTTCGTTCATCAAGAAAGCGACGCCAGCGACCAGAACCCCGAACAGCGCAACCGGAGCCATGATTTGAAACAGGCTGGCGCCTGCGGCGCGAAGGGCGACGATTTCGCTATCGTTACTCAACCTGCCGAAGCCAAGAAGAGTTGCGAGCAGCACTGCCATGGCAAACGTCTTGGCAAGAACGCCGGGGGTAAGCAGGAAAACCAATTCAGCGACAGTGTAGATCGGTACGCCCTTCACTACATAGTCGGTAATTCTCATCAGGTAGCTTGCAGCCATGATGAGCACGGTGAACAACCCTACGCCGAACAACCAAGGCGACCAGAGTTCGTTCCAGACGAGCCGGCGCAGAAGCTGCATTAGCTCGAGGTCGCCTCGGAGGAGTCTTTGGTTTCTTCGGGTTCCGCCGCGGCGGTTTCAGTTGCTGGAATTTCTGCCTCTTCTGGCTCGGGTTCAGGGGGGCGCTGGCCGTTTGCGGGCGGATCGGGTGAAAACTGTTGGCCCAGGTAGTGGCGCCGCACGAGCGGGTCGTTGGAGATTCGATCCTTCCCGCCTTCTGCGATGATCTTTCCGTCGATCAGAATGTAATTTCGATCTGTAATCCGGAGCGTGGCAGAAACGTTGTGGTCGGTAATGAGGATGCCGATGTTGCGCGCTTTCAGCCGGAAGAGAATCTCTTGGATTTCCTCGATGGTGACCGGGTCGATGCCGGTAAACGGCTCATCGAGGAGGATGAATTTTGGATCAGTGCAAAGTGCGCGGGCAATCTCCGTTCGCCGCCGTTCACCCCCGGAGAGGACTTGTGCTTTCTGGTGCAGGATGTGGGTGATGTGCATCTCCTCGGAGATCTCTTTCACCCGGTGATCAATTTCTTTCCGACTTTTCTTGGCGAGCTGCAGCACCAGGCGCATGTTCTCTGCGACGGTTAGCTTTCGGAACACGCTTGCTTCTTGGGGAAGGTAGCCGACGCCCATACGGGCACGGCGGTACATCGCCCACTTGGTCACATCAAGATCATCCAGCTGAACCTTGCCTGCCGTTGGGCGCACCAAGCCGGTGATCATGTAGAAGGTGGTGGTTTTGCCGGCACCGTTCGGGCCTAACAGACCGACGATTTCGCCCTGGTTTACATCGATCGAGACGCCGTTGACTACGCGTCTACCCTTGTAAACCTTGACCAGATCGTTTGCCGCTATCTTCACTCTTTCGCTATGTCCTCAAGGTGTCGGTTTGACCGAAGTCTCGCCGGGGCCCTGAAGATCCAACTCCACTACCTCTCCTCGGTCGTTCAACTGAAGAGTCGCTCGGGAGGCTTGCACCTGCCCGAGGAAACTGGCGTCCTCTGCGTCCATCCGAACATTGCCTGAGAGCACGATCGTGCGCTTGGCGGCATCGTAGGTCGCCTGATTGGCAGAAACCTTTCCGTTCGCTCGCTGGTTCCCCGGCTGCACGATCACAACCGTTCCGTTTACTCCGCCATCCAGCCGAGCGGTGCGAACAGCGTCGCCCCTCGAACCCGGGGGAGAGAGCGTGACGGTGGCACTTTGCGAGCTTAAATCGAGGGTCCTTTGCGCGCCCGGGTCGTTTCCGTTGATCCGCACTCCGCCAGTGAGGCGCACCTGGTTCGCGCTTCCATCATAGGTCGCGCTTTGGGAGGTGAGAACGATGGTTTGGCGTTGGTTGCTCTGCGGGTTGGAGGAAGGGCGGTTGATAGTAACCCTGAGGTTGCCGCTGATGTTTGCCGTAGCGAGAGTGAGCTGGCCCTGCTCTGCCAGATTGGCGACGCCATCGATCGAGTTAGCGCGGATCTCCACACCTTCGTCATTCCACCTGGCGATCATCGGGTTGCCACGACCTCGGAAGTTGTAAGGTTCGACGAAGCTCACGTTCCAGGAAGTCGCATCATAGACCTCCATGTTTCGCTGCTTGTCTCGAAACACCAGCTTCACGCCACCAGACTGCGAGACGGCAACAACCGCAACCGCAGCGAGAGCGGCAAGACTGGCGAAGGTGACAAGGCGAGAAAAGTTCATGGCGTTACGGTATTAAACGTATCGGGAGTACCGATCTGACCCAGTTCAACAGAGGCCCACACTTCATCGAAGGGTCCAGCCTCTGCGTTTGGGGTCACCACGGTAACCGACCCACGGGCTTTAAGGAGTCTGGTTCTCGGCTCGTAGATGACTTCTTGAGCGCTCAAGGTTGCGCTTAACTTGGCGTTGAAAACACTGACTCCGTCGAGCAGCCTGAGCGTTTCTGATTCGCGGTCGGCAGAGGCTTCGCCAGCACGGAATCGGGTTACTGGCAGCGTTCCGTCATAGAATTCTCCGGTCACCTCGCGCATCTCTCCACCAAAACGCTGTTCATCCTCAACAAAAATCTCTGCTCCCTTCCAGCTGACCGACCAAAGTTTTTGCTGACCGTCTTCGATGCTGAAGCGGGTGAAGTTACCTTCAGAAACCTGAATTGCCTGACCGATTTTGAACGGTTGTTCTTGGGGTTGTTGTTCGGCTTCGGGCCTTGGCCGAGCCGGTTGAAAGCAGCCACAAATCATTGCGCAGGAGAGCAGCGCTAAGAGAGTACCGGTAGCGCGGATTTCTGCGACCTCCCTCCGAATTTGCCCGTGTGGGCGCCGGCAAGCTGGCCGCATGCCGCGGCGATGTCGTGCCCTCTTTCGGTCCTCTCTGTTGCGTTGAGCCCTTCGCGCTCTAGCGCGGAGAGGAACTGGCGAACCCCCTCTCGGGTCGGCCGCTTGAAGCCTTCCTGGGTTGCCACCCAGTTGAAGGGAATCACATTGATCACATGTGGGGTTTTGCCCAGTAGCCGAGCGATCTCTCTGGCAGTCTCCGGCTGGTCGTTGATCCCTGCAATGAGGAGGTACTCGATGGTGATCTTTCTGTGGGTGCTGGCTGCGTGATCTTTCATCGCCTGAATGGCTTCGGCAACGGGCCACTTGGCATTTACGGGCATCAGCTGACTTCTCACTTCGTCGAACGGGGAATGAAGGCTGAGCGCCAGGTGGACCGGTTTGCCCCATTCGGTGACTTCGCGTATCCCTGGCACGATTCCTACCGTGGAAATGGTCATTCGGCGATAGCTCATGTCGAGATCTGTGCTGAAAAATTCCAACGCACCCCGAACATTCTGCCAGTTGAGCAACGGTTCGCCCATCCCCATCATCACCAAGTGAGAAATGCGCTTTTCTGAAAGTCGCTGCAGCATGAGAAGCTGGGAGGTGATCTCCTGTTGGGTGAGATTTCGGTCGAACCCACCCAACCCCGTGGCGCAGAAAGTGCAAGCCATGGGGCAGCCAACCTGAGAGCTGAGGCAGCAGCTCACCCGGCTGCGGTACGGCAACAGCACGCACTCGAACACCTGCTGGTCTCCGTTGTGCAACAGCAGTTTCTGGACCGTGTCGGTCGACTTCAGGTGTTTTGCTACAAGCAGTGGGTCGATTGAGTAACCGCCGTTCAGCTTCAACCGGAGTGCGGCGGGGAGGTCGCTCATTTCGCCGAATGTCGTCGCACCTTTCTGATGGAGCCAAGTGCCGATCTGCCGAACGCGGTAAGAAGGGATGTCGAGCGGAGCGAGCCTCTCAGCGAGTTCTGCGAAACCCAGGCCAAGCAACGCTGGCTTATTCGAACTGTTGGGTTCGGATTGAACTTGGCTCACCTTGAATATAGTAACAGACGGCAGGGCTTCTGCATTCCTGTACGTAAGTACACTCGGCGGTCGTGCCAAGAAGCGGATGCTAATCTTTCGAGTCCTTTCCCGCGCAGAAGCATGTCTCTCGATCGCGGAGCCCTGGGTCGATCTATGGGGAGAGACGGATGACCCCAACCCATTTATGCACCCTTCCTGGCAGCTTGCCTGGATGGGGACCATCGGCTCTCGGCGCACGATCAAGACACTGTGCGCCTTCGAAGGGACTGGGCTTCGGGCGGTATGGCCGTTGTGGAAGGGGGTTGGAGGGCTGTGGCGACCTTGCGGACAAGGGGTGAGCGACTATCTTCACCCACTTGGCATGGGCACGGACGAGCTTCTGGCAGGGGTACAAAGGGATGCTGGATGGACGGGGTCGATCGGTGCACCCTACATTCCGGGCGAGTCTTTGGAAGTCAGTTTAGGGTTGACCTCGCAGCTAGCGTTAGATGGTGATCCAGAAGCGTTTTGGGGCGCAGTGAGTAAGAATCTCAAGCGGGACGCGCGGCAAGCGGCAACAGCGGGAGTAACTGCGGTTTGGAGCAAGGAGGGAAGCGCACTTGAAGAGCTGATGGAAGCCCACCAAGCGCATTGGCGCCGCAAGAAGATGCCCGGTTCGTTCTGGAAACCTGCCGTGCGAGAGTTTCACCTTGCTGCGCTGCGGCGAGGGGCGCCCATCTGGGTGCTACGGGCAGAGGGAGACGGCGGGCACTTAGGCAGCCTCTATCTTATCGAGACCCCAGCCAGGGTCTGCTTCTATCAGGCATGCCGCGTGCCCTCCGAGGAGCGGCTCTCGATCGGCACGTTTTTGGTTTGCGAGGCGATCAAGTGGGCACAAGAGAGCGGCAAGAAGTCCTTTGACTTTCTGAGGGGGGAAGAGGCCTACAAGCGGCGGTGGAAGCCCGACCTAGAGACCCCGTTGGGCTGCTTTCAGTGGCAAGGGAGCTACGGTACCGGATTGCAGCTCGCCGTAGAACGGCAGAAGATGCTGGCAGAGGCGGCTTTGAAGAAGCGATTCGAGAAATAGCCTAAACTGTATTTGATGTCAAAAAGAATGAATAACATGCTCAGTCGATCGATTTCGCTTGGGTTGGTCGCGCTGATGGTCGGCGCAATTGCGATGCCCACCCTAGCAGATGCGCAAGAGCCGCGCCGCTTGAAAATGCGGGTGGCAGTTGCCCCGATCGAGTGGCAAGAGAAGTGGATTCAGGCGTACCAGATCCCCGCTGGTTTCACCACTGAGATGACCGGAAAACTCGCCGAGGCGCTGCTGAACACGGGCAGATTCGACGTGATGGAGCGGGAAGAGATGGAGAACCTGCTCAACGAGCGATATATTTTGGAGGAAAACACCGGCCAGAGCCTCAGAGGACGCATCATCCCCGCACAAGCCCTGATCCGAGTTCGGGTCAATGACTTCGAAATGAACGAGCGCGGTGGCGGTGCGAGTGTTGGCGTTGGTCCGGTTCGAGTTGGTGGCAGGGCTTCGGAGGCGAGAGTGGGTCTCGGCTTGAGGATGATTGACACGACCACGGGAAGAGTACTGGCGGCAAAGAGCGCCGAAGGGGTTGTGAAGGAAGGAGGAGCGGCTGTCGGGCTAAATGTCGGCTCGTTCCGAGGCGGATTTGAGGCTTTTCAGCGGACTCCGCTAGGTAAGGCTACGACCAGCGCAATCAACAAGGCTGTGGAGGAGATCGTGCAGACGCTTTCTGAAATGCCCTGGCAGGCGAGGGTGGCAGAGTTCGACGAGCCATCCAAAGAGGTCACGATCAACGCCGGCTCGAATCAAGGCGTGAGAGTTGGTGACGTCTTCGTTGTAGAGCGAGTCCTTCGGGTGATTACCGACCCCGATACCGGTGAAGTCTTGGGCTCCAGGACCGAGCGCGCCGGGACAATCACCATTGTTGACGTGCAGCCCCGATTTGCAGTCGGAAGGCTGGAAGGGGAGAGCGCCCAGCGCGGCGACATCGTTCGCGAGCGCTAAGGCGCTTGATTTTCGGGCAGGAAGGCTTGAAGACGGGCCTTCCCGCCCTTTTGCAGCGCGACGATGTGGTGGTTGTTGTCGTTATGAATAAGGCCCAGTGACCGCTACTATCGAGCCTTCTGTAACCGCCGAAAGCACCACCGAAACCGAGTGGCAACTGAATGTTGCCGGCGCGATGCCGCGAGATGACGCGATCCGTGCCGCTATCGCCCCGTTGACCCTGGGGCGCGTCCAGAGTCGAACCCAAAAAGACGAATATTGGGACTCTGAAGATGGCTTTCTGACCCTGGCTGGCTACTCGTTGCGAGTGAGGAGCAAGGGGAAGAGCCTGACCCTCACGCTCAAATCGCTGGATGAACTCCCGGGTAGCGGTGGAGGCGCCAAGAGGCGGCTGGAGATGGAAGAGTCTGTGCCAGAAAACTTCGAATGGGAGCATTTTCTCGCAGAAGCTCAGGTCGATTGGATGCGGGGGTTTCCTGGTTCTATTGCCGAGTTAGTCAAGCGGATTCTGGGTCGGCGCCAGCTACAGGCGGTGTTGCAGGTTCGCACGCAGCGACGATCTGCCGACCTTATGATGGGTGGACAAGTAGTTGGAGAGCTTGCGCTCGATGAGTTTGAATTTAGCTCAGGCGGTGAGGACTTGCCTGGGGTCTTCCGACGGATCGAAATCGAGACGGAAGGGGATTTTCAGGAGTTTCTTGCCCCAGCGGTTGAAGAGATTCAGGCTCGGTTTGGAGCAGAGCCCGCCGAGACCAGCAAGTACGAGCTCGGCTGCGCGCTCGCCGAGTTTGTGCCCTCCCGCAGATATCGAACCGGACCCGGGTCGTACGACGAGGGCGACTCGATCGGCCAAGTGGCATACGCCTGCCTTCGAAAGCAGTACCGAGCCTTCCGCAGCAAAGAGGCAGGGACCAGACTTGGAGTGGACCCTGAAGAGCTTCACGACATGCGGGTGGCATCGCGCCGTATGCGGGCGGCTTTCAAGATATTCGAGCCGTTCCTGCCCATCACCCTGCTGCGGCTGAATGAGGAGCTCCGGTGGATTGCGGCGGTGCTAGGAGCGGTGCGAGACTTCGACGTGCAGCTGGAGACGATCCGAGCGTTAACAGCGCAAGACGCAGAGCTGGCGACCGGACTTCAGCCGGTGGTGGACAGGCTGGAGAAGCAGCGTGCACAGGCAAGAGCAAAGCTGACCTCTGCACTAGACTCCCGAAGGTTTGATTCGCTGTGCAACCGGCTACACCGAATGCTGACGCGGGGAGTGGTGCCGAGAAGCGCGGGTGCTTTGGTGCCCGCTCTGGCAGTGGCGCCCGATTTGGTCGAAAAGTGTCATAAACGGACCTTAAAGATGGCGAAATCGGTGTTGGCAGATCCGCGGGACGAGCTGGTTCACGAGCTGCGCAAGCGATACAAGAGGCTCCGTTATGCCGTGGAGTACTGCAACGTTCTGTACCCAGAAAATTCGCAGACCTTTATTCAGCAGATGAAGGACGTACAGGACACTCTAGGCGACCGCCAGGATGCATTTACCGCTATCGACCAACTCACCCTGATCGCAGAAGACAAACGGTTCAAGCCGTCGGTCGCCACAGCGTTTGCGCTGGGCAAGTTAGTGCAGGAGTTCTACCACCGCAAAGAGGCGCTGACCCACCACATTCCGGATGCGATTAAGAGTGCGGAAGGAAAGGGCTGGAGGCGGCTGCAGAAGGAGATGGAATCCCGCCGCAGCCGCGCCTGGCAGCTCTAGTTTCGAGGAGCCTGCAAGTCTTGCTGGCGTATTTCGTGCTCCCAAAGTTGATTGCCGTCGGAGTCGAAGCATCTCAGGGTCAGCACCCGCTCGCGCCAAGGGCCGCTCACGGAGATGGTGCCGAAGTTGCGCTGGTTGACCCATGTTCCTGGCACTCGTGCCTCGTTGTTCGCCTCGCGCTCATCTCTGCCGGGCCCTGCAGTTAGTGGAGAGCAGGTGAACTCGAACCAGTCGTAGGGTGCGTTCGGGTAGCGAATCTTCAGCAGCTCGGAGGCGTGGCGGTCTCCGCTAAGGAACACCACACCGCTGACGCCGCTGGTGGCAAGCCAGCGGAAGAACTCCTGCTGCTCGTCTGGGAACAGCGCCCAGGCTTCATA
>JBKBWO010000017.1:0-2408 GCA_046314495.1 Fimbriimonadaceae bacterium
GAGTTTGAAGTGCCTCAAGACGTGGCAAGATGGATCCAATCAACGCCGAAGCAGTTGCCGATTATGCTCGACGTTCAGGGCGAAGCAATCGCCTATCGCCCGGATGGCAAGGCGGTGGTCACAACGGCGGAAGGCCGGCCCATGGTGGTCAACATTACCGAACTCACCAGTACGCACTAAAGCAAGTTCCGTCTCCTCAAGACAGCGTCCTTGGAAGGGTGACTGCGCCGCGCCGGGGAGCGGCTCATCAACGGTCTGGAAGAGATCGAGGCAGGGGCGAGCATCGCCTCGGTCTCAATCTCTTGACGACCTAAATCGTGCCGTAGGCCGGATAGTGCCTGGAAGCGAGACAGGGTAGTCCGAACGGCACCAAATCAGAGGCTCGAAGAGCCGGGCCTTGGTACGCGAGTCTATGGCTCGTAACCGTTTCGAGAGGACCGGAAAGAAGAAAAACCTCGGTCTTGGAAAATCTCCGGGTAACTCAAGCAACTCCAAGAATTGCTCCCAAAACTCGACTGACCGTCTGATAGCTGTTCGGAAAGGAGATCGTCCGGGCGTCCCCTTAAAGGAGGACACCGCTACCTTCCGGGAGGCCGCTTCGGAACTCCCGTCTCAAAAATAGGGTACAAATGTCTAGCGCTTTTTGCGCCTAGTTATGAGTTTTTACTTAGTAGTGCCTCTATTGTTCCTGCTGGGACAAGGGGGCGGACCGATAACGAAGACCGATTCCGGAGTCTCCGGAACGTCGCAAACAGAGACAACTTTAGGGGAGAAGGTGTCTGTAGGCTCCAACAGCGTTGAACCTCAAGCTCCAGACGCCATCAATCTGATCGTCAAGAGAAAGCCGATTCCCTACGAAACGTTTTTCGAGCTGAGCCGAAATGTCGGAACCGGCAGAGTTGTCGAGCGCCAAAAAGGAAAGAATGGGGAAGAGAGGCGAGTTTATCGACCTGCACACTCTGGTCCAAACGCAGACCACATCCTCCTGCGCACCGAGCGAACAGAGCCAACCCACAAGATCATTCACATGGGCGCGGCTGGTCACAAGACCGGCCAAACCCGTTTCCGCTTACGAGAGCAGCGGGTCATGGAATCAACCGCCTATCACCCGCACCCACACCGAAACCCAAGATTGAACACTGGCAGAACGGCGACTGGCATGCAGGCCCAATTTGGAGTTGTCGCGGTTGACCCCAAGGTCATCCCACTTCGAACGTTGCTTTTCGTTGAAGGTTACGGATTCGCCATCGCCGCAGACACAGGCGGAGCGATCAAAGGGAACAAGATTGACGTCTGCATCCCGGACAGGCGCCGAATCTATGAATGGGGACGACGAAAAGTCACCGTCTACATCTTCGAGTAACTCAAGACTCGACTCCGCTGCTTCGCTAAGGGCTGTCCTCAGCAGGCACGGAGTCTATGCCTCCAAACGGTACAGCCAGAACTTTCTGGTCTCGGATCGTGTGCTGGGCAACATCGTCCGAGCGCTAGAGCGTGCGAATGGAGTTCTTGAGATTGGTCCCGGTCCGGGTTCGCTTACCCAGAGGCTTCTTGACGCTGGCTTATCCGTAAGCGCCATTGAGCTGGACCAGCGCATGATCCCTGTACTGCAAGAGACTGCGCCTCTCGCCAGGGTTTCACAAGGGGACGCCCTTAAAGTTGACTGGGCTCCATTTCTCAGCCGTTTGCCCGAGCCCAGGGCGATCTGCGGCAACCTGCCCTATGGCATCACTGGGCCACTGCTGGGGAAAATCCAAGAGGTTCACATGCAAATCATCAAAGCAGTGGTCATGGTGCAGCGAGAGGTGATGGAGCGGATGATGGCAAAGGAGGGAAGTTCCGAGCGTTCAGCCTTAAGCGCCTGGATCCAGCTCTACTTCGTGCCGAAGCTGGTTTGCGCTGTACCACCGGGTTCTTTCGTGCCGCCGCCAAAAGTGAACAGCAGCGTAGTTGAACTTACCCCTCGCCCTGAACCCGAAAGCGAAGAGCTGCTTATGCACGCGCACCAGCTGATTAAGTCGGGATTTCGCATGCCGAGAAAGACCCTTGCCAATAATCTGGCAACGGATGACTTCCGGACTCGCACGTCTGTCGAATCAATTCTCGAAGAGCTTGGACAAAGTGCGGCAATAAGACCCCAACAGGTAAGCAGAGAACAGTGGCTGAACCTAGCCAAGATGCTTCCGCAGCAGAAAGATTGAAAACCCTCGCTCTAGAGGCGGGGTTCGATGCTGCTGGAATCTGCGACGCTGCAGAACCCGAGAGCTGGCATCACCTGGAGTCGTGGGTCAATCAGGGACTGCACGGCAAAATGGAGTACATGCGTCGGCACCTGGACATGAGAAGGTCTCCGCAGACGCTCTTGCCCGACTGCCAATCGATTTTGATGGTGGCTGCGAACTACAAAC
>JBKBWO010000017.1:2503-40526 GCA_046314495.1 Fimbriimonadaceae bacterium
AGGCACCTGGACATGAGAAGGTCTCCGCAGACGCTCTTGCCCGACTGCCAATCGATTTTGATGGTGGCTGCGAACTACAACCAACAGCCCGAACGCAAACCCGGTGAAGCTAAAGTGGCTCGGTACGCCCTCGGAAAGGACTATCATCGGGTCATCCGCAAGCGACTGAAAGCGGTGATGCAAGGGTTCCAGCTGGAGTTTGGCACTTTTGCCCATAGAATCTGCGTCGACTCAGCCCCGCTGATGGAGCGAGAATTTGGGCACAAAGCAGGATTGGGCTGGTTCGGCAAGAACACCATGCTGATTGATTCACGCCGCGGTTCCTGGTTCCTGCTAGGTGCCGTGTTGCTCAGTTGGAAGCTGCCACCAGATTCACCGGCTCTAGGTGGCTGCGGAACCTGTTCCAAGTGCATCGAAGCCTGCCCAACCGGAGCAATAAAGCTTATCAACGGGCATTGGCAAGTTGATTCCCGCCAGTGCATCAGCTATCTCACCATCGAAAAACGAGGCGAGTTCAGCCCTGTTGAATTGGAGGATGTAGGGGACTGGACATTTGGCTGCGATATCTGCCAGGAGGTGTGTCCTTTCAACCAGCCTCGGGAGTCCCAACCACTTCGCGCGCAACCCACATCAATTGCCGAATTTCTTCAAGAAGGACCGACGCCTACCTTGACCGAAGTGTTGAACTTTAGCGAGGCTGAATGGGACCGGTGGTCACAGGGGAGAGCCGTGCGAAGGGCGCGGCTGGATGGGATCAAGCGAAACGCCGAAGCAAACTTGCGGAACCTATTCAGCAAGCCAAACTAGCGAGACCGCCGGTCAATAGCTTCTTGATATAGATCTTCGTACTGATTCGTTCGAGCACCCCAACCGACTTCCCAGCCCATCGCAGAACGGACAATCTTGTTCCACTCCTTCTTGTTACTCATCGCCTCTCGCGCGCGGTTGACTGCGGTTAGCATGTCGCCCGGCGAGTGAGTCCAGAAGTCGAACCCGTTGACCCCTTCGAAAACCGTATCCACTAGCCCACCGGTGTGCTCGGCCACCGGAACGGACCCGTACCGCATGGCGATCATCTGCCCCAACCCACACGGCTCAAACTTGCTGGGCATAAGGAACAGGTCGCTGCCAGCATAGATCCGGTGCGCCAACGGATCGTTGAACTGCTCCACATATCGGAAGCTGAGCGGAAATGCGCTTTGGGCACGCCGAAACGCCTCCATGTACTGAGGGTCTCCAGAGCCCAGAATCACGAGCTGCACCGGCATATGGGCGAGGTAAGGAATCGAATTGATCACCAAGTCGATCCCTTTCTGCGCGTTGAGCCGAGAGACCATGCCGATCAACGGGATTCGAGGGTTCTCAGGCAAGTTGAGTTCCCGCTGCAGGTGCGCTTTGCACTCTGCCTTTCCTGAGAGCTTTCGACGGTCGTAGTTAACCGGAAGGTTAGGATCGGTTGAGGGGTTCCAGACTTCGGTATCGATGCCGTTCAGAATTCCTTTCAACCGGCCCTGCTCTGCGAGATGCCTCATGAGACCATCTAGACCACGACCCTTGTCCTCCCTTTGGATTTCGTCGGAGTATGTAGGGCTCACGGTGTTGACCATGTCGGAAAAGACGCATCCACCCTTCAAGATGTTCAAGCTGCCATCGTGCTCCAGTTGGTGATAGTTGTTCAAGCTCCGCGGCAGCTCCAGATAGTCAAGAACTTCCGTACCGGTCTGACCCTGATAAGCCAGATTGTGAATGGTAAACACCGAAGCTACATTGCGAAAAGAAGGATCAGGCCCCTCTCGCATCAGTACTGGCACCAGGCCGGTGTGCCAATCCTGGCTGTGAACAACATCCGGCATCCAGCCCAAACCGTGAACGCTTTCAAGCGCGGCGCGGCAAAAGTAGGCGTAGCTCCTCCAATCGGCATAGGAGTAGATCTCGCCGTTGGTAAAGACCCTTTCGAAGCCGTAGTCTGGCCCGATGATGTAAGTGGGGACGGGCGCCCCCTCGATTCGCTTTAGAAACGCACCGCGCCAGTGGTCGCCATGCAGGCGAAACCAGAACGTATCCCTTTCGATCGGCACATCGTGCTCGGGTCCGTGCTCGATCATTCCATACGCAGGAACAACTACCCGGACATCATGACCCTTAGCTTGAAGCGCCTTCGGCAGCGAGGCGGCGATGTCCGCGAGCCCGCCAACTTTCGCGTAAGGAGCAACTTCTGCCGATACGAAAAGGATCTTCACCGTAGGTTTCCCTCTACACGGCTTCGATCAAGATTGCAGTCGCTTCGCCACCACCGATGCAGGGCGAAGCAATGGCGTACTTGCCGCCCCGTCGCTTCAGCTCCATCAGTGCGGTAAGGATGAGCCGGGTACCAGTCATGCCGATCGGGTGACCCAAGGCTACAGAGCCGCCGTTCACGTTCAGCTTGTCGTACGGGATTCCTACCTTGTCTGCCACGACCATGGCGACGACGGCAAACGCCTCGTTCACTTCGAAGAGGTCAATGTCCTGAACCGTCAGGTTATGCTTGTCCAACAGCTTCTGAATGGCGAAAGCTGGTGCAGTTGTGAACCACTGGGGCTCCTGAGCGTGGCTCATATAACCCACAACTTTCCCAATCGGCTTGGCACCGAGTTCTGCGGCTCGCGTACCGGAAGCCATGACCAGGGCACCAGCGCCATCATTGATCGAACTGGCGTTTCCGGCTGTGGTCACCCCTTCCTTTGAGAACGAGGGACGGAGCGAGCTGAGTTTGTCGGGGTTACCCTTGCTCGGTTGCTCATCTCGGTCAACCACAATCGGGTCTCCCTTTCTCTGAGGGACCTCGACCGGAACGATCTCCTCAAGGGCTTTGCCAGACTCCGCAAACTGAATTGCTCGCAGCAGGCTAGTCTTTGCGAATTCGTCTAGATTCTCCCTTGCGTACTTGAATTCCGCTGCGGTTGCGTCTCCACAGTTGCCCATGTGAACGTTGTGATAAGGGTCCCACAAACCATCGAAGATCATCATGTCGATCAGCGTTCCGTTCCCCATCCGGTAGCCATTTCTGGCTTTGTCCAGTAAGTACGGTGCCTGGCTCATCGACTCCATACCGCCCGCAACCACAACTCGCTCATCTCCAAGCTTGATCGCCTGGGCCGCCATCATGGCGGTCTTCATTCCGGAGCCGCAGACCTTGTTAACTGTTGTGCAGGGAATGGAATCCGGCAGGCCAGCTCCAAGAGAAGCCTGGCGGGCGGGTGCTTGGCCCAGACCACCTTGCAAAACACATCCCATCAAAACTTCATCTACTTGATCGGGTGCTACACCGCTTCTGTCAAGTGCAGCCTTAATGGCGATCGAGCCCAACTGGGGAGCGGTCAGCGAAGAGAGGGAGCCTTGAAACGTTCCTATTGGAGTTCGGGCACCACCGAGAATAAATACTTCTTCCATGGGTGAATTATGAGCCTATGCAGGCTAATTTAGGTTACTCAGAATTGTCTTTCTTTCGGGAAACCTTGGCTGCCGCTCGCTCTAGGTAGGCGGTCTCTGGCATTTTAAGCCACCTGGTGATCCCGTAATAGATCCAGATCGCGCCGAGAGAACCAAGCCCTGCCACTAGAACTGCTCCGATCAAACTCTCGGCAAACCAACCCACGGAGTTGACAAGAACCGCTGCGAGGGCAATGGGAACCACCGCCGCCAGGGTCGATTGAAAGAGGACCTCCAAAATCGACCCAACCTTTAGCGCGTTGTTCTTGATCGCCATTGCCCCAACAAGCAAGACCACCAGAATAATCGCCGATAACGAGACGGCAAGTGGCAAGGTTAGGTAGCGGTGTTCTTCTGAGAGCAAGTCCTTTGTCGGACCCTGAATCCCGAAGTAGACAATCAAGATGAAGAACACCGTCGAAACCGTCCCGAGGATGATCGGAAGAAGGGACTGCTGGCGGGCAAAGAAGGCACGCATCAGAATCGGGTGAAGACACCAAGCCGGGATTCCGATGGCGAAGATCACCAGACAATTTGAAACGATGTTTGCGTCCTCTGGCGTGAACTGACCGCGAAGGTAGATGATCCGCACAATTTCTGGCGCGAACACCGCCATCAGACCAGCAATTGGGATCGAAACATAGAGGACCGTTCGCAAAGTTTTGGTCAATTGCTCGCGGAACATCTCTGGCTTGTTCTGAACGAAGAACTGCGCAAGAGCAGGGAAGGCGGCAATCGCCATTGCCTGGCCAAAGATTGCGATAGGCGCCTGCATCAGCCGGTTGGCGTAGTCGATGTTGGTGTTGAAGCCTACGGGTAGATAGCTGGCATAGAACTGCAAGATGATGCCATAGACTCCAGGTAGGGAAAGCCCCAGCACAACTGGTGCCATCAGCAGGAAGACTTTTCGAACTCCCGGCGCCTTGAGATCAAGCGAGGGGCGATAGTGGCTGCCCAGCTTCCACATGACCAATAGCGGGACGAGCAGGTTGCCAATCATGGCGCCAATGAGCGCGCCCCAGGACATACCGAAAACGGATGGCGTCACAAAACTCGAAATCACCAATGCGCCGAAGATGATTCCGATGTTGTAGATGTTCGGACCAAGCCCAGGCGCAACAAACCTCTGCCTCGAGTACAGAGTGCCAAACATGATTCCCCCGATAAAGAAGGCGAACTGTGCTGGAAGCAAGATTCGGCTACTTTGCGCAATCAGGGGGATGAGCTCGTCCGGCTTTCCTGGCGCCACGATCCTTGCCAGCGGCTCGGCAAAAATCATCGCTGTAACGATCACGACGATCAAGACCGTGGACATGAACGTTACCACGACACTGAATAGCTTCCAAGCATCCCGCTCACGACCAGTATGAAGAAACTCACTGAAAACTGGTATGAACGCAGCGCTTAGCGCCCCGCCAGCTACAAGTGAGAAAATCAGATCAGGAATCTGAAAGCTTAGTCGGTAGGCGTCGGTGAACTCGTTCGCCCCGAACATTGCCGCCATCACGGCATCCCGGACCATCCCAAGGATGCGGCTCAGAAAGAGGCTGCTCGCCATGATGAGGCCAGCCAGCTTTATATTGGGCGTAATACTCTTCTGCGGTTCAGGCAATTATCTAACGGGACCGCAGGCGATTATGACCGAACGCCGAAGCACAGTGGCGCTCCGGCGTTCCATAACTTTCGTTTGAAGTGTGGTTTTGCTTAGAGAAGCGAGGTCAGCTTGTTGGCAATTTCTTGCTTTCGTGCAGGGCCCATTCTCGCCACTTCCTTTCCATCCTTGAAGAAGATCAGGGCAGGGATCGTCATGATGCCGTAGTCCATTGCGAGTTGCTGGTTGGAATCGACGTCGACTTTGTAAACCTGGGCTTTGCCGTCGAATTCTGTGGCGATCTCATCGATCGTGGGAGCAATCGCCTTGCAAGGGCCGCACCATTCGGCCCAGAAGTCGACCAAGACTGGGGTTGAGGAGTTCAAGACCTTTTCTTCGAACTCGGAAGTGGTGAGAGCGTGACTCATACGTATATTTTGCGTCAAACGGGAAGAATTCGTTCGCACGACAATCTGGCCAACCCGAATCTACTGCTATTCACTGCTGCTCGCAATAATTACTCTGAACTTGGGATATGCTGTTACCACTTGCCGTCTTTGGACGTCCTATAGACAAGTTTTCAACGCCGCATTGGCATCCCTGCTTAAGAGATGAACATCAAGATCAACACCGGACTCGCAGCTCTGTCGCTCACATTGTTGACGGCAGGTGCGCTATTTGCACAACCACTCGAACAAGATCGAAACACGGACATTATCACCCAACAGCGCCTTCAGAACGCGCAGACCGGGTTGCTCGGCATCCGATTGTTCGATTCTGGAGTACGTGTGGTGTCACTGTACGGCGCACCTGACCGGGTTGAGGCGATCTCCGCCACTGGCGGTGCAGCAGGTGGTGGCGGTGGCGATCAGGGTGACCAGGGCGACCAGGGTGGTCCCGGTGGACCTGGCGGTCCTCAGCCCGAAGGATTTGGACGGCAGATCACCGAGAATATTCGCCAAACTGCTGGTTCTGGCGCTTTACCCCCTCCTCCAATGCCCGGCGACGCTGGTAACCAAGGCGGTGGAGCAGGAGGTGATGGTGGCGGTGTTGGAGGGGATGGAACAACCCCAGCAAGGACAACCTTCACCCGCTGGGTCTACCTGCGCAACAACATGCAATTTGCTTTCTCGATCGACCGATTTAACCGAGTGATCCAGATCGAGGCTATTGCTTTGCGAAATCCGCAAGTTCGAACTCGAAAGGGAATCACCTTCGGCTCAACATTCGCAGCAATCCAGAAGGCATATGGCGCACCAGATGGGTACGACATTCAAGCGGAAAGATTTACTGTTCGATATCTGGTCTACGACCGAGTCGCCTTTACGCTGACCCGAATCCAGCCGAATCGACCGCAAGTCGTTACCGGAATCGTCGTAGCAGCCGGCAGACAGTAAAATCTTAGAGTGCCGAGCGATGAAGTCGATGAAATCCGTCGGCGCATCGATATCGTAAAGCTCATCAGTCAGTCTGTCAGCCTTAAACCGGCAGGCAAAAGTTTGAAGGGACTTTGTCCTTTCCACGAGGACAAGAACCCTTCTTTTCATGTTAGCCCTTCAATTGGCCGCTATCGGTGCTGGGCATGTGGTGAGTCTGGCGATGTCTTCACCTGGGTCATGAAGACCCAAAACGTTGAGTTCAAAGAAGCGCTCAGGATTCTCGCAGCGCAAGCCGGAGTTACCCTGAAAGGCCGGCCCGAAGGCTCAAAGCAGACCAAGTCGCAAGGCGAGGAGCAGTCGCGAGCGATGGAATCGGCGTGTGCCTATTTCCGCAAGTCGCTCGACCAAAGTACATCCGCCAAACAGTACTTGCTGGGAAGAGGTCTGGATGAATCGATTTGGAAAGAGTGGGAGATTGGTTACGCTCCTGATGTCGACAACGCACTGGCAACCCATCTCTCCTCGCAAGGAATTTCGCTGACCCTCTCCAAAGAAGTGTCCCTGGTGGATAAAGATTCTTCCGGCGGGTACTTCGACCGCTTTCGTGGAAGAGTTATGTTCGCTATTCGGGACGACCGAGATCGGCTTGTAGGGTTTGGTGGGCGGGCCTTAGGAGATCGTCAGCCAAAGTACATCAACTCAGCAGAGTCTCGACTTTTCCGAAAGAGTGAGGTTCTCTACGGGCTAAACAAAGCCCGCAACCAGCTCATCAAGAACCGAACAGCCATCTTGGTCGAAGGCTATCTGGATGTCATCGCATGCTCGCGCGTCGGCGCAAAAACAGCAGTTGCCCCGCTGGGCACCGCCTTCACAGAAGATCACGCAAGGCTCCTGGCTCGATGGGCGGATAAGGTGTTGATTCTGTTTGATGGGGATAACGCCGGCCAGCAGGCAGCCCTCAAGGCGCATGAGGTCCTCAGGCAGCACGTTAAGCGAATCCGGTTCGTGGTACTCGAGGCGGGGAAGGACCCTGACAATCTCCTTCAGGAAAATCGCCAACAAGTGCTTATTGATGCGCTTAAGCAACCGGTAACCATTGCTGATTTTGAACTTCACATGCTTTCCAGCTCCGTTGATCCTTCAGAAGAGGAGTTCTGGGAGCGCGCCACTGTCATCCTCGCCAAGTGCCAGACCCGCCTAGAACTCGAAGCTCACTTAACGAGACTTGCAGGGCTCTACCCACACCTTCGAGACCCCATACAGGCACGAAAGGCTCTAGAGCAGCAGGTCCGGGCGACTCGTAACCGACTGAAGTCTCAGCAGGTTTCGCGAGAAACGGCCACAGGCGAACCTGTCAGAGCGCCAACCGGTCCAAACGTCCAATCTGCAACCGGTATGCACCGGTTAGAGCTCTTGGTGCTGGCATCGCTACTTGATCCGGATTTGATTGACTTGGCCTGGCGCGCGGTCAGCAATGCGGAGTGGTTCACACTCGGCGAGAACTACCGGCTGGGGAACGTCCTCTACGGTCTGTTTGGCGACGAACCACCTCAATCACCAGCAGTAGAATGGATTGCCAAGTTGGAGCCAGAGGACGCCGACGTACTTATGCAGCTTGAACTCCAAAACGGTTCAAAGATAACCAGAGACGAGCTTAAGTCCTCGATCGACAAGCTGGAGATTGAATCCAGCATTAGGGAGCTCAAGGCAGCTATTGAGGCTGAAACAGACGCCACGAAAATCCCGGAACTCCTACGAGAACTGCAGGCGTTGCGCGCCGCAAAAAGCACCTGAAATCAGTTGCCACAAAGTCTTTCAAACGGGTAACATCCGGACGTTCAAGGATGAACACAGCGGAACAAGAGGACTGCCACCGCAAAAAAGGAGGCAACCGATAATGGGTTCAAAGAAAATTGTAGCCGATGTCGGCATAGATTGGTCCACGAAAGCGGCCCTTGCCACATCGCGCTCCGTCATAAGTGACTCCTCTTCCCCCGAAGAAACACAAAAAAATTGGCTGAATTTAGCCTGCAAACACCGAATTCTAACCGCCGAGCAAGAAAAACGCTTGGGCAAGCTCGCTAAGGCCGGGGACGAAGAGAGCCGAGCGAAGCTAGTGGAGAGCAATCTCAAGCTGGTTGTAAGCATCGCTAAAAAGTTCGAGGGCAGAGGTCTGCCCCTACAGGACCTCATCCAAGAAGGCGCTCTGGGATTGATTCACGCAGTCGGGAAGTTCGATCCGGACCGCGGATTTCGTTTCTCCACCTACGCGACTTGGTGGATCCGCCAAAGCATCCGAAGAGGAATTCTCGAACAATCGAGGACCGTCCGGGTCCCGTCGCAGGCCCAAGCAAGTGCGCACAAAGTTCAAGTGAAGAGCCTGGAATTGAGGCAAGAACTAGGCAGAGATGCAAGCGAAGAAGAAGTCGCCAACGAATGCCATCTAAGCCAGGCACGGCTTCGCGAACTACTTCAAGGGATCAAGGAGCCGGTCTCACTTAACAAGACCGTTTCAAACCGAGAAGAGAGCAGCCTGGAAGATCTGATTCCAGACCAGAACACTGCCGATGGACTGGAACACTCTGTAAAGACAGAGATTCGGTTGGCAGTGCTCAACTTGCTCGAAGATTCGTCCGAACGAGATCGTGAGGTCATGATCTTGAGATACGGGCTGGACGGCGAAGGTGCAAGAACGGTTCAAGAAGTCGCTGCGAGGATGAAGCTCTCAAAACAACGAGTCCGGCAAATCGAGAAAGCGGTAATTCAGAATATGCAGGAGTCAGGCAATCTCGAACCCCTACGAGGGATCGCCTAAACTCCAGCCAGGCTAACCACCGAACCAATGAGAGCGTACGGATCCACATGAAGTGGCGCAGTGAGCCATTTGTGCTTGATGACGGAACTACAGCGACCGTTGAGCAACTTGCCGAACACGGTCCTGCTGTCATCGTGTTTGTCCGCCACCTCGGCTGCGCCTTCTGTAAGCAGCAGGTTTCAGAGCTCCGAAATGAGTCGATTCCCAACCTGTACTTTGTTGCGCCGTCTGAGTTGCCCTCAGTTAAGGTATTCCGGAATCAGCTCAATCTAGAACAGCGAGTCATCGCCGACCCGGAGAAGCATTTGTTCAAAGCGATGGCATTCACCAGAGGCACCATGGGCTCCTTCGTTAACCCGACAGTCATCGCGAAGGGGTTCCAGGCGATCAAGCAGGGTTTTCGCAACGGCGTCCCCGAGGGCGACCCCATGCAGTTGGGTGGCGCCGTGATCGTCGACCGAAGCGGGGAGATTTTATGGCGACAGCCGTCAAAGGACGCTGCCGACATCATCTCCCCTGAAACAATCCGTGCCGCCCTGAAAGAAGTCGGCGCGAAAACTGCCTAGACTTTCGAGCTCAGACCTTGCGCCAAGACGATCTCATCGGCATGGTTCACGGTGAACGCAACCCGATGCGTTACGGCTTCCAGAATGCCTTCTGCGCCTGGGTTTCCGTTGCCGCTTGCCTTCACCCCGCCAAACGGCAGGTGAACCTCCGCGCCGATGCTGGGCAGGTTCACGTACCCCAAACCAAACTCGGCGTGGTTTCGCACGTAGCGCCACTTGCGGTAGTCCTCGGTAATCACTGCCATCGCCAGCCCGTAATCCGTGTCGTTGTAGACCTCGACAGCCTGCTCCAGTCCATCAACCGGAATAATGGCGACGTGGGGAGAGAAGGCTTCTTCCCGCAAGCTGAACGTGCCCGGTCGGTACTGCATTCGATAAACAAACGGGCTCACAAAATGACCGCAAGAAAAGTCGCCCTCGGTTAGCCTCTTGCCTTCCACCAAAACTTCCGCGCCTTCCTCAATCGCCTTCTTATTGTGGGTTTCCCACTTCTCAACGCCACCTTCGTTGATCAGCGGTCCCATGAAAACGTCCTCGCCGAGGCCATTGCCGATTCGGATCCTCTCAACTGCCTCAAGGAAGCGCTTCGTAAACTCGGGTTCGATCTTCTTGTCAACGATCAAGCGACCCGCAGAGACGCAACGCTGACCGCTCGTCTTGAAGGCGCTGAGAATTGCAGCCGGCACCGCAATATCGAGGTTGGCGTCCTCAAGAACGATCACGGCGTTCTTACCGCCCATTTCTGTTGCAGCGAACTTATACAGGTCGGAAGCGCAGACCTGCTGGATGTACTTTCCAACAGCGCGTGATCCCGTAAACAGCACGGCAGCCACGTCGGGGTGCTTCACCAGTGGGTCTCCAGCCTCTTCACCGGTTCCGTGAATCACGTTGATCACACCTGGCGGGAATCCCGCCTCATGGAAGAGCTCCGCTAGTCGGTGCGAACAGATCGGAGTCTCTTCGCTAGGCTTGTAAACCACAGTGTTGCCCGCAAGAACGCTGGGCAAAACCAGCCAGAGCGGAATCGCAACGGGGAAATTCCAAGGGGCGATACAGGCGATGACTCCTTTCGGCTTTCGCAAGATGTATGCGTCCTTCGCGGGAATCTCACTGCTGACCGTGAAACCGTTTGGCACCCTTCCGAGCCCAGCCATGTACTGTGCCATATGCAGTGCCTCAATCACATCGGCGCGACCTTCGTTGATCGGCTTTCCGCACTCGCGGGTAACCATCTCGCTCAGGCTGTCGTGATCTCTCTTCAGCAGCTGCGCGAACCGGTCAATGACCTCCGCTCTGTGCACCCAGCTCTCGTCTGCCCAGCCGCGAAATGCCTTCTTGGCGGCGGCAACTGCAGCATCGACCTCGGCCTTGCCGCTCAATGGGGCAGTACCAACGGTCTCTTTTGTGTTTGCGGGGTTCAGGCTGTCAAAAGACTGGCTCGTTTCCGACCATTCGTTATTGATCAGGTTGCGGGCTTTAACGGAATTCATGGGCATTTGTACTAACTCTAAGTTTACCGCTGAGCTATTTTGAACCTATAATGGTAACCTTCAAGCGATGCGTTGCTCCCCCATTTTGCTCATTTTGGCGCTGCTCTCGATGCTCGCCGCTATGGCGGCAGCAACCGAAGTTTCAGCCAAGGAGGAGGCAGTCATGGTCAACTCCATCGTGGTCATGCGCTTCCGAAGTGAAGCAGGTGGGCTAACCCCAGCGCAGCGCGCAGAGATCGCCGCAGAGCGACTCCGTTCGGTCGATATCAGCCGGTTGACCCAGCAAACGCAAGGGGAAGGGGTAGCGATCGTTAGCAGTGGCATCCGCGTCGCAACCGTGTTTCCTGCAGATGCCATCGCGGCAAGAACCACGCAACAAGCACTAGCCAACAGCTGGATTCAGGCAATCCAGGCAGCCGCTGGCATCACCGGTCGGGCAGTAACTACGTCTGCCTCTAGAAGCCCGGTACAAGCTCCAGGGCCGCTCCGCTCCAGCGTCGAAACCATCAACCTAGCTCCCGGGCAGTCGCAGTCGTTCGCCATAAACGGAGCGAATGCCGACGGCATCCAGATCAGCGTCTCTGCTCCTGAAATCATCCAAGTCACGCGACAGGGAAACATCATCCAGGTTCGGGCGCTCTCCCCAGGTCAAGCGCGCATCATGTTTGCCAATGCAGATTCGCTGGTGGTGGTCACGGTTCTGGTCCGCCGGATGGCTACCACGCTTCCGCAATCGCTTACAGCCGATGTCACGGGCTTTCCAGCAACTGCCGATACCGTTCGAGGAGCCGTCGAAGGGGCCATTCTCTCGGGTCTGAAGGCAGAGGTGGGCGCGGCGATCGAGATCGGCAACTTCTTTGCCCGCGAAATCAGGCCTGATCAATCTTTACTCTTCGATGTTCCGGTGCGCGTTTCCGCCGAGGCATCCACCCCAGTTCAGGGAATCGCTCGGGTAACCGTAACCAACATCGGGATACAGAAGCAACCAGAGCAATACCTCTGGTTTTGCAACAACCCAGAGAGCATCCGCCAGGTCGGTCCCCTGTTTTCCTCACGGTTGAACTCCGGAGAAGCGGTCCGAATGCTCTACCACCACAAGAACGCGATGAACACTCCTCTGGTGGTTCAGGTTCAGGCGGTGAACAATAGCGATAGAACAGCTCGAATCCTCATCACCTCCGGCGACAGCCCGCCACGAGAAGATCCAACCTCAGCTGGTGCAATTGCTGCCGAGATGTACATGAAGAATTACTTGAAGGGGTCGGCGGAGGTCATCGACATTCCTCCGGGTCAATCCGTGCCCCTGGCTTTTCGAAGGCTGACCCCGCAACAGGTCATGAGCGGGCTTTTCTCGGTTCAGCTTGTGCAAGGAAGCGCCAATTCGATCCTGGTTCGCGCAGACGCCAAAGGCTCTGAGTCGATTACCACCGCTTGGGCGACTTCGGTCAGCAGTTCGCAGCCCTGGAGGCTCACAGGCCCGAGAAACGCCACTTACGCCGACAGAACTCCAACCGCCGTTTCACCACACATCTATCCCAGCCCATTCATCGATTTCATGATCACTTACCGCGCTGGCAGCCGCGAGCGCATTGCCCGTATCGGAGAGCGCCCGATCCCCTGTGGAAACGGAGACCACATCCTGAGGGGCAACTTCGGGGTGCTGTACAACGTGCAGTTCAGGCTGGAAAACCCGCTGAACGAACCGAAGACCGTTGAGATGATCTTTGAATCCAGCGCAGGCTACGGCGGAGGCCTCTTCGCCTTCGAGAACACAGTGATTCGCACCCCCATGCTTCAACCAAAACAGCAAAGGCTGTTGCGAACCTACAACCTTCCGCCACGCTCGGTTCAGGTGGTCGATATGCGGACCATCCCTCTTTCAGGACGCAGCTACCCGATCAGCATCATCTTGCGAGATGGTGGAAACAGACCGGGCGCATACGGCAGCCAGAGTTCGGAGTAAACCAGAGCATATGGATTTTTCAAACCCTGGCGCGAACGTATTTGGCTTCACCGAAGACGACACCTTTGCCAAAGATGACCGAGTTGGCGAGACCGGACAGGACAGCTTTACCTACGCCCAGCAGAACATGGCGATCGGCAGGTACGCCGCCGCCATCGCCCACCTCGAGAGAGCGCTGGGCGAGCAAAAATTCGATGACCCGGCTGCTCTGATGGCGCTCGGCTCTGCCTACCAAATCATGGGAGAGGCAGACAAGGCGCGGCTAGCGTTTGAGCGGCTGCTGAAGCAGTCCGCTGAGCGGGCAGACACCCATGTGGCTCTGGCAGATATTGAGCGGGCAGAAACGAATCATGACGAAACACTGGCACACCTGCAGAGAGCGATTGCCGAGGACCCCTCGAACCCCTACTACCAGCTGCGGCTGGCAGAGTATCTCCGCGATCGCGGGTACCGAAAGGCGGCTCTGGTTGCCGCTCAACTTTGCGTTGCGGCGGCGCCGGAGGATTCGTTCTATCAGTACTGGCTAGCGGACCTCATGAGCGAGATGGGGCTCTTTGAAGAGTCTTTGGTGCCCTTCCAGGCGGCAGTAGAGCTCTCCCCCGGAGACGACTACCTGTACACTCAGGTGGCAATCCCATTCTGGAAAGTCGGCAGGGAGAGTGACGCTGTTCGGGCAATGGAGTTTGCGATTCATCTCAACCCAGACAACGTGACGTACCGCAAGAAGCGGGAGATCATGGAAAGGGCGCTTGGCAGGGAAGTCAGCCAGTCGATTTCAGACGAGGACGAAGCTCTCGACACGCTAGAGATAGAGAAGTTCCGCAAGCAACTCGGCCTCTAAGCTTCGCTTGATGTGAATTTCGTTCCCCAAAGCTAGTGGAACTGGCGGACTTCGACCGGTGCGCGGCAGGCAACTGCCGCTTTTCTGCCCCATTCGATAGCCGCCTCTTCGTCGGCGACCTCGAGGACCCAAAACCCGCCGACGTGCTCATTGCACTTCAGATAGGCGCCCTGAGATACGTCCGTTTGCCCGGGAGAAACCAGCCTGATCGACTTCGCAGACTCCACTGGATGTAGCCCTCCGACGAACACCCGAACTCCCGCGGCGACCATCTGATCGTTCACTTCGTCGATCGCCTCTCGAACGGTGTGGTCCTCAGCAACCGCTGGGTCGTAATCATTTGGTCGGTAAATGGCAACGAGAAACTTCGGCATGCAGAAAGAGACTCCCAATCATGTTTTGAGGTTCCGTCAAAATTTTGGGGCGTCTGAGCCCTGCACTCGCTTCAAGTGAATAAGTCTGAGATTCCGAAGACAGCTATGGCCCCGTTTTGGTGGCTCCGAGCCTAGTCAGATATCGGTACAACATTGCTAGAACGAAAACCGCACCCATGAATATCGCAGCGACGACTGGAGATCCAATGAACTCCGAGACTAAGGTTCTTTCTCTGAAGTGCTCACAATTTTGGAACACGCGCCCAGCGACGACAAACACACTAGACAGCAGCAGAAAAGAAATCTGAGAGACATAAACGAGCCGCAATTAGCGCAGAGCTTTGTTAGCTCTTTTCATTCAAACAGAGGTTGCAAGAACGCAAAGGCCTGACGTCATTATTCTGTCGATGTCAGCGTCAAATCAATCTAGGCAGCGACCAAATTGGTACTCCCGACGGGATTCGAACCCGCGATCTTCGCCGTGAGAGGGCGATGTCCTGGACCGCTAGACGACGGGAGCCCGACCTCAAAATTATACCTGCCATCCCCTTCTACCGAAGCGAGCGCATCGGTTTGTAGTTCCAATTTCGCGCCAAATCCGTCTGGTCATCGGCAAACCGACCAGACTCCGTGTTGCCAGGTGGCAGCACAGACCTGCCGGTCGGCACCGGAGACATCTCGGCGATCATGATGTACGTGCCCCGGTCACTATACGGAACTGCTGGGCCTTCGCCCACCCGAAACCGAGGAGCCACGAACCGCCAAGCGGCAACGTTGCTTCCGTAGCGCTTGCTCAGGTCGTCCACCGTCTTCTCGAAGGCTTCTTGGGACACCGCCGAGACCGTGCGCCCGCGCAGATAGTCCACCCGTGTTCTGCGCTCCAAAGCGTCGAGCAAAACCCCAGGCGACACCGCTAGCTCGAACAGCTCCGGCCGAACAAAACTGCCGAGCGACGGACGAAACACCTCCGCCCGAAGATTGCTCAAGAAAGTCTCATAGATCAGCGGGTCGGGCAAACCGTCGAGCGCCCAGCCGTCATACGAGAGTAAGCGTTTCTTTACTTCTGCTGAGGTGCCTGTAGAAGGTGTTCGGATTCCGCTTACCCAATCTGGGCGCAGAACCTGCCCAGCATGGTCGCCCATTACATTCGGACGCTGGGTTCGCCTCGCTACCGTCCAGATCGCGTTTTGCAGGTCATCCAGGCCCAGTTTCGAATCTGCCAAACTTCCACCGAGCAGTGCCCGTGAGAGCGATTCGTTGCGGAAAAGACGACCCCAAGCCGGAGTATCGCCGTTGTCCCACCACTCTGCTGGCTTGTTGTTCCAGTTAATGATCACTCCAGACGGAGGATTGACAGCATAGGGAAGGGAATCGAACGGCACGTAGCGGTTCCAAACCGTGCGCTGCGAGGCAACCACTGGAAGCCGGTAATCCTCTCCTTCTGACCGGGCAGGATACAGACCGCAATACTGCCAGCCTATGTCACCCGAGGTGGTGGCAAAGAACAGGTTGAAGCTCATGGGAAAGCCCCGAGCCGCCTCGCGCACCTCCTCACCAGTCCTGGCACGATAAAGCCGGAACAGGTTCTCGACAGTGGAGATTTCCCGACCCCACCAGCTACTGCGAACAACGAACGCACCTCGACCTCGCAGGCGCAAACCAATCCTTCCGATAGAAGTTCGCTCTTGTACCGCGGTTTGCGTTTCTCCATCTCGAACTACAACCTGAAATTCAATCCGCTCAACGGGTACAGGTTTCCCATCCATCTGGAGCTCGCCATCGACCTCGGGAAGGAAGAAAACGTCTTCGTTATCGCCCACGCCAGAAGTAAAGCCCCAAGATAGGTGCGGAGTCTTGCCGATGAGGATCCCTGGGAGCCCCGGCAAGCTCATGCCCACGGCTCGAAAGTCGGGGCTGTTTAACCCGATCTCGTACACAATCGATGGGGTTGAGAACCCCATCTGTGGTCCGCTGAGCAGCAGCCCATTGCCAGAGCTGGAGCGCTGTGGAGAAACCACGATGGCATAACTGCCAAACCGGTCGATCGTGCCCAGCTCTCTCGATGCCACCCACTCTGGGCGGTCTTCATCGCGCAGCTGAATCGCAGGCAGCAGCTCCAGCAGGGAAGTCTTCGGAAGCCGAGACAGGGTCTCGGCGGTGATCTCCGGTGTAGGTCTAGGGAATCTGGGCGGGTTGGCGCGCTGCGGGTCATCTTGCGGAAGCACCGTTGGCAGAGCTCGCCGATCGTTGATCGGCGCGATGTCGTAGAACGCTTCCAGATACCGGTCCCCGACCTCTTGACCCTTCAAGTACTCGATGATCGCCAGGTTACGAAGTTCGCCCCCACCGGCGCCACCAAACGCTCTTGCGAACCGTACGCCGATCGCCAGTGAGTCCATCAGGCTCCAGGGTTCCGGCTTCGATCCTGTTTGAGCGTAAATCGGGGGCAAGTCTCCGGATTCGACTCTCTCGTTGATTCCTCGGTTTACTCCGGCGACGTAGGCGAGAAACCCAGACTTCAATTCGTCGTTGAGAGCTTCGAATTGGACTATCAGTTCGGCATCGGTGTAGGCAGTTTGGAGTGACTGGCGGTCTGACGCGAGAAAGCGATCGCCATAGAGGGCTGAGAGTGTTCCCCTAGCGTTTCTTCGGGCAGATTCCATTTGCCCGAGCCGGTCCAGTGCATGGAGGTACCCCTGAGTGTAGAGCGCCTGATCAAAGCTGGAGGCGATGACCGAGGCAACGCCGTAAGCGTCTCGGTCGAACCTCGCGAGGTTAAAGTCAGGTGAGGGAGCAACGCTCAGGGAGCAGAGCAAGACAGTGAGGCCAAAGCCCATGCTAAGGGAATACCTCATCCACCTTGCCGCCCGGAGCGACTAAGGCAGGTAGCGGCCGTTTCCCGAACCTATCGACTTCGCCTGAACAGCTCCGCCGATCGCCAGCCCGAGACCCAGCAGGAACGCAAGGGGAATCAAGAACCAGATCAACTTTGCGAACAAGCCGAGTGCGAGCGCAGCGATGACTGCGCCGATCATGAGGGCAACACCCAATTTCGTCATTTTTCTGTTTGCCGAGAAGTTCGCTTTCAGAGCGTACAATCTCATAAACCAATACGGATTGCACAAACTCAGGATTCAAGAGTTTCCAAGATAGTCCCAGACGACCACAAAATCCAATGAAAATCATTTACTCCGCACCCTTGCACCAGGCGGCTGGAGCCAACGCCGGTCAATTGCCGATGCTCAAGATCGAGCCGGCTCTGGTGGCGGAGTACCTGGTCCGGTTTTTAAGGGATGAGATCACCCGCCAGCGGGGAATGGATTCCGTGGTTCTGGGTCTGTCAGGGGGGCTTGACTCGGCAGTGGTCGCTGCCCTCTGCGCAAAGGCATTCGGCGCTCACAAGGTGCACCCAATCCTTATGCCGTACCGAGTCTCGTCGTCAGAGAGCCTCGCCCATGCCGAGCTGGTGTGTGCAAGGTACGTTTTGAGCGGCAGAGTCATCGAGATCACCCAGATGGTCGACGGCTACCTTTGCGAATACGAGGCTGAAGCAAGTGCGCGGAGAATCGGAAACATTTGCTCTCGATGCCGGACCACGATTCTGTTCGATCAGTCTATGAAACTCGGGGCGCTGCCCGTTGGTACAGGCAACAAGTCCGAGCGGCTGCTCGGATATTTCACCTGGCACGGGGACGATGCGCCGCCGGTCAACCCGATCGGCGATCTGTTTAAAACCCAGGTCAGGGTGCTTGCCGAGTACCTCGAAGTCCCTGGAGAGATTATCGACAAGCCACCAAGTGCCGACCTAATTCAGGGCCAAACGGATGAGAGTGACCTAGGAGTGACCTACAACATGGCAGACCCCATCCTCGCCTACCTTCAGTTGGGCTACTCGGCCTCCTTCATCGAGCGGCTTGGTTACCCTATGCAAGCGATCGAAACTTGCAGCCAGTTGCTAAATAGCACGCATTGGAAGCGGAGAATGCCCTCCACCGCGATGCTGAGCACAACCGCGATCAACGAGTTTTACTTGCGGCCGCTGGACTACCGCTAGGGCGAAGACTGAGGCAGGATCAACCGCGCCCCAGAGCGCCAGCTCACGTAGAACCAGACCCACTCAATGAAAATGATCGTGCGGTTTCGGAAGCCCGCGATGTAGAGGATGTGGACGAATACCCACACCATCCAGGCAGAAAATCCGGTCATCTTGATCTTGCCGATCTCCATCACCGCCTTCGTGCGACCAATTGTAGCGAGATTCCCTTTGTCTTTGTACTTGAACCCGGCTATGCTCGGAAATCCGCGGTCCGACTCTCGGATGTGAAACGCCACGTACTTGCCCATTTGCATCGCCACGGGCGCGACCCCTGGTAGACCTCGACCATTATCAGTAGGGAAGAGGGCTGCATCTCCGATGACATAGATATCGGGATACTGGGGAACGCGACAGTTGGCATCCACCGGCACCCTTGCGTTCGGTCCTGCGGGCACACCAAGCCAATCTGCAACAGGTGATGCCTGCACGCCGGCACACCAGATCACATTGCGACTTCTGATTCTCTCCTTGCCAATCAAAACCCCTTCGGCGTCGACTCCTGTGACCATGTGGTTGACCATAACGTTCACCTTCATTTTTTCCAGAGCGTTCTTTGCGTACTCCGACAGGGAAGGGGAAAAGCTAGAGAGCACTCTAGGACCAGCCTCGATCAGATAAATACTGGCGGAAGCTGGGTCAATATGGTCAAAATCTCTTCGCAAGGTGTGACGGGTCAGTTCAGCAAGCGCACCAGCGATCTCGACGCCCGTTGGCCCAGCGCCAACGATACAAAAGGTCATCAGCGCCCTCCGAACTGCCTCCTCTCGCTCTACCTCGGCATGTTCAAACGAGGACAAGATCTTGCTGCGCAAGTATGTAGCGTCGAAGATGGATTTGAGGCCGGGAGCATCTGCCGCCCACTGGTCGTTGCCGAAGTAACTGTGAGTTGCGCCGGTGGCGACCACTAGGTAGTCGTAGCTGACCTCGCCACCGGCGTAGATCACTTTTTTTTCCTTCGGGTCGACCCCGAGAACCTCTGCCATCACCACTTCGGTGTTCGGGCGACGGCTCAGGATGCAGCGAATAGGGTTGGCGATGTTGCTGGGCGATAGTGCCGCTGTAGCCACTTGATAGAGAAGAGGCTGAAACGTGAAGTGATTGCTCCGATCGATGACGACCAGCTCAAACTTCTTGCTGAGCTTCTTGGCAACCTCGATCCCGCCGAAACCGGCACCAAGAACAACCACACGCTTCATGATTTGAGCTTATTCGAACCGATGGATAGGAGCGCCAACAACAACTTCTCTGACTCTTACGATGGCTCCAATGCCCTGGTCACCAGGGAAGAACTCCACATCGACCCTGCCGTTGGAAAACCCGCTCGGAAGTTGAGATGAAATCTGGTTCGTTAGCTGAGGCTCCGCCAACTGGGCAAACGGACCAACGATGCGCACATTGCCGCCCTCGATTTCAATATAGGACCCGGGTCGAACGTTTTCCATCGTGAACCTGGCATCTCCAATTCTCATTTCAACCTTCCTGATAGGCTCAGACTTAGGGAAGATGGCAGTCGGCTCGCCCGTAGCTCCATGCAGATTCGCTCTATCGGTGGCAACATTGATGGGCATAACCCCACGGTGAAACTCGTAGCGTGGGTTACTGAGATCGGTTGTACCTGCGGGGGCAGATGCTGGGGTAAACGACGGGATAAGCGGCAACGGGAAACCAACCATGCCACGGGCAGTCATCCGCCTGTCGCCTATGGAGTAGGTGAACCGCTGACCCTGGCTTCCGACTGTCATGGCAATTGAAGCTTGATCCCACGGAGCGGTTCGGTTGGGTGTCCGCTGCTCAGGGGTCAGAAATTCTGCTAGAGGCAAACCACCGCCAGTGGGTGCCCGATTCGTGATTCGGTCGCCGATTTCGGCGATGCCTGCAAACTCGATCCGAATCAAGCGATTCGAATCGCTCTCGACCGGCTGGAGTGAAAAGCCCCGACGGGTGAGCCCAGCAAGCAAGTCGTAGTCTTCGATGCGTTGCGGGCGAAGCGTGTATCCGCGGTCGGACCTTCGAAGTGTGTGGTTGCTGACCATTTCGGGACGGAAGGTCTGCGTTCTGCCTCCGAACCGGTCAGCAGCCTCAACGTACATCTTGAGCCGTTCACTCAGTCTCTCGAAGTTGTAAATGCCTCTATAATTTCGGTTATCGACGTTCAGAAGCGAGAAGCTTTGCTGATGGAGCAAATGCGATAGCCCAACCACGTCCAGATCCTCCGGATATAGGTTGTGAATGGCGAGCCCGTTCTGTACGTGATAAGCGATCCAACCCATCTGCCGAGGGATATGGGGCATGTTTTCCCGTCGATTAGCGGCAAAGTGACGCTCGAAAAAGCGAATGTAGTCCCTCTCGGGTGCATCCCACGCGTTATAGCGGGAAATATAGGGATAGAAGTTCTCGATATAGCTGCTGAACTCAACCAGTGGTGGCTCATCCAGCCTGCGCAAGACCTCGGAGACAAATTTTGCCCCCCAGTACCAACCATCTGGCTCGCTCGTCAGGCTATACATCGTTTCGATCCCGTCGAAATAAATCGCGCCGAAGTTGCCCTGATTGTAGAAATTGACCGTGGCGTCAATCAGCTCATCGAACAGCGGTGTACGAGGGTTGACCAGGAAGTGGCCGTATGCCTCGCGCAGGGAAGAGATGTTGGCCCCACTTCGATGGGCGGCGGTTGCCGTGCCAAGGACTCCTCGCTCCACTTCGATTCTAATCGTCGTTGAGGTCGATCCAACCACCCGCTGAAAACTCACTAATTCATCTCCAACTCGCAACGTAAGCCCCGCGGGTTGAAAGTCTGCTACCGACCTTGCATTCAGAGTTAGGACCTTTGCTCCCGGAGCGACACTCTCTGCTAGGGACCAGGTTTGACCCGTTGCAAGCCCCGGATGGGGTCGAGGGGTAACGAATCGGCTGCGCTTATCTAGCATGAAGGTGTACACCTGCATCCCGGGCAGGATTCCCTCAGAGCGGAGCTTGCCGTTGACCGTCCTCAGATCCTGAAGCCCCCGCGGATACACGGAACGAGCCACCTCATAATCTCCGAATCGGTAGAGATCCCCGCCATGGAACTGGATTTGCTTCGCCCCCACTGAACGGGCAGCACTGATCCAACCATCGACATCTGCAGGCCGAACCCCTTCAAAACTGAACAGGTACGGCTGCCGTGTTGCCGGTACAAGTTCTGCAAACGGACCGCCAACTGGCGAATAGTTGTCTCCAAGGCCCACTTCGAACGCACGGCGGTACACCTCGGCGGACGGTCTCGACCGAGACATGAGCCAAACCATCTTCTTCTCGTCCATGCTGACCCTCCAGACCGCTGTTTGGCCTCTCGGTCCTATGTCTGTCGATCCGGTTATCCGGTCAAAGTGAAAGTTTGGGATCGTTGCTGCCCCTCTTCCAGTCCTCGAGAAGTCATACAGAACGCTGTTCATGAATCCGAGAGGAGGAAGCGAAACAGAGTTCGACCAGTGCATGACCTGGGTTGAAAAGACAAACCCAAAATCATGCGGGTCGAGCCTAAACCGCACTGTTGAATCTCCAGAGCTTGCGATAATCGCACGGTTCTGCGGTTGGATCGAATATTCCCATCGGCCCGACCCAGGCAACAGAAAGTTTTCGTACTGAACGACTTCGCGATTCAATCGTTTATCGAAGACCCTCATCGAAATTCGTTGCTCTTGTGGGGCCACTTCAACGCGATAGAAATCATTTTCAGCCCAAGTTTGGTAAGAAGGTTGTACAGCTGTTGCCGATAACAGCAGGAAAGTTGCGATCACAAAGCTTTAGACGCCACAAGCTTCAATCGCTGTTCGCAAAGTGTCATAATATATATTAGTTAACAGACGGGCGTTTGAGCCAAAGGTAAAATCTCAACCCTGTGCTCGACAACCTGACACGACGGCTATCGACGGTCTTCTCCAAGCTCCATTCCAAACGAGTCCTCTCTGAGGATGATGTCAACGAGGCGCTTCGTGAAGTTCGAATTGCTCTTCTTGAGGCAGACGTCAACATCAAAGTCGCAAAGGAGTTTGTTGCCCGCGTCAAGGAACAAGCCACTGGTCAGGAGCTTTTTGGCACGCTTACCGCTGACCAGACCATTGTAAAGATCGTTCGAGACGAATTGGTTGAGCTCTTGGGGGGTGCCGCACCCGCCTTCAAATGGTCGCCCAACCCTCCAACCGTGATCCTGCTGGCAGGACTTCAGGGTTCGGGAAAAACGACGTCTGCCGCAAAGCTAGCCTTGAACTTCAAGAAATTGGGGAAAAAGCCGATGCTTGCGGCTTGCGACCTTCAAAGGCCAGCTGCTATCACTCAACTGCAAGTTCTTGGCGATACGATGGACGTGCCTGTCTTTGCCGAACTAGAAGCCAAAGATCCCGTTGATGTTGCAAAGCGAGCCCTCCAGCGATGCAAGCACTTGATGCTCGACGTTCTGATTGTCGATACCGCTGGCCGACTTCAGATCGACGAAGAACTGATGGGCCAACTGGAGAGTGTTGCCAAGGCTGTTGGTCCATCCGAGTCTTTCCTCGTTCTGGATTCAACTACTGGCCAGCAGGCGGTGAGCATTGCGGAATCGTTCGGCGACAAAGTGCCCCTCACCGGTGTGATCTTCACCAAGCTCGACGGCGACACTCGAGGTGGCGCGATTTTGAGTGTCAAAGCGGTCACGGGTCTTGCTGTTCGCTATGTTGGTGTCGGCGAAGCTGTGGAGGCACTCGACACCTTCTATCCCGACCGAATGGCACAGCGAATCCTCGGCATGGGAGACGTTCTCGGGATCATCGAGAAGGCGGAGATCATGATGGAGGAGGTCGACGCCAAGCAGCTAGAGTCCAAGATGAAGAAGGGAGACATGGACTTCAACGACATGCTCCAACAGATGCGCATGATTCGCAAGATGGGCTCATTCAAGAACCTCATGAAGATGATCCCTGGGCTGTCGGCTGCGCTGCCTGAAGAGATCATGGATGCGGACCACGAGAAGACAATGGGGCGGATCGAAGCGATCATCAGCAGCATGACCCCTGGCGAGCGATCAAAACCGCAGATTATCAACGGTTCCAGGCGAAAGCGCATCGCCGCGGGCTCCGGAGTTGCGGTAGAGGATGTCAATCAGCTGCTCAACCAACTGGAACAGATGAAGAAGGGCATGAAGCAGATTTCGAAGTTGCAGTCTCGCCAAAAGAAAATGAAGCCGCGCCGATTATCACGCAAATGATTACCGTCCAGGCATCCGCGTGTTGCAAATCTGCTAAAATGATTTGTTCAGAAGTTTGGGCTTCATACGAGAGGCCCTGTTGAAGTGTTTGTTATCAGACAGGAGCCAGAAGCCGGACTTGGAGACTCAAAAATACTGTGGTTAAGATAAGACTGTCACGGATGGGCAACAAAGGGCGCCCCTTTTATAGAATGGTGGTTGCCAAGAGCGAGGCGAAGAGAGGCGGCGCGTTTGTCGAATCGATCGGTTATTACGATCCTGTCAAGCAGCCAAAGGTGATCCACATCGATGAGGAGCGAGCCTTGCACTGGCTGATGCTCGGCGCACAGCCAACAGAGACCACTGCTTACCTTCTGAAGAAGGTCGGCGTTCTCGATCGATTCTTTGAAGTACGGCCCAAGGCAAAGAAGAAATTCTGGTACCTGGATCGAACCACCGGCGCCATGGCGGTCAAGTCTGCCATCCCAGCTGCGGCAGTTGAAGGAACCGAGCCAGATCTTCCCTCTCAAGATGAGGAAGTCGAACTTCGGTCCGGAGAGGTTTCTGAGGAAGCGATCGAGATTGCCGAAACAGAAGCCGCCACAACGGAAGCCGTTGTAGAGGAAGTAGCTGAAGAGGTGGTTGCAGAAGAGACCGCTGAGGCGACTGAAGAAGCTCCAAATGCCTGATTCCGAAGCGACCTATTCCCCGTTTGTTGAATCGTTCGTCCGCTCGCTCCTCGATGAGCCAGAGGCACTCGAGATCGAAGAATATATGGATAACCGTGTGCGCGTGTTCAACGTGCACGTGGCTCCTAACGACGTTGGCAAACTGATCGGACGCCGAGGTCGAGTCATCAACCAGCTTCGCATCGTGGTCTCCGCAATTGCGAGCAGCTACAAAGAGCGAGCGCTGGTGAAGGTTGTCGCCGAATAACCACAAAACTCGCACACTCACCCTAGATAAGTCGGTCCCTATTGGTACCGTGACCGGCGTTCACGGCGTTCAAGGCGCAGTTAAAGTTGCCCCTGAGACCGAGTTCATCGAGCGATTCGATAAAGGTCTCGAACTGCGTATTGGGACCGAAAATTACCGATCTGCCGGATACCGCCTTCAAAAGAGCCATCTTATCCTCCGGCTGCAAGGGCTCGAAGACCGAGAAGTCGCTAAGTCCTTGGTTGGCTCGCGCGTCTTTGGGGAATCAGAGCTCGAAGTCGAACTCGATGACCGCTCGTTCATGGTCGAAGAGCTCGTCGGTTTGAAGGTAATCGACCAGAATGGCAAGGTACTCGGAACGCTCGACGCGGTCCTTCCTGCTCCGGCGCACGACGTGTACCAGGTAGGCGACGTACTGATACCAGCGGTACGGGAATTTGTTCTCGAAGTCAACCTTGACGCGAAGGTCATGCGGGTCAACATCATCCCGGGGATGGTTGAATAACAGTAATGGTCTTTCTGGACGAAGCCACAGTTTTTTTTGAGAGCGGCAAAGGCGGCGACGGCTCTGCGACTTTCCATCGAGAGAAGTTTGTGCCTCGGGGAGGTCCTAATGGCGCCGATGGCGGTCGTGGTGGCGACATCATCCTTAGAGCAGACCGCTTCCTCAACACGCTCTATGATTTCAAGCTAAAGCACCGATACAAGGCAGATGATGGCGAACCTGCGAGGGGCAACAAGGCCGGGCGCTCTGCTGCAAACCTCATCGTAAGGGTCCCCGTTGGGACCGTAGTGTTCGACTCCGAAACCGGAGACCCCGAGGTGGACCTTGTCGCACACGGGCAGGAATACGTGATATGCCGTGGGGGAAAGGGTGGCTATGGCAACACCCACTTCGTTTCCAGTGTTCGCCAATCTCCCAAGTTTGCCCAAAAAGGTGCCCCTGCAGAGAAGTTCTCTGCGAAGTTTGAACTCCGTTTGATTGCCGACGTGGGAATCGTTGGTTTGCCCAATGCTGGCAAGAGCACGTTAATCAGCGTTATTTCTGCCGCCAAGCCAAAGATTGCGGATTACCCGTTCACTACGATCGTCCCAAACCTTGGCGTGGTTGAGCGGCACGGAGAAACGTTCGTTGTCGCCGACATGCCTGGGTTGATTGAAGGGGCTAGCGAAGGTGTTGGGCTAGGCCACCAGTTTCTCAAACACATCCAGCGGACCCGCTGCCTGATCCACCTAGTGGACTGCTTCCCTATTGACGGAACCGACCCTCTGGAGAACTTTGAGCTCACTCGAGACGAACTAAGAAAGTACGACGCAACACTGCAAGATCGACCAACTATCGTTGTTCTGAACAAAACCGACCTTCTCAATGATGATTCTGCCGAGGCTCTGAGAGAAAAGTTTGTTGCAGCTGGCGTGGATCCCATGATGGTCTCGGCCGCCACAAGCATCGGTGTTGACCCACTTTTGGACCGCGTACTGAAGACTCTCCAGGAGAATCCGCGCCCCGTCGAGATGCCGACTGTTGTTCCGCTGGGCAAAGGTAGCGACGATCTCGATTGGGACGTCGAGGTCACAGAGGATGGTTTCCGAGTTACCGGCAAGCGCATCGAGCGGCTGGTAGCCATGACCAATTTTGAAAACATGGAAGCAATCCGCTACATGCATCGCAAGTTAACGCGCATCGGAGTCATTGACCGACTCCGAGACGCAGGGGCTACAGAAGGGGACCTCGTTCAAATCGGTGAGTACGAACTCGCCTACTCGGAATCAGCATGAACATCGGTGTATTCGGAGGCACGTTCGATCCGCCCCATAACGGCCACATCAAGCTCGCAGAAGCAGCAATCGAGCAACTTGAACTCGACGAGGTGCTGTTCCTGCCAGCCAGAAAAAACCCGCTAAAGCCAAAGCAGCCTGTGGCGAACGGAAAACAGAGGATGGCGATGCTGGAAGAGGTCGTTCAGATGAACCCGAAGTTCAGCGTCTCCGATATCGAAATCAGCAGTCCGGAACCCTCCTTTTCGGCAAACTCTCTGATGCAGCTTTCCCTTGCTCGTCCTGCTCGGTACTGGTTCCTGATGGGATCAGACTCCCTGGCCGAGATTTCTCGGTGGTATAGGCCGGATGAGCTACTGCGCTTAGCTCGCTTGGGAGTCTTTGAGCGGGAAGGCAGCCTGCGAGGGAGAGCGTTGAACGAAATCGACAAAGAAGCACAGCGCCGGGTCGATTGGATCGAGGCTCCGCCTGTTCCTTACTCTTCCACTGAGATCCGACAGCGAATCGAGGCAGGACTATCGGTAGTGACGATGGTTCCGAAACCAGTTTTGGCGTATATTCAACAACACGGGCTGTACCGATAACCGATGACGACTGAGCAAAAACTCGATTCGATCCGCGAATTGCTGGACGAGATGAAGGCAGAACAAATTGAAACTCTCGACGTAAGCAACAAAACGGTTCTAGCGGATTACTTCGTTATTTGCACGGCACTCAACGACCGCCATGTTTCGGCGATCTCAGACAAGGTCAGCCAAGCCATGCGAGACCGCAAGTCCAAACCCTACCGAGTGGAAGGCGATAAGACTGGCTGGGTGCTTCAAGACTTTGGAGACATCGTCTTGCACATTATGCGGGACGAAGAGAGGCAGTTCTACGACCTAGAGTCTCTTTGGAGCGCTACGAAGAAGCTCCAGAGCACGTCATCGGAGGATGGTTCAGCATAGACCCAAAGGACGATAGCGCGCTCCAGAAAGAACTGGAGGACCTCAAGCTTCGCCAGCAAGAGCTGGAAGCCAAACTACAGGCCCGAGAAGAACCAGTAGAGCCACCAGAACCGGTGGTTGATCTTTCAAAAATTGCTCCGAAGGAGCTTTCGCCGGAGGAGACCTCCAAGTTTGATTTCCTGCTCCGACAGTTGCAGCTTCAGGTTCGCCGAAACGAACGGGAAGCTGCGAAGCGGCTCCTGGAACAGGCAAAGGAGATGAACCCAGGTCACGCTGGGGTCATCGAGGCAGAAGCGGATTTATTGGCCATGCAACACAGGACTGCCGAGGCGATGAAGCTCTACAAAATTGCACTGGAAAAGGACCCAGGCAATGCCGCAATCGAGAAAAAGTACGCCCTGTTGGTTTTTCAGAAAGCAGAAGTGACCAGAATGGCAGACGGTATGGGCTCCGACTACGAACCCAATGTGTCGCCATATGCGATGATTTTGCTCAGCCTCGTGCCCGGTCTTGGGCAGATGGTTGCGGGTCAGTTCCGAAAAGGGCTGGCGATCTTGCTCGTGTTTCTTGTATCGGTCGTGTGGATCATCCTCACGCCTGGAGGAATCTCTGGGCTCTTCGGTGGCTCTCAGTTCAACCCGATCGTCTTGGTGCCAGCCTTAATCGCAATTGGCTGTTACTTCTATGCGTTTGCCGATGCCAGCAGCATCGCGCAGCGACAAAAGAAGCTTGAGAAGCCAAAAGAGCGGATGCGACCGCCAGTTGACCTACCGTACGATTAGGTCGTAGTCGTTAGAACGACCACATGTCTGCTGATCCGCCGCCATGGTCTCGCGGCGCAAGAATCTCGCCAAGGTGAGCGCTGGTTGAGCGCAGCCGATGTGCCAACACGCGCGCAACATTGAGCAGCAGGTTTGCTGCCATGTGAGTGTCCTGACGCATCAGATGCTGAAGCTTGTCTGAAGGAATGGTAACTACCTCGCAGGTCTCCAAAGCATTGATATTTGCCGAGCGAGGCCCTTCGTCCAGCAACGAAATCTCTCCAAAAACAGCCCCAGAATCGAGGGTTGCCAAGACATCACCTGCAGGAGTGGTAATCGAAACCCGTCCGCTGGCTAGAATCTTGAGGTCGCCGGAGTCGTCCGTGGCGCTCAGCACCTTGTCGTGCATCTGGTAGGTCTGCAAGTAAGAGATTCTTGCGATCTCCTCGACTTGCGCTGGGTTCAAGCCTGTGGCTAGGTAGCTTTTAGAAATTGCCTCGACAACGGTCATCTGTCGATAGATATTACCGGTGGAGGCGTTCGCTTAGGCTTTGCTGAGGGCGAGACGAGCTGGAGTGTCTAAGGTGGTGGCCCAAGCTGATCAACTCCTGCAGCTCTTCAGGTTGAATTCGATTCTTGACATCCTCGTCGGCTTTGATCGCCTCGATGAAACTCTCCCCTTCCCAAGCCTTGGCAGCGTTTCTTTGCACCACCTTGTATGCCTCGTGCCTCTGCATTCCGGTTTCGATCAGCTTGAGCATCAAGTGTTCGCTGAACACTAGGTCTCCCATGAGCTTTAAATTCTGCATCATGCGGTCCGGAAACACCTGCAGCTCCGAAACAATCCTGGTGAGCCTTCGAAGCATGAAGTGAATCAGCTGGAAGGTATCGGGAAGAACAATTCGCTCTACTGAGGAGTTGGTTAGGTCGCGCTCGTGCCATGTGCTGACGGATTCAAGCATCGCCATCGCGTTGCCCCGCAAGATTCTGGCGAGACCTGCAACCGTCTCGCTATTCCACGGATTGCGCTTGTGGGGCATGGCAGATGAACCTGTCTGACCGCTTGCAAAAGCTTCTTGAACTTCCAGAATCTCAGTTCGCTGCAAGTTTCGCAGTTCCGTTGCAAACTTCTCCAGGCTCGCCCCGAGCAACGCTATCTGGTTGATCAAATTCGCGAGCCGGTCTCGGCTCACAATCTGGGTCGCAGCCGGATCCGCCTTCAGCCCAAGCCGCGCCAGTATCCGCGCTTCAAGTTCGGGTGAAACATGCGCGTGAATGCCTACGGCACCTGAGATCTTCCCCACCGAAACCTCATCCTTAGCTGCCTCGAATCTATCGAAGGAGCGGCTGAGTTCGTGCCTCCAGCCGTTCAGTTTGAATCCAAATGTGATTGGCTCGGCATGAATGCCATGTGTTCGTCCGATCATGGGCGTATCGGCGTTCTCGTCAGCCAGTTTTTCAATTGCCCCGTCGAGTTCTGCAACAGCTTCTAGGACGATCTGGCTGCTGTCGCGCAGCATCATTCCTAGAGCCGAGTCGATCACGTCATAGCTGGTCAACCCGAAGTGAATCCACCGCGAGGATGGTCCGATAGTCTCGCTCAGGTTTCTCACGAACGCCATGAGATCGTGCCGGGTCTCCTTTTCCAGCTCGTCGCAACGCTCAAGAGTAAAGCCGGCATTTGATCGAATCTCTGCGATCTCAGCTTCCGATAGGAGTCCGTCAGCGTGATACTCCTCGCAGACGGCAACCTCCACCTCCATCCACCGCTGGTACTTTGCCTGGCGCGACCAAATCGCGGTCATCTCTGGGGTGCAGTAACGTTCGATCATCTGAAGAGCAGAAGTTTACTGAGACCTCTTCCCTTCCGCCCGCTGAATCGTGTCCGAAACTTCTGCCAGTGAGTGCCCCTCTTGCCGAACGCGCTCTGCTTTGAGGGCCGGGTGACCCGCCCGTTGGTCTTCCAGTAACGAATCCACCAGTTCCCCACTCAGCAACCCCTCGTATATCTTTTGCATCGCAGCTTTCGACCCTTCTCCGATGACTTTCGGGCCGCCGAAATAGTCACCCCATTCTGCAGTTTCGCTGATCGACTCTCTGGCTCCGGTCCAGCCCTTGTAGAAAAGCAGGTCAGCGATCAACTTGATCGTGTGGAGCGTGTCGAAGTAAGCACTCTCGGGCGAATGCCCGTTTTTGACCAGAGTTTCGAATCCTGCCTGAATCAGGGCCGTGAGGCCGCCACAAAACACTGCGTGCTCGCCAAACAGGTTGCCAATGGTCTCTTCTTCAAACGTGGATTCATAGCAGAAGACTCGGAGGCCGCCGATGCCAGCGCAGTATGCGAGAGCGCGCTGAAGAGCTGTACCCGTGTAGTCCTGGGCGACAGCAATGCAGCAAGGAAGACCACTTCCCTGCTCGTATTGCTCCCTGAGCCACGCTCCGGGACCTTTGGGGCTGCAGAGCACCAGATCAACTTCCGGTGGCGGCAAGAATCCACCATAAACGAAAGAAAATCCGTGGGCAAAAATCAGACATTGGTTTGCACTAAGTGCAGGCTGAATTACCTTCGGATAGGCGTTCTCAAACCCACTTTCGGAGAGCAGTACGGCGATGACCATCGCGCGCTCGATCGCTTCGGGAATTTCCAGAACCTCGAACCCGTCTTCGGTTGCCTTCGCCCTCGACCTTCCGGGTCTTGCGCCGATAACCACAGGGACCCCAGAGTCCCGCAGGTTAAGAGCTTGGGCGCGCCCTTGGTTCCCGTATCCGAGCACCGCCACAGGCCAACCGTCCAATACGCCCGTATCGGCTTCAGCAGGAGAAAAGACGCGCGCCAAAGAAAACTCAGTCAGCCAATGCGGTTCGGAACTCGGAAATCATATGCTTCCAACTATCTTCTGAGGCGTCTGGGTGATGCACATCTGGTCGGTGGTGATTTGTAAAGGCGTGCTGAGCCCCTTCATAGCTTCGGAACTCGAAGTCCACTCCGTGCTCGGTTAGTTTCGCTTCAAGCGACGCAACAGCTTCTGGAGTTGTCAGGTGGTCTTCTTTGCCGAAGAACCCGAGCACTTTGCCCTTGATCTGCTCGAACTTGGGATGAACGTTGGGGTGGATTCCATAGAAGTTGGCGCAAATGGCAATGTTTTCGTTGATCGAGATTGCGTACAGAGCGAGCTGGCCGCCCATGCAGAAGCCCATGACACCGACTTTCGTTGAAGAACACTCCGGCAACGAGAGCAAATAGTCGACGGCAGCGTTTAGGTGCAGCGCCGTGTTGTCGATATCCAGCGCCATCATCAGGCGCCCCGCCTCATCGGGGTCAGAAGTCGAAGTGCCTTCGTAGAGGTCGGGCGCGAAGGCGGTGAATCCCTGCTCAGCAAGCAGATCGCAAACTTCCTTGATCTGGTCGTTCAGCCCCCACCACTCCTGGAGCACGATTACGCCGGCGCCTCCATTCTCTGGCGCACTCAAATATCCCTGAAACGACTTTGCAGCATCTTCGAAGCTAATGATCTTTCCTAGCATAAGCTTGATTATTCCCCAAGTACCACGGTCTTCAAAGCTTCCATCAACTCTTCATCGGTCGGAGCGGATTCAAAATCGCCAGGGGGCGAGGCAAACGCGGAGATTTCCTCATCCACCACAGGGTGCCAAAACCGAATGAACATCGAGTGAAGCTGGAGCGGTGCGGAAGACTTCGAGCCGTAGAGATGATCTCCCAAAACCGGATGCCGAATCTCAGCCAAATGAACGCGAACCTGATGGGTTCTGCCGCTTTCCAACTTTGCCAGGACCTGTGTTCCACTACCCATTCCGCTCAAGGGGAAAATTTGGGTCGCGGCAGATTTGCCCGAGTAGTGAACCTGCATCTTTAGCCGGTTGCTGGGGTTCCGCCTCATCGGCGCGTCGATCCGAAACGGGCTCGATCCGAGGTCTCCTTCAGCATTTGCCAAATAGATCCTAACGACGTCTCTAGCTGCGATTGCCGTAGCCAGTTTTCTATGGACCTCAGGCCTCTTCGCTACCATCATCAGGCCAGTGGTTGGCTTATCCAAACGGTGAACAATTCCCGGGCGATGGCTCTCCCCTCCTGCCAGAGTCGCGCCCTGTGCCACCAGACACTCAACCAATGAGGGCTCTTTCAAACTTGACGCGGGATGGGAGGCAATCCCACGGGGCTTGTTGACAATCAGCATGTATTCGTCCTCGAAGACGACGGGAATCTCCGTGAGGGGCCCCTCAACAGAGTGCGTCGCCCCTTCGTCCGGCTCGGCAATTCGAATCTCTTCATTTCCAGCTAGCTTCAGCGAGCCTCGAACCACTTTTCCGTCAATCGAAACAAGCCCGTCATCAAGCAAATGCTTCAGCTGAGAGCGGCTTTGCCCACTGAGATGATCGGCGAGATATTTGTCCAGCCGCACTCCGACAGCACCTTCATCTGCACGGACTACAAGAGTGCCGTCCTCCATTCTTTCATAATCACTGTTCATGCTGGATCGCTACGAACCCTCTACTTTCGAAGAAAGCTGGAGAAATCGGTGGGACGAGGACCAGGTTTTTCGAACCGACGAGGACCCCGCCAAACCTAAATTCTATATCCTGGAGTTTTTTCCGTACCCATCCGGTGCCGGGCTTAGTGTCGGCCACTGCCGAAACTACATCCCCAGCGATGTGATTGCGCGCTACAAAAAGATGCGCGGTTTCAAAGTCCTTCACCCTATGGGTTGGGATGCCTTCGGTCTTCCAGCAGAGAACGAAGCGATTGCAAAGAAGACCCACCCAGGGTCGATGGTGGAAAGCTACGCCGCCAACTACCGAAGGCAGATGCGGTTGGTTGGATTGAGCTACGATTGGAACCGAGAAGTCAACTCTTCCCACCCGAACTACTATCGCTGGACTCAGTGGATCTTCGCAAAGCTGTTCGAACAAGGGCTGGCATACCAAGCTATGGCGACCGTCAACTGGGACCCGGTCGAAAAGACTGTGTTGGCGGATGAGGAGGTGATCGGCGGACTGGGCTGGCGTAGTGGCGCGCCGGTTGAAAAGAAGCAGATCCCCCAGTGGTTCATGAAGATCACCGCCTACGCAGACCGGCTTCTAGAGGACCTTGACGGCCTAGACTGGCCCGAAGGCATCAAACAGCAGCAGCGCAATTGGATTGGCAAGAGCGTCGGCGTCGAACTTGACTTCGAAGTACAGACACCAGCACCAAAAGAAACTGCCGAAGAGAATCTGCAGCAAGTGATGAGGCCGAAGCCACTCAGAGTTTTCACCACTCGTATCGACACCCTCTTCGGCGCGACTTTTTGCGTGATCGCGCCAGAGCATGATCTTGTCTCAAAGCTTCCCCATCTAGTGGGAGAAGAGGATGCGGACCGAGTTCGGGAGTACGTTGAGCGCGCTAAGTCCATGTCGGACACCGACCGCACCAGCACAACAAGAGAAAAGACTGGAGTTTTCACAGGGCTACACGCAATAAACCCGGCTACACAGTTGCCTGTACCAATCTGGGTTGCCGATTACGTGCTCGGGTCATATGGGACCGGAGCGATCATGGCGGTACCAGGTCACGACGCGAGAGACTTTGAGTTTGCGCAAAAGTATGACTTGCACGTCGTGCGCGTCATCGCTGCTTCAGAAGCCGAACCAGGCGAATTGCGCTACGAATCGTCAGAAGGAATTCTGGTCAATTCCGGAGCGTTCACGGGGCTAACAGTGCAAGAAGCTCAGCAGAGAATGGCCGACTGGGCAGAGCAGACAGAAATCGGGACCCGCAAAACGCAATACAAGCTTCGAGACTGGCTGATCAGCCGCCAGCGCTACTGGGGGTGCCCAATTCCCATCATCCATAGTGCCGACGGCACCATGGAAGCAGTTCCATCGGACACTCTTCCGGTGCTGCTTCCCGATGTTGAGAACTACGAGCCCAGTGGTGACGGAACAAGCCCGCTTGCCGGTATCCCCGACTTCGTGAACGTTGCTGATTCTGAAGGTCGCCTCGCCCGCCGTGAAACCGATACGATGGCTGGGTTCGCCTGCTCTAGCTGGTACTTCCTGCGCTTTTGCGACCCAGAGTTCGACGAACTTCCAGAAACCGACGAAGCAAAGCAGCGATGGAAACAAAAGCTGGATCAGTGGATGCCGGTGGACTGTTACGTCGGCGGAGCCGAGCACGCGGTGATGCACCTCCTCTATGCCAGGTTCTGGACCAAGTTTCTGTACGATCTCGGATGTGTATCGGTAAAGGAGCCGTTCGCGCAGCTATTGAACCAAGGCCAGGTGCTTGCCCGCACACCGTTCCGAGCACCAAAGGAAGGAGAGAAGCTTTCCGTTGGCGAAGACGCTATTCAAATCACCTTCGACGAGGCGCGGGCGATGCCAGAGACTGACGTCCAGTGGCGTTGGGCACGGATGAGCAAGTCGAAGGGGAACGTGGTAACTCCGGATGAGGTCGTCGAAAAGTGGGGGGCAGATTCTCTCAGGGTCTATGAGCTGTTCGTTGCGCCGTTCGAAGCGGACGTTCAGTGGAGCGACGAGGGTCTTCAAGGTGCGCAGCGGTTCCTCTCTAGGGTCTATCGATTGGCTGGAACTCTGCAGCCGCACTTCCAGACTGACTGGCGAGAGCGAATCTCCACGGTGTCAGACCCTGAAGCGGTTCAGCTGAGAAAGTCGACCCACAAGGCGGTCCACCGAGCGAGTGAAGAGCTTGACCGGTTTTCCTTCAACAACTACATCGCAATCCTCATGACCTTCCTGAACGAGTTTCAGGACTCGGTCAAAGCACTGGAGACCGGCGGTTCGCCCGAGTTGGAGATGGCTGCCTCGGAAGCGATCGAGACGATGATCTTGCTGCTTTCGCCCGGCGCACCGTTTCTCGCAGATGAACTGTGGACATCCTTCGGTCGATCTGGTTTCACAGCCCACCAGTCTTGGCCCGTTGCCGATCCCGCTCTCTTGGTCAAGGACTCGGTAACGATTGCGGTTCAGGTCAATGGCAAACTCCGTGGCACGTTTGACGTCGAGCCTGGTACTTCCAAAGAGGAACTTGAAAAGCTCGCTCCGGAAGTGCCCAAGGTTGTGCCGTTCTTGGATGGCAAGCAAATCGTGAAAGTGATTGTCGTTCCTGACAAACTGGTCAATCTTGTGGTGCGCTAAACAGCGGCTTCTTTTTGGCCTCAGCCCAACTTCGAGGAAAGCGATCCGGAGTCTTCGTCGTCTTCCGGTAAATCAAAGCTGCTCGGTCTGCGATTCCATTTGGCAGGGTGCGTTGCATGGCTTCTGCACCGGCAAGACCAAGCTTCCCCACTTCCCAGGAAGCAGATTGCTCGATGTCTTTAGGAGTTCGAAGCAAGACCAACGTTCCTCCAACAACTGCTGCCGGGGCACTCATTTCCAGCTGAATCGCCAGAGGGGCAAAAGCTCTGCCAGTCACCACGTCCGCAGATTCCTTGAAGTGATTCTCTTCCGCCCGCCCTAAATGCAGTCGAAGGTTCGGCAACGGGTGCCGTGAAAGAAACTCTAGAGGCTTTTGGTGGCTGTCTAGGCCAATGACCTGGAGATCTGGCCTTGCCCAAGCCAGCGGCCAAGAGGGAAACCCCGCGCCGCACCCTAGATCAAGCACCTTTGCTCCTTCCGGAAACTGATCGACAAACAGCAAGCTATCGATCACATGGCGAATTGCGAACTCGTCCTTCGGGATGCGCGTCAAGTTGATGTGCTGATTGGTTCTGTAAAGGTCTTCTGCAAAATCCTCTAGGAGCTTAAATTGACTTTCATCAACTTGCAATCCACTTTCATCGAAGAAGCGCCGAAGTTCGGTCCAGGCGCTCACTTTGATTGATCCAGACCAAAAGCCGAATAACAAGCGGGGCAACCGAGGACGCCAGAAAACTCAAACTCCTCGCACGTGGTCTTGCAAACCGGGCACTTTTCTGCCAGCACTTTGGCTTTCGAGCAAAGTTCCATGAGCAACGGCTGGAATAGAGTCACTCCTTCAGAAAGCGAACTCACTGAGACTTGCGGGATGCGAGTTTCTCGATCAATCAAAAGGGGTGCCAGACTTGGTTTCCTCTTGATAGCACGCCATCAGTTCTTTCGTAACGCGTCCAGGAGTACCGTCGCCCAGAAGTCGATCGTCTAGGACGACCATTGGGATGACTTCCGCTGCCGTTCCTGTGAGGAAACACTCATCGGAGGCGAAGATGTCGAAAGGAGTGAGGAAGTCTTCGATTACTGTGTATCCGATGTCTCTAGCGATGTCTATAACGGTGTCTCTAGTGATTCCCTTCAGAATTCCTGTTGCCGGGTGCGGGGTCCGGATTACATTTCCCTTAACCAAAAAGATGTTGTCTCCCGTACATTCGGCGACTAAGCCCTGATCGTTGAGCATCAACCCTTCGCCAGCTCCCATCGCATTGGCTTGCTGTTTCGCCATGATGTTCGTGGCATAGCCGCCAATGCACTTTAGGCGTGGATCGCGAGTATTTGGGCTGGACATGCGGTACGAGGTGGTAATCACCACCAAACCTGCCTCATATTTCGCTTGGTCGTAAAGGCGAAGCGTCGAAACCATGACCATAAGGTTCGGCTTTCGATCGATATGAGACGGATCAAGTCCCAGACCTGTGCCTCTTGTCAGGTTGATGCGGATATAGCCGTCGCTAACATCTGCCTGCTTGCAAACATCGAGCACCGTTCGCTTAACGAAGTCAACCGAAGGCATTTGCTCGAACCCGAGATAGTTGGCACCGTGGAAAAGCCGTTCAATGTGCTCGTCCAACTTGAAAACCTTACGGTTGTAGATTCGGATCCCCTCGAAAAGGCCGTCACCGTAGAGGTAAGCGTGATCAGCGACATCGGTTGTCGCCGATTCCAGCGGCATCACCTTTCCGTTTAACCAGACTAACTTGGGCACGGTTTGATTCTACCGAAGCGACCCAAAAGCTCAAGCGAATTTGGGCTCTCAGCAGATATACTTCAATAGGCTCCGGGAACTTATTTTGAGTTCCGGCGTCGTTTAATACAGACCACCCATGAACACCACCGCAAAAATTCTAGTTGGCGTCGGCTGCGTAGCGTTCGCAGGCGCCGGTGTCGTGGGCTACAGCTACCTTTCGCACACCCCAAGAGCGGTAGCAGGCACTCAGTTCGAAGGGATCGATCTTTCGGGCAAGACATCGGAAGAGATCCAGTTCGAGATGAACCAATGGTGGGAGAGGTACCGAAACGAGCCAGTTTCGCTTTCCAGCCAGAACTTGAATAACTCTTCTATGCGGTTGACACTCGAGGAACTGGGTATCAAGTTCGATAAGGACACCACAAAGGCATCAGTAACGTTCGACTCTCCGTTGAATGGAATCACCAACGGGCTCCGAAACGGTCAGCAAGTTACTGTTATTGAGCCTGTATTCGGATTCGATGAGCTAAGCGACGGTGCAAAAGCAGAGTTATCTCAATTTGTATCTGCGAATGCGCCAAAAAAGCGAGATGCAAGAGCATACTTCCGAGGTGGGTCAATCGTCACCGTTCGAGAAATCCCGTCTAAGAAGCCCGACTTCGATCAGCTGAGTATCAGGCTAGAGGAAGCCTCAAGGAACAGAAACTGGTCTGTTGAGATTCCTCTTGCAACAGGCAATCAGAGAGTCCCAGATTCAGAACTAAATCGAATCACCCACGTGCTTTCGGAGTTCAGCACGAAGTTTGCCGCATCGAACGCGCCACGAGTCAATAACATCCGAATTGCAAGCGACAAGCTCAACGGCGTGATCATCATGCCAGGCGAGCGCATCAGCTTTAATGAAGTCGTCGGTCG
>JBKBWO010000018.1:0-39687 GCA_046314495.1 Fimbriimonadaceae bacterium
GGTGGTGGAGCCCTGCGGTGAGCTTGAACGGCAGGTCCAGGTTGGCGCACCCTTGTAGGAACTCGGCGAGCTTCTCGGTTGAAGGAAACGCCTCGGCGGTGACTCCGCCGGTTCGTCCTTTTGCTGCGACCTCTTCGATCTCTGCCATGACCACGAGCGAATCCATCAGATCTTCACCCCAGCTCAGCTCTCCGTATAGCTCGATACCTTCGAACTGAAGCAGGTACTTGAGCGCCCGGGGGAGCGCGTCACCCATCGGAAGCCGCGTTTCGAACGATTCAACTTCAGCAACGCCATCCAGCTTACGGTTGAACTCTGCGACGGCGACGGCATCCAGGTCGAGGTTCGACTGGAACTCGTCCAGTGTCGAGCCGCCTCTGCCAATGACGGTGATGGAGAAGATCGGCTCCTCCTCGTAGCGCAGCAGGTCCTCGCCCATCGCCTCGAGCCGCGCGGCGGGGCACACGAACCGGTTGACGATCCACTTTTCTGGACCGCTTACGAGCCTGCGATGCCTTGCCAGCGCCTCTTTGAGCTCGAGCTGCTCTGGCGGGAACAGACCAGCGTCGTCGATTCCCTTTTCGAGAAGCTGAATGAGCGCGGGGGTCATGGTTGATATTTTAGCCCGTAACCCCACACCCTGGCCGCTTCAGCCGCACGAAGGCCCGTGCAAACTCAACAAGCGCTCACATAAAAATGCACGGACGTGCAAACAACTCTTCAGCGCAGTGACCTCCACAGGCTCAGCATCCATGGCTTCCAGCAGCCTATCCATCTGAGACTCCGGAAGGACGAATCGGTGCTCTTCAACCAAAACAAGACCGTATATGTCTGCCGGAACGCCGACTACGGCCTCCGGCACCTCTAGATCGGATTTACCTTCCACTGAAACGTCCTTAGAAAAGTCCATTTCTGATTCGTATATAGTATGAATCATGCGCGCTAAATTACGGCGCTCCTACCGGGCGAAGGGTAGCGGTGAGAGAGCGAGATCGTAGGTCGCGCGGCTGAGGTAGCGAGTTGAAATAGGCGCCGGACGAAGCCCGTGCCAGGTCGGGGCGAGTTGCGCTCCCTTGCTGCCCACCACGAACCCAGAGAACCCGCCAAAAGAAGGAACCAGCGCCCAGTAGCTATGCACAACCGGGAAGTACTTGCCGTACAACTCGGAAATCTGCTGCTGGGAATAAGGGCAAAACACGGGGTTATCCGCTTGGGTCACCACCATCCCCTCAATCGCCAGCATCGCCGCCAACTTCGAATAGAACTCTTCGCCAAAGATCTCCTCGGAGAGACTGGGGTCTTCCTCGTAGCTGTCGGTCACATCCAATACAATCAGGTCATACCAATCCTGGCTTTCTTGAACGAACTCCGTTGCGTCGGCAATCTTCAGTTTCACCCTTGGGTCGTCGAACGCGCCGTCCGCGAGCTCTGGGAGGTGCTTGCGGCACAGGTCCACTACGTCTCGGTCGATTTCGACCATATCGATCGCCTCCAGGCTCTCGTGCTTGCACAGCTCTCGCAGAACGCCCCCGTCACCCGCACCGATCACCAGCGCGCGGCGAAGCTCGGGGATCGATAGCGCAGGAATGTGAACCAGAGCTTCGTGGTAGGCGGCTTCATCCAGTTCGGAAAGCTGAATATGACCATCCAGGAGCAGCATCTTGCCGAAGCACGGCGTGTTGTAGATGTCGATCTGCTGAAACTGAGAGCGATGCCCGCACAGGTGCTCACCAGGTTCGACTTGGTACCGAAACAGGTTGGAACGGATGGGGTAGTCGATCACTTCCCACCGCCTGAACTCTCCGTGATGAACTTCTTCGCCTCGTCTCGGAGTTTGATGAGTGATCCGGACTCGATGTACATCATATGGCCCGACGGGTAGTAGCTGACCGAGATGTTGCCCCGCACTTCTGGGTCCAGCCGCATGTCCGAGATGGTCCAGTCCGTGGCAAAGTAGGGCGTTGCTAGGTCGTAGTAACCCGATGCGATGTGAACCTTGAGGTGAACGTTGCGGGACATGGCGCTGCGCAGAGATTCTGCCAAGTTTGGCGCGCCCGATCTGCCGGCTCCCCAGTCCCAATCCCTCACTCCATCAAGGTTCTTGTAGTACAGATCGCTCTTGTAGCCTAGTTCTTCCCGCAAGTACTTCTGGAACGCGCCAGTGAACGGTGCCATGATTGCGGTGAAGCTGGGGTCGGTCTCCATCCGCGCGGCTGTGCCAGACGCTTCGATGCCTCGGAACCGCGTATCAAGCCGCCCGACCGTGCGACCCTCGTCCCGCATCAACTCCTTGCAGAATTCCATGATGTAGACCTGCAGTTTTGAGAGCAGAAGGAAACGCTCACTGAGGCCGGTGAGCTCCGAGAGCCGCTTGGCGACCCTTTGCTCTTCCTCCGGCTCGATGGCGTCCCCTTTCATCAGGGCGGCGGCGTACTCGCCCACGGCGAACTCCTCTGCTTCCAGCAGCAGCTCGTCCAGGTTCCCTTCGATCTTTCCGTGGTACCAGGCGGTGGCTGTGTACGTTGGGAGGAACAGCACGTAGGGGAGGTGGTTGCTCATGGCGAAGTCGCAGGTCTGGAACGCGAGAATGCTGGAGATGAGCAAGAGACCGTTCAGTGCGACGCCTTTCTCCAGCAGCTTTTCGGAGAGCCCCGCTGCTCGGGTGGTTCCGTAGCTTTCTCCTGCAACGAAAAGCGGGCTGTCCCACCTCTCATAGCGCGTGAGGAACAGCCGCACGAACTCTGCCATGGTGGCGATATCCCCTTGAACGCCCCAGTTCTTCTTGTCAATCTCGGCGTTTTTGCCGCGGCTGAAGCCTGTCCCTACCGGGTCGATCATCACCAGGTCGGTAAACGGAAGCCACGACCCCGGGCACTCTTCCGCGTTGTAGGGCGGAGAAGGCATGGTGCCATCGTCGTTGATTCGAACGTACTTGGGCCCTAATGCACCCATATGCAGCCAAATTGCTGGCGAGCCCGGGCCGCCATTGAAAACGAACGTCAGCGGGCGCCGTTTCTCACTCTTCAGGCGGTAGTAGACGAAGAAAATCTGCGCTTCGATCTCTCCGTATTCGGTAAACACCGGAAGCCTGCCGGTGACGGTCTCGTACTGGAGTTTGCCCAGCTTATGCTCGCGCTCAACGGGCACTTCTTCAATAAACTCAAACTCTTCTTTCGGCTTGGCGGACGGGTTCTCGGACTCTGGCATTTGAACCTGTTCAGGTTACCGAATGACCGAAAGCTGGCTGAACTGACCAGGTTGATGGTGATTCAGCTCTCGAAAGGCGATGTTTGTTCAGCCGATGGCGTGTAACCTATTGTTGTGAAAAACTTTTTGATTTGCTCATTATTCATAGTCGCCTTATCGGCGGTTGGGCTTTCGCAAGCCCGTGTGCAGGGCCGTGTTCTCGTGTTTCCGGTGGGCTTCACCGAGGGAACTGAGACCGCCCGAAAGACTGCCGTGCAGACCTATGAAGAAATTTTCTCTGGAATGGGTTACTCGATTCTTCCGACCACGGTCGCCGAGCGAGTGTGGACCCAGGAAATGAAGCAGCCGATGCCGACGACCTCTACCCCTAGCGATCAGCTACTCCTTCAACTCGGTCAGCGAATGAATGCCGACCTCGTGGTCTCAGGCACCGTAAGCTGGCACACCCGATCCATTTGGGTCGGCCTTGGTCCGCGCACCATCTCCACTGCCACAGTCGACAGCCAGATTGTGGACGTGAACAAGAGAGCCGTCGTGCTTAAGGTGGACGACGTTGAAGGCCGAAGCGATGAGCGAGCTGATGCCTGGCGCTACGCTGCAGCCGTTGTGGTTAACCCGTTGATTACCGCGGTTAGCGGAGGCCCTGCCACCCCGCAAGAGCAGCGCGCAGCTCAGTTGGCTATCGCCCGATCGCTGACTCCGTTCATGGTCGAGCAGGCTGTCAAGCCCCGTCCGATCCCCCGCCGCACCGGCGGCTAAACTAAGCCACTTTTGCTGTTCTCCGCTCCGGCAGGCACCAGCCTCCGGGGCGGCTTTTCTTTGTGCGAGCATAGCCTTAATCTTGGGTTAATGAAACTGCCCTGTTTTCGTGCCAGCATACTCACTTGTGAGAAATCTCGCGACCCTCGCAACCGCCACGCTGCTGGGATGTACCGCTTTTGCGCAACCGGCTACTCCGCCACCTACACCGCTCGATCCAGAGAGGCCAGCTACGACCAAGGACGCTACGATTACCTTGACCGGGAAGGTAGAAGCGGGCTTCACGTACAATCGCAAAGGCTCGAAAGATGACTACTCAGAGTTTGGAACCCAGGTTCGATTAAACGTCAACAGAAGGACCGAAGTCCGGATTTTGGTGCCCGGCTACTCTTGGGGTACCCGAGGTTCACGTGGGTCTACCGACGGCTTTGGCGATGCCGGAATCTCACTGAAAACCAAACTTCAGTCTGCGTCTGGCGGTGCTCCAGCCATCGCCCTAGCGGTTGGCACCACCATTCCGGTAGGCCATCCACGGATCGGAGAAGGCGGTTTCTCACCGAGCATAACGGGCAGCTTTCAGTGGGATGCTTCCACTTTCGCCTATATCGTCAATTTTGGCTACTTCTACAAAGCGAACAAGGGCGCGCCGTATGGCGGCACGAAGCTTTCGGCTTTGGTGCAGTACACCACCGACTCCGATTGGCAAATCTTCGCTGAACTGGTTTCGAACATATCTTTGAACCGATCGCGCAAGCGGAACGAGAACTCGGTTGGACTTGGATTGACCTTCTTTGTAGGTGAAAAGTTCACGATCGACGCGAGCTTTACCCAAAAATTGAACGGACCGTACCCGAACTACGTGCTGGGCACCGGGGTCGCCTTCAAGTTCTAACCCTGATCCAGTAGCAAAACAAGCCCGCGCAGCTAACGAGCGCCGCGGGCTTGCTTGGCTTCTTGAATTGAGAGAGAGCTACGGGTTTACGACTACGGTAGCGGTTGCCGTTGCTGGCTCTTTTGCTCCGCTTACGTCACGGACGGTGACCGTGACGGTATAGGTGCCCGGGCGGCGGAATCGCCGCACTACGGTCTGACCCTCTGCATCCACCTGGATTCCATCGGAGGCATCGAAGTCCCATTCGTAACGAAGAACGCTGGCTCCGCCACTTCCGAATGCGGTGAATGTGACTTCGTCTCCAAGTGCCAAGTTGAACTCATTGTTGGGGAGTTCAACCCGAAGCGGAGTCGTGTCGTTAAGGATTCTCATCTCGCCGATGTAGAACGAGCCTGTTGCATCTCCCGAGAAGGCGATGCTCTCCACGATCTTGTTAGTTCGGTCAAACCCATTGATCATGGTTAAGGGCACCGCGATTCTTCGCCAGCCACGGGTCGTGGAGCCTGCCGCCACGGGAACGTAGGCTTCGCTCTTTCTGCCATCGGTCGTAGTGATGACCAAACGGATAAATTCGAATTCAGGTCGGGTTACTTCTGTCGGCTGACTGCCACCAGCGCCTCCGCCAGAGCCCGGAGCGCCGAGCGCACCGGTTCCGCCAAGCGCTCCACCGCCACCGAGACCTCCTTCAGGATCGCCCTGGTAACCAGCGCCGCCACCGGCTGCACCACCACCTCCTCCTCCTCCTAGAACCAATGTTCGATCGGCCATGAGAACGGTGAGCATCAACAGGTCATTTTTGTTGTTGTATGCCGCAGTTAGGTTGACCGGGTTGGCAAACTCGATGATGCCGCCCTGAAACAGGTTCCGGGTTGAGACCCGAAGGCTGGCGTTGCCCTCGAACGATGCCTCATCAGTTTGGGAGATCGTGCCGCTACCCCAGCTTTTCAGCCGAATCCCCTGATCGGCGATGGACTGAACCGGATTGTACAAAACTGGCTGGCCCTGCGTGTATGCCACCCCTGCCAGGACGACTGCACCTAAAAACAATGGAATCTTCATTTTTCTCTCGCTTCTGAGCTGAACTCAAAGTTGGGTCCGAACTGAAATCGCTCAATGCGCTTTGCCATTCGATCCTCTTTTTTGACGTCTATCACCACTCCACAGATTACACCAGCTGTATCTGGAGCTTCGTAACGCTCTGAAATCGAAGTGGTGAACCTCTGCACGCTGATATCGGGCCGAATGCCGATCACGGAGTCGGTCGGACCGGACATGCCTGCATCCGTCAGATAGGCGGTGCCTTTTGGGAGGATCTGCTGGTCGGCAGTTTGCACGTGGGTGTGGGTTCCCACCACCGCGCTGGCTCTTCCATCAACAAAATATCCAAACGCCAGCTTTTCGCTGGTGGCTTCTGCATGAAAGTCGATGAACACAGGCCGGTCACCGTACTGGTTCAATAAGTCATCCACTGCAGCGAACGGGTCGTCATACAGGCTCATGAAAAGCCTTCCGCAGAGGTTGATGACCACCAATTCGATCCCTTCGCGATTGATTTGCATCACGCCTCTCCCAGGGAGCCCCTTCGGGAGGTTGTATGGGCGGATGAGCGGTTTTCCTTCGTCAAGATACGGCATGATCTCCCTCTTGTCGAAGGCATGGTTGCCGAGGGTGATGCCGTCCACGCCCATCGAGAAGATTTCGCCAGCGATCGCAGGGGTTATGCCAACTCCACCAGCGGCATTCTCACCGTTAGCAATGACGAACTGCGGGTGGTAGCGTTGCCGTAGTTCTGGCAGCTTTTCCTTTAACGCTTTTCGGCCGGCGCGGCCGACGATGTCGCCAATAAACAGGATTCGAAAGCTGCTCACTGGGCGAGCTCTTCCGTCCTCGTCTCTCGGATTACCGTGACCTTAACGGTGCCCGAAGCCTTGTGCTCATTTTCGATCTTTCGGGCAAGATCGCACGCCAGCCGCTCGGATTCCATTTCGTCGAGCTCTTTTGGGTTCACCATGACCCTGATCTCCCTTCCGGCACTCAGCGCGAACGCCTTGTCCACCCCCTCGAAGCTCATCGCCATCTCTTCAAGCGCGTTCAACCGCCGGAAGTAGGCATCTTCAGAGTCGCTCCTGGCGCCAGGGCGGGATCCGCTGATGGCATCGGCAATAATCAGCACTTTTGCTTCTCTAGACGTGGGCTCTATATCAAAGTGGTGGGCACCAACCGCCAGGCAGACTTCCTCGCACTCGCCGAGCTCGCGCAGGAAGTTCATGCCGATAACGGCGTGGCCACCCTTATGCTCTGGCGGGAAGCCCTTTCCAATATCGTGCAGCAACCCAGCGCGCCGCGCAACCTCCGTGTTCACGTTCAGCTCTTCGGCGATCATCGAGCAGAGCCGAGACACTTCGACGCTGTGATCCAGCACGTTCTGGCCGAAACTGAGTCGGAACCGGAGTACGCCCAGTGCTTCGATGATCTTCGGATCGAGACCGCGCACGTTTGCCCTCTCTGCGGCTCGGGTGGCTGCCTCTAGTTGAGTTCGCAGGATCTCGTTCACTGCCTTTTCGTATGCTTCTTCGATTGCGGCGGGCTGGATACGCCCATCCAACATCAGGTTGATGAGCGCGACCCGAGCCGCTTCGCGGCGTGTAGGATCGAAGCACGAGAGTCTTACAAGTTCGCGGGTCTCGTCGATGATGAGCTCAACCCCTGTTACTTGCTCGAAGAAGCGGATGTTTCGACCTTCCTTGCCGATGATCCTGCCCTTCATCTCCTCGTTGGGGAGTTCGATATGGGCGACTGACGCCTCGGGGACGAAGTCGATCACCGACCGCTGCATGACTTGCAGCACCACGTCTTTTGCCTTCTTCTCAGCGCCTTGAAGAATCTCTTGCTCTGCCAGGCGCGCTTTTTGAACCGCTAGCTGCTTGAACTCCGGCTCGTGTCTGGAAAGGTATCGCTCTTGAGCTTCATCTTTCGAAAGGCACGACGCTTCGAGAAGGGCGGCATCCAGCGACGCTTCCAGGCGGGTCTGCTCTGCAAGACTCGCCTCAGCCGCTCTGTGCAGCTCCCGAATTTGCTGCTCTCGCTCGTCTAACTGCTTTCGCAAGAGATCAACCGACTCTTCTCGGGAGAGCAGGCGCGCTTCCTGCCGCTCGAAGGCTTCAAGCCGGTCCTTTACCGTGGCTTCCAGTTCCGTGCGAACCTCCATCGTAACCTCGCGCTTGAGAACCTCGAGTTCACGTAAGGCGGTCTCGCGTTGCTCCGTTAGCAGGTTCCGCTGAGTGTTCATTTCTTCAGCGAGCTGCTCTCGTTCTCGCCTCAGATCAGCGCGCTCACGTTCTAGCTGGAGTTTGGCTGGCCGTATAACCACCCAGTGCAGGAGTCCAACAGTTGCAAATGCGATGACGATGCCACAGACCGTGGCGACGATATAGACGACATATTCCCAAGGCATCTTCTGTTCGGCTCCTAATCAATTTCACCGAACAAACGCTCCATTACGGATTCGATGCACGAATCCGTAAACCCCCTGCTCGCCAAAAAGCGAGCCAACTGTGCCCGTGATTTGAAGGCGCGTCCTTTAGCCGCCTCGAGTGCTGCGTTTAGCTCGTATTCACCTTCAAAAACACTCAGAGATTCCTCAACGAGGTTTTCCGGGGCGCCTCGCCTTTCGAGCTCGGCTTTCAGTTTTAAGGGTCCTATGGCTCGCTTCCCCGAGTAGCGCTCGCATAGGGTTTGAATCGTTTTTCGGTCCGATAACAGTTTACGCATATTCAGCCGATCTATCACCAAATTGATGCTGAGACCGCTGTGACCGCGGGCGCCTAGCTTCGCCCGGAGCTCGTTTTCGAAGTAGTCGCGGCGCGCTAGCGCCGCTAGTGCATCTTCGTAGGCTTTCTCGAAACCTGGGTCAGGCTTCATCGCTGGCAGAGGCGGCAGGCGTTGCTCCGCCTCGCTCTGCCCGAATTGCCTGGCGGACCTTCGAATCGATCTCTTCGAGCAGCTCTGGGTTGTCTTCCAGGTACTGCCGTGCGTTGTCTCGACCCTGGCCCAACCGGGTGTCTCCGAAGCTGTAGTAGGTTCCTGCGCGGGCGATAATGCCCTTTCCGGTGGCGACATCCAACAGATCCCCTGCTCGGGAAATGCCTTTGCCAAAAATTGTGTCGAATTCTGCTGTGCGGAACGGCGCGGCGACTTTGTTCTTTACCACCTTGACCTTTGTTCGAGCGCCTACTTGCTCCATTCCGTTTTTCAGAATGTCGCCCCGACGAACCTCAAGCCGAATGGACGACCAGAACTTGAGCGCTCTTCCCCCTGGAGTGGTCTCTGGGTTGCCGTACATAACGCCAATCTTCTCGCGCAGTTGGTTGATGAAAATTGCGGCAGTGCTGGTCTTGTTCAGGGTTCCGCCCAGCTTTCGAAGTGCCTGGCTCATCATTCTTGCCTGGATTCCCACAAAAGTGTCGCCCATCTCGCCCTCAATCTCGGCTTTGGGCACCAAAGCCGCCACCGAATCGAGCACGACGACATCGATCGCGCCGGAGCGAATGACAGCGTCCATGATTTCGAGCGCCTCTTCTCCAGTGTTGGGCTGCGAGATGTAGAGCTTGTCCACGTCAACGCCAAGAGCCCGGGCGTATTCGGTGTCGAGGGCATGCTCAGCGTCCACAAAGAGCGCCAAACCGCCCTGCTTTTGTGCTTCGGCAATGATGTGAAGGGCGATGGTGGTCTTTCCGCTTGACTCTGTGCCGTAAATCTCGGTGATTCTCCCGCGCGGGATTCCGCCAATGCCCAGTGCGACATCGAGGCTGAGACAACCGGTTGAAATCGCGTCTACCGATTCCCGTTCGCCCGATCCCAAGCGCATGACCGAGCCTTTGCCGAAGGTTCTCTCAATTTGGCCCAGGGCCATTTCTAGTTGCTTTTCACGCTCTGTGGACGTGACGGGAGATTCTACTTTTGCCACCTTTTCGCTCTGCTTTCCCTATCCAAAATAGGGATACATAAATATACCTATTTATTGACGAAGGGGTCCTGCGAAAGTTCGCAGGACCCCACGGATTTTAGGCGCGGCGCCTATTTAGAATCGACCAACCGTTCGAGGAACGAATTGGTCGGTATAGCCACCCACAAGGGTGGAGGTGGTGAACACACCTGGGGTTGGGCCAGTAAAGACCACGACCAAGCGTGTTGTCAGGTTAGCAAGAACTAAATCTGCAATCGAATCGTTGGTGAAGTCACCGGCACCGATTACGAACCAGCCAGTCGGAACCACTGCAATAGTCTGGGCAGAGCTGAAGTTGCCATTTGCATCCAGAAGCCAGGCTACAATCGCTTGGTTTGCGCCAGGACCCTGGAACATCAGGTCGGTATTTCCATCGTTATTGATGTCGGCAGCTCCGCATAGGCGGAAGCCGGCTCCGCTCGTACCGAAGAGTCTTGAGGACTGGAACTCAATGTTCTCGTCAAGGACCCAGCCAACGACCAACTGAAGACCCTGATTCTGCCAAACCAGCGTGATGTTGCCGGATGTATCGAATCGACCTGCAGCTGCCAGAGTCCAGCCAGCGGCAGATACTCCGATAAGTCCGGAGCCGATTGGGTTTCTATTGGCATCGAGCAGTCGGTACGTGACTTGCCGGTTCAGCACGTTGAAGAACACGAGGTCTGTATTGCCGTCGTTGTTCAAATCGACGCAGACCGAGATCAGGTTGTCAGTGCTGGGAAGGTTTCCAAGTCCGATAGTTTGGTCATATTCCGCTGCAAAGAGCTTCCAGCCGAAGATCGGCGTGGTTGCTGCGCCTTGGAAAACGATGGTGTTGGGCGCCTCTTGGTTGGCTACAGGCACCTGTGCCCACCACGTTCCCCAGATGTTGGCAGGGGACGCTGCGTACTGCTGAAGAGTCCAGAGACCCAGACCGTTCGCCGGATCTGCCACGGTGGTGCTGTAGCGACCCCAAAGGTTGGAGCCATTCACCGGATCGTTGTACTGAGATTCGCCTGACTTGTAGATGAACGGAATTCGAACAGCATTAAGCGGATCAGAAGCTCGGCGGAAGGCATAGCCCGCACCAACAAACGCGGTACCGGAGAAGCGGCTGAAGCCGATCATGGCATTACCGAAACCGTCGACGCCAATTGAAGGGTAGCCAAACATCAAGTTGGTGTCATCGTCTCCGATAATGGCTCGTTGCCGAACGCCAGTTTCCAGATCGATTTCCCACCATTGCACACCAGCGCGATTCGGGGTACCGGTTGCCGGAAGGAACACGGTATGAGCCATCCAAAGGCGGCCGCTTCGCTGAACCATGTTCTGGATCCGGTCATCGCCCATGTTCACTCGAGTGGAGGTCCCTAGCTGCGGACCCAGGTCGGTAGCTGAAGTTGCCTGCCATGCAGGGCCTGCGGGCTCAAAAGCGCTGGGAGTGAAGATTTCGCTGCCTGTTGCGCCTGAAACAAGATAGAGACCGAGTCGACCTTGACCTTCGTCGTTGCGAGCAACAACGTTTGTCAGCCAGATGTTTTGCTCCATTGCGTCGTAGGTGTACGCCGGAACCATGTTCATATGAGGCGTATCGAGACGAGTGAACGAAGCACTTGGGGTTGCCGCGAAGAGCTTGGAGGAATCGAGAACCCAAGCGCTGCTGGAGACGAAAGCTCCGTTCGTAACAGCACGATTGTTGGTCGTAACCACAACCCACCGGTTGTTGAAGCCGATGTTCAGGTCTTCCAGAGAGAGAGTTCCAGGCTGGAAGGACGGAACCTTGTAGAGATCCCAGATTCCGTTCGGGTCATCTGTGCGGGTTACCGCCATGACTACGGAAGAGTTGGATGTTCGCTGGTCGGCCGCTGCCACCAGCACCCACCGGCTGCTGTATGGGTTGAACAGGACCCGAGCGCTTCGGCATACGGGATTGCCCTGAGACTGAAAAATTGCGTTCAGGGTAGAGGTGAATCCGATAAATCCGAGCTTGGTCTGAGTCCGGACTTGCGAGTTGAGCGCAGTCATCACGTCAAACGTCCCCACGGCTCCCGCGACGTCGGGAACGGCCTGGGTGTTGTTATCCAGGATTGCCTGGAAGCTGTTTAGTGGCTGGGGGGATTGAAGCGGGATGAACCCTCTCTGCCCGGCGCCCATCTCCTCGTGACCGCCCTTACCACCTAGAACGCGCTCTCCGCCCGGCACGCCCACGTCGCTCAAAGCGACTGATCCAGATGGCGCAAGCCAACCGGAACCGCCGCTAAACTGCCCGAAGGCGGGGAGCGCCAGCACTGCCATGCCGACCACTACCGCCCAACGTCCGTGTTCTCTCTCAAACATTTTCATCTACTGCTCTTCCCTGTCGCCACACGCCGTTGAGCTACGTGGCATCATGAAACAAGACGGCGCCGCACTAGCTGGCGCCGGTATGTACTCCTATTTTGACCGAATTTCGGCTAATTTGTTTCGACGCGGCGAATGAACTGAGGTCACAGGATCAGTTGCCGGAGTTCTTTCTCGCTATCGGGCCGAAAATGGGAAGCTCGAACAGCTCGCCCGCTTGAGCCTTGATCAGCATCAGAATTACGCAAACCAGGTAGCCAATCGAGATGAGATAGGTCAACCCGTTTCCGACTCCAAAGGCAGTGAATCCGGTATTGCCGGCTGCCACGTACAATCCGCCGGCTAGGAGGAGGCAAACGAATGTCGCCGCTGCCAGGTAGAGCCCTTGGTACGCATAGAATCCGATGAACCTATCGGTGTGCTGGTACTTGCGTCGGTAATGATCGAAAACCAGAGCCGAGATCAGCGAGCAGCATAGCCCAGTGATTAGACCGATGAGCAACATCGTGAAGACGGTGCTCTTGGATTGCGGCGAGGGAGGCGTTACTCCGCCGTCTTTACCTGGAAAGTAGGGATTCTCCATGGGTGTGCTTTGCGGGCGGGCAGATTACCTTCGAGTTTGTTGCGCACTTGCTGCCAGTTGGAGTGCCTCTTCGGAAGGGCACCAAAGAGAACGAGCAGGCTTCAAATAATGAGCCTGCTCGTCGATTTGCCGAAATGATTCCGGCAAAGAAATCGGTTTGCGCTTACTTCAAGCCAACCATTCCCTTCGCATATTCGCCGACAACGGGCATCTCCCACCACTCGCCAGCTGAGCTCTTGATAATTCCAAAGATGAGAACGACCAAATAGGCGATCGGGGCACCAATCAGGAGTACCATTCCGAGAATTGCCAACGGTCCAGCGATAGCGGCGAGCAAAGCCGTAAAGATGAAGCCAATGATTACAATCACGAACACTGCCAAGCCCCAAAGGAGCGCTTGAGCGGAATAGAACGCAACAAATTTCGACTTTTCTCGAGACGTGATATAGAAGATGAGCGGAGAGAGCCAGCCGACACCTCCGCAAAGGGATAGAACGATGGCGATGATCCACATCATCATCGTTTGTTGACGGTCTTCTTCGGTTACTGGCGGCCATCCGCCTGCGGGTTCGATCGGTGTACTCTCCATTTTTCCTTCGCTCTCCAGACATAGCATAGCGCAAAGAGCCATTTTTGAATTCGGGACACTGTAGATCGATCCCTCGAGGAGCCCCAAAGCGAAACCGCCCGCTCTGACAACTTGCCAGAGCGGGCGGTTCGCCCAAAACTTACCTCGGATGTTAGCGGCGTGGTCTGAATCGAGCGGGAGTGCCGTCGTCGTCCCCGCGGCTTCTGGATGGGAATTCTTCGGGTACGTCTGGCGCCTTGGACGAATCAGCGTCTCGGCGCGAGCCGGAATACTCCCGATCTCGGCGGTCGCCTCGGTCTCGGTCATTCCGATCTCCACGGTCGCTGCGCTCACCTCGGTTACCTCGGTCTCCGCGATCACCACGATCGCCTCCACGGCTGTATCGGTCGCCACGAGGACCTCCTCGGTCACGATCTCTGCCCCTGCCACCTCGGTCTCCTCCGTTAGAGGAAAGTTGGGGAGCCGGCGCATCCTCATGCGAGGCGTCTTCGTTTGCCGCAAGGCTGGGAAGATCTTGGGCAAGTCCAAGCGCGGTCAGGTTCATTCGTCCCTGGCCATCCACTTCGTAGACTTTCACGTTGATCTCGTCGCCTACCTTCACGGCGTCATCGGGTCTTCGGATCGGCGTCGCGCTGAGGTACTCGATCGGAACCAGACCTTGTCGTCCTGTGCCGAACTCAACGAGTGCGCCTCGGCCCATCAACCGGCTGACACGTCCGCGGAACTCCGCGCCCACGCCAATCTCGTCGGTCAATGCCTTGATCATCTCGATCGCCTTCGCGACCTGAGTGCCATCGGAGGAACCGACCAGCACTCGGCCGTCTTGCTGAACATCGACCGATGCACCAGACTCGCTGGTGATCTTGCGGATGTTCGCGCCTCCTGGGCCGATCAGCGAACCGATCTTTTCAGGATTGATTTGAATAGTTGTAACTTTCGGGGCAGTTGCTCGATATTCATCGCGCGGTTCAGCAATCGCCTTCGCCATGATCTCCAAAACGTGGAGGCGAGCAACTTTCGCTTGGGCGAGTGCATCCTTGAACACTTTGTCGGGGATTCCGTCGAGCTTTGTATCAAGCTGGAGAGCTGTGATGCCCTCAGTCGATCCGGCAACCTTAAAGTCCATATCGCCACAGAAATCCTCCATGCCCTGAATATCGGTCAAGACCTTAAAGACCTTTCCATCAGACATCAGTCCCATGGCGATTCCGGCGACCGGCGCCTTGATGGGCACACCGGCGTCCATCAGGGCGAGAGTTGAGCCACAAACCGACGCCATTGAGGTCGAACCGTTGGATTCGAGGGCCTCGCTAATCAGCAAACAGGTGTAAGGGAATTCTGGGTCTTCGATGGGAACCATCGGACGCAAGGCACGCTCAGCAAGAGCGCCGTGACCGATTTCTCTTCGACCAGCTCCTCGCAGCGGCCGCACTTCACCCACCGAGTACGGCGGGAAGTTGTAGAAGTGCATGTAGCGCTTGTCTTCCTCGTCCTCGATTCCGTCCATCACCTGTGCATCGCCCGGCAGACCGAGCGTCAACACGGTGAGAACCTGGGTCTGTCCACGAGTGAACAAGCCGGAGCCATGAACGCGGGGAAGAAGACCGGCGACCGCTTCGATGTTGCGGACTTCGTCCAGTTTTCGACCGTCGGGGCGCTTGCCCTCCTTAATGATGAGCTCGCGAACCGTTCCCTTGATAACGGTATCAATCGCCTCGGGGAGTTGCTTGAGCAAAACTTCATCGTCGGCGTAATCGGGGGCGTACTGCTCGACGAGCTCTTTGGTGAGATCGCTGATCGCGGACTCTCTTGAGGCCTTGTCTGGGTTGACCAGCGCCGCAGCAATCTGCTTGCCAGACTTCTTCTTGATCTTGTCTTTCAATGACTCGTCGATCGTGAAGAGCTGTACTTCTCTCTTGGGCTTTCCAGCTTCCTTGGCAAACTTTTCGATCTCCTTGACGATGGTCTTGATGGCATCGTGGGCGAACTTCAACGCTTCGAGCATCACCTCTTCGGAGACCTCGTTAGCGCCGGCTTCCACCATAGAAATCGCGTCCTTATGGCCTGCAACAACGAGGTCGAGGTCGGAGCGAAGCATTTCGTCGCTGGTCGGGAAGAGTACGAGCGCGCCATCCACCAAGCCAACCCGCACACCGGCGGAGGTTTTGGAGATCGGAACGTCACTCACTGCAAGTGCAGCACCTGAGGCGATGAGCGCCAGGGCGTCACTCGGGTTTTCTGGGTCGACCGCGAGGGGGACGCAGATGACTTGAACGTCATTGCGGAGGCCCTTGGGGAAGAGCGGGCGAATCGGGCGATCCATGAGGCGGCTTACCAACACGGCTTTGTCGCTTGGGCGACCGCCACGCTTGATGAATCCGCCGGGAATTTTGCCTACGGAGTACTTTCGCTCTTCGTAGTCGCAAACAAGGGGAAGGAAATCAATTCCATCTCGGGAATTGGCGGACATGGTCGCGGTTCCTAGAACCACGGTCTCACCCATTCCCAACAAAACGGCGCCGCCGGCCTGATTGGCCACGCGCCCACTCTCGAGGCTGAGGGTCTTTCCCTCAACCTCAAATGTATGGCTGTAAATCATAGGGGTTGTTATCTAGGCCGAACTTCTCTGATGCCCAGACGCTGGATCAGCGTTCGGTAGCGCTCGATGTCAGTCTCGCGCAGATACCCTTCAAGTCTTCGGCGTTGGCCGACCAGCTTCAAAAGACCTCTACGGGAGTGGAAATCTTTCTTATTCGACTTCAGGTGACCGGTGATCTGTTCGATTCGACGCTGCATGAGCGCGATCTGGACCTCGGGCGAACCGGTGTCGCCGGGGCTGGTCGCAAACTCTTCGATGGTTGTGCGCTTGATATCGGCAGGCAATGGCATAGTTTAGGCTCGGTTATTCTCCAAATTTTTTCGGATTATGCGAGGGAGTAGCTCTGCCGCTCTACGCAATCTGGCACCACAATAAGTCTGGGTCCAGGCTCCGTACAACGGCACAGATTCCCTTGCAGGCATGAATTGTACCAGAACCAAGCGGCATTTGGGACTTTGAGCAACACAACACGATTTCCCGCGCAAAGGCGTATGTACCAGTAGATCTGCCAGAGCAGACGAAAAGACAGGAGACGTAAATGAAAAAGTTTGTAACTTACAGCGTACTGGGCCTTGCAGCCCTCTCAGTCTCGGCGCTTGCCAGCGCAAGGACTTACAACATCAACCAGGGAACGGTTGTGCCGATCAAATTCGAGCAGACCGTTCAGGTTCAAGGTGCGAAAGTGGGTCAGAGATTCACAGCCCGAATCGACGATGATCGCTACCTTCCGGATGGACTCCGGTTCGGCGGAAGAATCACCCGAGTCACCCCAGAGAGCAGAGACCAGCCAGCCTCTCTGACGATGGTTTTTGACCGAATGGTGACCCCCAACAACCGAGTCATCCCAATTAATGGTGTGCCCGTGGTTTGGAACCCCGACGCCTTCGATTCGAATGATGACGGTCAAATCGTGGTTCGCCGAGGTGGAGGCAACCCGAACCGAGAGCTGATCATCGGTGGTAGCGCCGTTGCAGGAGCCTTGCTCGGTGAGCTTTTGGGCCGGAACCCGCTGCCGGGAGCCATCGTTGGTGGACTTGCCGGTGTGGTGATTTCCGAATCACGTTCCAGAGACGACCGCAGACAAGTCGTGGTTCGCTCGGGTCAACGCTACGGCTTGCACTTTAACCGAAACGTTCGGTTCAGCCTGTAAGCGATCCTTGTAATCACGAGACGTACGGGACAGGCGGCTTCGGCCGCTTGTCCCTCTTTTTTTGCTCCGCCCACCTGCTTTGTGCGCAAATCGTCGTATTATCCGTAACTTATCCTTGACTGGCGCGGGCCGCCAGGCTTGCCAAAGCGTGGCGTAACCCTATGAAAGATCCAGAACCAGAGCTGAAAGAAGGCGCCGGCAAAGGCGCTTACCCACAAAAGGTCCTCTCCGTTTACGACATCGTGGTCATCACGATCGGCGTCGTCGTTGGCGCTGGGATTTTCGGCCTTCCGGGATTAGTCGCTCTGTTCACGCAAGACCCGGTTCTGTACCTCGGTCTTTGGGTTGTAGGCGCGGCTGTGGTACTGGTTGGAGCGCTTACCTACACCGAACTGGGCAGCACTTTCCCGAGCGCAGGCGGCGAGTACACCTTTCTGCGGGAAGCATACGGCGAACTTTTCTCGTTTCTCTTCAACTGGGCGAGGACGTCCATCATCCAGACTGCTTCGATCGTCATCATGGCGTACCTGCTGGCCCGTTATCTGCAGGAGATCGTAAATCTGGGGCAGTTCGGGGAAAGTATCTATGCTGCGATCACCGTTTTGATCATGGTCGGGGTCAACCTTGCCGGCATCCGCCAAAGCACCAGCTTCCAGAAGCTGGTGCAATCGATTCTTGTTTTGGGGCTTGTCATGGTCGGGCTCCTACTGCTTGTGGGCCCCGGCAATCCACAGCCGATGGATCCGCAAGCGAGCCTGCCCCCGGTTGACTGGATGCTGGCGCTCGTTTTCGTGCTGTACGTCTATGGCGGCTGGAACGAGGCAGCATACATCACCGCTGAATCACGAACCGGTCCTAAGGGCATCTTGCGCGGCTTCATGGTCAGCGTTGCCGTACTCGCCGGGCTCTATCTTCTCATAAATTTCGGGTTGCTGCAATCGCTTGGGTTGGGAGGTCTCATCGGCAACAACACTCCAATTGCTGCTGGCCTCTCCAATGTCTTCGGCGAAAGCGGGGTCTTCATCGCGACCACGCTACTGGCAATTGCCGCGCTCACCACGATCAACGTGACCATTTTTACCGGAGCGCGCGCTGTCTATGCCCTCGGAAACAACTTGCCCAAACTCAAAAACTTCGGGCTGTGGCAGGCGCAACGAGACAACCCTTTCAACGCTATCTTGCTCATAGGCGCCGTCGCGCTCGTCTGGATCGGGGCAGTTGCGATCACTGGCGTGGACGGATTCGAGCAGATGATCGACGTGACCCTCCCGATCTTCTGGTTCTTTATCCTGATGACCGGCATCTCCCTGTTCGTACTGCGCGCCAAGCAGCCCAACATCGAGCGACCGTTCAAGGTCCCGCTCTACCCAGTGGTGCCCCTGCTGTTCTGCGCCACCTGTGGCTTCATGCTGTGGCGGAGCACCGACTATGCCTTAACCCGAACAGACTTCGGAAAGTGGGGGCTTGTAGTTGTTGCTTTGGGTATTCCTCTCTACTTCCTGTTCCGAGGAAACAGCACAAAATCTGACATCGATTTGAGCCTAAAGGAATAGTTTTTGATCCTCACGCGTAATAATTCGCAGTGAAACCTATGAAATCCTTTTCCCCTTTGAAAGGGGTTGGTGTAGCAGGTCTGCTCATGGCAGCCCTTGCGTTCGGCCAGCCCGATCTCGATGTTCCTTATGTACCGACTCCGCAGGAAGTTGTGGATGAAATGCTTCGCATGGCGCAGGTTGGTCCTGGCGACACCGTGTACGACCTTGGATGCGGCGACGGCCGAATTGTTATCACCGCCATCTCCAAGTTCAATGCGACCAAGGGGTTGGGTGTGGACCTCGACCCGCAGCGAATCAAGGAAAGCAACGAGAACGCCCAGAAGGCTGGCGTTACCGACCGAGTTACTTTCCGGGTCCAAGACCTGTTCACGATGTCAATGGAAGAGGCAGACGTTCTGGCGATGTACTTGCTTCCGTCAGTCAACCTCAGGCTTCGACCCCAGATTTTCGAACAGATGAAGCCAGGTTCTCGTATCGTCTCGCACGACTTCGACATGGGCGATTGGGAACCAGATGAGCAGAAGACCGTCAAGTCCAGCTTCCGCGAGCACCGCATTTACCTCTGGATCGTCCCGGTGATGATGCAGGGAACCTGGAACCTGGCGATCGAGGGTGAAACCAACCCCTGGACATTGAACGTGCAGCAGCGGTTCCAGAAGGCGAACGGCACCGCCTCACAGGGCGAGACCCGAGCCCAGATCTCCGATTTCAAAATTCGAGGCACCGATGTCAGCTTCAATATTGAGGCAGGCGGACGAACCACTGAATTCAGCGGCAAAGTCGAAGATGGCAAGCTGACCGGAACGGCGAAGACGGGAGACCAGTCCCGCCCGTTCACAGCGACCAGAGCCTAAACTTTTGGCGCTCCTCTCTGATCTCGCTGTTCGTTAAGTAGTCTTAGCGAGTAGTGGGATCGGAGGAGCCTTAGCGTGAAAAAGCGCATTATCACAGCGGCGATCGCGATTCCGATCGCCCTTTTTCTTTTGGCGACTGTCCGTCCCTGGCCAGTGGTCATTGCTGGCCTGATCCTCGTGGCAGCCTGCTTTCAGGAAGTTGCTTGGATGTTTCGCAGGCCAGCCTGGGTTCTTTGGCCTGGCGGGCTCTTGGCGCTCTACGCTGCCTTTGTTTTGATTGGCCGGCCTCCAGACTGGCCCCAGACACTCATGTACGTACTCGCTGGCGCGTTTCTAGTGGGTTGCTTGGGCATCCCTCTGCTCACTTTGAGGATTGGTCGGCTTCCGATTGCGCTGGCGATAGCCTCTCTGTACGTTGCATCGGGCATCATCGCGCTCGTTTACCTGCAGCAATGGGGCGCCCTGAAGCGGGAAGACGATTTCTTCTGGCAAAACCCCCTGCTCCTTTGTCTTGTGCCGATCTGGGTGGGTGATTCTGCCGCGATCTTCATCGGCAAGCGGTACGGACGGCATCAGTTGTGGAAAGAGGTCTCTCCTGGCAAAACCTGGGAAGGCGCCATCGCCAACTTCCTCGCCTGCTCACTGGCTGGCGTGCTGGTCGCCTGGGCGATTGGCCTGGATGGCTGGATCGGGCTCGGGTGCGGCATCATTGGCGGCTTCCTCGGCCAGGCAGGCGACCTCATTGAAAGCAGCATCAAGCGCTCTGCCGGGGTCAAGGACTCTGGGGTCCTCTTCCCTGGTCACGGCGGGGTGTTTGACCGGCTTGACTCGCTCATCATGGCAGCGCCCGCCATCGCCTTGTTTCTGTTCCTCGCCTCCGCACCACCTCAGCCGTAAGCCGAACGTGCCAAAGGTACTCTTGCACCGAATTGGAGCCAGCTGTCTACTCCCGAGACTTGGTGAAAACCTACGTCACCCACAAAAAGCAGCCTGGTGTTGGCGGTGCGATTCGGGGCCTGGTTACCCGCGAAAAGCGCTATATTGAAGCCGTCAAGGGCATCAGCTTACAGATAGAGCAAGGTGAGTTGGTCGGCTTTCTGGGGCCGAATGGAGCCGGAAAGACCACAACCCTCAAGATGCTCTCCGGCATCCTTTATCCTACTTCTGGCGAGTGCAAGGTGCTTGGCTACGACCCCTGGAAACGGGACCCAGCCATGCTCCGGCAAATCTCGCTGGTCATGGGTAACAAAATGCAGCTTTGGTGGGACTTGCCCGCCTGGGACAGCTTCATGGTTCTGAAAGAGCTTTACGAAGTCGATTCGCGCAAGTTCAAACAGCGAACCGAGGCGCTGATCGACGCTCTCCAGCTTCAAAACAAGGTTCACACGCAAGTTCGCCGGCTGTCCTTGGGCGAGCGGATGAAGTGCGAGCTCGTCGCCGCGCTACTGCATGCCCCGCGCGTGGTGTTTCTGGATGAACCGACGCTTGGTCTCGACGTTGTAAGCCAAAAGAAGATTCGCGAGTTTCTGCTGACCATACACCAAGAGGACGGTTGCACAATCTTGCTTACCTCACACTATATGCAGGATGTCGAAGAGCTGTGCGATAGGGTGATCATCATCAACCTCGGAACGGTGGTTTTCGAAGGAACACTGGAAAAGCTGTCTCAACAGTACAGCGATGACAAGATGCTGCGATTTGTATTCGAGCGAGAAGTTTTGCCAGAGGAACTGGCGGCCTTCGGCGTGGTACACAGCTGCGAGGAAAACAGTGCGTTAATCGAAGTGCCGCGGCGCGACACCGCGAGGGTCACAGGGGCGGTACTGCAGGCACTGCCCGTGGTGGACGTTTCCATCGAAGAAGTGGAGATCGAGGAAGTGATTCGGCGGGTGTTCAGCCCTGAGCCAGTCGCTCCGCCGTCTTCCTAATCTTTTCAAGCGCGCTCGAGATCATCGCGTCGTCGATATCGGCGTGGGTCATAAATCTCAGCCGGTTATCGCCGAACGGAATGCTAAGAACCCCTTCTGAGGCTAGCTCCGACTCCCAAACTGCCGCCGGTATGTCGGTATCCACGAGCACAATGTTGGTCTGAATCCCGCTCGGGTCGCAGGTCATGCCAGGGAATGCTTGTAGCTCAGCGGCGAGCCTTTTCGCCCTGTCGTGGTCTTCGGAAAGCCTATCGGCGTAGCGCTCCAGCGCCAGGATGCCGCACGCAGCCAGCAATCCACTTTGTCGCATTCCGCCACCGAGCCGTTTCCTCCAAATTCTCGCCTCATCGATGAACTCGGACGACCCGCATAGAACCGAGCCCACTGGCGCACGGAGCCCTTTGCTCAGGCAAAAGGTCACGCTGTCTACCGCCGTAGTCAAGTCACTCACCGGCACGCCTAGGTACGCCGCCGCATTGAACACCCTTGCGCCATCGAGATGGATTTTGAACCCCTTCTCGTCGGCAATTACTCGGTACTCCGCCATTCTCTCGACCGAAGTGACCCGCCCGCCATGCCGGTTGTGGGTGTTTTCGATGCACAGTAGGGTGGTTCCGGGTGTATGGAGGCTCTTCTTGAGAACTGCTGCAGAAACCGCTTTTGGCTCCAATATGCCGTTCTCTGAAGGGAGACTCCAGCAGACCACGTTGGCAATAACGGCAGGCGCGCCGACCTCATAGTAAAGAATATGTGCCTGCTGCTCGAACAGAACGGCGTCCCCTGGCCGGCAGTGGACTGCTAGCGCGATCTGGTTGCCCATGGTTCCGCTGGGCACAAAAACAGCTGACTCCTTTCCCGTTCGTTCGGCAGCGAGTTGCTCCAGCCGCATCACCGTTGGGTCGTCTCCGAGCACGTCATCGCCGAGCGCGGCTTGGCGCATCGCCTCGAACATCTCCGGCGTCGGGCGGGTTACGGTATCGCTGCGAAGGTCGATAACTTCCGACATCAGAGAAGCGCCCTCTCCTTCACGTCGAAATAAAACTCCAGCAGGTCTTCGATGAGCAACTCCGGATCGCTGTGCAAATAGTGCAACCTGGCATGGTTGAGCAGTGCCGAAGCCTCGTCTCGTTGGCTTTCCGTCCACACTGCGGCGGTGCGCTGAAACATCTTATAGTTGTCGCTGAGCGCTAGGGCGGTCATCTCCTGCACTCTGGGATCCTTGACCGAGACCATCAGCGACAGATGCCGCGCCACCAGCGGCGAGTACGCCCGGATCGCCTCTCTCGCTTGAACCGGGTCCTCGACCTCGGTGAAACTCACCACCAGGGCTCGCCGCTTCCAGCGTCTTGCCAGGTACGAAAATGCCGTTTCGTAGTCGGACTGAACGGGCTCTGGCTGTAGGTTATGAATGGCATCGATGATCACCCGAACCCGGTCGTTGCCTTTTTTCGGAGGAATGAACCGCTTGATGCTGTCCGAAAACACCAACAAACCGACCTGATCGCCGGAGATCGCAGCCGCGTGGGCAAGCATCAGCACGGCGTTCAGCACGAATTCCATCTTTCGCACTCCATCCACTTCTGCCAGCATCCGCTTGCCCGTATCCAGCACCAAAACCACTGCCTGATTGCGCTCCATCTCGTACTGGCGCACCACCAGCTTGCCGCGGCGGGCAGATGCCTTCCAGTCCATCTTCCGGTAATCGTCGCCCTCGGTGTACTCCCGAAGGGACTCAAATTCGGTGCCTAGACCCCGCGTGCGCGTCTTTCGTACCCCCGCCTGCCTCATACGCCCCTTCTGCATCAAAAGGTCGAACTGTCGCACCGCGAGAACGTTGGGATAAACCCTAACCGGTTGTGCAGCGCCGAGCTTGTAGTCTCGGTACATCAAGCCAAAGGGACAAATCTGGCGGAGAAACGCACCACGGAAGTAATCGCTCCCTCTTCCCCTGGGCCTCACGCTGTAAGTGAAGCCAAAACTCTCTCCGGGGTCGAGCTCGACTTTTGCCTCGTTGCCCACGACTTCAAAATCTGCTGGTGCCTCATCGCGAAACAGCCCCTCGATCTTCTCCGCCCCATCGTTGAACAGCGAGATTTCGATTTTATTTGGCACTAGTACCGAGAGAACCGGGTCATGATGCCGCTTCACCAACAGATTCGTGGGTCTGGGAGCGACGACCCAGGTGAGAATGGCGAAACCGACCAGAACGAGGTTGTAAACCAGCGGAATCCATACCCCTGCAGGCCCCAACAAGGACAACGGCACCAGCAGGATGCCGGCGGCAACGAGCCAGATCAGCTTTCTTGTTGGAGCCATTGAACTTGCAAAGGTACGATGAAAACCGTGATTCGGGAAGTTTATATCCTCACGCCGGAGAAAACCGTGGTTACGGTTCAGCTGGCTACATTGGGGTCCCGAAGCCTGGCGTTCGTGCTGGACATTATCGTCCTAATGGGCGCCATCTCGATCCTCTCCGTCTTTGTCGGAATTTTGGGATACTTCGAATTCTTACAAGAACTGGCGATGCTCATCTACATCCCGATCGTCGCTGTGTCACCTTTTCTGTACTTCGCGCTCTTTGGTGCGCTCTGGAACGGACAAACCCCAGGCAAGGCGAGTTTGCGAATCCGGGCGGCGATGGCGGACGGGACGCCAATCACCCCTTTGGCAGCCTTCGGCCGCTCGATCTTACTGGTCGCTGACTTCTTGCCTTCGTTCTTTCTTGCTGGGCTGGTGAGCATGCTGAGCACACCACAATGCCAGCGTCTAGGCGACTTGGCCGCCGGGACTATCGTAGTGCACAACCCTCGCCCAGTTCCTCAGTTCCGCTTTGCGCCGCACAAGATGGGTGTGCACCCTCTGGAAGCGTATGTGGGCGAGCTAACCGGAATGACGATGGAGGAGTACCTCGCGGTGAAGCAGCTGGTCGAGCGATACGCCGAGCTTCCCCCGAAAGTCCAAAACAAGATGATTCAGGAAGTTTGGCGGCCCATTGCCAGGAAGCGCGGCATACCGATGATTACCAATGCACCCGAACAGCAGGTTATGGCGGCAACGGTTATGAAATACGGCAGGATGCACGGGCTGTTTTAAACCGTGTGTAAAACCTGTGAAGACTTTTCGGGCGGAGTTTCTGGGCGAATTCTTAACATCACCACCCGGGTATCACCCCTGTTTTTCCACTCCGTTATTCACATTCCCTATTCTGCAAAGAACCAGATTTGCGGTTCAAATTCAGCCCATTTTAAGGTCAGAACTGCCGTTCATAGTGAGTTTTCCACACCCTGAGGCGTTGCTAATAAGAAATCTAAAGCCCTTAACATAAATGACAGAAACAATTAGAGACTCTCGGACGATTGCGGAAAACTGGGTTTCTCAGCTGAGTTTGGAGAGCTTCCGGAACTTCGAACATCAACAAGTCTCGCTAGATCCTGGGCTGAATGTTGTGGTGGGGAGGAACGCCCAGGGGAAGACCAATTTGCTGGAGGCGGTGTACTTTCTCTCTCATGCGAAGTTGCTTCGCGGGTCAGGTGATGCTGATGGGATAGAACATGGGGCCTCCACGGCGACGGTTTCCTCTGTTTTGGAGCCCCATTCCGAACAGATGAAGATTGTTCTGGTTCGCGGCTCCAGAAAGCAAGTGTTTTTCAACGAGAACAAGGTGACGAAGAAGTCAGAGTGGCGGGAGCGGATACCTTGCGTGATCGTGTGGGCAGAAGACATGCTTCTAGTGAAAGGAGATGCCGGAAACCGAAGATCGTTTCTCGATGACTTGCTAGGGCAAATCTCGGCATCTTACAGGCTAGAGGCTGAATCGTATGAGAAGGCTCTGAGGCAGAGAAACGCGCTGTTGAAGAAGCTCGATCCTAAAGGAAGTTGGGATCCGAACGAGTTCTCCGTATGGGAATCGATGCTGGCATCCAGCGGAACCAAGATTAGGTTCATGCGCGAGTCAATTGTCGAACAGCTTGAGAGTGCAGCGATTGAAGGAACCCGGGTTCTGTCCTCGGGCGAACGGTTAGGGCTGCGACCCGTTCAGAAGGACCAGTCTCAGACTGAAGATGAACTTGCGTTGCTGCTCGAAAATACCCGCGAACAGGACTTCTACCGAGGCTTTACCGGTGTGGGCCCGCACAGAGATGACTTGGAGATTATGTTAGAAGACCAACCAGCAAGACATTACGGTTCTCAGGGTCAACAGCGCACTATAGTACTTTCCATGAAGTTTGCCTCGATGAAAGTTCTAGCCGATACTTTGCGAAGAAAAGTACTTCTCTTGCTGGACGATATGCTGTCGGACTTAGACTCTAAGCGGCGAGAGCAATTGGTGACTTTGCTTGACGAACACTCCGGCCAGGCGATCCTGACTTGTACAGAAGTGCCGGAGCTACCCCTTTCGGGGAAGATTTTGAAGGTAGAACATGGTCGGGTCTCCGAACAATGAAACCGATACAGAGCGTTCTGGCAGGAAAAGCTGTTTCAAGGCGACTTTGGATGTCTGCTCGGGCGGAACACGCCCTGAACGCTTGGGATGAACTGGTTGGGGACCTTGTCGCCCAACATTCTCAGCCGGTTGACTTTCGAACACACGGAGGTACAGGGGTTCTGTGGCTGGCAGTTTCGGATTCGAGCTGGTCGCAAGAGCTCTCTCTGTTTCGCGCTGAACTGATTCGACGACTGAACGAGAAAGCCGGCATGGAATTGTTCGACGACATCCGGATTCGGGTTCAAAAAGTTGAAACCAGGCGCAAAAAGGGGAGCGCAGCGAAGACAGAAAGGAAGCAGCCCAGAGAGCGACGCGTGGTGCAGGACATCCAGCAGCATGTAAAGTGGCGGCTAGAAAACTGGCCTGAATCCGAATGAGCCTCTCTGGTGTTTCACGTGAAACATCTGGGTTCCGGCAGCATCTGCAGCTGATCCGAACAGAGCTCTCCAACCGACCGCTATTGCTGGCGTTTCTGTGCCTTATGGTCGGCATCTCGCTCTCGGCGTCCTTGTGGAATGTTCTGCTGGCGCTTCCGATCCTCTGGTTGAGCCGGTCAAAAAAAGTCCGTGCGTTGTTGGCGGTTGTAGTTGTGGTTGGAGCGCTGGTAGCGCCCAAGCCAGCTGATCTTGCGCCGGTTCCCGAGTATTTCGAGGGAACGGTAGTTACGTTGTCTCAGCCGTTCTACGCAAGGGTCGTTAACTACACCGAAGTCCGAACCCAGGATGGCAAGCGGGTTACGTTGAGAACCAGCCGCAGAGACACTTATCCCATTGGGACAACGCTTGCACTCCGGGCTGTGCGCTCGGAGCGAGAAAGCGATGTCCCGTATCGATCGAAGTACGTTCTCTCGCCCGTTAGAGGGTCGGTCGAGGTCATTGGAGCCGGAAGTCCGTTTGGTGCATTAGGGATAGCCATGCGGGACGATTACCTTCGGCATGCAGAGCAGTACCTGAGCCCAACTGCCAAAGCCGTGAGCGCCGCCTTGGTTGTGGGAGATGAAAGCGAGCTCTCGAAGTACCAAGATCTATTTCGAATCAGTGGAACTACCCACTTGATCGCGGTTTCGGGGCTTCAAGTGGGGCTATTGTGCGTGTTTCTGCTTACAGCTCTATGGATTGTGCCTGCGCCGCGCAGCCTCAAACTGGCCCTCGTGTTCGCCATCCTGATCCTTTACGCCTTCATTACAGGCCTTCAGGCCCCGATCGTCCGTGCGACGATCATGGCGATCTTGTTTCTCTCGGCGTACCAGTTCTTCCGCTCGCCCGATCTGTTGACCGCGTTGGCGGCGGGCGGCATCGTCTATCTGCTTTGGGTTCCGTATGGGCTCTGGAACGTGGGTTTCCAGCTGAGTTTCCTCTGCATCGCCGCGCTTTCGGTGCTGTTTCCGAGGTTTGAACCTATTTTGCCGAACCGGGATGGCTCATTCAGCAAAGATGCGCTTTTCCTCGGGGCGAGTGCGGCAGTGGCGACCACCATCTGTACGGTGGTGGCGCTGCCAGTCATCGCGCTTTACTTCGGTGTTTTTGGGGTCTACGCCGTGCCTGCGAACCTGATTTCGGCTCCTTTAGTGCCGCTTTTGATGCTATCTTCGCTGGTTGCTTGGGCGCTTAGCCCGATAGCCCCGCCGGTTGCCGCGCTTGTTTGGACCTATGCCGTGGAGCCAATCTCGCTGACCTTCACTCATGCGGCATCGCTCTTCGGGACGGTTCCTGGGGCAGAAGCCCACGTGCCCGGGCTACCGATTTGGGCGATGGTTGCTTTCTATGCGCTTTTGATGCTGTTCTGGAGGCCCAAGCAGCTACCGCAGGTTAGCCAAACTGCTGAAGACGGGCTGTAAGCAGCTCGATTTCACGTGAAGTTTCATCCATGACCTGACGCTCTTTCTCCACCACTTCTGGCTTCGCACGCTGCACGAAGTTGGGGTTCGACATCTTCTGCTGACTCTTTACCAGAGCCTCGTTGAGCTTCTTGATCTGGGCCTCGACCTTTTCTCGCTCCTTTTCGAAGTCGATCAGACCTTCGATGGGCAGCCAGATTTGAACCCCTTCTGCCAAAGCGCCAATGCTTCGCACGCCCTGCGGCTCGCCCATCACGATTTCTTCCACCCATGCCTGGCTTCGCAGCGTGGGGTCGAGCTCTCCTAGCGACTCAGAAAGATGAACTTTGGAGACCGGCTTCATGGGCGAAACACCCGCTTCTGCCCGCAATGCGCGGATGGACCGAGTGATGGAAATCATTCGCTCGAAGCTGTCCTCAGCTTCTGAATCGGCGAGATTTTGAACCTGAGACGGCCATTTTGCTACCATGCAGAACTCCGCCTTGTCGTTGAGCGGCAGTCGTTCGTAGATCTCTTCTGCAACGAACGGTAGGATCGGCGCTGCCATAACCACGAAGCTCGCAAGGCACTCGAGAAGGACAAACCGAACGGTGTTTGCTTCTTCTGGTTGGGTCAGTCGGCTCTTGGAGATTTCAATGTACCAATCAGCGAATTCGCTCCAGAAGAACCGGTAAAGGGACTGGCAAGCGGATTGCAAGTCGTACGTCTCGTAGGCTTCCCGCACCTCTCGCTCGGTCCGGGCGAGCCGCGAGAGGATCCATCGGTCTTCGATCTGAAGCTCTTTTGGCTGTTGGACAGGTCCCTCAACGTGCATCTGCACGAATTTGCTGGCATTCCAGATCTTGTTCAGCAGGTTTCGCGCCTCTTTCACCCGGTCCTCGCTGTAGCGAATGTCCTGGTTCACGCCCGTTTGCGAGAAAAGAGTCCATCTCAGAGCATCAGCGCCGAACTTCTCGATGACCTCGGTCGGGTCGACTCCGGTGCCCAAGCTCTTCGACATTCGCCGGCCATCTGCGGTGAGCACGGTTGCGTAGATGAATACGTCCCGAAACGGGACCTGTTGCACCTGATCGAGCGCCGCCATCGCCATCCGGCTTACCCAGAGGAAGATGATGTTTCGGTCGGTAATCAGAAGATCGGTAGGGTGCCGCTTAGGGGGCTGTTCCGGCCAGCCTTGCGTGGCAAAGGTCCATAGCGCGCTGGAAAACCAAGTGTCAAGCACATCCTCTTCCTGGCTGGCGATCTTCTCTGGCGCAGCCTTTTGGGCTGCCTCTTCGGCACCAAACGCGGCTATGGCTTTGCCGCTTTCGGTGTAGTAGATGGGGATTCGGTGACCCCACCAAAGCTGCCGACTAACGCACCACTCTCGGATGTTGCGCATCCAATCCAAATAAATTCCGGTGTACCGTTCGGGGACGAAGCGGATCTGACCACTTTCAACTGCCTCAATTGCAGGACCGGCTAGCTCGGGCTGGTCCACGAACCACTGCTCGCTGAGCAGCGGCTCAATAGGCTCGCCCGAGCGCTCTGAGATGGTCAAGGCGATCTCGTGAAGCTCGGTTTTCAACAGGAAACCCCCTGCTTCAAGGGCTTCCGAGACCGGTTTCCTCGCCTCAAACCGGTCTTTCCCGGCGAATTCTCCCGCTAGTTCGGTCAACTTGCCCGATTCATCGATGCAACTCGGCATCGGAAGGCTGTGCCGTTGGCCCACCTGATAGTCGTTTGCATCGTGCGCCGGGGTGATCTTGAGTGCGCCGGTGCCGAATTCAGCGTCAACGTAAGCGTCGGCGATGATCGGGATTTCGCGATCGGTGAGCGGTAACCGAACCCGCTTACCTATATATTCTTGGTATCGCGGGTCGCTCGGGTGAACGGCAACTGCGACATCGGCAAACATAGTTTCCGGCCGAGTGGTGGCGATTGTGATGGAACCTTCCTCGCCAACGAGCGGGTACTGAACGTAAAACAGGTTGCCCTTGACAGTCTTGCGCTCCGTTTCAATGTCAGAAACAGAGGTTTTCAGGACTGGGTCCCAGTTCACCACCCGCCTGCCGCGGAAGATGAGCCCTCGCTCAAACCAGTCGATGAACACGGTTAGCACCGCTTTCGCGTAGCTGTCGTCCATCGTGAAGCGGGTCTCATTCCAGTCAAAAGCACACCCCAGGAGGCGCAGCTGCCGCAATATCGTGTCGCCGCTCTCTTGGCGCCAGTCCCAAACTCTTCGGAGGAACTCTTCGCGGCCCAGTTTCGCGCCGCTGAGCCCTTCTTTCTTCAGCTTCTTTTCAACAACGCTTTGCGTGGCAATGCCAGCGTGGTCTTGGCCAGGAATGATCTGAACACTCTTACCCAGCAGCCTCTGATAGCGACCATAAACATCTTGCAAGGGGTAGCAAAGTGCGTGACCCATGTGCAGCGACCCTGTGATGTTAGGAGGCGGAATGGTGATCGTGTAAGGTGTTTTCTCCGGATCGGGATCGGGCGAGAAAAGCCCTTCTTTCTCCCATCTCTCGTACCACTTGTGTTCGACGGCGGAAGGATCGTATGCCCCTGAGGCTGCTGCAGGGTTCGAGCTGAGGGAATCGGCCATCAGAGTAAGAAGAAATCAAAGTGTACCGACCAGCAGCGTTTCACGTGAAACACTCTAGAGCGCCATACTGGCTACATGGAAAAACGGTTTGAGACCCTTCGGCCTGGGGCAGAGATGCCCGCTTTCGAACTCATGGGCACTGACGGTCAGCTGCACCGATCAAAGGACTTTGAAGAGCCGGTGCTGGTGGTGTTCTTCACCTGCAACCACTGTCCTTATGTGCTGGGCTCAGACGAGCACACCCGCAAGCTGGCAGAGGAGTACGGACCGAAGGGCGTTCGCTTTATCGGCATCAATTCGAACTCGTCAGCTCTATATGAGATCGACTCTTTTGAGCACATGGTGATGCGAATGGAGCAAGAGCAGTTCCCTTGGCTGTACTTGCACGACGTCGATCAGACCGTAGCCTACGAATTTGGTGGGCTCAAGACTCCGCACTTCTTTGTGTTCGACAAGGATCGAATTCTGCGTTATACCGGCCGCTCGATCGACAATCCGCGAGATTGGACCCAAGCGAGCTCCTACGAGCTGATAGATGCGCTTGATGACGTGCTGGCAGGCAGAGAGGTGCAGGTGCCCGTAACCAACCCCATCGGTTGCACCATTAAGTGGGAAGGGAAAGAATCCGGCTGGATGCCCGAAGGCGCTTGCGACCTGGTTTAACTCGCCTGAGGCTCTTTGTTTGCTTTCTTCCGCTTGAAGCGGTCGATCAGTTCGGCAAACACCACGGTTAAGGTGAATGTTGTGATCAGAAACGAAACCAAACCGAGGTAGACGATCGACTTCGGCGGGTTTTGTGGGGGCAATTCCGCGTAGTTCGGCGGCAGCTTGCTCATCGCATCAAGTGCAATGTAGATGCACACAGCATTGACCACCACAAACACCGCGATGCAAGGCCAAAACAGCTTGGGAAGCATCGCGATCAAGCGCTGAAAAAGTGCGGCAACCGGCACAAAGCCAGATTACCAGCCCTCTATGGGTTGTAGATTTGAGGTGGAATCAAGTTCACCAGCTCTTTCGTGCCGCCAGACTTCTTCACGATTTCGAAGCTGTCGTGCAGAACCCCATCAACCGTTTTTGCGTCGAGCCGAAGCCGGTCACCGTCAACAGAAATGACCTGATACATTTGGCTTCTGGCTGCGCCGCTCACGTGCAGGTCGCTCAAGGCCAATTTGTACATTTTTGGGCCCGCTACGGACGTGAGATAGACCGATCCGTTGTTCGTCGCCCCCTTGCCTTCCCGAATCAATCTCGTTCTGGCGTAGGTGTGATCGTGGCCTTGAAGAACGAGATCAACGTTATATTTTGATAAGATTGGCTCCCAAAGCCTGCGTCTCGAAGTGCTGTCTCTGCCGCTGCCAGAACTATAGAGCGGGTGGTGGAACATGACAACCGTCCACGGGTTGGGGTTGTTCTGCAAAACCTTCTCCATCCACGGAATTTGTTGCTGCATTCCGTCCATAGAATTCAAGCCGATGAACCGCACGCCCATGACGTCTAGGGCGTAAACGGTTTGGTCTAAGTTGGGCAGATCAACTGCCGGATACTGGAAGTACTGCCGCCAATGTGAGCTCAGGGTTCTCGTACCGCCAGACGACGAGTAATCGTGGTTGCCGGGGATCGCCAACTGCGGGATCGTTGCCGTCCAGGGCGCGTACGCCATGAAGAACTCGCTCCACTGGTCGTCTCGCTCTGCTAGGTCGACCAGGTCGCCACCATGCGCCATGAAGAGGGCGTCGGGGCAATCGAGAATTGCCGCGCGAGCTACGCGGGGCACCTGTGAAAAAATGTCGTTCTGGGTGTCTCCCAGATAAATGAACTGGAACGGCTTCCGCTCAGCCGAAGCGGTTCGAAACTGCATCCATTCGCTCCAATTTGGTCCGTCGCCTACTCGGTACTGATACAGGGTTTCCGGCTTTAAGTTCGAAAGCCGCACTCGGTGCATGCGGCACGGACCCGCAGGGGTGCTGAATTGAGTTGAGCGCGCATCTAGGCGCTGAGCTCTTCTCGGATCATAGGGAGCGCGGGTCGCCTCTGAGAATTCGATCAGACCCTTCGAGATTCCTGTTGAGGTTCTCCAGCTGATTGCCACAGTGGTAGCTGGATTGCCAGGCCAGGTTAGGCAAATCCGGTCCGGTTGACCGCTTGGGGCGTGCCTGGATCGGCTTCCAGTGGCCTGCATAGCCGATTCGCTGCTTCCTAGCCGAACCAGCCCGAGAGCGGCTGGAATGGCGAGCATCGCCTTTAGGGCATTCCTTCTGTTCAGTGGCTCCATGGTTCCATCTTAAACCAATTTGACGCCCATTTATGTTAAGAAATCGGTTTCGCAAGTTCCTTTCTGCGCGGAAAACAGTATTACAAGTATTGTAGAAAGATCAATGTTGAAGATCAAGACCATTGGAAAGTTTAGTTTCGGCGCCGTAGCGGCAACGGCGCTGATCGTTGCCGCAAGCGATGCGGCGGCGCAGTTTTCGCCGAACAAAGTGGCTGTAGTCAAAGCGGCTGTTGCCGATCCGGGAGGTGCGACACCGTTCACTATCGACCAGTTTCCCTCGCAATCGACCTCGGGTCATTACAATTTGAGGCGAACGGTGCCGGTAGGGCCGGCAGCGTCGTCCATAGCGAACCGAGCTTCGATCAGCAGCGTGGATCTGCTTGAAGGAGGCATTACCAGTAGCCCTGAGGGTCGCAGAATGTTTATGGCGGGCTATAGAAACAGCTTTCCCGGGGGCTTGCCCTCTTCTTTCGCTTCCGCTTCGCCAAGATCGTTTGTTGAAGCAACAACTTCAGGCAGAATTCGGTCTCTGCCGTTTACCGATGACAGTTTCACGGCGGGCACAGTTCGGTCGGCTTCCGCCAGAGACGAGCACGCCTACATGGTGGGTAGCTCCACGGATGCCGCTGAAGGAGGCTTGCGTTATCGTAACCTGAATGACTGGCCGGAAAGTGTCGCCATCGATGGTGATCCACTCAAGGACTTTGTCAGCGTTAGGGTAATCGAAAACTTTGTCGTAGCGGCGTACAACACGGCTGCAGGTTTTGAAATTTCATCGTACGGCATCGTGCCAACCGGTCCAACAGCCGCGTTTCCCGTCTTGACCCAGTCTGGTTCATCGATTCGTGACTTTTGGGTTGCGGGTCCAGACCGAATCTATGTTGCCAAAACAACGGGGCTCAGTCGTTACGACCTCAACATCATTTGGATTGAAACAGAGCTCACTAGCTTTCCTGGTACCCCGCTCCGCATGGACGGGCGACCAAATGGAACTGGCTTTGAGCTGTTCGTAACGACTTTCGCAGCTTCAAATAACTCGTTGGTGCGTGTATCCGATACAACTTCTGGCGACACTTCGACAGTAATGGCTAGTGCTGGCCCGCTACATACGTACCGGGGAGTGGTTGTTACTCCAGACGTCTTTACAGCTTGGGTATATGAAAATGAAGTTGACGATCTGATCGCATTACATGCAATAGGCAATGACGGATCGATTACGGAATCACGCAAAGTCCCAATGAACGGATACAGGGTTGGGCAGGCACCGCAAAGTGCCGACTTCGACGGTGACGGCTTTTATGACATCTTGTTCGAAGATTTTCCTAATGACAAGATCGCAATTTGGCTTATGGACGGGATAGACGCAAAGTCCAGCCGGATCTATAACGTGCCGTCGAACACTACTGGCGCTTTCGCTGCTGATCTTGATGGTGACGGCAAAAGCGACCTGATTTTCTTCCACAACGTAGGACTTGACCTAGTGGTTAGTGCCTGGATAATGGACGGGCTGAACGTCGTTTCTTCAGGCCGACTGGGAATTGTTCCGCCCAGCTGGTTCCCGGTCGAAGTGATGTCCTACACAAGAGACGGCCGATACCAGATTTTCTTCCATAACGGTGGCGACACCGATGCGCTGGCCGCGTGGGTCATGAACGGTTTGACCGTAGAAGGAAGCCGGTTTTATGGAATCTTGCCAAACAACTGGGAAATCGTCAGTCGCGTCGACTTTAACGCGGATGGTGTTCCGGACCTTCTTCTGCGGGACAACATCGGCAACCAAGCAGCGATTTGGTACATAGGACAGGATGGTCGGTTGGTTGGCCGTAGACAGTTCATTGTAGCGCCAGACTGGTATGCCGCCGTGGGCTTCAATACCTTCGACGATGGTCGGGGAAGCATAGCTTGGTTCAACGCAGTCACAGGACAGGGAAGGATGTTTCACATGCAGACGGAGTCGACATACACCTGGTTCGACTTCGACGGCACCCCGTTCGACGACTGGTTCCCGATCGGAGCGGGTGATCCATTGGGTAGGGGTAGAGACCAGCTTGCGTTGGTTAATCCTAGCTCGAGCGAGTTCGCACTCTGGGGCTTCGATGGGTACAAACTCAATTACAGCGACGTGTTCGAAATCCCAGCTGACTGGGACATTGTTCGGCCGCTGATGCCTCCCGGACCATAACTTCCGGAACCGCATCACTCGCTGTCTCGGTTCGCTGAGAACCGTGACGGCGTCATTCAGACTGTGTGGCCAGGCGTAGCTTGTATAGCCCTACGCATGGCGGTAACGCTCGACCAACCGGTCCCAGGTATCGGAGGCGATCGCCTCCCGGATCTCTTCCATCAGTCGCGCGTAGAACCGAAGATTGTGAAGTGTGGCGAGCCTTGCGCCAAGCGGCTCCTTCGCCCGAAAGAGATGATGCAGGTACGCCGCAGAGTAGCCCTTAAGCTCTGGAAACTGTGAACTAGGGTCGGGCGCTGCATCCCACTCTCGCCATTTCGCTGACCTCAAGTTCACCCTACCCTGCAAGGTGTAAAGCCCATGGTGCCGCGCCAGCCTAGTTGGAAGAACGCAGTCGAACATGTCAACGCCGCACGAGACCGCATGGATGATGTCTTGCGGGTGCCCAACGCCCATCAGATACCGAGGTTTGTTCTCTGGCAGTAGAGGCGCGGTGTGGGTGACGACCGGATACTGGATTTCAGTGGGTTCTCCTACGGAAACTCCCCCAATGGCGAACCCATCGAACGGTAGTTCCCGCACAAAATGTGCGCTTTCGGTTCGAAGCTCTGGGTACCAGCCGCCTTGAACGATGCCGAAGATCGCCTGGTCGCCCACCCGCGCATCGAGGCACCGAAGCGCCCAAGTATGGGTGCGCTCCATCGCCTTGACGACTTCTTCTCGCTCTGACGGGTACGGCGGGCACTCGTCCAGAGCCATGATGATATCGACCCCGAACCGAGCTTGCACCTCGATGCATTTCTCTGGCGAGAGGAACATTTCAGAGCCATCCAGATGACTTTTGAACGTGACGCCGCTATCGTCTAACGTTCGTATGTCCGCAAGGCTCATCACCTGGTAACCGCCTGAATCGGTCAAGATCGCGCCTTCCCAGTTCATGAACTGGTGCAGGCCACCGGAATCTTTGATTCGCTCGCTTCCTGGACGCAGCTCCAGGTGATACGTGTTGCTCAGAATGAGCTGAAAGCCCAACTGGCTGAGCTCCGCAGACGAAAGATGTTTAACCGTTGCCTGTGTGCCAACAGGCATAAAAGCGGGAGTCTGTACCTCCCCGTGGGGCGTGTGCAGACTCCCGAGGCGAGCTTTGGTCTGGCCCGAGGATTTATGCAGCTCGAAGCCGACCGCCAATCTCTTTGAAACCTATTGGCGGGCAGATCGGGTAAGAGTCATGCCCGTCTGGCGGTTTGGGTTGGTCGATTTGCCGACTCGCAAGGTCTGGCCGCTAACAGTGAGGTTGATTTTCTCCTCCTTGTCGCTTATCAGCGTCACGAGCACGTCGTTGCCTTCCATCTGCCAGGTGCCCATTTCAACGAATGGTGCTTCGGTTTCTCCACCTTTCTGGGTGGTCAGCATGGTGCTGGAACCGCCTTCGGAAAGAACCAACTCGACTTTGATCTTCGAGTCTTCCATGGTGTAGCGCCCGACTCTTTCGGTCGGTACTGGTCCGGCTGGCTTAAATGGCTTGGGGGCATCCTTCGCCTCGGCGCTGTTCGGGTCGACCGGCCGGGGTTGGGGAACATCGCCAGAGGACGCTGATGGCCTGGGGCCATCTCCTGTTGCAGGTTGTGGGGTGGGCATCACTTCGCCAGATTCCGTGATGACTTCCATGGGTTCCCCGTTCGCCTCACCTTCCGTTACCACCGTCGTTTCTTCGGTAACCGTTACACTCGGATCAGAGGGTTGGCAGCCCGCAGTCACCAAGAAGAGTACGCCGAGAACCGCGAGGATCCAGAACGAACGCTTGCATGCATAACTCATGCTTGGAAGGGTACCCGTCACCTTGCGGTACGGAAGCCCAATTTTGGGGCTTAGGTACCCGTCAGCGGAATGCTCCATTTATGGGTACAACCTTCGCTATGGCACAACCCTACGATCGTGTTTACAACTTTTCCGCTGGTCCCGGAACTCTGCCCGTTGAGGTCCTAGAGCAAGCTCGAGAAGATCTGCTGAGCTGGCGAGGATGCGGCATGAGCGTGATGGAGATGAGCCATCGCGGCAAGGAGTTTGAATCGATCATCGGCGAAGCAGAAGCCGACTTGAGAGCGTTGCTTAGCATCCCAGAGGAGTACGTTGTGCTGTTTCTGCAAGGTGGTGCCAGCACACAGTTCAGTCTGATGCCAATGAACTTCGCCGCCGAGAACCAAACGGTTGACATGATCATCACTGGGAGCTGGGGCAAAAAGGCTCTGGAGGCTGCCAACTTCGAGTGCAAGCCGAACGTGGTTTGGGACGGCAAAGAAACCAACTACGACCGTGTGCCAGATGGCCAGTTGCCGTTGAGCGTTGACCCCGCCTATCTACACCTGACTACAAACGAGACCATCCAGGGTGTTGAGTTCCATACGGATACCGACTACATGGTCCCGACAGTAGCCGATATGTCCAGCGACTTTCTCTCAAGACCTATAGAGATTTCAAGCTACGCGGCCATCTATGCTGGAGCCCAGAAGAACATGGGACCCGCGGGCGTAACGGTGGTGATCGTTCGGAAGGACATGCTGGAAAGAGTGCCCGAACTGCCCCCGATGTTTAGCTACAAGCTGCAGGCGGAAAACAAGAGCCTGTACAACACTCCGCCAACCTTCGCGATCTACGTTTGCGGGCTGGTTTACAAGTGGCTGCTTGAGAAAGGTGGCTTGCCGGCGATGTACAAGCAGAACCAGCTTAAGGCACAGGCGATTTACGAAGTTATCGATTCTTCGAACGGCTTTTACACCGGCCATGCCCAGCCTGCAAGTCGCTCGCTAATGAACGTGACCTTCCGGCTACCCTCGGATGAGCTGACCCAGAAATTCCTCTCTGAAGCGAAGGCGAACCACATGGTCGAGTTGAAAGGACACCGATCCGTGGGTGGCTGCCGCGCCAGCATCTACAATGCCTTCCTAGTGGAGGGCTGTTTCGATCTAGCGAACTTCATGAAGGAATTCGCATCTAGCAACTAAGTGCCATGAAGGCGGTTTTACTCACCGAGTTCGGTTCTAGCGCGAACTTTTATGACGCGCACATAGACTTGCCCGAACCCGGGCCCGGCGAGGTTCGAATTCGGGTGATGGCTGCAGGCTTTGATCCTATCGATCGCCGGCGCAGAGTCGGCGCTCTTGGCGGCAATCTGCCTTTGGTTATCGGCACAGAGTGTTCGGGATCTGTGGACGCAGTTGGCGAAGGGGTTGAAGGGTTAGCCGTCGGTGACCGCGTTTTTTCTTATCTGGACGGCCCTCGCAGCAACGGCTGCTACGCGGAAGCGCTATGCGTCAACGAATACTTCGCCGCCAAGATTCCCGAAGACCTTGATTGGGATGCCGCCGCTGCACTGCCAATGGTGGGGCTAACCATGATTGATGCTTTGGAGCATAAGGCACACGTTCGTTCGGGCGAGACGGTGCTTCTGGGTGGGTCGGCTGGAGGCACGAGCGCGATGGCGTACCTCTGGCTGAAAACCCACGCACCAGAGAAAATCCTGGTTCTGGCGATCAACAAAGGGGCGCGGCTGTTCTTCGAAAACGTCGTAGGGACCCCGCCTGAGGACATCATCGACGTTCCAGGCCTGTCGTATGAAGAGGTCGTTCACCTGGTGCGCGTGAAGACTGGCGGTCGCGGAGTTACGCTGAGTCTGGACTTTGTGGGTTCGCAGATGAAGAAGATCGCGCTGTACTCGCTCGACTACGATGGCCGCATGGTGAGTACGACCGACGACTTCGGAATGCCCATCACCGAGATCTTCAGTGCCAGAGAGCCGCTGTTTAGGCGTTCAGCTTCCATAACGATGAGCAACATCGGTGCGCGGGCGCGCCGCGGAGGAGTTGAAGACTGGAAGTGGTACCGAAGCAGCCTGGAGGACCTGGCCGCTCGGTGGGAAAGGGAAGATGTGCCGATGGTGCCGTTTCGGGTTCTTGGTGGCCTCAGCCGTGAAACTGTGGTTGAGGCGCATGAATTGATGGACCGAGGGCGAGCTTACGGAAAGCTCATCATGCACGTAGGCGAAGCCCAATAGTTCTAGTTGAAGATCGACTGAAATGAACCAATTACGCTGGAATCGGGCGAAGTGAACGAAATCGACCCAGAAATCCCCGAGCCGTCGATCTTCTTCACGGTAACCGAACCCGTAGAAGTTGGTGGCACCGTCAAGATCGTAGAGGCCTGAAAGTCAATCACCCGGATCACCGCCTGTCTAGCAGTGCTGCCCGCCAATCGGTACTCGCCAGGAGCAACGGGGGCTCCGCTTCGGTCAAAGAGATCAATCTGTAGCCGAACATCGCCCTCTTTCGGGGTGTGCCGGAACCACTGAGCGGTCTCCGTGTCCGGAGGAAAGTTGCGGAAGTTGATCTGGATCACCTGACCGGTTCGCCGCGCCACACCTTCTTCTGAGGGTATAGCGACCGTACCGATTCGAGGCGCAGTCACCGCGATCGTTTTTCCGTCTTGTGCGTCAATCAATAAGGACCCTGCTAGAGTGACTACTGCCAGCAAGGCCACTGTTGCCATGTGCGTCAATTTCATGATTAGAGCCCAAGCAGTCCCAGAAACAGGTTACAACATTGGTTCTCGTCGGAATGTTAAGGTAATGCTAAATTGTAGTTGTGGCTCCTAAAGTCTGCTTTCCAAGTTCGCTCTGCAGCGCTTGAGGAACCGGAGCATCGCCACCTTGTTCAAATCCCCAGTCGCGAGTCCCAGCTTTGCGATGGTCTCTGGCAAGGCGCTCTGGGGCGGCATCAACGCAAACTCCTCTGGATCGCCGCCTTTGTGGAACACGTGAACCAGCAGCGCGCGCAACGTCGTCGGGTCTCTTCTGCCCTTTCCGAACATCTTCACCACCCGCTCC
>JBKBWO010000019.1:0-34377 GCA_046314495.1 Fimbriimonadaceae bacterium
CAATTCCTGAGGCAAGATTCACATCTCCCGGAAACAAGTAAGGCTCTCGGTTCTCCAAGAATCCAACGCCAGCACCGTGAACGATAAACACGCGGTGTGTTGTCGGTGGCGTTCCCGGACCGCCTCCTCCTGGTGTTGCGGACAAGCCTGGAGAAATCACCTCTAGAATCGGGTTGCGGTCTTTCGGCGTTTCTGTAACTAGAAACTGAATCTGGACGACGTGACTGTTCACTGGGGTAGTTGGGGCGGTGAAGTAGTAAGTCGGATGCGACGTCCACTCAACACCGCCAATTGGCCTAATGTATAGAAACTCGTCCTCTGGGTCCGGGGGATCTATCGTTTGCCCTGCAACGACAAGACCCATTCCTAGAAATAGGACTGATGCAAGCCCAACGGGATAAAAACGGTTGATGCCAACGCTGTGGAAAATTTACACTCTTTCTGGTTCACCTTTGATGTTCGATAGTTCATCGCCCGAACCGCTGCCGTTTCTGCATCGACTCCACTTCAGCAGGAGCTATACCGATATAGGCTGCGCTTCAGTTAGTACTTCAGCTCCTTGGCTGAAGTACTGAAAGCTATTGTACATAATTTTTGCGGCGCGTGTGTTAAGGTCCGGTTAAATGAGGAAAAAGTCCCATGGTGTTCAGGTCGTGCATGCCATCAGCACCCGCCTAAAGTAGTCATTTTGAGCTTGTGTTATTGGTTATCCGAGGGACATTCGCGGAGCAGCTAATTCGATCGGTAACACTGGTCTCGGCGAATTTCCTCCGGAAGATTCGCTTTCGAGCCCTGTCAGCTGATTGGTTTCACGCAAAGGACGCAAAGAACGAAAAGACCTTTCGATACTCCTGAGCTTACAATGAGACTCTCTTCGGTACGAAGCGAATCCCTCCCTAAACACTATTCCTCCGTGGGAAATTTGCTCATTCCAGCTAGAGAATCTGGCAGGCTTCGGTCGCAAATGTCCCCCGGGCACCCAGAAGTCGCACTAAGTGTGAGCGGTATTGCCGCCGTCCAGGGGGAACATTCAAGGCAAGCAAATCCGCCCGGACGGCTCTGCCTTCTAATGTCCCCCGGGCAGCCGGAAACTGGTTTTCGACTGCTTGGCTCGTACGTTTCCGGCTCTAAGCTACTTGATCTCTTTGAGTTCGATCTCGTAGATAACCACCATGCCCTCTGGGACTCCGTACTCGGCAAAGATGCCAAAGGCCGCTTCGGGCATCAAGCGCACCAAACGCTTACCGCCCACGCGCATTCCCACAACTCCACGGTCTATCCCAGGGATGGCTCTCACCCCCTTGCCCTCTTCTGCTCCTACCTGGAAGGTAACGGGCTTATCTCGCCGACTCGTGGTGTCAAACTCCTTGCCGTTGAGAATCATCCCTCGGTATTCGATCACAACGGTGTCTCCGTCCTTAACCTCTCGTCCGGTCCCTGGCTCCAAGTCCTCAATCTCGAACAGATGCTCCTCGCCTTCCTTCACCACTTCCAGGAGCTCGATGGTGAAAAAGAGGTCGGAATTTGCAGGGATTCGCTCCATCGCCTGGTCTCCGTAACCCATTTCGCTCGGAATCGAAAGTTTGCGTGTGCCACCGCGTCTCATCCCGATTAACCCCTCGTCCCAGCCTCGAATGACTTGACCGCCGCCTACAACGAAGGAAAAGGGCACCGCCTCCGGCGCATTATTCGAGTCGAAGACCGTTTCGTCAGCCAGGGTGCCCGTGTAAAGAACGTAGACGGTATCCCCTTTGGCAACCTCGGGTCCGTCTCCTACGATGATATCGTCGATCTCCAGTTCTGTGATTTGCGAGGTGGGTTCAGGGGTAAATTGGTTGCATCCCGTCAACAAAATCAACGAGCCAACCGTCGCAAAAACAATACCGACCAAGTTAAACGAGCGCGACATTCCGGTTCCTATAACGCCTGGGAAGATTCATTTGAACCCAAACGAGGCGCAGGGAGATTATGGCAAAGAAAAAGTCCTCCAGTGATTCGAAGAAGCTCGGTGCGTCGATCGTCAATCGCCGCGCCAGGTTCGACTATGCCTTCGAAGAGACCCTGGAGACGGGAATTGTATTGGTCGGCAGCGAGGTGAAAAGCATCTTCAACGGCCTGGTGAACCTCACGGACTCGTTCTGCAAAATCGAGAACGGCGAGCTTTGGATGTACGAGGCAGACATCGCCCCATACGAAAAGAGCTCGATCTACGCGCCCGACCGCAGGCGAAAGAGAAAACTACTCGCCCACAAGAAGCAAATCGAGACCTTTGAGCGCAAGTCACTCGCCAAAGGGTTCTCGATCATCCCTTCCAAGGTCTATTTCAATGCGCGGGGTAAGGTCAAGGTAGAAGTCGCGCTGGGCCGAGGAAAGAAGCAGTACGACAAGCGAGCGCAAATTCAGGAGCGCGAGCAACGCCGCGAGCTAGACCGAGAACTCTCGCGCCGCAACTAGTCCTGCAGCCAGACGCCGTCGAAAACGAACACGGCAGGGCCGCCCAAAATCACCCGACCAGATTCCAGGTACTCGATCGAAATCGTGCCCCCTTCCGAGGTGGCGTGAAATTTGCGGACAGATTCTCCGGTTTGAACCATCGAGACCACCGCAGCGCAGGCGCCTGTTCCGCAAGCCCAGGTATGGCCCGCGCCACGCTCCCAGGTTCTTGTTGTCAGGGTTGCTGGCCCCGTTCGCTCAACAAACGTCACGTTGATCTTCTCTGGGAACCAGGGGTAAGCCTCCAGTAGGGGACCCGTGGATGGCAGATCAATCTCATTGAGCGACTCAACGAAAATTGTGAGGTGCGGGCCGCCCATTCTCATCGCGCTTGCCTTGAAGGTCTTTTCGCCAAGAGAAAGGGAGCCGCCAACGAAAGGCTGCTCAGGGTCGCCCTCAATCATCGGGATCGACCCGCGCCGAAGCACAGGCGAGCCCAAAAGAACTTCGACCCACTCCGGATTCTCGGCGCTCAACTGCGCTTCAGTTTCAAACGATGGTGTCTCGAAACAGAGCCGGCCCTCGCTCTGCCCGGCCCGGCGAGCGAGAAACCGAGCAAAACACCGAGTGCCGTTTCCACACATCGGCGCCTCGCTGCCATCGGGGTTAAAGATTCTCATCAGCGGCAATCCGCTGGCTCCCTCCCAAAGAACGAGCAAGCCATCTGCGCCGACCCCGAACCTACGGTCGCACATCTTTCTCGCCAACTCTCTCATGGAGTTATCCGGCACGTTCTGTGCGGGAGCATCAATCAAGACGAAGTCGTTGCCAGCTCCGTGCATCTTGGTGAACTGAATCGCCATAGAAAAACGCTATTCCGGAGGGCCTTCGCGGAAGCTCTGTAGGTTCTCTGAAGGCACGATGCTCAAGATTCCGTGCTTATAGACCAGCTGCGAGGGCTTGCCGGGAGTATCGATAATCACCGTAAAGGCGTCGAATCCGCGCACCTGACCTTTGATCGACGCACCTCCAGACAAGTAAATCGTCACAGGGACCCCTTCTTTTCTTGCCTGATTCAGAAACATGTCCTGCAAGTTCAGTGACTTCGCCATTTTTCTCCCGCCCTGCCCATCTGCTTCACAGGAAGAGACGGATGGGGTTCTCCAGTAGGTCCTTGATCAAGTTCACGAATCGGGCACCTACCGCACCATCAACCACGCGGTGGTCAAATGAGGCGGTGATGTTCATGGTGGTTCGCGCTACGATGTGGCCGTGCTCGTCCACCACCGGTCGTTTCTTTGCTGTGCCTACGGCAAGAATGGCAGCGTTTGGCTGAACGATGATCGCGGAAAACTCGTCCACATTCAACATCCCCATGTTGCTGATGGCGAACGTGGCGCCTTGCAGTACGCTCGGGGGCAATTTGTCGTCCTTTGCCTGTTTCACCAGCGCCCTGGCATTCTCTCCGATTTCGAAAACGCTCATGCGGTCAGCGCCGTGCAGAACCGGCAGCGTCAGCGCGTCTTCCAGCGCAACTGCCATGCCGATGTTCACTTCGCCGTGGTGCACTACGTGGTCGCCGTGGTATTCCGCATTCACGTCGGGCATTTCAGTAAGGGCAACTGCGCAAGCCTTGATGATCAAATCGTTCAAGGTGACGCGCTTACCGCCATCGACGGGAATCGAACCTCGGAGAGACTCGATCGGCTCGCAGTTGACTTCGACGGTGACATAGAAGTGGGGAACTTCCTGCTTTGAAGCCTGGGTTCGCTGCGCTGTAATCTTTCGAATTTGGTTGAGCTCAACCTTCTTCGAGGCTTTCGGGTGCCGGATCGCCTTGGCGATGCTGGCTCCTCTGGCAATCGCATCCTCTACGTCCTTTCGAACGACTCTTCCGCCGGGCCCTGTGCCCTGAATTGAAGCCAGGTCGAGGTTCGCTTCCTTGGCAAGCTTTCTGGCGAGCGGGCTCGACTTCTTTCGGTCCCCGCTATCTGGTGCTTCAGCGGTTTCGGCCTCGGCAGTCGGCTCAACCTGCTCGACTTCTTCCTTCGCTGAACTCTCCTCCTCTGTGGGTTCTGAGGAAGCTTCGCCGTTGTTGCTCTCTCCCCAGGATGCCGGAAGCTCTTCACCTTCCCGAAGGATTGCGGCAATCGGAACCCCTACGGGAACCGTCTGGCCTGCCTCAATCAGGAACCCTTTCAAGAATCCGGTTCCCGGAGCTTCAAGTTCCACGGTGGCTTTGTCGGTCTGGATGCTGCCGATCACCTCTCCCGACTTGACTTTGTCGCCCTCGTTCTTGACCCATTCAACGAGGGTCCCTTCTTCCATGCCGTCGCCCATTTTGGGCATGATTACTTCAACCATGTGATGTGGGAGTAGCGGAGCTTGGCCGCCTAATTAAGAGTACCGCTCTTGGCACCGTTCCATCGTCAATCCGTAGTGGGTCTCTGAACATCAGACTCCTGCGATCTGGAGTTCACGTCGAGCGACTCGTGAGCCGTTCCTTGCAGAATTTGCGCCGCCAGTGCGATCATCGCACCGTTATCCGTGCAGTAGGCGGGCGCAGCAGCAACAAAGGCCACATTGTTTCGCTCTGCCAACGTTTGAAGCGCTTGTCGCAAAGATCGGTTCGCCGCTACACCGCCGCTCAAGGTTACGGTGCGGACCTCACATTCCTCGATCCAGTACTGGGTTTGCCTCACTAATGCCTCAACCACACGCGCCTGCACCCCAGCCGCAAAGCTCGCGCGGTCTAGATCTTGCGAGTGTTCTTCAACCAGCCGAGCGGCAGCGGTTTTCAGTCCGCTGAAGGAGAACGCCGAACGGTCCCTTAAGAACGGCTCCGGAAGCGCGTACTTGCTGGAATCTCCGCTGAGCGCTAGGCTCTCCAGTTCCTTTCCGCCAGGGTAGGGAAGCCCGATCAGACGGGCGCACTTGTCCAGCGTCTCGCCCGCAGCATCGTCTCTTGTTTCCGCGAGAATCTCGAACTCCGTAGGAGACGTTAAGAGAACGAGCTCTGTGTGGCCTCCAGAAACCAGCAATCCAAGCGAAGGGAACGCTATGGCTGGGTCGCTGAGCAGGGGACTAAGCAGATGCGCATGGAGATGATTGACCCCAACAGCGGGAACGTTCAGCCAGGCGCCGAGCGCTTGAGCCATCGACGCGCCTACACTCAGTGCGCCGACCAGACCCGGGCGAGTGGTAACGCCGATGAGCTCCAGATCAGGCAGAGAGACTCCGGCTTCAGCTAGCGCAGCTTCTAGAATCGGCAAAGCCATTTCGAGGTGCTCTCTGGCCGCAGCTTCTGGCACGATTCCACCCCACTGAACATGCAGGTCGTCTTGCGAACTGACCAGGCTGGACAAAACCTCGAACCCTCGAAGAACGGCGATCGAGGTGTCGTCGCAGCTCGTCTCGATGCCGAGCGTAAGCGCGCTAAGCTGCATAGGAAGAGAGGTCGTAAAGCCAGTAGATGATCGCGTCCTCACGGTTGTCCGGATAGTAGCGCTTTCTCAGTGCCACTTTCTCGAACCCGAACTTTTCGTACAGCGCAATCGCAACAGAGTTCGAGGCGCGAACCTCGAGCGTTGCGCAGGTGGCTCCGCGCTCGTAGCCCTCTCTTAAGATGGCATCAACTAGCTTGGAGCCAACCCCTTTCCCTTGCATCTCTCCCCGAACAGCCACGTTGATGATGTGAAGCTCATCGAGGGCGATCCACGCGGCACAGTATCCCACGGGCACTGATTGAGACAACGCGACCTGAAAAACCGACTGCGGGCTGTTCAACTCCTGTTGGAAGCTTGGCTCCTTCCATGGCACAGGGTTCACCTCTTGCTCGATGCTCAGCAGGTCCGGAATCTGCTCTGAATCGAGGGCTACGAGGCGGAAGGGGAGAGTCTTGGGCACGGTTAGCCTCCGAGATAGGCGTCTTTCACTCTTGAGTCGTGGAGTAGTTCAGAACCTGGCCCTTCCATAACGACCTTGCCGGTTTCCAGCACGTACGCCCGTGCGGCGATCTCTAGAGCGCGGTGGGCATTCTGCTCCACCAGCAAAATGGTCGTGCCGCCCTCGTTGATCTCTACAATTATCCGGAAGATCTCCTGCACCAGGTTGGGGGCGAGCCCGAGACTTGGCTCGTCTAGCAGCAGCAGGGTTGGCTTCGCCATCAACGCTCTTCCGATGGCGAGCATCTGTTGCTCTCCTCCACTCAGCGTGCCCGCTCGTTGCCGAAACCTTTCGCGCAGGCGGGGAAACCGTTTGAGAACGCCTTCATAGTCTTGCTCGATGTCGGCGTCCTTTCGAATATAGGCACCCAGCTGCAGGTTCTCCTGAACGGTCATATCGGTGAAGATTCGGCGCCCCTCGGGAGACTGGGAGATGCCCATCCGCACAATCTGGTCGGCAGGCGATTCTGATATAGAGTCCCCTTTGAAAAAGATTCCTCCTGAGGCAGAGCGCTTCAGCCCACTGATGGTGCGCATCAGTGTGCTCTTTCCGGCGCCGTTAGAGCCGATGATCGAGACGATCTCGCCAGGTTCGACCTTCAGGGTCACGTCCTTCAGGGCGTGAATTCCACCGTAGAACACATTCAGGTTTTCGATGAGAAGCATCGACACACCCATTTTCTACCCAACACGCGCCTTAACAGACTCACAACAATCTTGGAACGCTGAATTTGCTAACCTATTTACCGATGCGATCTCCCCGGTTTGCCCACTCATTCGAAGTCCAAAGTGATCTTCCGGATGTACTCCAGCCGCTCAAAGAACTCGGCTACAACTTCCGTTGGACCTGGCGCTTTCAAACCCGCGACCTGTTTCGGGAAATCGACGAGAACCTGTGGGACGAGCTACACCACAACCCCATCGAGCTTCTGCAGAGAGTCGACAAAAGCCGTCTGGACGAACTCGCCCGAGACGAAGGCTTTCTCTCCCGTCTGAGGGGCGAGCATCAGAACCTGAACGACTATCTCTCGCGAGAGACCTGGTTCGACACTCGATACCCGGAACTCAAGGATAACTTCAATGTCGCCTACTTCTGCGCCGAGTTCGGCGTCAGCGAGAGCCTGCCGATTTATTCGGGCGGACTCGGCGTGCTCGCCGGCGATCACGTAAAGGCAGCATCGGACCTGGGAATCCCGCTGGTCGGTATCGGGCTTTTGTACTCCAAGGGCTACTTCACCCAAAAGCTGGACGACGATGGCTGGCAAATGGAATCTTATCCGCTGCTCGACTTCTATCACCTCGCGCTCAAGCTCGAAAGGGGCGAAGATGGTCAGCCGCTTACAGTGCAGGTGCAAATGCCGGATGGGGAAGTGCAGTGCCAAATTTGGCGCGCCGATGTTGGCAGATCGAAAATCTACCTTCTGGATAGCAACCTCCGCCTGAACTCTGAGGTCGACAAGTCCATCACAGACACCCTCTACGGCGGAGACAACGTGATGAGGATTCGCCAGGAGATGATCTTGGGTCTTGGCGGGATGCGCGCGCTGCGGAAGCTCGGAATCAAGACCGACGTCTGCCACATGAACGAAGGTCACGCGGCGTTCCTCTCGGTGGAGAGGATTCGCCAGTATATGGAGGACGAAGGGGTCGATCTTCGAACCGCCCGCCAGGTAACGGTCAACGGAAACGTCTTCACCACCCACACCCCTGTCCCTGCCGGGTTCGATAAGTTCGATCAAAACTTGCTGCAGGAATATATGGGTCCTGAAATTGACCGGATGAAGATCCCGTTCGAAGAGTTTCTGAAGATGGGGCTACCGAAGGAAGAACCAACCGACGACAAGTTCAATATGGCGCTTTTGGCGATGGAGAATTCCAGCTTCGTGAACGGAGTGTCCAAGCTTCACGCAGAGATTTCCAGGTCGATGTTTGCCAGCCGCATGCCCGGCTGGCTAGAAAGTGAAGTGCCCATAATGCCGATTACCAACGGGGTCCACACGCCGACCTGGCTGAGCAGGTCTTGGGTTCAGGCGCTCAACACGATTTGCAATTGCGATTGGATTGAACACTGCGGCAACCCCGAAGTGTGGAATCACCTGGAAGAGCTTGAGGACGAAACTATTTGGGGGATTCGCAACGGCGAGCGCAGGCACCTCATCCACCTCATCCGCAAGATTATCGGTGCCAACTCACACCCGGCGGCATACGGCTACCTGAACCGCGTAGGGCTGAGCGAGATTCTCGACCCGGATGTGTTCACCATCGGGTTCGCCCGCAGGTTTGCCACCTACAAGCGCGGCAATCTCTTGTTCTCCGATCGCGAACGCCTGCGAGCAATGCTCTTCCACGAGCAGAGGCCGATGCAGATCGTGTTGGCAGGCAAAGCGCACCCAAGAGACGATGGAGGCAAGGCGATTATCCAGGAAATCTACCGGTTCATTCGGGATGTCGCGCCGACCAGAGTGGTGTTCCTGGAGGACTACGACATGGCGACCGCCCGTATGATGGTTCATGGCGTTGATCTATGGCTGAATACCCCTCTGAGACCAAACGAAGCCAGCGGAACCAGCGGAATGAAGGCGGCAGCCAATGGCGTCATCAACTGCTCGGTGCTCGATGGCTGGTGGGACGAAGGCTATTCTCCTGGAGTAGGGTTCGCTTTCGGCAGCAGGGAAGTTGACCCGGATCAGCAGAAGCAGAATTTCCTTGACTATCAGTCGCTGATGCACGTGCTGGAGCAGGAGGTGCTTCCGGCGTTCTACGATCGCGACGGCGGAGGGCTTCCTCGCCGCTGGATCAAGATGATGCGAAACAGCATGAGAGACCTGGCGCCGCAGTTCTCTTCGGACCGGATGGTGCGCGAGTACATGGAATTCGAGTACGCCCCTGCCAACTATCGCTTCAAGGACCTCGCCCAGAACGGCCAATCCAAGGCGCGGGCTGCCCTTGCCTGGAGAGACCGAATCAATCAGGCTTGGCAGCAGGTCAAGATCAACTCCGTCACAGACACTCAGAAGTCGCATCAGCCGATGGGCGCGCCGATTACGGTGGACATGCTGGTTGAGCTCGGGTGTTTGCGTCCTGACGAGGTGAAGGTGGAGTTGGTGTACGGGCAGATTGGTGCAGACCGCGAGCTGGTTGATTACCGAATCGTTCCTGCCGAGTTAGTGGGCGAGGAAGGCTCGGTGTACCGATACCAAGCGAACTTCGAGTGCGTTAACCCGGGGCATGTTGGCTACACCGCTCGGGTGCGCCCGTTTCATGAGGATGTTCTCGTGCCAGCGGAGATTTCCCAAATCCGCTGGGAAGACCACTAGCTGGCGATACAGACCTTTCGAATGAAGGCGTTTGCCGTTTCGACATGATGGTGTTGTTTCTCGGGGCTTTGGTTGCGGGCAGACTTCACCATCATCCGCATTCTGGGGTTGGACTCTAGCTTCGCGCCGTTCTTCAGCAGAAACCGCCAGTACAGCGCGTCCCAAATCTCGCACCACTTGCCGGCAGGGAAGTCGCTCATCCTCCGAAGGTACGCCGAGCCGCTGATATAGGGTTTGGTGGCAAACCTGCCCCCATCGGCAAACTGCGACATCCCGAGCACATTCGGCAGCATCACCCAGTCGGCAGAGTCGATGAACATCTCCATGAACCATCGATAAACGTCCTCAGGGTGAATCTCGCAGAGCAGCATCGCGGAACCCAGAATCATCAGCCGTTCGATGTGGTGAACATAGCCGCGCCTCTCGGCTCTCTGGATCACCGTATCTAGCGGTAACAAGCCCGTGGTGCCGGTCCACCAGTACTCGCGCATCCGGTTGGTGTTTCCGAAGAAGTTCGGGATCTCCTCGTAGCTATCTGCCATCCCCCGAATGAACTCGCGCCAGCCGATAACCTGCCGAACGAAACCTTCGGTAGAGGCGATACTCGCCTTGCCTTGCTGGTACTCGGTCAGCGCTCGCTCTACGACCTCTTCGGGCGTCAGCAACCCTGTGTTGAGGTACGGCGTGAGAACGCTGTGGAACAGCACGTCGTGGTCCTTCGAGATGGCGTCTTCGTACGGTCCGAAGTTTTCAAAACGTTGCTGGAAGAACTGGTCGAGCCAGTGTAGCGCGCCTTCTCGGTCTGCGGCGAACCAGAAGTCCTCGGCTCGTCCCGGATGGTTGGGAAACTCTCGTTCCACCAGTTCGATGACCGACTTGGTGGTCTCATCGTGCGGAGGGATTTGTACTTCTGGTGGATGCATGCCCTTTGGTATCGGCTTGCGGTTGTCTGCATCGAAACTCCACTGCCCCCCGACAGGCTTTCCGTCTTCCAGCAAAATGTCCAGACGCTTCCTCTGCCACTGGTAGAAGTCCGCCATGAATCGCCGTTTGTACGAGCGTTCGTACTCTCCCCAGGCAGAACGAGAAGTAACGAACCCCGGCGAATCGTGGAACTCGACCTCTATGCCTGGCAATGACGCTAGCAGCTCCTTACGGAACCAGCGGTCGGAGATCCAGTACGTGTGAATGCGCGCAACCTTCCTCTCCTCGCACACCGTCGCCAGCTTCTCAAGAAGAGGCACCTCGGGTTGGTCATTCAGCTCGAAATAGACCACTTCGCGACCAGCCGACCGCAATGAGTCCCTATAGTGCCGCATGGCAGAAAGAAACAGGACCAGCTTCTGCTTGTGGTACCGAAAGTGGGTGCAAAGCGCGCGGTCCTCTGCCATGAATAGCGGCGCTTCCTCCGGCAGAGCCGAGAGGTCCGGGAACAGCATGTCGCCCAAGATTAGGGCGATCTCGTTTTGCTGGCGCATCTAGCGCAGTTCTACGTTACGGCTGGTTCTTCGTGCCGGGAGATTCGCGCCGCATCCAGTTGATTGCATCCGGAGAGGTCAGCACCGCCCCTCCTGCTCCAACTGCCACGTAGAAACCTCTTCCGTAGGTAATGGCGTTGAGGTTGGACTCGGTGGTCGCCTCAGCCAGCACCCACGCCTCACCATCGGAGGAGTGAATCGCCAGGCCCTGATTGCCGACAACGACAAATTGGCGATCCGCAAACACCACGTCGTTTAAAGTCGCCGTGGTCCCCGGGTCACGCTCTCGCCAGCGCTCGCCATCGGGAGACATAAGAACCGTGCCACCAGAGCCAACGGCGATGAACCTGCCGTTGCCATAAGCAACCGACCGCAGGGTCTGGCGGGTTGGGGATTTCACCATGGTCCAGGTTGATCCATCGTTGCTCAGCAAGATGGTGCCCCCTTCGCCAGTTACCACAAATTTCTTTCCATCGGTAGCCACGCCAAGCAGGTTTGCCTGCACCGGAGTTTGAACCTCGGATATTCCCTCGGCAAGTGTTCCGGTCAGAATCCGGCCAGAGGCGCCGGGGACGATGATCCGTCCTTTAGTCTCGAGAGCGCGATGTACCGGGAAGCGATTTTCGGAAATGGCGCTCCCGCTGCGGTCAACTGCCCCGAATGATCCGAGTAGCAGAATCGGCTTGCTTGAGTCCAGTGTTGGCTCAGGCTCGGCTGTACTGTTCTCTGTTGGAATCTGTGCCGGCTCGGGAGTTTCTCCTTTGGTCGGGTCTTGAGCGGCGGGGATCTCCGAAGGCTGGATCCGCACCGCATTGGCGCGGTTTTCATCCGCCTGTTGGACCATCGCTCGGTCTTCGGCACTATTGCGCTCGTTCAAATTCGAAATCGCCTCTGAGGAAGCTCGGGGCAGCAACGCCAAAACGTCCCTATCCACCGGGGATTCAACCTCCGACCAAGCAACTGCGTCGGCCGAGCGGAACAACCTGCCGTTACTTCCTGCCGCCCAGAAGTCAAAGCCATCGAACGCTACGGCGTAAAGCGTTAGCGAGACCGGTTGGTGCACAACCGCCCAGCGGGCATCCTGGTCCGAGCGAAGGATGATTCCGTTCGCGCCCATCGCCACCGGGTGCCGGTCTCCAGCTAACGCGAACAGGTGTTGCTCGGTGTTGGTGGGTTCGACTCTCCAGGCAAGCGCGTTTCCGCTGGCGATCAGGGTGCCATTGGTGCCGCTTGCGAAAAATGTGTCTCGGATGTAGGCGACCGCGAGCAAGTCGTCTGTGGTCTCCGATGGGCGAAGAATGAATGGCTCCTCTGCCTGTCTGGTCGCAACCAGACCACCATCCCCGACGAGAACGAACCTGCCAAGGTCATAGGTGCCGGCTCTCAAAGTGGTTCGTAGCGGAAATTCCAAGGTCGTCCACTCAACGAGGTCGGTCGAGCGCAGCACGGTGCCAGCGTCGCCGAAAACCAGAACTTCTTCTGCGGAGAAAGCGATTCCACGCAGGTTGGCTTCTGTTGGAACTGCAATTGACTCCCATAGAGCACCGTCTTGGGACTTCAAGACCAACCCACCGTCGCCGGCAACCAGAATCTGATCCCCTTTCGCGCCAATCGCGCGGAGGTCAGCCCGAACTCCAGAGTTAAGCGCGCTCCATCCGTTTCCATCAGAGCTGGAGAGCAAAGTTCCCGACTTTCCAGCTGCAAAGAACTTGCCATCAATGAACGCCACGCTCAGCAGGTCTTCGCTTACGGGCGAGGACGCAGTGCTCCAGGTGGTTCCGTTGGGCGATGTCGCGATCTGCCCTTGGTCGCCCACAGCTACGAATTTGCCGTTCCCCATAACCACAGCCCGGAAAGTCGAGAACGTGGTGTCTGCCATGGGTGTCGGTTCGGCAGTTGCTGCCGCGCCACCTTGCTCACCTCCGCAACCGACGATTGCCCATGCGAGCAATCCAGTTAGTGCGGGAATCCAAAGCCGAGTCATGGGTATAGGATAATCCAGAACCGCCTATGGGGTCAACATCTCTGTGTTTCTCGTGTTCACCCAAACGTTATCGTCCTTGCCCTCAGAGAAGAGGGAGGTCTTTTGAAAAGCTAGCTTCTCGGACGCGGTGTCTTTCGCTCGTGACATGGAAGCGACATAGATGCTGTTCTTTCCCATCTTTTGATTTACGCCGTCAATGGCACTGCTGAGCTTTTCCCGCTGATCTCGGGTGTCATCAAACAGGCTCGGTGTCACCTGGTCTTCGGGCCTGAGGTCGCTCAAAGCGACGCCTACCTGGCGCGGATAACGCAAAGGGCACTTGTCCCAGATTTCCAGCGTGGCGGAGACGATGGAGGTCGAATCGCTGCAGCTGTTCAGTTTTCGACCTGCATGCCAGCTTTCGCGCTGTTCCTTTACCGAGACGGTCAGTTCTCCGGCAAGCAGCAACTTTGAGCGGAGCCGCGCAGCTGCCTTGGATGCCAGACGAATGAGTACCTCTCTGGCACCGTCTGGAGAGCGCAGGTCTGGTGGCAACACGTGCGAATGCCCAAGTGAGCGCTTCTTTACCGGCTCGTCCTCATAGTCATAGCCACGCAGCTTGTACCACCAACGGGCACCAACGACAGAACCGAACGCCGACCGAAGCTCAGCCTCGGAGCGAGAGAGAAGGTCCGAAACAGAGAAGATGCCCGAGGCACCTAGCCGCGCAGCCATTCGATAGTTGATCCCTGGCAATGCCTTGAGCGGCAGCTCGCAGAGCCGATCATGAAGCACTTCTGAAGTCAGATGCACCAGACCGTTGGGCTTCTGCATATCCGAAGCCACCTTCGCCAGAAAAGAGTTTGGTGCTAGTCCAACCGAACAGGTAAGGCACTCGCCAACATCGGTCAGGATTTGTTTTTTGATTCGCTCGGCAAGCCGTCTGGATTCCTCTTCGGTTTGCTCTTTCCCGATCAGCTGGCAGTCAAGCTCGTCAATGCTGTGAACCTTCCGCACAGGCAACACCTGGTCGACCGCCTCGAGGATCATGTCGTGGTACGCCATGTACTTGGGCGCTTCACTGCGCACGAGAATCAGCTCAGGGCACATCTGTAGCGCTTCGCCTATATTGGTGCCAGTCTTGATCCCGTAAGCTTTCGCCTCGTATGAGGCAGCGATAACCGCACTGCTTGGGGTGTTGACCGCGCCGACGGCAACCGGGCGACCCCGAAGGCTGGCATCCTCTTGCTGCTCGACCGAAGCGAAAAACGCATTAAGGTCGAGAAACAGGTACCGCACAAGTCCACGTTGCGGCGCTAGCATACGTATACATACGTATACCATTAGTGACAGGTTTCGGGTTGGTAGCGAACTCGCCCGTTGGTAAACTCATTCCCCCGCATGGACTTCCGCATCACGCTTAATCTTCCCGACCCGGACTTCACCATTCCGATGAAGGCTTCGCTCCAAACTTTGGAGCCGCAGATTCAGCGGCACTGGGCGGATGTTGACCTTTACACGACATTACTGAAGAAAAACGAAGACTCCCCGGAGTTCGTGCTTCACGATGGTCCTCCCTATACGAACGGCCCGATCCACCTCGGTACGGCGATGAACAAGATCCTGAAGGACTTTGTTGTGCGAAGCCGCGCTATGATGGGCTACAAGACCCCCTATGTGCCCGGATTCGACAACCACGGCCTCCCCATCGAACAGAGCGTAGCTCGTCAGTTTGAAGAAAAGGGGGTCACTCCCAATGTGACCGAGCTAAGGCAGGCGTGCCGCGAGCACGCAGCCCATTACCTGCAGGTTCAAACCGAGCAGTTCCAGCGGCTCGGCGTCATGGGAATGTGGGACCGGCCCTACGCAACGATGGAGTTTCGCTACGAAGCGGAGATCATCCGGTGTTTCGGACGCCTACTGGCGAACGGGTTCATCTATCGCGGGCTGAGACCAATCCTCTGGAGCCCCAGTTGCCAAACCGCTCTCGCTGATAGTGAAGTGATTTACAAGGACTATGTCAGCGACTCGGTCTTCGTGCGGTTCGAAATCGAACGCGACCCAGATGGCACCTTTGAGGGGTTGGAGAGCCTCGGTGCTCTGATCTGGACCACTACGCCCTGGACTTTGCCGTCGAATCAGGCGTTGGCGTTCCACCCGACCAGCCAATATGGCGTCTACGAGACTCCAGCGGGCAACCTGCTAATCGCCGTGGAACTCGCCAACTCGCTGGCAGAAAAGTTTGGCTGGGACGTAAAAAAACCCGTGCGAGTTTTGGCAGGCACAGAGGTCGAAAGTGTGGTCTTCCGGCATCCATTCATGGAGCGCGACTCCCGCGCAGTGCTAGCCAACTATGTGACGATGGAAGACGGCACGGGCATCGTCCACACCGCTCCTGGGCACGGTAAGGAAGACTTCGAGACGGGCTTGCGCTACTCGCTAAACGTGGTTTGCGGCGTCGACGAGGCTGGCCACATGACCCCAGAGTCGGGTCCTTTCGCCGGAACCTACTATAAGAAGGCGGATGCTGCGATCGTGGAACACCTACGCGAAAGTGGTCACCTCGTGCATCACGAAAAATATGAACACAGCTACCCTCACGCAGAACGAGATGAGAAGCCGGTCCTCTTCCGGTCTACACTGCAGTGGTTTGTATCGCTGGACAACGATGATCTCTCAAACCGAATGCTGTCGCAGATCCCTGAAGTTCAGTGGCTGCCTACCCAGTCGCGGAACCGGATCACGGCAATGATCGCCCAAAGCCCAGACTGGTGCATTTCGCGCCAGCGACCGTGGGGCGTTGGAATCCCGATCTTCTTTGGCGCAGAGTCTGGCGAGCCGGTAATGGATGCCGAAGCGGTGGCAGCTGTTGCGAAAATGGTCGAAGAGCGGGGAAGTGATGCCTGGTATCAACTTGATCCCTCGGAAATCTTGCCTGCTGGATACAAGCACCCGAAAACTGGGGAGACTGAGTTCGTAAAGGAGACTGATGTTCTTGACGTCTGGTTCGATTCTGGCTGCTCTAGCCTGTGCGTTCTGGAAGGCAACGTGGAGCCTCAATGGAAGGCGTCCTGGCCGGCCGATCTCTATCTGGAAGGATCAGACCAACATAGAGGGTGGTTCAACCGAAGTCTGGTCATCGGCTCGGCGATTCGAGGAGAAGCCCCTTACAAAGCCGTACTGACCCACGGTTTCGTGGTCGACGAGAAGGGGCACAAGATGTCCAAGCGATACGGCAACGTGGTCGACCCTGTACAGGCGTCAGAGACCTACGGCGCAGAAATTCTTCGGTACTGGGCGGCGAGCGTTGACATCTCGCAAGACGTACCCTGCGGACCCGAGCTGCTCAAACAGATGGGAGAAAGCTACCGCCGCATCCGCAATACGCTGCGGTTTTTGCTCGCCAATTTGTACGACTACGACCCGAACGCCGAATTCGAACTGGATGAGCTCGATCAATGGGCGATCCAGCAAACACAAATGGTGGTTTCTGCGGTCTGTAACGCGCCGCTGGAAGATAACGAAGGTGGCGCCTACGCTCGGTACAACTTCACCGAAGCCATCACCAGCATCCACAACTTCTGCGTTAATGAGCTTTCGTCGTTCTATCTCGATGCGCTCAAGGATCGGATGTATTGCGACAAGCCAGATTCGTCTCGGCGCCGCAGTGCGCAACACGCATGCCATTACATCTTGAAGAGCCTGTGTTTGGCGCTGGCACCGATACTCCCTCACACGGCTGAAGAGGTGTACTCGCGCCTACCAGGCACAGGCAAGCTGGAATCTGTTCACCTGGAGACCTTCTTGTTGCCCACCGAAGAGGAATTCGCAGAGATCCCCGAGTCGGACCTACAAAGACGGTTTGCCAAGCTGCTTGAGTTTCGGCATCAGTTGGGCGCTCTACTAGAAACCTGGAAGAAGGAAAGCGGCATCAAAGACTCTCAAGATGTCCTGGTTCGCTTTCACGGCGAGAAGGAGCTTGTGGAGGTCCTCGAATCGTTCGGTGATGAATTGCCAAACCTGCTGCGGGTCAGCTGGGTGGTGCTCTCGGTTGGCACAACGGATGTGAGGTTTGAACTTTCGCCCTACGAGAAGTGTGAGCGGAGCCGTATCAGACGCCCAGACGTGGAAATGGTCGAAGGAACTGGATACCTCACCACGAGAGACCGAGAGGCGCTTGGCGTTTGAGCAACCGGCTCCTCTATTCCATCATCTTTGTATCGCTGTTGGTCATCGACCAGCTAGTCAAGCTTTGGGCGCGTTCGGCGTTCGTTGTCGGCGAGAAGCCCGGCTATCCCTGGCCCGGTGTCTTTGAACTCACCCTTACCTATAACCAGGGAATCGCCTTCGGCATGTTTCAGGGTGCGGCGCTGCTCGTTACCCCAATCGCCATTCTCATCGCCGGGGCTGCGACCTATTGGGTGTGGACCAGACCCGATGAGAGCAAACTCTCCGTTGTCGCCTGGGCGATGATTGCTTCCGGCGCCATCGGCAACCTCATCGACCGAATCTGGCTGGGCAAAGTGACGGACATGTTCTGGTTCCGGTTGATCGACTTCCCGGTGTTCAACGTGGCGGATTCTGCCATAAGCGTTGGAGCGGTTCTCCTCATCTGTTCGTATTTATTTGAATCAGGTCGTAAATCGGAACCGAAACCGGCTTCTAACGGCATAGAGGAAAACAATGAATCAAACATTCGGTAGCTTGATCGTTCGCGCTGCAATGGTCTTCGGCATCGGAACCGCCGTCGGAAAAGCTGCATCCAAGATGAAGTGCTCTGAGATGGACCGAGAGCAGCGCCGGTTTGTTATCGCCAAACCGGGTGGAAAGAGGCTGAGCGGAGTGGACGCGGAGAACCACAACGAGCCTCCGCGCCCATCCTAAGACTACGACTTCGGACCGCGCCAGACGCTAACGATGGCGGTTTCGGTAATCCACTCGTCATCTTCGCTGTCGTAGCCAAAATAACGCACCCGAAACTTGCCGTTTCGGTAGTCGATGATCCGCGCTTTGTATTCATCGCCGTCGGTTGAGACAACCACTCGCTGGCCCACCCGGGCGTGGGGCGACTTCCGTGCGTCGCTCAAAATGAAAGTAGCCGGAAACGCTTTCGGATAGAAGCTTTCAGCCCCCTGGTCTTCGGCGAACTGCATGTCCAGACTCACACTGTAGGTGAGGTCCTGCAGCGTTATGATCCCATCTTGGTTGTGGTCGACATAGGGCTCGCCCTTGAGAGCGGCGATTAAGGCGTCGGTAAAGGTCCAGTTTCCGGTCGACTCTTCTTCAGCACTTGCTGAAGCGGTCACGGCAATGGTGATTTCGTTTTCTTCCTCACGCGCCATTCGCGCCAGGGCGCCGGAGTAGCAGCAGTCAACCGTAAGCCACACCCGCTCGCCTTCGAAGTTCTCGTAGATCAGCTCAAGAAGATCGGCTCCGCTAAAGGTTCGGTCTTCCGTAGTATCGTAAAGCGCGAAGAGGAACTCGCCTGAATCTTCATCTTTGTAGCCGTGCCCGCAGAAGTAGATCATGAGGGTTCCGTTCTCGGGCACCCGCTGCGCCAGGTCGGTTAGGCTCTTGCGCACTGCGGCAGTCGTGGCTCTTTTATCAGAGAGGTAGACGATCTGATCTTTCGGCACCCCAAGAGTTTGAAGCGTCGTAACAAGTTCGGCGTCCCGTCGGTTCTCTTTGGGGAAAGGAGCGAAGGACTCTGCGTCTTGCCATTCCAGCAGCCCGATGACCATAACGTAGGTGCTTTTGGGCTGAAACCGGTCTGCGCCCTGGGCAACAGCCGAAGCAGAGAGCGCGACGAGGGCGAGAAGCCCGAGAACTGTAGAAAACAGTCGGAAACGATGGAGGCTGTTCATAACCAGGAGAATCGTACTTTATGAGCCGAAGTAAGTGCGACCCTTCCAGGCAATTTTGCCCTGTTTTCGCCAGAGTTCAGACCGGAAGAAGGTAACGCTAGCCATGAGCAGAGAGATCGGGTGAAATAGGAACCACAGGTTGATGTTGTTCACCGTCAGTTGGGTTACCAGCCGGCCTCCTATCAGAAGGCTCAGAAGCACCCATACCGAGTGAGTATTGGCGAAGGGAACCCAGGCGAGAGCTACCACCGCCAGTAAGACTCCCAGCAGCACCGTGCCTACCGAGTTTCCCGCAATCTGAAAAGCGTTCTTGCTCATCCCATCGAACGCACTCTTCAGATCTGGGTACATGCGAACGTTTAGGCTTCCTGAGACATCCATGACCAAAACCGGCACCTTCCTTTTTGCTAGCATCCTTCCAATCGCCACGTCTTCCAGTATCACCGAGCGAAGTTCGCTGTGCGGCTGGAGCTCCGCGTAAAGCCGGCTGTGCCAGCAAACAAACTGACCGTTGAGAAACCGGTTGTGGCCCATTCTCGTCCGGCCGACCAAACCAAACGGGTTCGTCGCCAGGAGAATCCACCAGACCCAACCGAGGTACAGCGGCTCCAAACCCTTTCCTGAAAGCTGACCGGTGATTCCGGTTATCACCTGCCAGCGGTACCCATGCCGAGCTAAGCCATCGGAAAGAAGCTCGACGAAGTACGAGGAAGGGAACACATCGGCATCCAGAAACACATACCAATCTGCCTCCACCATCTCCGAGGCGGCGAGAAACAGTTGGTGACACCCATGGTTCTTTCCTGTCCAACCCTCGGGCAGTTCCTTACCGCTTACAACGGTGGCGCCTGCTGCAGCGGCGACCTCACCGGTTCTATCTTCACTCGCGTCATCGTAAACGACGACCTTTGCGCCTTGAGTCACAAGCTCAGGAACCAGTCGTTTGAGGTTCTCCTCCTCGTTCCTGGCAGGGATCAAGATCACCAACGAAGCCTTGCGCTTAGGCTCGGACCTCAATCGCACCATCAAAACCAAGTTGGAAACCGCAACCAGCAGGAAGAGCGAATAGACCCCGAAGACGACCCAGTAGAAGATTTCCACGCTAGTTGCCGATGTTCAGTTGCTGCTTCATCTCTGCGATTACCTGATCGATTCCCACCGTTGCGGGCATCGGATACAGCTTCCAGTTCGAGCGGGTGGGCAGTTCGTCCGCGCAAGGATCGAGCACGTACACCTGGCAGCTCTCCTGAGCGTCGTACACCAATCGGTTGGCAGGGAAGACCTGCAAAGAAGTACCGATGACTAGAATCGCATCCGACTGCATGGCAATCTCGTGCGCCAGCAGGAAATCGGGCAAACCTTCGCCGAACCACACTACATGGGGTCGCAACTGGCTGCCTTGCTCGCAGAGATCTCCAACGCGGATGTCCTTATCGCCTAGGTCGTAAACCAAATCAGGATCGGCGGTGCTTCTCGCCTTCAAAATCTCTCCATGAAGGTGCAGCACATCAGAAGAGCCCGCGCGTTCATGTAAGTTGTCGATATTTTGGGTAATTACCCGAACATCGGCGAATCGCTCTAGCTCTGCCACTCTGATGTGCGCCAGGTTGGGTTGCGCCTTACGCATAGCCTCCCGCCGGACGTTGTAAAACCGAAGCACGAGCTCAGGGTCCTTCTCCCATCCTTCCGGCGTGGCAACATCCTCGATTCGGTGACCTTCCCAAAGCCCATCAATGCCACGGAAGGTCTGCAGGCCAGATTCGGCGCTAACACCTGCCCCGGTAAACACGGTGATCTGCTTGAGTTCGGTCATTCAGCCCGATTCTACCGGTTGGATTCGGTTCGATAAACCAGCTGAAACTGGTATCCTCTAAGGTTCGGGCGCTCGTAGCTCAGTGGATAGAGCAACAGGTTGCGGACCTGTAGGTCGGAGGTTCGAGTCCTCTCGAGCGCGCCATTTTCCCATTGTGTCCATACCGGACACATAAGTAACGGAATGTTCCGGAGGCTAGGGGAACACACAGTCAGCCGCCGGATCCAGAGTAGAGTCAAATCGCCACAGTAGCGGGGACCAATACTGATGGCACGGGAGAAGATAAGTTGGCGAGAACGGCTCGACAAGAGCAAAATCGACGACACTCTGTTCGTTGATCCAGAGATTTGTCTCCCAGTTCTCATCCTCAAGGCAAAGCCATTCGAAGGAATTACCCGAGGGTGGACAGTGTTTGACCCCAGGATCGATAGTGGACAGGGCATATCGAACGATAGCGACGACTACGAAGAGGAGGTTGGCGTCTGAGTGAAGGGTGTCTTCTGCTCACTTCCTTCCAAGTATCTTGAGCACTATGGGGTCTACCCAGAGTCTGCCAAGCTTTCCGACCTTGGTTGTGCTTTGGAACGAACATCGCACAGAGGTTGACCGCTGGACCAGATTGGCAGGGCTCAACGACCTACGAGCGTTTCTGCTAAGAGCTTTCGAGTTTGGGCTCTATCTGCCCGAGCCAGTTTGCCAGGAGCTCCGGTCCAGAGTCCCTACTGAAGCGCAAAGTCCGCTCTTAAACCTTCTCCATGGATCTCCCTTCGAGTTCTTCGACGCCACTAGGTCCAGCGTTTACGGAATAATCGCCAGAAGGCTGGGCTGCGTTCTAGTAGGCGAACAGGATCTTCCAGAACATCTGCCTCTGATCGAGGAGCTAATGGTCCGAGTAGCAGAAGTGAAGCTCGATCCGATCAACCCAACGCTGTGGGATGACTAAGCAGTCAGCGCCATCGGCATGATCACGCAGAAGTAGTGCTCATCCTCGGCAGCAGAGCGGAAAATCGCTGGCCTGGACGATTCGGAAAGCTTGACCTGAACCGTATCGGATTCGATTGGCGCAAGCGCATCCAGAACGTAGCGGGCGTTGAATGCCACATCTACATCCCCGTTCGTGGCGATGCAAGGCAGCGACTCTTTCGCCTCCCCTTGGTCGCCTCGGGCGCTCAGGTGAATCATGTCGCCCTTGCAAGAGAACCGAACACGATTGGAAACGTCGCGCGCGATGATCATGCACCGGCGCAGCTTCGATTCCAGCTCGTCCTTGGGAATATCCCAGGTGCGGGTGGTCTCCGCCGGAACGACCCGCTCCCAATTGGGATACTGGCCATCCAAAATTTGCGAGACAATCCTGACTCCCGAAAGATTCAGGAACATCTGCAAATTCGAGAACTGCAGTTCGATTTTCTCGCTCTCCACCACGGGCACATTCTTAATTGCGCGGATCGCCTTCTCAGGCAGAACCAGCGACATCTCGCTGCCAATCCCGTCCTGGTTCATCTTCTGAACGGCAAGCCGGTGGGTGTCTGTCGCAACCAGCCTCAACTCGTCGTCCTTATAGGTGAACTGGACTCCGGTGAGGATCTGGCGGTGGATATCGGTTGCCACGGCAAAAAGCACAGAGTCGACCAGCGACTTGAACTTGCCCATGGGCAAAGAAATTGATGATTGGCCGGTGACTTCTGGCACAGCCGGGAAGTCACCAGCCTCTTGACCGATCAGCTCGTACCGAGAACCTGTCTCATCTACGGTCAGCTGCCGGCCATTCCAATCCAGGTGAACACTGCCATCCGGAAGAGAGTCGACCAACTCCTGAATCAGTTTGGCGTTGACCAACACTGATCCGGGGGTGTTTACGGTGCAGGCGATTTCCCGCTCGACCCAAATCTCGCCGTCGCAACCAAGCACCTTTAAATTGGTGCCGGATGCTTCCAGCTTCATGTTTTGGTAGATTTGGACAGGCGATCGGGTGCCAGCGGCCACAGAGGCGGTAGAAATCGCCTCGTATAGGTCTCTTCTCGAACAGTCGATATTCACGGTTTCGTTCTCGGTCTCAGCTTGTGATCGGTAGAGAGTACTGCAGGTACGGAGCGTCGTTCGCTTTCTCACGAGGCGCCACACCATTGGCATACAGGCTCATCAAGATTCGCTGGTAAGACTCTTCGGTGAACTCCGGCGCTGATTCAGCGCGGATTACTTCCACGGCCTTCCGCAGGGTCAGCATGTCCTGACCTAGCGAAGCGTCCTTGAAAGCCTGTTCGTGAAGGATCTCCTCCAGTTCCTCACTCAGTTCCTGGCCAGCGTACATATCTACTAGCCTTTCATACAGATCTTGTCTCATTTGTCGTACTCCATAGCTCCTCCGAGCTTGTCTCGCAGCGTTCGGCGTCCCCTATACAATCGGGATTTAAGCGCCGGCACGCTGATATTTAGCACTTCTGCCGCCTCTCGGGCTGGCATATCCTCCAAATCACAGAGAACCAGTGGCTCCCTGTACTCAACGGGAAGTTCTTGAAGTGCTTGTTGAACGGTGATACGGAGCGTGGATTTCTCCTCGATTCCCCCATACGATGCGTCCAGCGGCAGTTCAAGAAGCTTCTGTTGCCGCATCTTGTCGATACAGAGGTTCCGGGTGATCCGAAACAGCCAGGTCCGAAATGCCCCATCGGCACGTAGCTCGCCAGATCGGCGAAGCACGCGCAGGAAAGTTTCGGAAGTGGCATCCTCTGCATCGCTCCTATTGCCCAGCATCCGGTACGCGTACCGAAAAATTCGCTCTCCGTACATCTCGTACAGGTTCCCGAGCGCAGAAGTGTCGCCTTTCGCCAAAGCGTTCAGCCACTTCTTTTCGGCCAAAGAATCGTTCGGTTGCTCTGAGGGCATGGTATAGGACGCAACGGGAAAGCCAAAGGACTCTCCAGTGGGTGCCGAGTTTACACCTGATTCATTTTTGACCTGCCAGAAGCCTTGCCTCGTCATTCCCTTTGAGGAACCTAGCGATAGCCCCTTCGAGCACGATCGACCCCAGTTTTGTGACTTCAAAGCTGTACGTTTCGGTCTTTGGGACTTTTGTCACACATCTTAGTTCGTCGAAGATCGACCGGTTCAACGTACATGCCTGCCCCTAAAGACAGCGATGCTCTTGCGACTGATTGACCTACTAGCCTTTACTTCGATAGCCTGGTTCCATGGAGCGGGGCTTGAAGCGCTCGTACGTCGAATCGGTATTGTCGCTGAAATTGCTCACTCTTTCGGGTTTCGCCCCTAGCATAAACGTTGGATCCTTTCGGTGGATTCTATCGAAGGCTCCTCTGAAGTGGACGAAGTGGTTCGGAGCAATCAAGCTAATGGACTCGATGTTCTCCATGTCCGAATCTGGGAGGTCCGTTACAACGAGAGTCATATACGCTTGCAAAGCTTGCTTCATCGAGTCTGCCTGATCCAGAACAAATGAGTCAGTTTCCGCATGAGTCCACAGCGCAAATAACGACGATGACGAACAGTGTTCAGGGGGAATGTTTGGTTGAGATCTCAACCCGGCGGGACCAGAATGTGCTTCTCCCGGATTCTATAGGTGTCTACTCAGTGTGCCTGAAGTTAGGCGCGCAGATGCGTTCACTGTGCAACACGTCTGCACGGTCCTACAGAATGAATGCTGGGTAGAACATTCTGAGCAAAAAAGGGGCATTCTGTTTCGACTTCGATTTCGATGTTGCTCCCCTTAAGACCCATCACCACTCGTTTGCATTAAGAGAACAAGATTGCGTCTTGATACAGGACGATCGGAAGCGTTAGTTCGGGAAGCAACGGACGCCAACGGCGTTGCCGAACTCGTATTGGAATGAGCTGTCCGGCCGAAAGAAGCTGATATACCGAGGAGAAGTCGGGTTTGTCTGGCAGCGGTGGTAGAAAATCTGGCGACCATTCGTCCCATAGGTCATCGTCGGCTCTTCGTAACTGCGAACCATCTGACCCGACGGCGTTGGAGCACCATTCGGGTTCATCGCTTGGTATCTCGCGCTCGTATCGGCATTCACAATCGCCATACCGCGACCAAAAACCCATGCGCTATCGGCGGCGGAGTTGTAGGGCGCCCAGCTGTAATCGCCTTGCGTTGTGGAGGCAGTACCGTTCGGCATGCGCGTGGGGTTGAAGCGGCAGTTAGGAACAACCGGATTTCCGCAGTTCAGGTGCGGATTGGTGAAGGTGTAACCTACGATTTCCTCCCGCATGTTGCCCCACCAAACCAATGGCAATCTTGATGGTGCCTCTACGTTTCCTGCAGGATATGCGTGCAACAGCCCGTTCATGCTGAGCGAGCCGTTATAGTATCGAACGTTCGGGTTGTTGTAGTTGCCGGGCGCGTACGGACCCCAGCTAAGCCTCCATGGAATCAATCCGCGGAAGCTCATCATGTCGTAACTTTTCTGATACGGTTGAATGCTGTTTGCCCAAAGGGCAGCATCTCTTCCAGCAGTTTGAGGCCGGTTCCAGCCTGGCGGCAGGGCAATGCTTAAGATCGTTGACCCTTCAATCTGAAACGTCAGCGGGAATAGGTCTTCATTCGAGCTTGTGTACATAATCAGAGCTTGACCCACTTGCCGGGTGTTGCTGATCATCTGAGTTCTAATCGCAGCTTCTCGCGCTTGGGCGAACACTGGAAACAGCAATGCAGCGAGTATTGCGATGATTGCAATCACCACCAACAGTTCGATGAGTGTAAAGGCTCTCTTCATAGGGCCAGCAGCTTAGCGACCAATAATTCCGTCATCCGAGGGGAACGCCTCACCACCTTTCGTCGGCTCTCCGGTTGGAGCACCAGCATCCGGGGCAGGAGCTACCGTTTCAGGTGGAGGAGCATCGGCGTCTGCAGTGGCAGTTTGGTCCCCACACCCAACAAGCATAACCGTGAGAATCACAGCAGATGCGACGAGAAGACTGACTTTTAGTTTGGAAAACATCGGACTCCAGTAAGACCGAACTCGTACTGAAACGTACTATCCGGCCGGAAGAAACTCAGGTAGCTAACTGCACCCGGAATTGAAGCGCATCGGTGAAATCGAGACATATGCGCCGGTGGGCGACTCTGGCTCCGATTCATGTATATCGCGGCCGGGCTTTTGTAATCTCGTTCAACCTGACCACTTGGAGTTGGCGTATCGCTCGGGTTTAGCGCCACCCACCGAGCCGAAGTGTCGGTTGCGACAAACGTCATGCCTTTGCCCTGCACCCAGCCAGAGTCTGCTGCAGACTGCCAGGGGAACCAAGCGTAGTCGACTTGTCCCGAGGTTTGACCTTCAGGGCCCGTCCTGGGGTTGAAGCGGCAGTTGGGCCGCAATGCGCGAGTCACTGGGTCTGTGGTGCATTCCAGCGTTGGGGTCACAAAGGCTCCTCCGTTCAACGTCTCTCTCATGTTTCCCCACCAGATTAGAGTTAATTGTGATGGAGCCGCCACGTTACCGATTGGGTACGAGTGTAGAAGACCATTGAATGACAGCGACGCGATTGCAGCTCTGGGTCTCAGGTTGGGGTTGTCCCAGGCTGCGCGCCAGGGCACATAGGTGTACGGCATCAATCCGCGGTGAGTCATCACTTCCGTGTTCTTGATGTAAGGAAGTGTTGGATTTGGCCACAAAGTGGCGTCGACGTGAGTGAATTGAGTGGTTCCTAGCCAGCCAGCAGGTACCTCCGTGTTGACCCCGAACCGATTTCGGTGTGTAAGGGTAAGCAGACCGTCGTTGTCGCCGGCATAGGCAACAGTCGAGAGGGCAACCTGCTTGGTGTTGGAGATGATAGTCGTTCTAAACGCGGCCTCTCTTGCCTGTGCGAAGACCGGGAAAAGTATTGCTGCCAAGATCGCGATGATTGCGATTACCACCAGCAACTCGATCAAAGTGAACGCTTTGCGCATTGTTTTCTCTTCTTCTGAGGAAGGTCGTCGAAGACCTACGTCAACTTGATTATAGTTGGTTTTCTACCAGATTGCAGTTTTTTGGACCAGAATCAGGCAGTTGGGGGCTTTCGCAAGACGAAAATGGTCTCCAGACCGGTTTTGCTCAGCGCCTCAATGTCGAACCGAATCCCGTATTCCCGGCGAAGGCCGTCCAGCAGTTCGATCATAGCCGCTTGGTCCCAGACGTGGAAGTGAATGTCTCCTCGCTCCGCCACCTTCTGATTGACCCACCCCTCCAGCTCCTCTGCAGGAATCTTGAAGATACTGGTCGCCGCGTCCTCATAGTGACTCCGGCGGCTCCACTCGGGCCCCTCTTCATGGTCTTTCACCAGATGTTGCCAGGGGGTGATCTCGCGATCGATATCAAAGGTGTACCGCTTGTCTGGAAGGGTTAGGAAAAAGATCGCACCGGGCTTCAGCACCCGGTAGATCGCCTTGAACGCCAGGATGGGATCTTCAACATGCTCCAGAACGTGGTTGGCAATGAAGAAGTCCAGTGACTCGGTGCCAAACGGTTCCAAGGTCTCGATGCTACACACAATCTGCGGGACGGCGATTCTGCCGGCATGCTGGGGATAGTTCTTCTCCAGCTTTTCGACCTGGGCGATGTCCGCGTATCGAACACGGACCCCTTTGCCGACCCTCTGAACCCAATTCAGCGCGCCGTACTCCACACCGTCTCCGCGTAGGTAGATCAGCGCAAGTGGGTCGCGAACCAGAGGTTTGTTCCTCGCTAGAAACGCGATGAGCGAAGCGCGGGCACGGCGGGTCCAGCGCTTTACTCCTTCCATTCTGCCGCCTCCGCCTGGAACAAAAATTCGCTTTCGTCTTCATCCGGGACACCGTCGGTAGCAGACTCCTCGATCTCGTCCAGGATGTTGAGCAGGTCCTCTTCGTCCCTGATGATGTGGTCGTAGCTCTCTCCGTAGAAGGGTGTCCACTTTTCGCCGGTGGATTTGATGATCTGGCGACCGGCCTTCAGTTTGAGCTTCTCTAGCCGATCGCTAAATTCCTGGTTCATCTCTGCTGGCGAATCCGGAAGCGGTTCAAATACCATGCTGCTAGAATTCTCCCCGACATAGAATACGTTGATTTGCCACTCCTTTGAGAGCCGGTTCAGTTGCCCGAACAAGATCCGGCGTTCGTGATAGGTGAGAGGGCGGCGATGCCGAAAGGTGACATAGTAACGCACCCCCTCAGCGCGCCAGTGGGGAAGTCGCCCCCGCCAAATTTTCAGCCGCTTGAAGCTCATCGGCTTTAGCGGCGGACGACGGTAATTCTGATGATTCGATCACCTTTCTCGACTTTGTTGACCACGTCCATGCCTTGAACGACCTGACCGAACACGGTGTAGCTACCATCAAGAAATGGGTGGTCGCCCAGCAGAATGTAGAACTGACTGTCTCCGGAGTTCTTGTCATTGGCGAGTGTCGCCAATCCTACGGCTCCGGTTCGGTTGGAAAACCCGCTATCTTCGAAGGGGATCTTCTGGCCCGTGCCGCCGGTTCCCATCTTGTCGCTATCGAGCTGAGAGGGATCTTTGGAGAGCGGATCGCCAGCACGAATCAAGAACGGCCGAGGAGTCTTTGCAACCAGGAAAAACCGTTGACCGTTGTAGAAACCCTGTTCCGCCAGTTCAATAATCCGCGAAGTGGTTCTGGGCGCTTCCTTGGTGTGAAGTTTGATCCAAACGTCCCCACGGTTCTCGACTTCAACCCGAAGGAGTGTCTCGCCTCGCGCACCCTGACCCCACGTAACGCCTACGCACAGGGTGAGCGCCAAGATGGAGGCAACAAAGAAGAGAACCAACCGTTTCATGCCATTAACTATGACGAATTGAGAGGGTAAAGGCTTCTTCCGAGGCTAAACGAGTTGCAAGGGGTTCCCTGAGGCATCGTTCTTCACTCCGCCAGCAAAGATATAGATCGCGTCGATGAAAGTCCAGAGATAAAAAAGCCCGCACGTGAGAATGAAGGCAACGAGCTGCATGATGCCGAGGTTCACGTGCCCTAGGTACATCCTGCCAACTCCGGGTACGAACAGCTGTAGTAAGCCTGCCAACAAGCGGCTCTTGTTCGGTGCTACTGAGCCCTGAAACATGGGGCTGAAGGAACACGCCGGCGGGATTTGTATGGGCACCGCGTTGTACGGCGAGGCATTGGTTGGCGTGGAGAAGGTCGGTTGAGGCTGGTAAGTCGGCACAGCCGGTGGGGCAGGCGTAGGCGGTGGGTTTATTGATGCCATCGCCGCGAAAATGCTCTCGAACTCGACGGCAGACTTGGCGGGCCTCCAGTCAGACCATCCGGCGTTCCACACCAAAGTTGAAGGCTCGACCACGTTGACTTGAATCAACTCGATGATTTGTTCCGCTGTTAGCGGCCCAATCTGTCCGTGCGATCCAACGTAATACCAAGTGGGTTGATCCGACATTTGTTTATCTCAGAGTAACACCTTTATATCGATTCTGGCGCACCTTGCGTTTCACTTTTTTACTCTAGTGGTTCCTTTGGCGGTTTGCCGCCTCCTCAGGGTGCCGAGCGTTCAAGTTGAAGGGAGGTTCGAACCAAGCGCTCTGGTATCTTTCCCCACTGCATGTCAGTTCGCGTCAGATACGCCCCTTCTCCTACCGGTAGCCCCCACGTTGGCAACATCCGGGACGCACTTTTCAAGCATCTGCTCGCCAAGCATTTCGGAGGTGTCAACATCCTGCGGATTGAAGACACAGACCGAACCCGGTTTGTTCCTGGAGCGATAGAAGAGATCATCGAGAGTCTTCAGTGGCTGGGAATCGAGTGGCAGGAAGGGTTTGGCAAAGGCGGCCCGCATGGTCCGTACCTTCAGAGCGAGCGACAGGCGGCAGGCATCTACGAGCGCGAAATAAAAAAGTTACTGGATTCTGGTGCGGCCTACTGGGCATTCGATACCCCTGAAGAGCTGGAAGAAATGCGCCAGTTCCAACAGGTCAACAAGCAGCCGATTGGCTACTTCGGAGGAGAGTGGCGGGATGCCAGCGAAGCGAAGCGCAAAGAAGCTCGCAGCAAAGGTCTCCCGGGGGTGATCCGGCTCAAGGTCCCACGCAATCAATCCATATCGATTGAGGACTTCATCCGGGGCAGAATTGAGTGGGATTCGAACACTGTAGATGATCCGGTCTTGATCAAGGCGGATGGGATGCCGACCTATCATTTTGCGGCGATGGTCGACGACCACCTGATGGGCATCACCCACATCATGCGCGGCGAGGAATGGATCAGCTCTGCGCCCAAGCACGCGGTTTTATTTGACGCTTTCGGCTGGGAGCGACCAGTGTTCGTTCATTGCCCGGTAATCAAAGGTCCTGACGGGTCAAAACTATCCAAGCGGCATGGCGATACCCGCTGCCTGGACTTCCGGTCCGCTGGCTACCTGCCCGAAGCGCTGGCAAACTTTATTGCGTTGATCGGCTGGAGCCCAAAGGACGACCGAGAGGTTCTCTCAAGGGAAGAGCTGATCGAGGCGTTCACGCTTGATGGCATCCAACCGGCACCTGGAATCTTCGACGCAGAGAAACTCAAGTGGCTGAACAGTATTCGGATTCGTGACCTTTCACCCGATCAGCTACTGCAGACCGTTAGTTCGTTCCTTTCAGAAGCAGACACATCGGCTTACTGGTCTGATACGGAAACACATCCGGATCGAGAGGAGACGAACAAGACTCTGGAATTACTGAGGCAGGCAGTTACAGAGACGCCCGAATACGCTGCAGAGACGCTCAAGCTAGAGCAGGAGAGGGTGAAGACTCTCGCAGAGTTCGGACCTGCTTCAGAGTTCTTTTTTGTTGAGACTCCGCACTATGAGGAGAAAGCGGTGCAGAAGTGGTTTGGCAAGCCCCACGTGCTTGAATTGTTCGACGCGGCGGACGCCTGGCTTGCAGGAAAGTCGGAGGTAAGCACGGAAGATTGCGAGGAGTTCGTGCGGGGCATGGGTGCTGAGAAAGAAGAAGAGTGGAGCCTGGGAGGCAAGTTGGGTCCCATCGTTCATCCACTCAGAGTGGCGTTTACTGGCAAAACTGCCGGACCGGGCCTGTTTGAGCTGATGGCACTGCTGGGACCCGAACGGATGAGCCACCGGTTGGCAACCGCACGAAACCATCTCTTCACTCAGGAAGGCTAATCTGCATGAATCGGTTGGGGTGGATCGGTCCAGGAGTGATGGGTGGACATATGGTCCGCCACTTGAACCAAAAGAATTCAGGGGTCACGGTCTTCAGCCGCAGCCCTGAACGACGAGCAGAGTTGGCAGCCGACGGGCTTTCGGTTTCAGAGAGCGTTGAGGAACTGGCGGAACTCTCTGATGTGCTGTTTCTCTGCCTGACGGACTCCGAGGCGGTCAAAGAGGTCAGTGCAAAGATAGCTAGCGCGCAGAACCCACCAAAGATCGTTGTCGACCATTCGACGATTCATCCTGAAACGGCAAAAGAGGTGGCAGAGCAGCTCGCACAGGCGGACACGGCACTCCTTGACGCTCCGGTTACTGGCGGAAGCATGGGCGCAAAGGCGGGGAAGCTCATCTGCTTTGTTGGAGGAAGCGAAGATGTCCTTACCGAAGTAACTCCTCTGCTGAGTAGCTATTGCAAGACGGTCGCCTACATCGGCGCATCAGGCAGTGGTCAGACCATGAAGATGGCCAATCAGATCGCCGTCGCAGGCTCTGTAATGGGGCTGTGCGAGTGTATGGCGTTTGCCAGCCGGTCGGGACTGTCTCTTCAACAAACCGTAGAGTTAATCTCGCAAGGTGCAGGCGGCAGTTGGTCGTTCGATAACTACGGTCCGAAGATTCTTGCCGGTGACCACCAACCCGGCTTTTCCATCGAGAACCAGCTGAAGGACCTTCTCTATGCCGTTGACGTTGCGGAAGGCAATGACCTGCGCCTCCACACGGCAGAGCTCATGAGGAAACACTTGGAAGCTATGGTGGAGGCGGGCAGAGGCGATTTAGCCACCACAGCAATCTATGAAAGTCTGGTAAACGGTTCCCTGGAGGGGGAAGAGTAGAAGCCGGCTACTGGTGGCGAACATTGTCGAGTTCGAAAACATAACGAAGCGATTTGGGCCGGTTGAGGCTCTGGGCGGCGTCAGCTTCACAGTTCGGGAGCAGTCGATGCACGCCATCGTTGGCGAGAATGGGGCCGGCAAGACCACCCTGATGAACATCCTCTACGGCGCGTTTCCTGCGACCGAAGGCCAAGTTCGGTTGCGCGGAGAGCCGGTTCACTTTAAGAGCAGCAAAGAGGCGATCCAGAATCGGATCGGCATGGTTTCGCAGCATTACAGCATCCTTCCGGAGCTGACTTGCCTAGAGAACCTCATGTTAGGCGCGGAGCCTTCCGCCTGGATCGACCTGAAGAAAGCGAAGCAAAGGGCGGATGAGCTTGCCGCCCAAATGGGGTTCAGCTTTGACTGGGATGCCACCGCCGACACCCTGTCTCCGGCGGCGGCGCAGAAGCTCGAGATTCTGAAGCTTCTTTGGCGGGATGCTGAGATTTTGATCCTCGACGAACCCACTGCCATGCTGGGGCCAGAGGACGCCGATGCATTGTTTGCCAACCTGCAAACCCTTATCGAGCGCCACGCCACGGTACTGCTGGTGACCCACCGGTTGCCGGAAGTCTTGAACTACTGCGAGCACGTGAGCGTGTTGAGGGCAGGGAAGCTGGTTGCGGAACGAACGGTGGCACAAACCAATGGGCTGGAGCTAGCCGAACTGATCGTGGGCGAGCCAGTAATGGCGAGCGCGCCGCGGGTTCAGCACGAGGCGCCACAAGCATCTTTGGTTGCGCGCGATCTCTCGGTGAAGGGGCACCGGGGTGATCTCGCCGTGAAGGCTGCCAACTTTTCCATAGGCAGGGGCGAGATCGTGGGTATTGCCGGTGTGGATGGCAGCGGACAAAGAGAGCTCTTTACCGCTTTGGTGGGGGCATTGCCTCTTGACTCCGGAACCATCGAATGGGAAGGGGAGAGGATAGACCAACGAAGCACGAGAGACCGAATCCTTTCCGGTTTCCGATGGGTGCCAGAAGACCGGTTGGATGAAGGGGTAATCGCCACTTGGTCTCTGGTAGAAAACGGGGTCTTCGGTCTGCAGCGGCTGGACGACTTCCAGAAGTCGGGCATCTTGAACCTAAGCCAAGTGGACCGGCAAGCGGAAGAGTGCGCGAGCAAGTTCTCAACTAAATTTGGCTCCCTGAAAGACTCGATCGGCTCCCTCAGCGGCGGGAACCAGCAGCGCTTTGTATTGGGCAGGGCGTTCTCTAACGATCCCCGGTTGTTTTTGTTGTTTCAGCCTTCGCGCGGGCTGGACATCCAGGCGATCCAGCGAATGTACAACAGCCTTAGGGCAGAGTGCGAAAAGGGTGCCTCGGTACTGGTTGTCAGTTTCTTCCTTGATGAACTCTTGGAGCATGTTGACCGAGTTCTGGTCATGCGAAGCGGCAGCATGTTCGAGCCGCCGGTTGGCTCGGGTCTCGACCGAAGTGAAATTGGAAAGCTGATGGTCGGTGCGGGGTGAAGCTCTCTACGGCGCTTCTCATCGCGGGCTGCATCGGTTTCTTCGTTGGCATGCTCCTCTCCATCGGCGCTGAGCCGCTGGCGGTGATCTTCGGGATCTTCGAGGGCGCGTTCGGGAGCCAAATGGCGACCAACGACACCCTAGAGGCATTTATTCCGCTTGTCATCGCGGGTCTTGCGGTGTTCATCGGCCTAAGGGCTGGACTGTTCAACATTGGCGTAGAAGGTCAGCTTCTCAGCGGCGCGTTGCTGTCCGCTGTGATCGCTTTGGCGATCCCTGGGCCGCTAGGAATCGTTCTGGCAATCGTTGGGGGTATGTTCGCTGGGCTTCTGATAGCCGCTCCAGCTGGACTGATCAAAGCCTACCGAGGGGGCCACGAGGTCATCACGACCATCATGATGAACAACATCGTGATCCTCGTTACGGGCGCTCTTGTTGCCGGTCCACTTCGGGACCCCGAGCGCCAAAACCCAACTACTCCGCTCCTTGGTGCGTCCAGTCGGATCCCCACTCTTCAGATCGGTCCTGACCTGCAAATCAGCTACATGATCTTCGTAGCGATCGCACTGACCTTCTTCGGTGCCTGGTGGCTTCGGCGCACGGTCGCCGGTTACGAGCTTCGCGCCGTGGGCGAAAACCCGAAAGCAGCGAAGTTTGCAGGCGCCCAGCCCAAGAAGGTGATCGTACTTGCCATGTGCGTGTCCGGCGCGTTGGCAGGTTTGGCAGGCACGACAATGGTGCTGGGGATAGAGGGCAGGTTTTTCGCCGGATTTTCACCAGGCTACGGTTTCGACGCACTGGGAATTGGGCTGCTCGCGGGCCCTGCGGCGTGGTTGTTGTTGCCCGCCTCCCTTCTTTTTGCGGTGCTTGGCACAGGAACCACGTTTATCCAGATTCTCGGTGTGCCGAAGGGGATCGGAAGCGTGGTGGTCGGCCTTATGACTTCTGGCTGCCCGAGCAAACACGGTAACTGACAACCCGCCACGCCGCCACGTAGAACGGAGTCAGAATGACCAAAACTGCCCTAATTGTCGGCGCATCGGGTGGGATCGGAAGAGAGATT
>JBKBWO010000020.1:0-34228 GCA_046314495.1 Fimbriimonadaceae bacterium
AGACGGCGGGCCAAAAAATGCTCAGGATCCAGCTGGCGGCGAAGGTGACAAAGATGGCGAGCGTAGCTCCCAGGACAACCATCAAGTACGTCTGGGTGACCTTGATGATTCTGGTCGCATACAAGGTGAACATCACTGCCACACAGCCGAACGTTGCCAACACAGCAAATGGGATCAGCATCTTGTTGTTTTCGACCGACAACATGTAGAGTAGCGAAAGTGCCCCAACAAGATAGCCCTGTATCACTGCGTAGATTGGCGCAGTGATGGGCGAGACAGTCGGCTTGAAGCAGGTGAAGAGCGCAACGCCAAGCCCTGCGATCATCGAGATGATCAGCATGGTCCAGCTTGGGAATGTCCAGCCCACGCCTGCCGCCCCCATAGTAACCAGCAGCAGTAAGCCGATTCGCGTCAGCGTGCCCTGCAGGGTCATTACTGCATCGCCCGGAGCGGCTTCTTCGAAGAACTTAGGGTTAAGGGCCGGATTCGATCCTTTCTCGTTCATGACTACGTTTTACTCAAACCGCGCGATTGCGGTTGCGGACTATGGATCGGTACTACAGCCAGTGCTGTTCAACTGAAGCGCTGGTGTCTCCATCTTTCCGCATTCGTTCAGCTTCTTCGAGTGTAATCTGGCGGTTTCCAGTGAACCTGAGATCTCGAGCGGCGAGCATGTGGTGGAATACGTCCGTGTTCTTCACCAAACCGCGGAACAGCTCAGCGCCTGGGCCAATTGCCGTTACGATCGTGTGGTCTGACGTATGCGCGCCACTCGTCCAGCCCACCCCAGTATATGAACCCAAAACCATGGCGAGGTGTGCCGTCGGATAGCCGTAAAGAGTCAGTCCGCGAAGTGGGTTGTTCTTTCTTGCATCCAGTAGTTGCTGACAGTGCTCTGAGGAGACCTCGAGACCCAGTTTGACCTTAAACAGTGACTGAAGCTCTGGTACCGTGTTTGCCGCCTGGAGCTCGTTGCCCATCGCCTGGTAGCTGGATCGCATTCCCTTTACCGTCTCGAACATTCCGTTAGAGAGACCGTACTCCCGTCCAACGCCGTTCAGGCCCGGGTTCGCGTTGCCGTGATCGCTGGTTACAATCACCAGCGTTTCTCCGTCCCGCAGAGCGAAGTCGATGGCAACCTTGACTGCCTCTTCAAAGGCAACTTGGTCGTAAAACAGCCCAGCGAGATCGTTCGGGTGAGCGGCGTGATCCACTCTGGCTCCTTCGATCTGCAACGCGAAGCCGTTTGGGCTCTTCCGAAGAGATTCGATCGCAACCCGACTCATCTCGGCTAGCGTTGGTACATCCCGTCGGAGTTCTGCCGAATAGGTGTGGTCCACGGTGTATGGCATGTGACTTGGCGAAAAAATGCCGAGCATCTTTGAGGCACCGACGTTCTTGAGCAATTCGTCTCGCTCTCGTGCCACCACGTAACTCGCCCTCGAATATTGGTTGTAAAGGTCCTTCTTGTCCTCGCGGGTATCGGCTGAGAAGAACCTTTCTCCACCGCCCAAGATAACGTCGATTCCAGCTTGCAGGTATTTCTCGGCAATTCCAGCTTCGTCGTCGCGGCGCATCGAGTTGATGCAAAACCCTGCAGGTGTCGCGTGAGTCACGGTTGCGGTCGTCGCAACGCCCACTCTCATTCCATGTTCCTTTAGAATTTGCCAGATCGGTTTAAGCTCCGTTCCGTCCGGATAGGTGTTCACTTGCCCGTTAATAATGCGACAACCAGACCCCCAAGATGATGATGCTGCGGCACTATCGGTAACCGAAGAGCTCAGTGAGGCTGTGTCCATCAGCCCGTTAACGGCATACGATTGGTTCATCAACCATGCCCAATAGGACCGACTTCCCTCGTTGATCTGCGAAAAGTGGTCGACCATCGTCATGGCACCTGTGCTCATGCCGTCGCTACAGCAAAAAATAATGTTCTTGGCGACCTTTCGACGGGTAGTGGTTCGTTCCTGCAAGGAGCCAGGGACTTGGGCAAGCGAAACGGCGCCGATACCTGCCAAACCAAGCGCCAATGCTGTACGTCGAGAAAACTTTTCACAGGACATGTCTATAGAGTTTGGCACCTCAATGGGCGCAAAAAGATTAAGCCTCGGTTAAATCTTGAAGTTCTCACTATGGGGCTTGCTCTTCGATTCAATGAGGCGGTGGTGTTAAACTAGCCTTCATGGCATACCGCGCCCTGCTAGCCGTTGCCGGCATCGTTGCGCTCACCTTCTCTGCGTCTTCCTTCAGCTCTGCACAGCTGACGGACGCCGAGATGAGCGCGCTTGAGAACACGCTGTTCATCGGCAACATGAACCTTGACGACCTGAAGTTCGAGAGAAACATCTATCAAGATCGGTACCGCTTGCCCATCATCGATCAGGCCATCGAGGACCCCATCGCAGCAGCAAACAACCTGATGTCATTCCACGCATCCATGAAGGGTCAGTCGCTCAGCCAGTCGCTGAGGATCATCAACGAGCAGATTTATGACAACCGGCCGACTACGCCGATTGTCGAGGTTCCGCCAGTCAGGATGCCAGCCAATGTGCCTCAGGCCTACGCCCGACCGCTTGAGCGGCTTTTGAACGCACTTCGGGCGGCAAACGCCAGAGTTCGGGCGGCCTACGCATTACTGTCAGAAGAAGAAAAGCAAGCGTTGATTTCTTCCATTGGTCCTTGGGCAGCCGAGACGGACAAAGTCACGTTTGATTACGGTAGCGGCGTTCGCCTCTCGCAGGAAGAGATTCTAAGCCTGATCGATAAGGTCGATCTAGCGGCAATTCGTGCTGCAGCAGCGGTTCTAGCAACAGAAGTTGAAGCAGTGATCCCTGAGCTCAGTTTCGTTCGGGGTCAGGTGAGCCAGTCGCAGTTCTTCACCATTGAGGGAACGGTGGTGAGCATCGGCGGATACGGCAACGACATCCACACGCGAGGTGACGCCGCTATTGTTATCGACTTTGGTGGAAACGACACGTACCTGGGCAGGCAAGGCGTTGGCGTGGGCTACTGCGCGATCCATATCGACCTCGGCGGAGATGACCGCTACGATGTGCCCGATGCGGGCGTTGGAGTCGGCATTCTGGGAGTTGGGCTCGCCTGGAACATCGGTGGAAACGACAGTTTCCGTGGTGGCAACGTCAACTACGGCGCTGGGCTTGCAGGGGTCGGCGGATTCTACAAGGAGGGGGGCAACGACTTCTATTCTATGGGCGCGATGGGCCAGGGCTACGGCGTGTTCGGTGTCGGAGTTCTGTCAGACAGCGCCGGAAACGATGTCTACAACGCCAAGCTCTATGCGCAGGGGGCGAGCCGGACTCAAGGTGTCGGCTGGCTGATCGACCAGCGTGGGAACGACATCTACAAGTGCGGCGGATTAGTGGTCCACGAGCCGCTCTTCTCTGATGTGCACTACTCCTTTGCCCAAGGGTTCTCTAGCGGGTTCCGTGAGGACACTGGCGGCTTGAGCGGTGGCTTGGGCATGATCACCGACTTCATGGGTGATGACACCTACATTGCAGAGACTTATGCCCAAGCTGCGAGCTACTGGTACGCCGTTGGCTCGATGTACGACGAGATCGGAAACGACAACCGGTTCGGATACCACTATGTACAGGCTTCCGCCATGCACCTTTGCGCCGCCTACCTTTTTGATCTCGATGGTGATGACTCGTACACGGCGAACTTCGGGGCAGCTCACGCAATTGGTCACGACTACGCTGTGGCGTTCTTGCTCGACCGCGCAGGGAACGACATTTACGCCGCCCGAGATTCCAGACCAGGAATGGGTAACGCCAACGGGTTGGGCATCTTCATCGATGCTGGCGGTGAAGATCGCTATCAAGGCCCGCCAGGAATTGGAAATCCTTCCCGGGGTACCGGCTCGCTAGGTGTTTTTGTAGATATCTCAGGCCCGGACAAATACCAAGATGGCCTGAACAACGATCAGGCTTCACTGAGAACCACTTGGGGGGTCTCCTACGATATCTTCACTCCTAACGTTCAGCCTCTTCAGGCACAGGTGCTTCCCAGCCCTCAGCCAGGGTCTTTGCCTATGCCAGGAGATGCCCAGATGGCAGAACTTTATCGGCAGGCGTCGCAGTGGGGGGTTGGAACGGCAGAGGCGGAGGTGAGCTCGGCAGTCAACCAGCTGATTGGCATCGGTCTTCCCGCTTTGGACTGGATGATCCGAAACCGACTGGCGAGTACCGACCGGCTCGGTCAGCGAGCGTTTGTGGCGGTCATCTCAGGGATTGGTGAGCCAGCGTTCGACCGGTTTGCACCAGAGGTCGGCAGCGATAACGTGGACATTGCTCGAAACGCCCTGGCGATTGCCATGGAGGCCAACATCACGCAAGCCGCGCCGTTAGTTGCCAAGCAATTGAAGGTGGTCGAAGTGCAACGGATCGCGGTTCGAGCTGCAGGCGCTCTTGGAAGCAAAGAGTCTGTGCCAGTACTCATTGAGTTTGTTGAAGCGGATGACCCCATCTTATCGCTGAACGCGCTCATAGCTCTTTCGGAGATTGGAGACGAGCGATCTCTGGAGACTGCCCAACCCTTGTTGACCTCCGAGAATCTTCAGGTACGTATGGCGGCGATCAACCTGTTCAGTCGGTTCCCGGTTCAAGGTGGCGAAGCAGCGGCAGAGCTCGTGAAAAGTGAAGATGAGCGAACAGCGCGAATTGGCGTTCTGCTTTATGGCGAGATCGGAAGTCCTGAGGCGCTGAACATCATCGCCGGTTTCCTGACCGACCCCAGACCTGGAATGAGGATCACAGCGGCTCAGAATCTGGCTGGCAGGTGCCCAGCAGATGCTAGGGAGAATTTCAATGACCTTCGCCAAGATCCCGATCAACGGGTGAGAGCGGTTATGGCTCGACTCTCGGCTGAACCTGAACCAGCGCCTACAGAGGGCTGATGTGCCTTAATATCCCCTGAGTGGATAAGTCGCTGGTGCTGGAGGATGGGCTTGTCCTGACGGGCAAGCCACTTGGCTACCCAGGCGGCACTGTCGGTGAGCTGGTGTTCAACACCGGCATGACCGGCTACCAGGAAATCCTCTCGGACCCCAGCTACAAAGGGCAGATCGTCACCTTCACTTATCCGCTGATCGGCAACTACGGGATCAACGACGATGACTTCGAATCCTCACGCATTCAAGCCTCTGGGATCGTTGTTGGAGAAGCCTGTGACCGACCCTCCAACTGGCGCAGCCGCCAAACCCTAGACGAGCTTCTGAGATCGCGCGAAGTGGTTGGAATCTCTGGCATCGACACCCGAATGCTGGCGAAACACATTCGGTCTTTGGGTGTTTGCCGCGCCGCGATTGTAGATTCCTCTGACCAGGCAGCAGAGCTGTTTCAGGGATTTGGCGACTACGGCGAAATCGACTTCGTCGAACAGGTTTCCACCCGTGCCCCTCACGCTTGGGGCTATGGTGGCAAAGAAAGCATTGAGGCACCACAGGACGACTACCGGTTTCGGGTTGTAGTTGTAGATTGTGGACTAAAGTACAACATCCTTCGCAGGCTCTCCTCTTTGCATTGCCGTTCGATTGTCCTTCCCCATCGCACTACTGCCGAAGAGATTCTTGGATGGGAACCGGACGGGGTCCTGCTGAGCCCGGGACCAGGTGACCCCCAACGTCTACAGGATCTCTCCGGAACAGTTCAGGCACTGATTGGCAGGGTGCCCATTTTCGGTATTTGCCTCGGCAACCAAGTGCTGTGCCAGGCGGTGGGTGGCACGACGTACAAGCTTCCCTTCGGCCATCGGGGTTCAAACCATCCGGTTCTCGATCTTGCTACCAACACGGTCACCATAACTTCCCAAAACCACGGCTACGCTGTCGATGCTGCCTCGCTTCAAGGCACCTCGGCGGCTATAAGCCAGCTCAATGTTAATGACGGCAGCGTTGAGGGGATCCACATCGAAGCCGAGCAGGCGTTCTCTATTCAATATCACCCAGAGGCGGCGCCAGGACCATGGGATTCTCGCAGCTGTTTCCAAATGTTCGTCGACAGCATGGAGGCGAGACAGAAGTGAAGGTATTGGTTCTGGGCTCAGGGCCGATTGTAATTGGGCAAGCTGCAGAATTCGATTACGCTGGTAGCCAGGCTTGCAAGGCGCTGCGTGAAGAGGGTCACGAAGTGATCTTGATCAACAGCAACCCCGCGACGATCATGACCGACCCGAATATGTCCGACGGTCTTTACATCGAGCCGTTAACCCCTGAGTTTTGCGCTTGGGTAATAGAGAAAGAGCGGCCAGATGCGCTCCTGCCCACCCTCGGCGGGCAAACAGCCCTCAACCTCGCTATTGCGCTCTCCGACGCAGGGGTCTTGGAGAAGTTTGATGTGCGGCTTCTTGGCACTCCGCTAGAGGCAATCAAGAAGGCTGAAGACCGTGAGAGCTTTCGAGACCTGATGCGCGAGATCGGCGAGCCTGTTCCTGAGAGCTGGATCATTGAGACCGTCGAGCAGCTGGAAGATCTTGCTACGCGAGCACCGTATCCCTGCATTGTCCGGCCAGCCTTTACTCTTGGAGGCACAGGCGGCGGCATCGCCAACACTCCCGCCGAGCTGATTGAAATCGGGAAGTTGGGATTGAGCCTTTCGATGAAGTCTCAGGTAATGATCGAACGGTCGTTGCTTGGGTGGAAGGAAGTCGAGTATGAGGTCATCCGTGACTCCAACGGCACTTGCATTACGGTGTGCAACATGGAGAACATCGACCCAATGGGGGTTCACACGGGCGACTCTATCGTGGTCGCTCCTTCTCAGACACTCAGCGACCTCGAATATCACCTGCTTCGTAACGCCTCGCTCAAGATCATCCGGGCTCTTGGCATCGAAGGTGGTTGCAACGTGCAGTTGGCGGTGAACCCGGACAGCTTCGACTACTATATCATCGAGGTGAACCCCCGGGTGAGTCGCTCGTCGGCTCTAGCTTCGAAAGCCACCGGCTTCCCTATTGCCCGCGTAGCGGCAAAAATTGCGATTGGGAAGCATCTGCACGAAATCGACAACGATGTCACCAAGAAGACGAAAGCCAGTTTCGAACCTGCACTGGACTACTGCGTGGTGAAGATTCCTCGCTGGCCTTTCGACAAGTTCACCACCGGAGACCGGAGCCTGTTCACCCAGATGAAAGCTACCGGCGAGGTTATGGCGATCGACCGAAGCTTCGAGGGCGCCCTTGAAAAGGCACTTCGAGGTTTGGAGACAGGTCCGCGCTCAATTTTGCATCCAAAGTTCGCCTCTTTGGACGATGAAACCTTGCAGGTAGCGGTTTCAAAGCCGACGGATGAGCGGTTGTGGGCAGTAGCAGAAGCACTGAGACGTGGCTGGAGCATAGAGCGAGTAAACGAGCTCTCAAATATTGACCCGTGGTTTCTCGTTCGGATTCGAGATCTGGCAACCCAAGCCAGACCTGCCACCGAAGAAAAGCAGGTTTTCAAGATGGTGGACACTTGCGCAGGCGAGTTCGAATCGGAGACGCCGTACTTTTACCGGTCGCCAGGTGTTGAGGATGACCGTGAAACATTGGCTGTTGAGGACGAGCGCCCGGCGGTGATTGTTTTGGGTTCTGGGCCAATCCGAATCGGACAGGGCATCGAATTCGACTACTCCTGCGTTCACTGCGCCTGGGCTGCGCAAAAAGCGGGTTACCGTGCGGTTCTCATCAACAACAACCCTGAGACAGTCTCAACCGACTTTGACACAGGTGATGCCTTGTACTTCGAACCCATCGACGTGGGCACCGTCAAGGCGGTCTATGAGGCGGAGAATGCGGTAGGAGTGGTTTGCCAGTTTGGGGGTCAGACCGCGCTCAACATCTCGGCAAAGTTGGAGGCTGCTGGATTGCACGTCTTGGGCACCTCGACAGATGCCATTTCTTTGGCAGAAGACCGAGACCGGTTTGAAAGGCTGCTGGACGGCTTGGGCATCGCTCGCCCGGCTGGAAAGGCGGTAACCACCTTCGAGGCCGGGGCGGCAGTCGCAGATCAGATCGGCTACCCGGTTCTGGTCCGCCCAAGCTTCGTTCTGGGCGGCCGCGCGATGGAGATCGTGGACAACTCTAGCGAACTGCGAGGGCTCTACGAGGAAGCAGAAAGAGCTGCCGAAGGTCAGTCAGTATTGGTCGACCAGTATGTGAGTGGAATTGAGGCGGAGGCCGATGTGATCGCCGATGGTGAGACAGTTCTGGTAGCCGGAATCATGGAGCATATCGAACACGCCGGCGTTCACTCTGGCGATTCGATGGCTGTCTATCCACCACATTCCCTATCTCCTGAGGTGATCCGGCAGATCGTTTTGCAGAGCTGCCAGCTAGGCAGAGCGATTCAGGTGAAAGGACTCATGAACATCCAGTTTGTGGTTCGGGACGAGGAGGTGATGGTCATCGAAGTCAATCCGCGAGCTTCCCGAACGGTTCCCTTTCTGAGCAAAGTAACTGAGCTGCCGATTGTCGAACTGGCAACCAGGGTTTCACTTGGCGCAAGACTGGCGGATTTGGGCTACCAGTCTGGATTGTGGAGCCCCTCGAGCAGCACCCAGGGGAGATTGTTCGAAAGCGATCTACAGGAGAACGTCGTTGGCGAACTCGAGTTTTCAAAGGGGAAGGCAGACCTTCCGTCTCCGAGGTTCTATGCCATCAAGGCGCCCGTGTTCTCGTTCTTGAAGCTCTCCAAGGTTGACCCAGGGTTAGGCCCAGAGATGAAGAGCACCGGAGAGATCATGGGGATTGATTTCAGTTACGATGCCGCGGTGTACAAAGCGTTCGTCGGCTCGAACATGAAGCTGCAGAGCGGAGGGATGGTCGGCGTTACTGTTCGAGACCGTGACAAGGCTGCTGCCTGTGCCTTGGCGAAGCAACTACTAGCACTTGGATTCGAGATCGTTGCAACTGCGGGAACGTTTGAAGCACTGCAGCGCGCTGGCGTAGCAGCCAGAAGCGTGAACAAGATCAAAGTCGGTCCACCGAATCTGCTGGAAATGGCAAGAGCGGGTCAGCTCGACTTGCTGATTAATACCCCTAGCCCAGATCGTGAGAGCGAGCGAGACGCAATTCAAACCCGCTTGGCATGCGTGCAGGCCGGAGTGCCGTGCATCACGAATATGCAAACCGCAGCCGCTTACGTTTCAACCCTGGCGGCGATGCGCGACGAGCATCCGATCTCCTGCGAGCGGTTCGAAAGCTACCTGCGAGCCTAAGCTTCCAACGGGCCTTCGATATTCAATGAGTTGCCAGCGGGGTCTTCGAAGTCACAAACAAACAGCCCGGGCGTGACCTCATGGGGCTCCCCAACTTCGACTCCTTTTCCCTTTAGAAATTCTGCGGCTTCCGTTATCGAGTCCACTGCGAACGTAAGTTCTGGGGCGTCATCACCGAAGTCTCCATCCGATCCACCGTGCAAAGCAAGAACCACAGGGCCTGTATCGAAAGTCACCCACACTTCCTCGGCGAAACTGTCCTTGTCTGCCGGGAAGACGACCTTCAGGTCCAGCACGTCTCGATAGAACTCGACGCATTTTTGCATGTCGTCGACGAACAAGATGACTTCGTGGAGAACTACTTTCATTCCCTAGAGTTTGCGCGAGTCGCTAGGCAAACTGCTTCAAGACCTTGCGAAATGGCGCCGGCATGGCAACAGTGTGGACCTCCGATAGCGGCACCCATCTCTCGGGCTCACCCCAGCTGAAGTGGTCTTCTTCTGGAACGATAACATCAAGCAGAAGCAAATGCTTGGTTACTGTGGCACGGACTTGCCCCAACACCGGTGAAGCCAGTGCCTCGCCTGAAGCAAGCTCTTCATGAAGGTGAAATGGCAGCACCCAGAGACCTCGCCACCACTTTCCATCCTCGATCTTGTGGAGTCCAACCGTGTCATCTCGCTTCAGCAGATAGATTTCGCCGTGAATCGTTCGCCTTTTTGCTTTCGCCGGTCGGGTTGGGTATCGCGAAACGGCATTCAGCTTCCTGGCGATACATTGCGATTGAACCGCACAGGTGCCACAAAGAGGTCCCGTTGGCTTGCAAACCGTTGCGCCGAAGTCCATGAGCATTTGATTCCAAGTGTCTGCATCGACCCCTTCTCGTTGCTCCGACAGCCAGTGCTTAGCGGCGCGGCGGAGGGGTTCACCTGTTGATTCGACGGTTTGAAGTCTTGCGTAGACCCTTGCGAGATTTCCGTCAACCGCAACTTCGTCAGCACCTAGAAGTGCCGCGGAAAGAGCCGATGCGGTGTAATCGCCGATACCAGGCAGCTTGCGCCACTCTTCCTTTTCTGCTGGCCATCCGTTCTCGCAGATCCACTTGGCGCACGAGTGCAGGTTTCGTGCTCTCGAGTAGTAACCAAGCCCTTGCCAGGCTGCCATCACTTCACTTTCGTCTGCAACAGCTAGATTTTGCAAGCTGGGAAAGCAGATCATCCATCGGTGAAAGTACGGCAGCACGGACTCTATGCGAGTTTGCTGTAGCATGAACTCGCTAACGAGAACGGGGTATGCCGTTCGGTCTTCCCTCCATGGAAGGTTCCTCTGGGCACTCTGCCACCACTCGATCAGGTCTTCTGCAAGTGTTCGGCGCTCGATCACTCGATTCCGTAGGCGTGCAGAAGCTCTAGCGGATCCTCTGCCGTTGCCAGCGCTCTACCCATAACCAGATAGTCTGCGCCATCTTCAAGAGATTGTTGAGCTGTACCCGTTCGCACCTGATCATCTTCGGTACTCGAGGGTTTTCGTACACCAGGCGTGACGATGATCCCCGATGGTCCAAGCCAGCCCCTAATCGGTTCGACTTCGTTCGGGCTGCACACAACTCCATCTAAACCGCAGTCCACACCGTACTTCGATAGCGCGACCATGTAGTCGGTCAGGCCGCGATCGATGCCAATAAAGTTCCGGAGCATTTCTTGATCAATTGAGGTCAGAACGGAGACGCCAACGATGAAGGGAGCCTCTTCTGTGCCGTATGACTTCGCCGCCTCGGTAGCTGCGGTAACCATCGCCGGACCTCCTGAAATGTGTACGGTAAGCATCCAAACACCGTGCTTGGCGGCTTCGCTCACCGCCAGCGCTACTACGCTGGGAATGTCATGGAACTTAAGGTCCAGAAAGATTCGCTGCGCTCCGGCGTCTTGAAGTTGTGGGAGTACATCCAAACCGTGCTGAAGCGTCAGCGCGTGCCCCACCTTGAAAGTTTGAACATAGGGGGAAACCCGCTTTATGGTTTCGAGGGCTTCGGGCACGCTTCCAGTATCCAGCGCACAGATAACTTTTCTAATATTGCTCATGGTTCGGATATTGCCCTTTTGGCAGCTTCGGTAGATTATGAGCAAACAGAGCAAACAAATGAAGATTGGAGAGCTTTTGATTGGGGGCAGCTTCGTGGGAGGAGCCTGTGATTCCTCTGTAGCGAAGGAAGTCGTGAAGTCCCCGTACACCGGCAATGTCGTCGGCAGTGTTGCTGAGGCGGGCAAATCCGAGGCTAAAGCAGCGGTCCAATCTGCTGCCGAGGCGTTCACAACTTGGCGCACGAGTTCCTTAAAGGAAAGGCAGGATTTGCTGCGCTCGATCAGTTCGTGCGTTCAGGACTACAAAGACGAGCTTGTAGAACTTCTCGCTCTGGAAGTTGGTAAGCCGATGTCTTGGGGAGCTGGCGAGGTGTCGCGGCTTGCCCTAACGTTCTCGCTCGCTGCTGACTTGCTTTCCACTTACGGAACCGAGTCTCTTCCTACAAGTTGGGACCCTCGCGGAGAGAGCTATGCTGTATCTGCAGCTCGGTTCCCTATCGGCGTCATTTTTGGAATCGTCGCTTACAACTGGCCGTTCAACTTGGCGGCGCATAAAGTTGCGCCAGCTTTGGCAACCGGCAACACGGTCGTTCTGAAGGCTTCCCCCCAAAGTGCATTGTGTACATTGAGGCTTGCCAAGCTGATTCAAAGCTGCGGCCTGCCCGACGGTGTTGTAAACGCGATCAATTGCGGCCCCGAAACAAGCGAGTATGCGATGCTCCAGCCAGAAGTCGCCATGGTGAGCTTTACGGGGTCGGTTCCCGTGGGCTGGCACATCAAGAAGGTTGCCTGGGAGAAGAAGGTCGCCCTTGAGTTAGGGGGTAACGCTTTCTCACTGGTTTTGCCCAGCTGTGATCTCAGGCGCGCAGCTAAGAGACTCGCCGAGGGTGCGTACGGCTACGCAGGTCAAGTCTGCATCAGCGTCCAGAACGTGCTCGTGCACGATGAAATCTATTCAGAGTTTCGGGAGATGTTGACCGAAGAAACAAATCGAACCAAGTACGGCGACCCGTTTGAATCCGGAGTCATCTGCGGACCCATGATCAGCGAGAGTGCAGCCGAACGAGCAGAGAGATGGGTTGGCGATGCGGTTGCACGCGGCGCAACCGTGCTGGCTGGAGGAAGCCGAAGCGGTTCAGTTTTTGCCCCGACGCTGGTCGAAGGCGTTCCAACAGACTGCGAGTTGTTCCGAGAAGAGGTATTCGCACCGGTCATGACCCTCCGGTCGGTGTCGAGCCTCTCAGAGGGGATCAACCTGATGAACGAAAGCCAGTACGGGCTACAGGCGTCGGTTTTCACTCGAGATATCACCGAATCTGCCCGTGCCTATCGAGAGTTGGAAGTAGGCGGAGTGATCATCAACGATTGGCCTAACATGCGCTTCGACAACATGCCTTACGGCGGGATCAAGAAGAGCGGCTTTGGCCGCGAGGGCGTTCGATACGCGATGGATGAAATGACCGAGCTAAAGGCGCTGGTCACCTATCAGGGCGAGTAAAGGGACTCTCTACGCTCTGGAAATCGGCAGCGCGACGCCGTTCACGAGACGTGCCTGTTCGCTGCAGAGCCACAGAAGCACATCTGCCACTTCTTCGGGTTTCGCCCACTTCGAAAAATCTGCCTTCGGCATGGCTTCTCGGTTCGCCTGGGTGTCCATGATGTCGGGCAGAATTGCATTAACACGAATCCCCTTGTCCTTGAGGTCAAGAGACGCGCTCTTTGCAAGTGAGACAACCGCGGCTTTGGATGCTGCATACGCTGCCATGTTCTCGGCGCCCGAGTAAGACTGGGATCCGATCAGAACCGCAGCTGAACCGCTTTTCATTCTGGGCGCCATCGCGGAAAGCGAAAATGCCGCGGTCCTGAAGTTGATGTTGAACATCGTTCGCATGGCTTCGTCGTCGAGATCTGCCACTGAGCCCATCGCGAACCCTCCGGCAGCGCAGACCAGCGCGTCGATACTGTCGAACTGAGCCGCAAAGCGGCAGACAGCCTCAAAATCGTTCAGGTTGACCACTTCGGCGTTCGCCGGTCCATCGTATCGATCTGCCTCCGCTTCGTCGACTGCGGTTATCACCACGTCGTACTTCGCTTTCGAAAATTTCTCTGCCACGGCGCGCCCCAACGAACCCGCGCCCCCGGTTACGATTGCGATCCTAGTCATCACCAAACATTCTACATCGGTACTCTTCACTGCAGAATGCGCTGTGTTTGGGGATCTTTGTTCTGCCTTCTCCTGGCTTGTGTCCCACAAGGGGCTCCACCGAAGATGAGTACAGGCACTTTCGTTGGCGAAATGGAATTTCAGGGTCAAGCGATTCAGCTGGTCCTACGCGTACAGCCCGGCGTAGAAGGGAACCAACTTGTTTTTCTTGATGTGCCCCAACAAGGCGCCCAAGGTATTCCTCTCGAGATCTCGGGAGACGAAGAAAAGATTGTTCTCACTGCGAAGGCGGTTGGCATAACGATCACACTGGACAAATTCGAGGAGACCTCTCTAGAGGGTCGATTTTCACAGGCAGGTTTCAACGTTGACATTGCTTTCAATCGAGTAGCGGAGACATTCGACCGACTGAGAAGGGAGCAAGAACCAAAGCCTCCGTTTCCGTACACCTCTAAGGATGTCGAGTTCCCGGGCGGAACGGAAGGGGTAACGCTTCACGGAACCATTGTCATCCCTGAGGGAGAAGGACCTTTCCCTGGTGTAGCACTGGTTTCTGGCACAGGCCCCCAAGATCGGGACGCGATGATCATGGGGCATCCAATCTTCCTGGTGATCGCAGACCACCTTGCTAGGAACGGCATCGCTTCGATTCGTTTCGATGAACGTGGGGTCGGCAAGTCGAACGGCAGCCAGGTGACATCGACAACTCTTGACTTCTCTAAGGATGTCCTCAACGCTCTGGCTCTGCTCAACAAAGAGGACAAAGTTGACTCGAACCGTGTTGGAATCATCGGCCACAGTGAGGGTTCGACAATCGCGGCTATGGCCGCCGCTGAAAGCCCTTCCGTGAAGTTCGTTGTCTCCATAGCTGGACCTTCACGCAGTTACCGCGATTTGCTGCTCTACCAACTGAACAAGAACTTCCAGGCGGAAGGCTTAGTGATCCTTGCGAACACTGCGCCAGAAATTTTGGGCGTTATTGCCAGACAGGAGCCATTTGAAAAGGTTGAGAAGCTGATAACGGAAGCTCTGGAGAATGAAACAGGTGAGCGAATCGGACAGATTCGCCCAATCGTCCGGGCGCAAACTCTGGTGCTGTTCCGAAACCTGAACAACCCAAACGGCCGCTACCTGCTAACCATCAAGCCGAAAGAGTGGTTTGCCCGGGTAAACGTGCCTGTGCTGATCCTTCAGGGAGATGTCGATGTCCAGGTGCCTAGAGAAGAAGCTGCAGGAATTTTGGCTGCGCTTCCAGAGTCAACCCGAAAAATATCCGTGATCGAGTATCTACCTGCCAATCATCTCATGCAGACCACTGACGATGGCTCAGCAACTCTGTACGGTTCCCTGCCGGAGACGTTCTCACCGCAGGCGCTTCGTCTCATCACCGACTTTATCTTGGCGCTCCCAAAGAAGTAAGGCGTTGGCTAGAACTTGGTTGGTCATTGGTGCAGCCTTTGGACTGCTATCCGTAGCCCTCGGGGCAGGCGGGGCTCACTACCTGACTGAGACCATCGGACCGGACCGGTTTCCGACCTGGCAAACTGGGATCCAATACTTGCAAATCCATTCGCTCCTGCTCGTTTTGCTGGGAGTCTTGCTTCTGGTCTGGCCCTCAAAAATCGTCTCCACCTCGGCGCTTTGCATTGGAGTGGGAATCGTGCTGTTCTGCGGCTCATTGATCACGCTTGCGCTGGGCGGCCCAAGGTGGCTCGGCGCAGTCGCCCCAGTTGGTGGGCTTGCCTTCATGGCAGGATGGGCTTTGCTCTTCGTGTTCGGCATCAAGTTGGCAAAGGCTAGGTCATCAGACGAGCAAATCTAAATTCCTCTTGGTAAGATAAAGTCACTATTGCAATGAAGTCATTTTTCCTTCACCTCGCCGTCGCGAGTCTCATTGCTGCTCCACTTGCATTTGCCCCTGCGTTTGCCCAAGATGAGAAGGAAGAGCCGAAGAAAAGCTCCGAAACTCAAAAGTTTGAAGACGCAATCAAGGACCTGACCAAGTTTGAGGGCGGCCCGTTCACGCTGTACCAGCGCAAGAACGACATCCTGCTTGACCTTCCGGAGGCGGACCTCGGAAAGATTTTCCTGCTCCAGGCGACCATGTTTACTGGAGTCGATGCCTTTGGGCTTCAGGCGGGTATGCCACTTCAATCCCAGGCTCTCGGCGCCTACTACTTCCAGCGGTTCGACGAGAACCTGGCGCTGGTTCAGCCGAACACCAGAGTTCGGTGGCAGGGCAACAACCCTTTGGCTATGGCTACCGAGCGCAGCTATCCACCCGGATTTATCCAGCAGTTCCGAATCGAACAAACTGATCCGGACAACAATCGCCTGCTCGTTAACGTAACCCCATTTTTCCAAGGCGATGCTATCCGCATTAACGAAGCGGTCAACGCTTCAGTTGGCGGCAACTACTCGCTGAACCGAGAGCAATCTGGTCCGGAGAAGATTAGCCAGTTTCCTGAGAACACAGTGGTCCGTTACCGGCTTCACTTTTTCTCTCCGCGACCTCAAGCAGCAAATCCACTCTTGGCATTGCTAGGGCTCGGCGGCAGCAGCCAGCTGGCCGACGACCGCTCTGTTCCGTTCCAGGTCACCTACAGCATGTGGTACCGAAACGAGAACAGTGGCTATGTTCCTCGTCTCGCAGACTCCAGGGTGGGCTACTTCACGGAGGACTTCACCAGCCTGAACCGCTTCTACGATCGAGACCGAACGGAGCGCTACATCAACCGTTTCCACCTTGAAAAGAAGGACCCGACCGCTGAAAAGTCCGAGCCGGTAAAGCCGATCATGTGGACTCTTGATCCGTCTATTCCGCCGCAGTATCGCGATGCAGTACGCCGTGGAGTCTTGATGTGGAACCGAGCCTATGAGGCTCTTGGGTACATCAATGCTGTACAGGTTCAAGATGCGCCAACTGACGGCTCGTATGACCACGCAGATGGCCGATTCAACGTCATACGGTTCGTTATGAGCGACGATGCCGCTTACGCGATCGCGCTTTTCCGGACCGACCCCTTTACTGGCGAAATCCTGAATGCTGGCGTTAATTTCGACGCCAACATGCTACAGTACGTTTTCCTTGACAAAGTCGACCTTGTTGAGCCTGCTGAAAACGCTTTGCAGAATGCGCTTGCTGTGGTCTCTAACGGTCCAGCCTCACGCGCTACGACGGATAAGATGCTATTCGGAAGCACGTGCACCCATGGCTGCTCACACGATGACCATATCGCAACCGACCCGAATGACATGTCGAGCCGTGCAGTCCAGTCTCGGTTCCGCCAGCAGCTTGAGCGGCTTGGTTGGAAGACCCACCATTGCTCCGTCCAGCAAGGCAAAGCGATGGAAGCCCAGTTCGGCTGGCATGCGCTTCAGGCCAACCCGCTTTCATCTACCCGCCGAAAGGAATTCGTCGATGCTTTCGTCGCCGCGATTATCGCCCACGAAGTTGGTCACTGCTTGGGCTTGCGCCACAACTTCATCGCTTCAACGATGCTCTCACCCGAACAGCTTCGTGACCCAAAAATTACTGAAGATGTCGGGATTGCAGCCAGCATCATGGAGTACACGCCTATCAATATGGAGGCGATTTTGCACGGCACAGGCAATTTCTTCGACACTACGATCGGCGTCTACGATGTTTGGGCGATCCAGTACGGTTACGAGCATTTCGATGCCAAGTCCCCGCTGGGTGAGCGGGCACAGCTTAACGCTATTGCCCGACGTGGCAACGAGCCTGGCCTCCGGTACATGACCGACGAAAACGCCAACGGATTGGATCCAAGAGTCCAGCGCTGGGACCTCTCCAATAACCCGGTCGACTACTCGAAGGGCGTGCTCCACGTAAGCCGAGACGTGCGCCGGTTCGCCAGCGACTTTTTACCGCTGCCAGATTCCAGCTTCGCACGCCGAACCGGAATGATCCTCAGCTCCTTGAACCGAACATTTGCTCAGGCAAGACAGTTGTCGCAGTTCGTTGGAGGCATGGATATGAACCGCAACTTCCAAGGCGATATTGACCAACAGCCGGTCCTCAGGCCAACGGATCCGGACGCCCAGCGACAAGCGGTGCAAACCATTGCCTCGGAAGTGTTCAATGTGGACAACTTCTACCTGCCGTACAACGTGGTGATCAACTTGGGTCGAGACAACAACGAATCCGCAAGTGCCTCGTGGACTGCGCCGATGCGCCGGCTGATCGGTACCAACATGTCGTTGATCCTCGCCTCCACGATGAGCACATCGTCACTGAACCAGATCGCTGAAAATGCCTACAAGCAGCGGTTCATGCCGAACGCTTACAAGATGGATGAGCACTATAACATCCTTCTCTCTGAAGTGTTCAGCGAGATCGGGCGAGATCGCAACATCGACCCCATCCGTCGGGACGTTCAGATGTTCGCTCTAAGCGCTCTGATGACGCAGGCGGGCTCTTCTGGGACGGCACTTAATGGTGACTCGGTCCTTGTAGCGAGTAGCTGGCTCCGCAGGCTCCAAACGAGTATTGCTACCCAGCTTGAGCGACCCGTAACGCTGGACAACCTTACGAGGCTTCACCTCAAGGAAATGGAGTCGAGAATCGAACGGTTTAAGGACCGAGAGATGATCACTCAGTAATGTTCAGTCCCTAAATTGCGTAAAACAGATACGGGCCTGGTGACTTCCGAGCCCGTATCTTTCATTTATTCCGGTGTCCAGCAGCATTCCAGGTTCTCCCGCCCTTTCCGAAACCGTAGCCAGCGTCCAAAGGGCGATCGAGGAAGTGATCGTCGGCAAGTCGCAAACGGTTCGCATTTGCCTTATGGCATTCCTCAGCAAAGGACACCTTCTCATCGAAGATGTGCCTGGGGTCGGGAAAACCACCCTCGCCAAGGCGCTTGCCAAGTCGATCTCTGGAGACTTTAGCCGGATTCAGTTCACGCCTGACCTTCTGCCATCTGATATCACGGGCTCTTCGATCTTTGACCAAAAACAGGGCGAATTCCGGTTTCACCAAGGGCCCGTTTTCGGAAACGTAGTGCTGGTCGATGAAATCAACCGAGCCACCCCAAAGACCCAGGCTTCCCTGCTGGAGGCGATGGAGGAGCACCAGGTCACCGCAGACGGAACAACCCACCAGTTACCAGAGCCGTTCTTCGTCGTTGCCACACAAAACTCCGTGGAGATGACCGGCACTTTCCCACTCCCAGAGGCGCAGCTTGACCGGTTCTTCGCCTCGGTCTCGATGGGCTATCCCGATCGAGACAGCGAGATCGACGTCCTCAATACCCACCAGTTCACCCTGCCCATTGATGAAGCAAGGCAGGTCATAGACATTGAAGAACTCATGGTGCTACAAACCGCAGTCACCCGGATCCATGTTTCCGACGCCATAAAGGGCTATATCGTAGACATCGTGCGCGCGACCCGCGAGGCACCAACTCTTACCATGGGCTCATCCCCAAGAGGCTCACTCTATCTCATGCGCGCCGCCCAGGCGCTGGCGCTAATGGACAACATGGAGTTCGTAAAGCCCGAGCACGTTCAAGAAGCAGCCCCTTATGTTTTGGCTCACAGAGTGATGTTCCGCCGGAGCTTCGGCGAGACAGAAGAAACAGCAGCTGGCGCAATCAAGGCGATCCTTCGGCAGGTTCCCGTACCGATTTAGGAGTCTGCCGTGGAAAACCGTGTAGCAGCCGTCGCCGGCCTCGGGTTCAGCGTCTGTTCTCTTTTTTTGGTCTTCGTCGCCGTCTTCATCGGCTCTCCGCCGCTGTTTTATATGAGCACCGCGCTGGTGGCGCTTTTGGTAGGGTGCCGAATTCAAAGCTGGCTCTCGACTCGAAAACTGCTGGTTCAACGCAAGACTTTGCCCGTAGTGCAAGTTGGCGAACGAGTGAGGATCGATATCGAAGTGAAAAGCCGCGCGAGAATCAAAGCTGGCTTAATCACGTTGCATGACCAACTGCCCCCAAGGCTGAAACCACGAAATCTCACCTTAGCGCTGCCCATCGCTCCAACCCGAAACGAGTGGTCCCCCACAAGTTACGAGTTCACCCCTAGCAGGCGCGGTGAATACCGGTGGTCCAAGATCCTCGTTTCGGGCTCAGATCCTTTAGGTTTGCAGCCGCTTACAACAACCGTTTCTGCCCCCATGGCAACTCTGCTTGTAGTGCCTATCGCTATCCCGATAGAAGTGCCGGTAGCACGGGGGATGGGGCTTGGATTCGAGAACCCCGACGCCGGACAATCCAAGGGGGTTGGGGTCGATCCGAGAGGAGTTCGCGCCTACCAACACGGCGACCCCATCCGCCACGTCCACTGGCGTTCCACAGCAAAGCGCGGATCACTTCAAGTGAAAGAGTTTGACATCGGGGCTTATGGTCAGTTAGGCGTGGTCCTGCAAGAGTTTGAGACTGGAGAAACGGAGGGCGAATTGCTGGACTTTGCCTGCGGCAACGCACTGTTCCTGGCACAAGAGCTCGGATCGAAAGGGATGAACGTCGAGTTTCCTCAATACGACGTGGTTGTGCGAGATGCCGGTTCGCTCAACCAACTCGCACTGAAACTCGCCCTGGCAGGTGACCGAGACCCCCGCGCTCTCATTGAAACCTTAGAGCGGTTTGGGCAGCAGAGCGCCATGCAGACCGGGCTCATCGTCCAGATCATCGAGCCCGTGGAAGGACTACAAGATGTGCTCATCCGGCTCCGTTCTCAAGGCAAAAGCATCGCAGTAATCACCTACGTTCACGGCGAGTCGAGCCAAGGTAGCCGAATGAAAGCCTTTTCCAAGCAGCTTGTCGCCGCGCGGTTCATGGTCGAACAGATCGTGGTTTAGGTTAGAAGAGATGAAGCGGTTTTCCAGACTCTGGCTTGTCGATTCGACCGAACCCACCGCGCTCGACGCGATCATCTCTGGGCTTTGCGCCACTCTTGCCCTCTTGGCTGCCGGGCTCTCAATCAACAACGAGCCTTTGGCACTGATGATGGCGCTGATGGGCATTCTCGGCATAATAGTAAGTGCCCTTGCGGTCCACTACCGCTGGGCAAAGCGGTTGCCACTCATCGGGTCGATTTACCCGCTCGCAACCGTAGCGGGAGTGCTACTCGCGTGGCCCCTCAACAACTTGATGCCGGACAACGGCTTTCCGCCTTCGCTCTGGTACGCGCCCGTCATCTGTTGGCTCATCATCTTCGGCACGTTTACCGCCTGGCGCGATTTTTCCTTGCTCTTCCAGGCTGTGCCCGTAATGGCACTGTTCGGACTCGTGGGAACCTGGGGAACGTTTGGCGGATCCGTCATTAGTTTCTTTATTTTCCTCACGCTTCTCTCCTTGCTTTTCGCGCGGGCAAATCTCAGGAGGATGCTGGCCCAGGCACAAAGTGCGGGGTTCCGAGAGATGTCGGAACTAACGAGCGGGCCTTGGAAGCGGTTGGCAGGTCCAGAAATGGCGTTAGTGTCTGCCGGAGTGGTCATTGTTGTCAGCCTTCTTGCCGCCCCACTCTTCCAAAGAACTGTCGGAACTGTTCAAGAGACCGTAGGCATCCGACCGCCTGGCCCATCCCAAGAGCCAGCGGCCACTGGCTCAGGAGGCACCACCGCAAGCAGTACTGCCATAGGAAACGGTCCCGCAACCCTCACCTACAACATCGCCTTTCGCGCTGGGCTAGACAAACCACGCTACATGCGAACGTACAACTACGACACGCTTGCTCGAAACCGATGGAACCGAAATCTCAGCTACCAGACCAACTGGCGCGAATATGAAAGCGACACCCTAATGGAGCGAAACTGGGCAGCCCGCTTGATTCAAGACCCAGAGCTGCTCAGTTTCCAGGTTTTTCCAGAGCGCCTGCCAGGATCGCTTATTCCAACTCCGGGAGAGGCGATCTACGCAGAACTGGATGGTCAGCAAGTGCAACCAGAAACCGACGGTTCCATCCCTATTGGGAGCGCGACCCAACAGGTTCGAGAGGCGCACGCCTCCGCACTGCTGCGCTCGCCGGTTATCCCAGAGCGCGCGGCGACCCAGCGAGATATCGGCAACGCTTACAGGATCCTTACCGATACTTCAGAAGCGACCCAGAGGAGCCTGGAGTTCTTCCGCAACGCGGCAGGGGAGACCGGCACAGATTACGAAAGGGCGATGAACATCCGAGACGAGATCGGGGTCCAAGCAAGATACAACCTGAACGTGCGACCGATTTCCAGAGAGGTCAATGCCATTGATCAGTTTCTCTTTGAGGACCAAGAGGGATATTGCGACCTGTTCGCGTCCGCAATGGTCATGGGTGCGCGCTCGATCGGCATACCTGCCAGGTACGCCATCGGCTTCTACCCGGTCGCGGGCGAGAGAGACGAGCAGGGCAGAATGGTGTTTCGCGAAGCGGAGTATCACGCGTGGGCAGAGCTACTCTTCGACGGAGTTGGATGGGTTCCTTTTGACCCGACAGAAGTCGCGATCCCAGTACCTGGAGGCGAAAGAGGAGGTGTGCCTGCAACACAGCTAACCTTCGCTGGATGGCTGCAGCAGAACATCGACTGGCTCATCGCGCTTGCCGCTCTTGCGCTCATCGGCTTCGTCGTCGCCATTGTCATCTTCAGCAAACGAATGAGAGCAGTGCCCCGCCGGCGGCTCTACCGAGTTGTAGATCGGTTTGAAAAGTTCCTCGCGAGACATGGCTCTAGCGTTCGCCACCCCGATGAAAGCCTGGAACGATATACAGAGCGAATTGCCCCAAAGCTGCCTCAGTCCCAACGAGAACCTTCACGATCGCTTGTAGCGGTAATCACAGCACTTCTGTATGGTCCTCGGGGAGCCGAGCCAGAACTGCTGGACGAAGTTGAAAGCCGTTTTCGGTCCATAATTAGCGCTCGGTGAAGCAGCCCAAACTCAAACCAGCCAGCAAGTTTTCGGTCGAAGAAGCTTTTTCGGCGCGGCTGGTACTTCTGGGCGGCAAGGAAAGCGAGCTTCGCCTGCGCGCGCTCTCAGAGTTCCTGGAGCACATTCACCGCGTCTGCGACCCCTTCGACGTTGAAAATATCGACGCCGACGCCGCCGATAGCTCTGTCTGGCTCTCTACAGTGGGAACCGTCCCCTTTCTCAGCGAGCGGCGCTGCTGCGTGGTTCGCAACCTCCTTCGCAGAGGCGCGCCCAAGAACACCGCTGTTACGCCGGAGGCGATCGCCGAACTGCCTGAATCCTCCTTGCTCATTCTAGTCGCAGATGAAACCTCCGGTGATGATTCCCAGCAGAAAACAGCAGCGGGCTGGCGCGACCAGTGGGAGAATCTGGCATTGGGTGCAGGTGGGTATGTGTACTCGCCTTCGCCCAACTTAAGCGAGTACGCGAGCAGGCTAAAGCTGGAGGCAGAGACAGTGGGCAAAGTGTTGCCAGAGAGGCAGGCGCAAATGCTGATAGAAATGTGCGGCCGAAACCTGAGCGATGCTCTCGCAGAGCTTCAGAAAGCATCGATTTACCTCGGCGAAAGACAGCAGATCTCGACGGATGACCTCCAAGCGATCGTGCGACCCTCACCGGAATGGAGCGTGTTCAACATGGTGGATGCCGCAATTGAAGGCAATCTATCTGCGGCGCTGAAGCAGATGGGAGCGCTGCTGGCGTCGCAAGGCCGGCCAGACGAGGCCGCATTCAGACAAATCGTCCCAATTCTAAGCCGTCAACTCCGCTTGCTGTGGCAGGCGCGGGTGATTGTAGAGGCGAAGTATTCACTGCACAACGTGCCGGACGTAATTTCGGATTCCTTCCCTGCCCGCAATAACTTGCTGAAGGAGCCCGGCTGGATTCAGGAGAAGGCAGTCAAGGCGGCCTCGAAGCTGTCGTTTACGGTACTTTCAGAGATGATGGTTACGGTCGCCGAGGCGGACGCCAGACTCAAGGGCGTCTTGCCGAGCTTGAATACAAAAGAGACGTTGGAGTGCATGCTGATGCGCATCTCGATGTTGGCGCAGGAATCCCGCCGCCCTGTCCGCCGCTAAATTTGGGTAATTTGGCCTCGCGTGCCCAAGAACGGCCTTTAGCGTGTGCGGTCTCACTCAGACCGCTACACCTTCAAAGATGGGGTTATGACCTTAGTCAAGCCATTCAAGACTATTGAGACTGCCTGCCCCAGCGACGATGATTCCTTCACCGTAGATAACTGCGGTCAGCAATCGCCAAGTATCAGCACCCAAGTACGTGTTGATCAGTGCATCGCAGGAGTCCAGTTCTTCACCGCTAAACAAGCCGTAACATTGATCTGGACTCGGTGGGAGCAACACACAACTCACGATCGACGGCAGAAACATGCCGCATCCGCAAACAACTATGCGCCCATCGCTCTGAGCCCGCAACGTTTTTGTTTGTCCGTCCTGTTTTCAAAGAGCCATACCGAGCACCCCGTCTGCTACTCGTGTCACTCCGGTCAGCGTCGAGTCATGGAGCCCGCGCATGTTAATCTGCGCCGTTTCTTCATCGCGAGGGATCGCCTTGGGGAATATCTGTGAAAAATTCTACATTGGCTAAGCCAAAGAGACAATCTGATTTGCGAGTGCCCACAAGCACCAATGGCCTAAGGGATCAGATTGCCTAGCACTTTAACGCCGAAGCAAGATGGTTGTGCTTGGTCGGCGCGGACTATATGAGCCTAAGACAGCTAAATAGTGGTGGGCGATGAGGGATTCGAACCCCCGGCATCCTCGGTGTAAACGAGGCGCTCTACCGCTGAGCTAATCGCCCGAATCTACAGTTCGTACCGCTTCGGTCCGGATTCCTGGGTTCCCTGGGTGATTCTCTTCACAAACGAGACCAGCTCGATCGGGTTGAACGGCTTGGTGAGATACATGTCTGCGCCGTAGTGGTAACCCTCGAACACGTCCTTGTCCTGTGCCTTTGCCGTCAACATGATCACCGGCAACGCTTCGGTCTCCGGGTCACGTCGAAGGTTCTTGAGAACCTCGAAACCGTCCATGTAGGGCATCATCACGTCGAGAACGCACAAATCGGGCTTCTCGCTCTTCACCTTCTCCAGACCTTCCTTACCGTCGAACGCGGTAACGACCTGGTAGCCGTTCTTTTCCAAGTTGACCTGAATCAGGCGAACGATGTGCCGCTCGTCGTCACATACCAAAATTTTTAAGGGCTTTCCAGCCATGCATTTCTCCTCAGCGGGATTATCATGCTACCCTATCCTTCGGCAGAGTAGCCGCTACCACACGCCGAAAATCCGGCAGCTGAGGAACTTGCCGTGCCAGTGGTAGATCCCTCACCATAAAGCCAGGGGGAAAGAGCCTCTTGGAGGTCTCCCAAAAGGTAAAACGAGCCGGTAAGCACCAGCACCTGATCGTCTGCAAGTTGATTCAAGGCCCGCGCAAAGGCTGCTTTCGCACACGGCTCTGTGGTCACCTCTCCACAGACTCTGGAGGCTGCAGCTGCCAGATTGCTCGCTGTTTCGGACCGTTCGAAGTCGACCTCCGTAGTGAAAACCTTCTGAAGCGGAGCGCCCAGACCTTTGAAAAATCTCGCGGGTTCGTGTCCCTTGAGCATTGCGACAACAGCCAAAACCTCCCTTCCCGGAAACATCTCGTTCAGCGAGAGCCTGAGCGCACGGGCTGCCGGCTCATTGTGCGCCCCATCCAGCACAACCGTCTTTCCGTCGATGTCGACGATCTGAAACCTGCCGGGCAGGCGCGTCTGGCGTATCGCCTCCTGCACCATGCCGTTTTCGAGCTCAACTCCGGCAGCCTCCACCATGCCGATGGCTACCGCAGCGTTCGTAGGCTGATAAACCCCTTTGATTCCGGTTTCATTTCCCGAATACTCAGCACTCGGTGTCGTTATGGACCACCCACTTGTTGCTTGCTCCAGCTTCAATTCCTTGCCCACCTGCCACAGCATCGCGTCATTCTCTGCCGCGACTGACTGCACTACCTCCATCGCGGCCTTCGGAAGGCTGCCCGCCACCAGCGGAACTCCAGGCTTGATGATCCCTGCCTTTTCTCGAGCGATATGCGCCAAAGTGGGTCCGAGCAGCGCCATGTGATCTAACCCAACACTCACAATGGCACAGGAAACGGGTTGAACCACGTTAGTAGAGTCGAGCCTGCCTCCAATTCCGACTTCAAGCGCGACATCGGTACAACCACAAACCTGCCAGGCGGCAAAGGCCATCAGAGTCTTAAATTCGAACTCGTTTGGCGCACCGAACGGGGTCTCCGACATTTCCTCTGCTACCGGATAGAGCCCTTCAACGAGCCGAATGAAGAGCTCATCGGAAATCGGCGATCCATCGACCTGGATGCGCTCGTTGACCTGGAAGACGTAGGGACTATAGTAGGCACCTGTTCTGCTGCCGGCTACTCTGAGTAGTGATTCCACGTAGGCGGCAACGCTTCCCTTTCCATTCGTCCCGGTGATATGGAAGTAGCGAGGCACTTCGCCTGCTCCAAGAGCCTCGGATAAGCCTGCGCGCGAGATCAACTCGTACATTCGGTCGAGCGAGCCTCGATTCTTGTTGGTGCGGAATCTGGAGATGAACTCTAGGGCGGTCTGCTTCGTCATGTCTTGCAGAGAATCTGCTAAAGGTACTCTAAACACTGTCGGGGCGTGGCGCAGCTTGGTAGCGCGACTGCTTTGGGAGCAGTAGGTCGCAGGTTCGAATCCTGTCGCCCCGACCATTTTTTGCCGGCAGATGCGAGTTTTGTTCCGAAGACATGGGTTACACGTGGTCGTCAATCCCTACAATATCCAGCGCGAGCGGCATTAACTGCCGCATCAACCAATATCCAGCGCGAGCGGCATTAACTGCCGCATCAACTGAGGACTGCATCGATGAGTACAGGATGACTGCCATTTCTTCTATTCGGATTGCTCCTCTTCTCGCTCTTCGGGTTTCTTATCGCTTCTTCGTCTGATGGACTTCATCGTCGCGAACAAGTGCTAAGCACAGGCGGTAACTATTGTCCCTATTGGTGGCGCAGTCCGAGCTGTACGCCCGTTGCTACGGCATCGAAAGACCCGTTCCACGGGTTGACGCTAGCTCGGACGTGCTGGAGGTCTTCGGTGCCAAGAGCATCCCAGGTTGCCTCGGCGATACGTTGCTCAACTTTGAAGCGCTTTTTCGACGAGACGTTGGTGCACGGCGCTGAACTTTTTCTACCGATACTGACGCCGAGGGGAAACTGATGGAAGAACTTGCCCCTGACCAACCCATATTTTGGTTGCTGACCCCGTCCATCCGGGTCCCCTTCTTTGCGAGAACGTTTATGCGTGGAAGCATGCGCTTTAAGCCCCCGGAAGTGCCTTGTTGAAGCCGGCGAGCAGCCAGGCGCGTCCAAATTTATTGGAAGGATCGGAAAACTGATTCGCGCTACACGTTTTCTCCCATGGATGGGGCTAGCTCTTTTGGGGCTCACGCAGGCTGTTACACAGCCGGTGCAGGTGCAGTTTGCGCACCATCCCCCTACTTCTGCCGTTCGGGCAGATGGCAATTCTGTTTGGGCTGATGTCTCTGTTCTTCAGCAGTGGGATATCCCCAGCCAGATTCGAGATAGGCGAGTAGACCTTCAATTCAACCGAATGGCGATCGGGGTGCCCATCCGGCAACACCAGGGTCGCTGGCAATTCAAGTTCGACCAGTTCGCCGAATCGATCGACTCCGTGCAGCGTTGGGAAGGCGACCTTCTGGTGGTTTCCGCGAAAGTAACCGGAATCCGAATTATTGACAGCGAGATCCGGGTCGGAACGACCTTTCCTGTTCAATTTTCTGAAACAACTGAGGGGAACAAGCGGTTCCTCTTGATCAGCGGTGCGCAGCTCCCACCAAGGGTTCCGTTGGTACTTGAGACTGGAATGTCGGCAGAAAATCGGGGCGCGACGGTTCGTATCGACCTCGGAGAATGCCAGCTGGATCGAAAGGGTCCAGTGGTTTCCCACTACTTCTCTGCCTTGATCGTGAAACCAGGGGCAGGGGCGCCAACGGTCAGGCCAGCACCTCCCCAGACTGCGACTGCGCCGACTCCAGCCCCTACCCAACCAACACAGGCACCGCCGAGAACTTCTCCCCGAACAGATGATCCGCTGCCGGTTCCGACTTCGCAGCAAGGCTCAGCCAGAGCCACGCCACAGGCTCAACTTCAACCTCAGGCTCAGCCAGTTTCTCAACCAGTAAGGCGTACAAGCAACGCTTCCGAGCCCATCGGTCCTCCCCTTCCCCGCATCCAGAACATCTTGATGAACGAGGGGTCGGATCGCGTGCGTGCAAGGTTCAACAGCGAACCGCTCATCACTCCGGCGCGCTCAGAGCGGGCTTCCGCAACGGAGATGACCGTGACGTTCGACCTCGTCGATACAGCGACAGCGCCAAGGTCTTGGAGAGCACCAAACGGGCTAGTGTCCGCCACAAGTGAAGTAAGCGGAAACCGAATCACCTACCGGTTCGTGATGAACCGCCCGCTCGGTGTTGATTTGAGTCTTAATGCGGCAGAGCCGAGCGTGCTGTTCATCGTTCCCAACGTGGGCGATGGCAGGCTAGCGGGCAAAGTAATCGCCATCGACGCCGGACACGGCGGCAGGGATCCGGGTGCAATTCACCGACCATCCGGAGTACAAGAAAAGGACATCGTCCTTTCGGTTTCGAGAATGTTGGCAGAAGAGCTGACCAAAGAAGGGGCGACAGTCGTCATGACGCGAAACTCGGACATCTTTATCCCGCTAACAGAGCGCCCAGCTATTGCAGAGCGAGCGGGTGCGAACCTCTTCATCAGCGTTCACGTGAACGCAACTTCTCGCGCCACTGGGCCTTCAGGCAGCATCACTTTTTTCCACCGTAACGAAAGAGTTTCCGAAGCGCTCGCAACCGCGATTCAGCAAGAGAAGTCCAAGGCGACGCCGATCCCCAGCATGGGCGTCTGGAGCGATTCAAGAATTACACAAGTTGGGTTTGCGGTGTTAAGGCACAGCAAAACCCCAGCGGTGTTATTAGAGTTGGGATTCATCAACAATGACCACGATCGGCGAATTCTAGTGCAGCCCGACATGCAGCGGCGCATCGCCAGAGGCGTCGTAAACGGTCTAAAACTATACTATGGCGAAAGGTAAACGTCCGACATCTCTGAGTGAGCCAACCAAGCGGCGGCTCTTGATTGCCGCTGGGGTGGCTGCGGTAGGGCTCATCTCCCTTTCCGTATATGCTGCCAATCAACCGGCGAACCGAATCGCCGAACAATGGCTTCGGCCCGAGGCTCGAGTTTCGACGACGCAGGTGGAAGCTGAGCGGACGACCCCCGAAACAGTGCCGCAACCCGTCCGTCAGAAGATAACGGTACTGCTGACTCTCGACGAGATTGAGCCGAACCGCTTCCGATTGAGCGAAGAGGTTGTACCGGAGGGTGAGGACCCGCGGATCTTTGCGGTCAACCGGTTTCTCTCCAGCACCGAGATGCTCCCGATTTCTGCCCGTGCACTGAGCATTGAATTGGACGAGATAGGCAACGCAGAGTTGACCTTCTCGCCGGAGTTTGGCAGGATGTCATTCGGATCAATGCAAGAAGCGTTGATTGTCAACGGCATTCTCGGCAACCTTGGTCAATTCGAAGAAGTCAAGACGGTGTTGTTTTACTCAGACGGATTGTTGGTCGCTAGCTTCGGCCATTTGGACCTCTCCCAGCCGATGCAGGTTTTGACTGTCGACGCCAAGGGGGCAGTGTCCACACCCGAGCCAGAGCCAGGTATCCAAGCGCCAGTGCCGTAACCATCCAGGTCACCGCGAAGACAATTGCAGGAATTCCTGTGCTGTCTGAGGCAACCTGCGCATCATTGAGATATTCACCCATTTGGGTTCCCGGCACGAGCGCTCCGAGAACCAGCACCGACGCCAGGCACTGCTGGACTCCTAGGAACTGCGCCAAGAAGACAGTAAAGTTGCCCTTGGTAAACCACCCCGCCATCGCAAGGGCAACGATCCAGAGGATGGTCACGGCGATTCCGATGGCGTCCCCCCGAATCCAAATCAAGAGGCACAGGGTCAAAAGCGCTGCCTGCGCCATCAGTACGATTCGGGCACTATCTGCGGTTTTTGAGAAAACGATGCACAGCGCTCCGAAAAGAGCTGCCCCAAGATAGCCGGCTGAGGCGATGAACAGCATCCATCCGTCGCTCACCACAGCCATTCCGCTTGTATCGGAGTTGATCAGGATGTACTTGACCTGACCGCCCGTCACCAGAGCAGCGATAGCGTGGCTGATCTCATGGATGATCGTGTTGTAAAACAGAATCGGCGCCAGAAGCAGGTAGCCGAACGGGATGAAGTAAAGCAGGAAGCTGATGGCAACGGCAAGCGCTAGCGCAGACTGCTGGGATGTCCGAATCGGGTTTACACCTTTCTTGCTCATGCTGCTGTCTCTGTTTCTCCGGCTGGTTTCTTTCGACTTAGCCACCACTTTCGGATCGACTCCAGGAAGAAGTAGACGAAGAATCCGGCGCCAACCCCTACTGCCCACCCAAGCAGCACTTGTGCCGGAAAGTGCGCTCCAACATAAATACGGCTCAGGCCTGTGAAAAAGGCGATCAAGACCCATGGAAGACCCCGCTTCCAGCCGAGAAACAGCCAGAATGCGGTAGCAACTGCAGCCATGTTCGCTGAGTGGGCACTAGCGGTTGCGAGGCTTTGCGGCCCGGCTTCTCCGACGCGTGAAATCACGTCAGGCAATACATGGTATGGGCGAGGCCCAGCGAACCAAGCCTTTAGCCAGTCTGTGATCTCGTTGCCCAATCCGGAGGCGAGTATCGCACCGAGCAAAGCCATGCGGGTTCGCCAGTTTCGTACTAGCAGGTAAATGACCAGCGCTGCAAGAACGATACGGAACCAAAGCTCACCGAGAGCGATACTGAAGAACACGAGGACCGGGCTGAGCGGACCCAGTTGCCATCCGTTGATCCAGTAAAACGTTTGTACATCCAGTGCTTGAAGCACCCTACTCTAGTTTCGCCCCCATTCGATCAACATGTACTGGCTAGCGCACCGATCTGCCCGCGTCACCTGGTTCTGGATGTTGTGGTTCATGCGCAGACCTTGGATCAAGCACCTTCAGAGAAAGAGCGTACTACTGATTCCGCCAGCTTTCCGGGTGCGGGCTGCAGCCAGCTCCCAAGAACAAAACGAGTTTGCACGCAAGTACGGTCTGACCATCCTTACCTACAGCTTCTTGGTCCTGTACGCTAGTCTAGCGCTGACGCTCTGCTTTCAGCTCGTGCTGATGTGGACCGAGTGGGGCCACCTACGCCGCATCGACCTGGAGCCCTAAAGGGAAATGTCTACCAGTTGCTCTTTGCCTGTCTCCGAAGAGGCGTACATGGCATCAAAGATCGCGTTGAGGATGAGACCCTGCTCTCCTGGCACGGGCGACTCTTTGCCCGTCGCTACGGCTTCAACAAAGGCTCTAGCTTCTGCCAAGTAGGGCGACGGAAGGTCGGGAAGGTTTCGGGGCTTGAGGTCGAACAACTGCCGGTCGATTTCGGTGTAAATCTCCAGCGGCTGAGCGTCGAACGGCTTCACTACGGCTCCAGCTTTCGTCCCGAATAGCTGGGTCGCGAATGGGTCATCCTCCAGATTCGCCATAAACGATGACTCCAATGAAACTACCGCGCCGTTTTCGAACCGAATGAAGCCGACGGCGAAATCCTCAACCGTAAAGGCCTTTCGGTCGTAGTCTCCCCAGCGGTTGTATAGTTGCGGGTCGGTACCCAGCGCGTTCCAAGTTTGTGCTGAAACCGACACTGGCTTCGGATAGCCCATCAGATACAAAGTCAAATCCAGGATGTGAACGCCGATGTCGATCAGCGGTCCCCCTCCCTGCTTCTCCTTGTCGATGAAGACTCCCCAAGTCGGAACGCCTCGTCTTCGCAGGGCTTGAGCGCGCGCAAAGTAGACATCTCCAAACTTTCCGCTATCGATGAATTGCTTGAGGAACGAAGTCGCTCCCAAGAATCGCCACTGTAGGGCGATCTGAACGATGCGGTCTTCCTTCTTTGCCGTTCGTAGGATGGTCTTGCACTCTTCTGCATTGATCGCCATCGGCTTCTCGATGAACACGTGGCTCCCTGCCTTGATGCAGGCGCAGGCGATTTTGCAGTGCAGAGCGTTCGGGGTGCTGATGATCACAGCGTCCGGCTTCTGCTCCTTCAGCATCTTCTTGAAGTCGCTGTAGAGTGCATCTACGCTGTACTTCTTGCCCATTTCCTTCAGGGTCTTGTCGGCGACGTCGGACAATGCGACAACTTCGCATTGGTCTTCCATGGAGGTGAACGAGTTGAGGTGGAACTGCTGGGCGATGCCGCCAACGCCAATGAGCGCGACGCGAACTGGTTTCGAAGCTTTCTTCACGGTTTCGAGCGGTTATCGTACCGCTAGCCGACCCGTACCATGCCAGCAATGCCTTTCGGGCCGGTTCGCGCACGCTCGGGCGGCCGTTGGGGTACTTCTAGATGTATGCCCATCTATGTGTATCACTGCGACAAATGCAGAAAGGAATTCGAAGCGGTGCAGTCGATCACTGAAGACCCGCTGTCGGAGTGCAAGTGCGGCTCCAGCGGAACGGTACGCCGGGTAATTCAGCCGGCAATGGTTCAGTACAACGCCCCGGGGTTTTATTTGACGGACTACGCTGGGCACGGAAACGCCCCAAAAGAAAAAGCCGCAGAAACTCCTGCGGCTGAAACAAGCAACACAGAACCTTCGCCGCCTGAAGCGCCTTCAACGAGTCCAACGCCCGCAGGCAGCGAATCCAGCGAAACTAAGAGCTGAGACTCTCCAGATATTCTTGCAGTTCTGCAGGCGTCGAAGGAACTTGAATTTCACCTTCGATGATCTGCAGTCGAACCTCGTCGAGTCGTTTCAGGTTCTCTTCTCCGATTCGGTCCCGAGTGTGCCGGAAGTCTGTAAGACCCACCCCGTCATCCTCCAGCGTGTACACCACGGTTCCCGGAGTGAACTCACCTCGGTGTAGGTCACGGATTGTGGAGAGAACGGCGTTGTCAACCCGCTTCAACATGCTGGTGAGCACCGAGCCCGGAGCAATGTCGTCTTGATCGCTATCCACACCGATTGCTAAAGCATTTCTCTCTTGCGCGGCACGAATGACGCCTAAGCCCGCTCTACCTGCCGCGTGATAGACCACGTCTGCACCTTGACCGTAGAGGAGGTTCGCGGCGGTCTTGGCGCTATCCACGTTATCCCACGAGCCGACATAACGTGCAGGGAGAACTTCGATGTTCGGGTTAGCAGTCTTTGCGCCAGCAATGTATCCCGCTTCGAACTTCTTGATGAGCGGGAGCTCCATTCCTCCAACGAATCCGATCTTGCCTGTCTTTGAAGCAAGGCCAGCGGCGTACCCGGCAAGAAAGCTTCCTTCCTCTTCCTTGAACTGAATTGCGCGAACGTTTGGCAAGTCCACCGGCGCATCGATAATCGCGAACTTCATGTCGGGGTATCTGGCTGCCACGTCTTCCATGGCACTGCGCATGCTGATCCCGACGGCAATGACCATATCCACGTTCTGGCGGGCGAGCAACTCAATATTGCTTGGGTAGTCGGATTCAGTCTTGCTCTCGATCGGCTTCGACTGGATTCCAAGTTCGTTTTGTGCTTCTTGGATTCCTGCCCAGGCGCTGTCGTTGAAACTCTTGTCCCCTCTTCCACCAGAATCGAACACGATTCCAACAACTAAGGGCTTCTCGTTCTGCCCGCTCTCACCTGTTGCTGCTGGGGCTGCCCCTTGGTCCGGAGAGCAGCCGATGGTAAAAAGTGCCAACGCCGCAATCAGGAAGAGGGTCAAAAAATTAATGCCTGCTTTCGCAGGGCTGTGACCGAAGTCAGCAGATTGTCTTGAAAATCGATTCGTCACACCCATGGGTCGAAACGGTATACTACCGTCTAGATACGGTTCGAGGCAACCCCACTTCCCGCCTGGTGGACCGTCTCGGAGTTTTCCTTTTGATTGTCTGCAATTTAACCAAACCTGAAGCCACCCTTGAGAACATCAAGAAGGCGTACCCAAAACTGGCTCCAACTGACTCTGCCCTCCTGGCCGTCGCGCTGACTGTCTGCGGGCGTCAGGCTCTCGCGGAGTTTGAAGGCAACAAATATCGGTGGCCCGATGACCTCGACAAGTTTGGTTCGGCTCTGGGAGAGCACTTCGTAGCCCTTAAGGGTCACTTCGAGGTCGGCGAAAAGAAGAGAACAGCCAAGGCAATCGCCGAGGAAGAGCCCATCATCGTCACCTACAGCCTTCACCACAATACCGATGCCGGCGATGAATTCTTGAAGGGACATAAGGACCTCAAATCACTTCTGCACGAGATTCTGGACGGCAACATCGAGTACCAGTTCACGCCTTCAGACTTGATGTGGCAGAACGCTATCGACCGAATCAATTTCGACACTCGAGCCGGAGCACCTTTGGGTCGCCGCTTCCTTACCAAAGCGGAGTTCGCCGAGGGCATCAACGCTGTAGAGGCAGGAACTGCCACCAAGCGAAAGAGAGCCCCGAGAACGAAGGCAGCCAAAGAAGAAGTTCCAGCAGAAGCCGCTTAACCCAGCTTTCTGTAAGGCGGTTTGGGGACACAACAAGTCCTCAGTTGACAGGGAATTCAGCTTTTTCTCATAATATCGGTACGTCTAGGACTAGCACCGATGCGAAAAACATTATTCATATTCCCTCTTTTGGGTCTCGCTGTTGCCGGAATGGCTGCAGAACTTCACTGGGAGCCAATGAATCCCATCGATCCCAC